>NZ_JACIAP010000014.1:0-65470 GCF_014194875.1 Sphingomonas sp. BK481 | reverse complement strand
GGCCGCGCCGGCCTGATACGCGGCGCATCCTCCGGTGCCCGGCGTCACCTGTCATCCACCACGCTGATCCCACGCGATCCTTTTTCAACAGTCTCCGGTGATTTCTGCATCCTGGATGGCAAGGTCCGATCGCTGAACTTTTCGGTGTCCTTATCTCGATCGATTCACGCTGTCCTATAATGCGCGCATGCATGTCGGCGATTTTCCCTACCATCACGATCGGCGGCACAGGACTACGCACTGCCCCTGCGATCGAATTCGCCCAATCCTGGCTGTGCTGGCATCAGGGAACACGTGATGATGCCCCGCGGTCTGATATCGCGTGGTTGGCTGGAACGGCTGGGAGACCATCGGCTCGATGGGGCGGCGCTGGACGGGCTGAAAACGCTGTTGCCGCGATTGGTAATCGCCGCTCTGGCGAGTTTGCTGTTGCTCACCCATCTGGGTTCTCGCGCTGCGATACTCTGGATCAGCTTTGTCGGATTTGCGGAGCTGTGGTGCAGGCAATGCAGTATCATGCTGGCGCGACCGGATGGCGGGCGCCTGCCGCTACGGCTCAACTATATTGCCTCCGCACTCATGACGACGATCGCGTGGACGAGCTTGCCGGTTTTGCTGTGGTGGAGCAGGGTACCTGATATAGGTTCGGCGGTTATCGTCATGCTGATCTCGCAGCTGATCCACGCCCAAGCCTTTGCCTTCCGCGCCCCGTCGATAGTGGCATTCAAGGTTGGTGTTCCCGCCAGCGCAATGCTCGCGCTGCCTTGGCTGGTCGAACCAGCAAGCTATTTTACCACTCTGACGTCGACAATCGCGTCGGGTCTTTGCATCAGTTATATCTTCGCAAGCGTACGGGCAAACTGGCGGAGCGATGCGGCGCTACGCAAAGCTCATGACGAGCTCGAATATCTGGCCTATTTCGACGGACTTACCTCCCTCGCCAATCGTCGACAGTTCACACGACACATGCGCAATCTCATCGAACTGTCCGATCGTCAAAAGTCCCGGTTTGCCTTGCTCCTGATCGATCTTGACCATTTCAAGGTCGTCAACGACACGTTTGGCCACGATGCTGGCGATGCGCTCCTCGTCGCGGCAGGAGAGCGTCTGCGCGCAGCCGTTGGAGAGATGAGCCATGTCGCGCGGCTCGGCGGTGACGAGTTTGCCATACTCTTACCCGACGTCGGCAGCACCGCCGATATCGATGCGGCATGCGGTCGCATCGTCGATGGCGTTCAGCCTGCTGTCGACTTCAACGGAGGACAGATGAGCCTAAGTTTCAGCATCGGCATCGCGGTTTATCCCGGCGACGGCGACAGCATACAAACAGTCCTGAAATCCGCGGACGTTGCGCTTTACGACGCGAAGCGGCGGGGTCGAGGCACGTGGCGCTTCAGTGGCGGGTTCGGCAAGGTCGCGTAAGTCAAGTTTGAGACCTGCGGACGGTGCGCGTCTGATTCATCGCTTGCACTACACTGACACACTCGACCCAAATCCGGCCATTTCTGCCACCTCCCCCGTTCCCTGACTTCAAGCATTTCCCTGTTCGCGCTGGCGGCTTTTGGCGGCTGATATTTCCTCATGGCCGCCGTGAGCGAGAAGAAGGCGGCGCGTCCAATTTGGGGCAGTCGGTGGGAGGCCGCCATTGGTTCAAACGGCTGCAAAAATGATTATCGGCGCCTTTCGGGTTGATTGCGGCGCGCACGTATTCGGACAAATCCTCAATAAATCTCAGCCACTCTTTTTAAGCGGACAAGCGCTTCAGTCCGATGAGGTGAAGAATTACCATCCAGACTCCTCGGTCCATGTGGACTCTGAAGTACTTCCTAATTCGCAACAATCTGCAGTTGGTTAGGGCCACCGGTGGTGGATAGCCGCATATAAATGGTGACGTTTTTCCTGAGGCTGACGCCCTTCCTTTGGCGGGCATTCTATAATTGCCTGAGAAAGGTCGCCGTCTTATGATTACGCAGAACTTGACTCGGCATATTGCGTTACTGCGCATAGGTCGGCCGTCGCTTCACACCACTACAGCCTTTTTCAAAACGCAGGCTCGCGTTCTGAGCATTCCCCTATGCATGGTTGTGGCGAATGGCTCGGCAAGCGCATCGACGGCGAACACGACGTTCAATGTGACGGCCAATGTCGTGGCGAGTTGCCAGATTTCGGCGACCGCGCTGACGTTCGGAACCTATACCGGGGCCCAAACCGACGCGACCTCGACGATCACCGCGACCTGCACGGATACCACCGCCTACACCATCGGCGTCAGCGCAGGCTTGGGCACGGGAGCGACCGTAACGAACCGGTACATGAACGGCCCCAGCGTCGATGTGCTCGCCTATGCCGTCTATCGCGACAGTGCGCGTACCAATAGCTGGGGTACGACGATCGGTACGGACACGGTCTCGGGCACCGGCAACGGCGGCGCTCAGGCCATTACCGTTTATGGGCGCCTTGCAGCGGGTCAATTGCCCGTCCCCGGAGCCTATTCGGATACTCTGACCGCAACGATCACCTACTGATGGCCCGGGAAAGTTTTTTGCGCTTCGAGAGGCTTCGTCGCTGGTCGATGGCGAGCGGATACGGGATCGTCCTGGCAACGGGCATCGCCCCGCTTCAGGCACAATCCCTGTCGGTGAGCCCGGTCACGTTCAATCTTGCCGCCTCGCAACAGGCGACGAGCCTGACGGTCCGAAACGATGGCGCTGAGGAAACGGTGGTCCAGATCCGGCCCTTCGCCTGGACGCAACAGCCCGACGATGTCCTCACATCGGCCGACGATGTCGTCGTCAGTCCCCGCATCGTGACGATCCCACCCCATTCGAACCAGGTTTTCCGGGTTCTCGTGCGGCATAAGGCGACGTCCAAGGAACTGACGTACCGGTTGATCCTCGATCAGATCCCGCGCGCGTCCGAACCCGGTGCCGTGCGCATGGTCCTGCGCATTTCCATGCCAATCTTCGTCGAGCCCGTCGCTCCGGCGAACCCCGGCGTTCGATTTCGGCTGGCGCGCCGGGAAGGTGACACGGTGCTCGTGCTCGAAAATCCGGGAGCGCGCCATGAGACGCTGCGCAACGTTGTGCTGCGCGACACGAACGGATCGCCGATCGCCATCAAGAACGGTGGCTCACCCTATCTGCTGGCTGGCGCGACGCGGGAACTTCCGGTCCAGGACATGCCCATCCAACCCGCCGTGGATGGCCGCTATCGACTGACGATGGAGGGCGGAAAGGGCCCCATCACCGTTGCCCTCGCGCGGTAGCGGGGACGGGACCGTGCGATGCGCGCCAAAGCCCTCCGATCGACCTGTCGATTTCTCCTGATGATCTGCCTCGCTGACCATGCCGGGGCCGCTCCCGCACCGACGCTGCTGGAGGTCTGGATCAATGGGCGCCCGACCGGGAAAATCGGCGAGTTTGTTCTGCGCGGCGACGGACTGGCGGCGACCCCCAAGGAACTCGTCGAACTCGGCCTTTCCCCGCGCACCACGCCCGGCGATGAACTTGCGGACATCGTCGCCGACCGTGATTTTAGGTGGAACGTCGACCAGGCTACAGGCCGACTCTACGTGACCGCCTCCGAGGCGCGTCTGGTGAGAACGACGATCTCGGCCGCTGCCGATCCTGCCATGGCCGGAGCGGTGGAGAGCGGGACCGGTTCCACGCTGAACTACGATACGACAGTGACCGGCGATGCTCGTCGCCAGGCCTTTTCCGCGTACCTCGATGCCCGCGTCTTTTCAGGCCATGGGATTGCGGCTGGTCAGGCCTTGATGACCGCATTCCGTTCGGGGACGACGACGACCTATCGCGCGACGAGGCTTGATTTCAACTACACCGTTTCGCTGCCCGACCGCCTGCTGCGGCTCAGGCTGGGCGACTTCATCACGTCGGGAGCGGACTCGCAACGGGCGATCCGGCTCGGCGGCATCCAATTCGGCTCGGACTTCGCGCTGCGCCCCGACCTGATCACGATGCCGCTGCCCGATTTTCGTGGAAACGCGGTCGTTCCCACCATCGCCGACATCCTTGTGAACGACGCATCCGCGGTATCCCTGCCTATCGGCGCCGGTCCCTTCGAGATCCGCAACGTGCCGGTGCAGACGGGCAGCGGCAAAGTCTCGCTGAACCTGCAGAATTCCCTGGGACAATCCGTCAGGACGACGGTGGCCTATTATGCGAGCAATGCTCTGCTGGCACCCGGGTTGCACACGTTCGCTGTCCAGGCTGGCATGATCCGGCATCAATTCGGGAGCCAGAGCAACGCCTACGGACAGCTTGCGGCAAGCGGCAGCTACCGCTGGGGCGTATCGCCACGGCTGACGGCGGCGCTCTATGCCGAAGCAACCCGCAGCGCGGCGCTCGTCGGGTCGGGCGTGTCGGTAAACCTGGCCAACCTGGCAATCGCCACGGGTGATTGCGCGGCCAGCAGCGGGCGGGACGGGAACGGCGTGCGCTGCGTCGCGCAAATCGAACACCGCGACTCACTGGTGTCACTCAGGCTGTCCCACGGATTCGCGACGAAGGCCTTTCGCGACAACGCGGCAAGCGATGGCTATCCTGCCATTCGTAGGCAGACCGACGCCAGCATTGCGCTTGCAATGGGTCCGGCCGGTACGATGTCCCTCGGCTATACCGCACTCGCTCAGGCAGGCGACGTCGCCTGGGAAAGGCTGAAGGGCGCGCCGGCGATGTTTGGCCGCGGGTCCGCGGTCCGTCTGGCGTCCGTCACCTACAGCGTGCAGCGGGGACCGGTATCGATCTACGCGAACGGCTCGCACGACACCACCGCACGCGGCGGCCGCAGCATCATGTTCGGCCTGTCGCTTCCCTTCGGACGGCGCAGTCAGGCGAGTGTTGATCGGCAGATGCAAGGCGGCCGCTGGCAAAGCCAGCTGCAGGCGGCGCGCGGCACGCGTGAGGCCGATTCATGGGGCTATCAGGCGGCGATCGGGCGCGGCGCGATCGACAGCCAGTTTGTCGAAGTCCAACATCGGTCCCGCATCGGATGGCTGGCCGCCGGAATCGATCGGACCAACGGTGCAACGACGATCCGTGCCCAGGCGCGCGGGTCCGTGTCCGCAATCGATGGCTCGGTATTTCTGTCGAATACGATCAACGACAGTTTCGCGATTGTCGACACGCAAGGGTTGGCAGGTGTTCGGGTGCTGCACGAAAACAGGGTCGCCGGCCGAACCGGCCGGTCGGGCAAGCTGATGGTTACCGACCTGCGGTCGTTCCAGGTCAATCACCTCGCCATCGAGCCGACCGATCTGCCGCCCGATGCCGTGATCGCAACCGGGGAACGCGATGTCCGGCCACAGGATCGGGCAGGCGTCGTGCTCAGGTTTCCGATCAAACGACCAAATGGCGCAGTGCTGGTCCTGGTCGACGCAAGCGGCAGACCACTTCCACCGGGAAGCACGGTCACGCTGGAAGCGTCCGGGGCGACGTTTCCCCTGGGCTTTGACGGGGAGACCTTCGTCGAGGGGCTCGACCAGCACACCGTCCTGAACGTCGCGCGCCCCGACGGCACGCGCTGCCGTGTTGGACTGTCCGTCGCTGCGCGGGACCGGGGTCTCGCGCGGCTTGGCCCGTTTTCCTGTGTCGAGACAGCCCCGTGATCGCCCGCGTGCTGTTCGCGCTATTCTGCCTCGCGATACCGGCTGCCGCGGATGCGGGATGCTCGGTATCGGCGAGCGGGGTCGCGTTCGGGAACTATGACGGGTCTGCCACGTCGGCGGACGACGCGACGGGCACGATCACGATCAACTGCTTCATACTCTCCGGTCTCGGCGGGTACACGATCGCGCTCAGCCCGGGACGAGACGGCAGCTATACGGCGCGACGCATGATCTCTGGAACGGCGACCCTGCCCTATCAGCTTTATGCGGATCCGGCGCGAACGCAGATCTGGGGCGACGGGTCGGGCGGGAGCTCCACCGTGCGGTCCTTCGATATCATCCCGTTGCTTGGCGGGAGTTCGACCTACCAGATTTACGGAAGAATCCCCGCCAGGCTCTCGCCACGCCCCGGAGCCTATAATGATACGATTGTGATTACAGTAAGCTATTGATCGATCACGTATTTACTACGTCTGAAAGGCGTCCGATCTCGGGAGGGGTCAGGCGACTAAACCCGTAGCCCATCGTCTGAACGAACGGCTGTTCACGGCAATCGCCGCCCGAAAGCGCACGGGCGGATTTCCACCGCTTTTACCGTTCAGCTCTGAGCATAGGCCGTACGCAATATAGGGGCGCGGCCTAAGGCGACATAAACCACGGCCAGCGATATCCGCGGAAATCGTGCGGCGACGTTCGGCTTCAAGCACGCGCGCTTTCGGGGAGCGGTTATGGGAACCCGACGACTTGATCGCAACTTTGGGCTTAGATCCAAAGGGTGGTGGCGGAGCGGGAGGGATTCGAACCCTCGATACGCTTTTGACGTATACTCACTTTCCAGGCGAGCGCCTTCGACCACTCGGCCACCGCTCCGCATTGCTCTGGAACGCGCCTGCTAGAGCGGGTTTGGCTGCGGCGCAAGCGATTGCGTGCGGGGCGGCACTCGGGCAGTCTCACAGCGATGATCACCGCCCTGCTCGCCGCCGCCCTCGCCCAAGCTACGCCGGCGCCAGCACCGCTGCCGTCCGATCCGGTCGCGTCGGACTGGGTCGCGGTGCCCGATGACGAGATTCTCGTCTTCACACTCGCGAACGGGCATGGCTTCACGCTCCGCCTCGCGCCCGCCTATGCGCCGGCGCATGTCGCCAATATTCGCGCGCTTGCCCGCGCGCGCTGGTGGGACAGTGCGACTAGCGTGTACCGCGTGCAGGACAATTATGTCGCGCAATGGGGCGATGCGACCGAGAAGAAGCCGCTCGTCCCCGGCGTCGCGGACGGGATCGCCGCCGAATATGATATGGCCGGGCCGAGCGCGGTCGCGCGGCTGGCCAAGCGCGATCCCTATGCCGAATGGGCGGGCTACAGCGCGGATGGCTGGCCGCTTGCCGGATCGGGCGTGCGGCAATGGCTGCCGCATTGCTACGGCATGGTCGGCGTCGCGCGCGATCTCGCGCCGAGCGTCGGCAGGGGAGCCGAGCTCTACACCGTGATCGGCCATGCGCCGCGTGCGCTCGACCGCAACATCGCGGTCGTCGGGCGGGTGGTCGACGGGATCGAGTGGCTGTCGTCGCTGCCGCGCGGGACGGGCGAGCTCGGCTTCTACGCCACGCCTGCCGAGCGCAGCCCGATCGTCTCGGCACGGCTGGCGAGCGACCTTCCCGCCGCCACCCGCCCGCACTTCCAGTACCGCGCGACGCGCAACCCGCGCTTCACCGCCTGGATCGCGGGGCGCGAGAACCGGATACCGCCCTTCTTCGCGGTGCCGGCGGGCGGCGCGGACATCTGCAACGCGCTCCCACCGGTCCGCCGCACGCCGGGCTAGGTCTTGCCCTGCAACGTGCGGATGATCGCGGAGAAGTCGAGCCCGCCCTGCCCGGCCTCGGCGAACGCCTCGTAGCGCTCGGCGGCCTTCGCGCCCATCGGCGTGTCGGCGCCGACATCCTGCGCCGCCGCCATCGCGAGCCTCAAGTCCTTGAGCATCAAGGCAGCGGCAAACCCGCCCTGATAGTCATGGTCGGCGGGCGTGTCGGGGCCGATCCCCGGCAGCGGCGCATAGCTCGTCATCGACCAGCTCTGCCCCGACGAGACGCTGGCGATATCGTAAAAGGCCTGCGCGTCGAGCCCGAGCTTGTCGGCCAGCACGAACGCCTCGCAGGTCGCGATCATCGTCGCGCCGAGAATCATGTTGTTGCAAATCTTCGCCGCCTGCCCCGCGCCGTTCGCGCCGGCGTGGATCACCGCCTTGCCCATCGCCGCGAGAATCGGCTCGGCGCGCTCGAACGCCGCCGCCGAACCGCCGACCATGAAGGTGAGCGTGCCCGCATTGGCAGCACCAATCCCGCCGGAGACGGGCGCGTCGACCGCCGCGAGCCCCTTGGCCTGCGCGTCGTCGGCGACCTGCTTCGCGGTCGCGACGTCGATCGTCGAACAGTCGATCAGGATCGCGGTTGGGCCCGCGACGCCGAACAGCGCGTCATACACCTCGGCGACGTGCTTGCCCGCGGGCAGCATCGTCACGATCGCCTCCGCCCCGTCCGCGGCCTCGGCGACGGATGCGACGGGCAGGCAGCCCGCGGCCTTCGCCTTGGCCAGCGCGTCGGCGCTCAGGTCGAACGCGTGGACGTCATGGCCGTTCTTCGCGAGGTTCGCGGCCATGCCGCCGCCCATGTTGCCGAGCCCGATGAATCCGATCCGTGCCATGTTCTCTCTCCTAAATCTGCCGCGGCGACTGTGTCGCTCGCTTCAATCCCGTCACCTGCGGCTACGTCCTGCCCCCCAATCCCGTCATCCTGACGACAGTCAGGATCCAGAGCCAGGAACGACACCGCCAGTAACCCTGGATCCTGACTTTCGTCAGGATGACGGGCAGCGACGATGACGGGTGACCGCGTTACTTGCCCGTCCAGGCCCCCGCGCGCTTCTCGACGAACGCGGCCATGCCTTCGCTCTGGTCGGCGGTCCCGAACAGCCCGTGGAACAGCCGCCGCTCGAACTGCACACCCATGCCAAGCCCCGTCTCGAACGCCGCGTTGACCATCTCCTTGTTCGCCAGCACCGCGAGCGGCGCCATCGCGGCGATGGTGGCTGCGGTCTTCACCGCTTCCTCGACGAGGTCGTCGGCGGGGACGATCCGCGACACCAGCCCTGCGCGCTCGGCCTCGACCGCATCCATCATCCGCCCGGTCAGCACCATCTCCATCGCCTTGGCCTTGCCGACTGCATGCGTGAGGCGCTGCGATCCGCCCATGCCGGGGGAGACGGCGAGCTTGATCTCGGGCTGGCCGAACTTCGCGGTGTCGGCGGCGAGGATGAAGTCGCACATCATCGCGACCTCGCAGCCGCCGCCCAGCGCATAGCCAGCGACCGCGGCGATGATCGGCTTGCGCGTCCGCGTCACCTGCTCCCAGCCGGCGAAGAAATTGCTCGCATACATGTCGGCAAAGCCCTGGCTCTGCATCTCCTTGATGTCCGCCCCCGCCGCGAACGCCTTGGCCGAACCGGTCAGCACCGCGCAGCCCTGCGACGGATCCGCATCGAACGCGGCGAACGCGGCGATCAGGTCGGCGAGCACCTGCGAATTGAGCGCGTTGAGCGCCTGCGGGCGGTTGAGCGTGACGAGCGTCACCGCACCGCGCTGCTCGACGAGGATCGTTTCGTAATCGGCCATGTCAGTCTCCTGTTCCGTCACCTCAGCGAACGCTGGGGTGACGTGCTCTATGTTCAACCCGGCGTCCACGCCTCGGCAGCTGGCAACGGCGCGAAGATCTGGTCGATCACATGATCGCTCACCGCCTCGGGCGTTGCCGGATCCCAGCGCGGCGCATTGTCCTTGTCGACGATCACCGCGCGCACGCCCTCGACGAAGTCATGCCGCTGCACGACATGCGCGCCGACCGCATATTCCTGTTTCATCTCGTCTGCGAAACTCGCCATCGCCGCGCCCTCGTGAAGCAGCCGGAGCGACACCTTCATCGTCTGCGGCGACTTGGTTTTGAGCGTCGCAAGCGTCTTCGCGGCCCACTCACCACCATCGACGTCGAGCGCGGCATAGATTTCCTCGAGCACATCGGACGCGAACAGCCGGTCGATCTCGTCACGATGCGTCATAATCTCGGCATCGTCGGGTACGTCGGACGACCCTTCGAGTATGACGTCGATCTCGCGGGGACGCTCGACGATCCAGTCCTTCACGCTCTCGAGCTTGGCGCTCGTCAGATAATGCGTCGCCAGCCCCAGCGCCAGGCAATCGGCGCCGTTGATCCGGTGCCCGGTCAGCGCGAGATACTGCCCGATCCGCCCTGGCAGCCGCGACAGATACCATCCCCCGCCGACGTCGGGGAACAGCCCGATCCCCGTCTCGGGCATCGCGAACTTCGTGTTCTCCGTCGCGACGCGGTACGTGCACGGCAAGGCGAGCCCGACGCCGCCGCCCATCGTGATCCCGTCCATGAACGCGACGATCGGCTTGGCATAGACGAACAGCCGGTGGTTCATCCGATACTCGGCGTGAAAGAACGCGCGCGCTTCGGCGCCGTCGCCGGCTCCCGACGCGGCGAGCATCCGGATATCGCCCCCGGCGCAGAACCCGCGCCCCTCGGCATGATCCACGATGATCGCCTCAACTGACGCATCCCCGCGCCACGCCTCGAGCGCCTCCAGCACGCCTTCGCACATCGCCAGATTGAGCGCGTGCAACGCCTTGGGCCGGTTCAGCCGAATCCGGCCGACAGGCCCTTCGACGGTCGTGATCAGGTCATTCATAAATCACCTCCCCGGCGAAGGCCGGGGTCCAGTTGGAAAGGTCGACGTGACGGAGGATCTCACCAAGCCGATTCGCGTCCCCCACCTGGACCCCGGCCTCCGCCGGGGTGGCTGCTATTCGGCAGTTGGTGACCATATCCATCATTGCCGGGTCAGTTCGCGGCCGACGATCATGCGCATGACCTGATTGGTACCCTCGAGGATCGAATGCACGCGCAGGTCGCGCCAGAAGCGTTCGATCGGGTAATCCTGCAGATACCCGTAGCCGCCATGCAGCTGCAACGCGCGGTCGACCACCGACGAGCCGGTGTCGGTCGCGAGCCGCTTCGCCATCGCCGCGAACTTGGTCTTGTCGGGCGCGTTCGCCGTCACCTTGGCCGCCGCGATATAGAGCAGCGCGCGCGCCGCCTCCAATTCGGTCGCCATGTCGGCCAGCATGAACTGCGTGTTCTGGAAGTCCGCGATGGGCTTGCCGAACTGCTTGCGGTCGCGCGTATAGGCGATCGCCTCGTCGAGACACCGCTGCGCCCCGCCAAGCGAGCAGGCGCCGATGTTAAGCCGCCCGCCGTCGAGCCCCATCATCGCGATCCGAAACCCCTCGCCCTCGCCGCCGACCATGTTGGCCGCCGGCACGCGGACGCCGTCGAAGATCACCTGCCGAGTCGGCTGCGAATGCCAGCCGAGCTTCTTCTCGTTCGCACCGAACGACACGCCGGGCATGTCCTTCTCGATCACGAGGCAGGAAATACCCTTGGGCCCGTCCTCCCCGGTGCGGACCATGGTGACGTACACCTCATTCTCGCCCGCGCCCGAGATGAACTGCTTCGATCCTGTCACGATCCAGTCGTCGCCGTCGCGCACCGCGCGCGTCTTGAGCGCTGCGGCATCGGAGCCCGAACCCGGCTCGGTCAGGCAATAGCTCGCCAACCGGTCCATCGTCACCAGATCGGGGAGATACTTGTCCTTCACCGCAGCCGAGCCGAACCGGTCGATCATCCACGCCGCCATGTTGTGGATGCTGATGAACGCGCTCGTCGACGGACACCCATACGACATCGCCTCCATGATCAACGCGGCTTCGAGGCGCCCGAGCGCGATCCCGCCGCTCTCCTCGCTGACATAGATCGCCGCGAAGCCGAGCTCGGCCGCCGCCTTGATCGTGTCGCGCGGGAAGATGTGCTTCTCGTCCCACTCGGCCGCGTGCGGCGTGATCCGGTCGGCGGTAAAGCGGCGCGCGAGCTCCTGGATCTCGCGCTGGTCGTCGGTGAGGTCGAACTGGTTGGCGGCAAGCTGGTTCATCGTGATCCTATCTCCGTCATGCCTGGCTTGAACTTGGCGCCCAGAGCCACTGACACTGGCTTCATCTGCTCTGGGTCCTGACGTGCGTCAGGATGACGATTGGGGGAAATGCTGTGGAACGGCAACCGGCAGTCTACATCCTCGCAAGCTACCGCAACGGGACGATCAATATCGGGGTGACGTCCGACCTGCTGGCGCGGATCATTCAGCACCGTGCGGGGTCCTTCGGCGGCTTTACTACGCTGTACGACGTCAAGCGGCTCGTGTGGTTCGAAATGGCAGCTACGATGGAGGGTGCCATCGGACGCGAGAAACAGCTGAAGAACTGGCGCCGCGCCTGGAAGCTCGACCTGATCGAGGCCGTCAATCCGACATGGCGCGACCTCGCCGAGGATTGGGGTTTCGCGCCCCTCCCCCAGCCGTCATCCCGGGCTTGACCCGGGACCCAGAGCAACGCGCGCGGACGCTGCTGGCTCTGGGTCCTGACGTTCGTCAGGATGACGGAAGAAAGAGAGCGCACCCCACTCACCCCATCGTCGGAATGACGAACGCGTCGTTGTTACGCGCCGGACCGCCATCTTCGGCCATCGCCGGCAACGCGGAGCCGTCGGGCCAGCGTTGCGTGATCGTCTTGACCTTGGTCCAGAACTTCACGCCCTCCATGCCGTGCTGGTTGGTGTCGCCGAACGCCGAACGCTTCCAGCCGCCGAACGTGTGATACGCCACCGGCACCGGGATCGGCACGTTGATGCCGACCATCCCGACATTCACCCGCGCCGCGAACTCGCGCGCGGCGTGGCCGTTGCGCGTGAAGATCGCGACGCCGTTGCCGTACTGATGCTCGCTCGGCAGCCGCACCGCCTCCTCGAAATCCCTGGCGCGGACAATCTGCAGCACGGGCCCGAAGATCTCCTCCTTGTACGCCGACATCTCCGTGGTGACGTGATCGAACAGCGACGGGCCGATGAAGAACCCCTTCTCATGCCCCTGCAACTCGAACCCGCGCCCGTCGACGACGAGCTCTGCGCCCTCGTCGACACCCGTCTGGATCCAGTTCTCGATCCGGCTGCGATGCGCCGCATTCACCACCGGGCCGTAATGCGCGTCATTGTCGGTCGAGACACCCACGCGCAGTGCAGCGATCGCCGGGATCAGCTTCTCGCGCAGCGCGATCGCCGTCTTCTCGCCGACCGGCACCACCACCGGCAATGCCATGCACCGCTCGCCGGCGCTCCCGAACGCCGCGCCCGACAGATCGGCGACGACCTGGTCGAGGTCCGCGTCGGGCATGACGATGCCGTGGTTCTTGGCACCGCCCATCGCCTGGACGCGCTTCCCAGCCTCGACGCCGCGACGGTAGACGTAATGCGCGATGTCGGACGAGCCGACGAAGCTGACCGCCGAGATCGCCGGATGATCGAGGATCGCGTCGACCATCTCCTTGTCGCCGTGGACGACCTGGAAGATCCCCTCGGGCAGCCCCGCCTCGAGGAACAGCTCGCCGAGGCGCACCGGCACCGACGGATCGCGCTCGCTGGGCTTCAGGATGAACGCGTTGCCCGTCGCGATCGCGACCCCGCTCATCCACAGCGGAATCATCGCCGGGAAGTTGAACGGAGTGATGCCGGCGCCGATGCCGAGCGGCTGGCGCATCGAATAGACGTCGATCCCAGGCCCCGCGCCCTGCGTGTACTCGCCCTTGAGAATGTGCGGGATGCCGCAACAGAACTCGATCACCTCGAGCCCGCGCTGGATATCGCCCTTCGAATCCGCGATCACCTTGCCGTGCTCGGACGACAGCAGCCGCGCGAGCTCGTCCATGTTCACCTCGACGAGCCGCTTGAACTCGAACATCACACGCGCGCGGCGCTGCGGGTTGGTCGCTGCCCAGCCCGGCTGCGCCTTCTGCGCGGCGGCGACTGCCCGGTCGAGGTCGGCCTGCGTGCCCAGCGTCACGCGCGCCTGGATCTCGCCGCTATTGGGATCGAACACGTCGCCGCTGCGGCCGCCGCCGGAGGACGGTCCACCCGCGGTGCCGCCTGCGATCAGATGCTCGATGGTGCGAACGGTCATGGCGCCTCTCCTTGTTTTGCGGCCTCTACACCACCGCATCCCGAACGACACAAGCGATAGACTTGCAGGCGCTAGCTGCATATTTGCAGCCGGCATGGACTGGAGCGACCTGCCGATCTTCCTTGAAGTCGCCCGCGCGCAGCAGCTTGGCCGTGCCGCGGCGAGTCTCGGCGTCGATGCGACGACGGTCGGCCGCCGCCTCCGCCGGCTCGAGACCGCGGTTGGCCAGCGGCTGTTCGAACAGGGTCCCGACGGCCAGATCCTGACCAGCGCCGGCGAGGATCTGCTCGCGCGCGCGACCGCGATGGCGGCGATCGCGTCAGACATCCGCACCCCGCCCGCGGGCCGGACCGAGGTCGACGGCACGATCCGCGTCAGCGTCGCCGAGGGGTTCGGCACCTGGTTCGTCAGCCGACATCTCGGCACGCTCGCGCAGGCGCATCCCAAGCTCGCAGTCGATCTCGTCGCGACCAGCGGCTTCCTCAACCCGACGCGGCGCGAGACCGACGTCGCAGTCCTGCTCGCCCGCCCGCGCCGCGGTCCGCTGCGGACGCGCAAGCTCACCGACTATACGCTGCGGCTCTACGCATCGGCGGAGCATCTCGCGGCGCACGGGCCGGTGCACGGCATCGCCGACCTGCGCGACCGGCGGATGATCGGCTATGTGCCCGACATCGTCTATGCGCCCGAGTTGCGCTATCTCGACGAGATCCCGGGCGTCCGCAACCCCGTGCTGCGTTCGTCGAGCATCAACGCGCAGGCGCACATGATCGCGGCCGGCGCCGGCATCGGCGTGCTCCCCTGCTTCATCGGCGAGGCCTATCCCGGGCTTGTCGCGATCCTCCCCGACATCCGCATCAGCCGGGCCTTCTGGCTGGTCACGCACCAGGACACCGGCCGTTTCGACGCGATCCGCGCTTTTACCGACTGGCTCGTCGCGCTCGTCGGCCGCGAGCGCGCGGTGCTGGTCGCCGACTAGGGCTGACGCGGCTCACGCGAAAGGATCGCCTCGATCCGCGCGAGCGCCAGCTTGATCTCCTCCTGCTCGGCATGCGTAAAGGCGTCGCTGTCGACGATCATCTTGGCCGCCATCTTCGCGGTCAGCAACGGCACGAGGAACAGCGGTACCGCATGCATCAGCGCGACCGCGACGATCTTGCCCCCCATCGTCACCGGAAACACGTCGCCATAGCCGATCGTCATCGCGGTCACGAACGACCACCAGATGCCGACATCGACCGGCTTGCCCTCGAACGTCGCAAACAGCACCGCGCAGATCAGGATGGTCGAGACATAGCCGACGATCAGGATCGGCAACGCCTGGATGAACGGCCGCCACGATCCCTTTGCCCTGCGCGCCATGATACCCCCCGTTGTTTCGGCGCATCATCCAGCAAGCGGCCGACATTTCAAGCGGCACGCGCGCGGCTGGTCGATCACGAACCCGATTGCCCCCGCGCGACAATTGCGCCTAGCTTGGCCGCATCCCCTTCCGGAGCGATTGCATGACCCTCAAGCTTGTCCTTCTTGCCTCGATCGCGCTCGCCACCGTTTCGTCGGCGCAGGTGCCCCAGACTGTTTCTGACAAGACTGCCCCCGCCGGCGGCGACGTGCCGGCCAAGTTCGTCCCCGCCACCGCCAACCGCGACTACGTCAAGCGCGAGGTGATGGTCCCGATGCGCGACGGGACGAAGCTTTACACCGTCATCGTCTATCCCAAGGGGCTGACCAACGCGCCGATCGTGCTGACGCGCACGCCGTATGACGCGAAGTCGCGCGCGACGCGGATGGACAGCCCGAGCATCCTCTCGACGCTGCCGCTTGCCGACGAGATGTTCGTCAAGGGCGGGTATATTCGCGTCTATCAGGACGTCCGCGGCAAATATGGCTCGGAGGGCGAGTATGTCGTCACGCGCCCGGTGATGGGCCCGCTAAACCCGACCAAGGTCGATCATGTCACCGACGCCTATGACACGATCGACTGGCTGGTGAACAAGGCGAACCTGCCCGAATCGAACGGCCGCGTCGGCATGATCGGGTCGTCCTATGAGGGCTTCACCGTCGTCATGGCGCTGCTCAACCCGCACCCCGCGCTCAAGGCCGCGGTGCCAGAAAGCCCGATGATCGACGGCTGGATGGGCGACGACTGGTTCCATTACGGCGCGTTCCGCCTCGCCAACATCGCCTGGCTCGGCGGTCAGACCGGGTACAAGGGCGCGGGCAAGGCGCCGCCGACGGGCGGCTATGACGATTACGAGAATTTCCGCCGCATCGGCTCGGCGGGCGACTGGGCCAAGGCGTCGGGCTACGACCAGCTTCCCTATTGGCAGCGCATGGTCGCACATCCCGCCTATGACGGATTCTGGCAGGGTCAGGCGCTCGACAAGTTGCTCGCCGCCAACCCCTCGAACGTCCCCACGCTCTGGGAACAGGGGCTGTGGGATCAGGAGGACATGTACGGTGCTATCACCGCCTGGGAGGCGCTGAAGGCGAAGGGCAAGATGGGTAACAACCATCTCGTCATGGGTCCGTGGCGGCACAGCCAGGTCAATCGCGACGGCCGCAGCCTTGGTCCGTTCGAGTGGGACGGCGACACCGCGCAGCAGTTCCGCGAACAAATGGTGCTGCCGATGTTCGACCAGTATCTGAAGGACGGCCCCGCGGTCACGCTGCCCGCCGCCGCGATCTACAACACCGGCGAGAATCACTGGGACAAGCTGTCGACCTGGCCGCTCGCCTGCGAGAGCGGCTGTGCCGCACCGCTCAAGCCGATCTACCTCGGCGCCGAGGGCGGGCTGGGCTTCACCAAGGCGGCGAGCGGCGGCGACAGCTATGTCTCCGACCCCGCCAAGCCCGTCCCGCATCTGCCGCGCCCGGTCAATTTCGGCGACGGCCGCTGGGGCGACTGGCTGGTCAGCGACCAGCGCGGCGTCGATGGCCGCACCGACGTGATGACCTATACGACCGAGGTGCTGACGACGCCGGTCCGCGTCTCGGGCGCACCGATCGCGGACATCTATGCCAAGACGACCGGCACCGATGCCGATTTCGTCGTAAAGGTGATCGACGTCTATCCCGACGAGGTCGCGAGCGATCCGAAGATGGGCGGCTATGAACTGCCGATCAGCCTCGACATCTTCCGCGGCCGCTACCGCGACAGCTTCGCCAAGCCGAGCGCGATTCCGGCCGGCAAGACGCAGCGCTACAAGTTCCGTCTGCCGACTGTGAATCACGTGTTCCAGCCGGGGCACCGGATCATGGTGCAGGTCCAGTCGAGCCTGTTCCCGCTCTACGACCGCAACCCGCAGACCTTTGTCCCCAACATCTTCCTCGCGAAGAAGGCGGACTACAAGAAGGCGACGGTAACGATCGAACGCGGCGGCGCGTCGGCGAGCGCGGTGTGGCTGCCGGTGGTCGCGGTCGACCAGTCGGCGGTGCTGGCTAAGTGACCCCCCCGCCCCACCACCGTCATTCCCGCGAAGGCGGGAACCTAGACTGGCTGACCTCACGGTGCTGTCACCGAGGCCAGCCAGTATGGATCCCCGCCTTCGCGGGGATGACGGTTATGGGTTCAGGCAATAACCGGCGCGGGCCCGAACAGCCCCGCCTGGTAATCGCGGATCGCCTCGCCGATCTCCTCGCGCGTCGTCATCACGAACGGCCCGTGCGCGACGACCGGCTCGTCGATCGGATCCGCATGGCCGAAGACCAGCCGCACCGGGCCCGACGCCGCGACCTCGATTCCGTCGCCGTCCTGGTCGAACGTGACGAGATGCCACGGTTCGACGAGCGTCCCGCCGACCTCGGGCCGCCCCTCGATCACATAGAAGAAGACGCTTCGATCGCGCGGCGCAGGCAGTGTCACCTTGCCCCCGGCCGCCAGCTCGACCGTCATCATCGCGACTCGTGTCAGCGACTCAACCGGCCCCGCCTGCCCTTCAAACGTCCCCGCGATCACATTCACGACGCCGCCCTCGACCGCGACCACCGGAATATCCTCGCGCTGGAGCCCGGTATAGGCGGGCTTGGTCATCTTCAGCCGCCCCGGCAGGTTGACCCACAATTGCAGGATCTCGAGCGGCCCGCCGTCGCGCTTGAACGACGCGGGCGAGACCTCCGCATGGATCAGCCCCGATCCCGCGGTCATCCACTGCACCCCGCCCGCGCGCATCACGCTTTCGTGCCCGCCGCTGTCGAGATGCGCCATCGCGCCGCTGAGGATGAAGCTGACCGTCTCGAACCCGCGATGCGGATGCGGCCCGAACGGCAGGCCGTTATTGCCCGGCCGATAGGTCTGCGGCCCATGATGGTTGAGAAATAGGAACGGATCGACTTGCGGCAGTTGCGGCCCCGGCAGCGGGCGCCGCGTGACGAGATCGGCGATGTCGTCACGCTGGGCGGGATAGGTCCGCAGCACGCGCCGCATCTCAGTTCGCCTCGCGCACGGTCGACGCCGGACGCGCGATCTCCGCCAGCAGGGCGTCGATACCGCTCAACAGGAAGTCGAGCGTCGACGTGTCGCTCAGCCGCCCGTCGGCGATCTTCTCGTGCACCGCACCGATCACCGATTGCGGCCGCAGCAGCGTGCGCGCACCGATCGACGCCAGCGTCTCGTTCAGCTGCGCCTGCGCCCGCGCGCCGCCGACCGCGCCCGGCGACGAGGTCAGTGTAAACACCGGCTTCCCCGTCAGCGTCGCCTTGCCATAAGGCCGCGACGCCCAGTCGAGCGCGTTCTTCAGCACGCCGGGCATGCCGTGATTATATTCGGGCGACGCAATCACGATCCCGTCCGCCTCGCCGATCGCGGCGCGCAGTGCGGCGACCGCCTCGGGTGGCGTGTCGGTATCGGCATCCTGATCGTACATCGGGATCGCGTTGAGCGGGAAGATCCGCAAGCTCGCCTTGTCCCCCAGCGCATCGGCGAGCGAGTTGAGGATCGCGGCGTTGAACGACTGGCGGCGCAGGCTGCCGGAAATACCAAGAAGGACGGGCATGCAATAATCTCCTGTTGTCACGCGCGAGCGCCGGGCGACGGCGGCGGGCAAGATCTTGGTATGCAAATAGGCGACGGTACCGGCGCCCACCAGCGCAGGGTCGGCAACGCTGTGTTGCCCGGTTGGACGGCGATCACGTCCAGTAGAGGATCCGCGCCTCGGGCAGGCGCAGCGCGATCTCGTCGGCAAAGAAGGCGCGCAACGCCCGCATCGTGTCCGCGTCATAGACATATTTGACCGAGCCGAACTTGGTGCGCTTCTCGGTGCGGTTCGCCATGCCGAGATCGAGCGAGGAGCCGGGATACCAAGTCTGCAGCACCGCCTTGGACCCGGGCGTGTAGCGATGCGTGATCAGCTCGATCGTGAGGTCCGGGATATCGCCGAGCACCCGCCCCGCCTGCGCGATCAGCTCGGCATAGGCGTCGCGCCATCCCTCGGCGGCGATGATCGGCGCGATCGTCAGCCCGATCTTGTACCCCGCATCCGCCATCCGGCGCAGCGCGACCAGCCGGGCTGCGACCGGGCTCGTGCCGCCCTCGAACCGCGCATAGCCGGCGGGGTTGATCGAGGCGCGCATCCGCGTCCGTCCTGCGTGATCGAGCGCGAGCAGCGGCTCGACCGCGTCGAACTTCGTCGTGAAGCGCAGCTTCACGTCCGCCTCCCACGCGCCGAAATGCGCGATCAGCGCGGACAGCGACCCGGTGACATGATCGATCGCGAGCGGATCGGTGTAACAGGACGCCTCGAACGTCGTGCCCTCATGCGCGCGCGTGGCGGAGCGCGACGTGACTGTCCCCTGGCCGAGATGCGCAGGAAGCTCGGCCAGGATCTCGGGCAGGTTCGCATAGACCCGCGTGATCGGCGGCCCCTTCAAAGACCCCGCGAGATAGCAATAGCCGCAATGCGCAGGGCATCCTTCGGCGAGATCGATTCGCCAGTCGGCGCTCGGCGCGATCGGCTGCAACCGGCGTTTCGACGGCGGGGCGACGACCAGCGCCAGCGTCGCCTTCGCCTGTGCATATTGCTGCCGGGGATCGTCGGGCAGGTCGAGGCGGAGACGATCACTGGGCAGCGTCGTCACCGCCACGTCCAGCGCACGCGCGCGCGCGACGATCTGTTCGCCATGGTCCCAGAGGAGCGACGACGGCGTCGCGAGGAGGCGCCGCGGCACCCAGAGGCGGGAGGAAGAGGGCGACACCATCGCACCATAACGCCCGCCCCACGCCAAGCGTTGCGGCTATTTGACCGGCCGCTTCTCGAGTTTGCGCGCGAGCGTCCGCCGGTGCATCCCGAGCTGCCGCGCAGTCTCCGAGATGTTGAACCCGGTTTCCGCCAGCGTTGCGTGGATCCGCTCCCATTCGAGCGTCTTGATCGTCGCGCGGCGTTCGGTCACCGCGGTGTCGACCTTGCCCTCGGTCCGGTCGAACGCCGCCTCGATGTCATCGGTGTTCGACGGCTTGACCAGATAGTGCGAGGCGCCGAGCTTGATCGCCTCGACCGCGGTCGCGATGCTCGCAAAGCCGGTCAGCACGACGACGAGGATATCGGGGTCATGCGCGTGCAGCGTCTGGACGCAGACCAGCCCCGATGCCCCGCCGAGCTTCAGGTCGACCACCGCATATTGCGGCACGTCGTCGGCGAGCAGCACGACCAGATCCTCATGGCTCGCCGCAAGCCGGACCGCATAGCCGCGCCGCTCGAACGAGCGTTTCAGCGTGCGCGCAAACGTCTCGTCGTCCTCGACGATCACGAGGCGCTTGACCGGGGGGATATCAGTCTCGCTCATTCGTCACGCTCCAGGGCGATCGCCGCAAGCGGCAGCATCAACGTCACTTCCGCGCCACCCGTATCGCGGTTGGCGACCGCCACGCTGCCCCCCAGCTTGCGCATCGCATTGACCGCGAGGAACAGCCCCAGGCCATGGCCGGGATCGCGCTTGCTCGACTGATAGGGCTTGCCGAAGCTCGCCAGCTTGTCGCGCGTGAACCCCGGTCCGTGATCGCGCACGATCAGCGCCAGATGATCGCCCGACCGCTCGCCCGAAAACCCGACCCAGGCGGGCGATGCTTCGGCGGCATTGTCGAGCACGTTGGCGATCACCTGCTTGAGCGCGGGATCCGATACGATCAGCGGATCGTCGCCGAGCCGGCTGGTATAGTCGAACTCGACACCGGCGTGCAGCGCGCGCCAGTCCTCGACGATCGCGTCGAGGAAGACATGCAGCGGCACGACCTCGGGTGCCTCGCCGCGCGCCTCGCCCGCCGCGAGCAGGATGTTGGTGACGATCGTCTTGCAGCGCTGGACCTCGGCCTGCATCTCGCCGATCTCCTCGAGCATCCCCGCATCGGTGGCGAGCGCGGGCATCCGCTTCCAGTCGTTGAGGATGACGGCGAGCGACGCCAGCGGCGTGCCGAGTTCGTGCGCGGCGCCCGACGCGAGCAGGCCCATGCGGACGATGTGATCCTCCTCCGCCGCCTGCTGGCGCAGATCCGCCAGATGCTCGTCGCGGGCGCGCAGATTGCCCGTGATCCGCGTCATGAAGAGCACCAGCAGCGTCGCTACGAGCAGGAAATTGAGCAACGACCCGACGGTGTAGAGTGCGAAATACTCGCCCGCATAATCGGTCGGCAGGGCAAGCGGGCGATAGCGGATCGTCAGCAGCGCGAAACACCCGCCCGTCACCCCGACGATCGCCCAGCTCGACCAGCGATCGAGCAGCACCGCGCCCAGTACGACCTGCAACAGATACAACGCGATGAACGGGTTGGTCGCGCCGCCACTGAGGTAGAGCTGCACGGTCAGCAACCCGACATCAAGCAGCATCGCGAGCAGCAGCTGCGCATTCGCCCCGCGCTGCCAGCCATAGAGCCGCATGCTCGCCAGGTTGAGCGCGACCGACGCCGCCATCGCCATCAACATCGGCACCAGCGGCAGGTCGATCCCCAGCAGGAAGCGGACCGTCAGCACGGTGACCAGCTGTCCCGCCACCGCGATCCAACGCAGCGTGACCAGCTGCCGCATGTTCGCGTTGCCCGCGGCATCGGTATCCGCGCGCGCACGGCTGACCCAGGCCTGCCACCGCGAGGAGTCCATCGCCAATCTCATCGTGTCGTGCGCCGTCACGCGGTCCATCTCTCCTGCGACGCTCTCAACGCACGGCGTCGCCGGTCAGCGCTTATCACGACGACGATCGTGGCGCACGAACACGACGAACCCGATCACCGTCATCGCGGCGAGGCCGAACCATGTCAGCATGTAGACGAGATGATTGTTCGGAAACGCGATGACGGTCTGGCCGCCGACCGGTGCGCCGTCCCCGACCTTGTCCGCGTCGATGAAATAGGGCGCCGTGCGGCCAAGGCCACGCGCGCCCGCGATCGCAGCCACGTCGCGCGAATACCAGTTGTCGGTCGCGGGATCGTTCTTGCGCAGGAAGCCGCCGCCGGGTTCGGTGATCCGCAGATAGCCCGTCACGGTGACCGGCCCGACCGGCCGCGCATAGGCGCCGCGCTGTTCGGGCGAAACATAGCCGCGGTTGACCAGGACATCGAAGCCCTGCGCGGTCCGCAACGGCGTCATCACCCAGTATCCGCTGCCGAGTGCGGTCGCGGCGCGGACCAGCGTCGTGCGGTCATGCGCGAGGACGCCGCTAACCCGGATCCGTCGATACGCATCGCTGCTCGCCGTGATCGCCGGCCAGTACGCCGGGCCGGGCGGCGCGACCGGTGCGGCCTGTGACCGCGCGGCCACCTGCCGGATCAGGTCGAGCTTCCATGCGCGCCGCTCGACCTGCCACACACCCAGCGCGCAGAACCCGGCGAACAGCAGCAGCGCGATGAAGCCCGCCACCCAGATCGCCGGCCGCGGCCGGGCATGCCCTGTCATCACATATCTACCGCGGCCTGCATCGGCATCATGTTGGTGTTGAGGTGATACATGACCCAGATCGAGCCGCTGAGCGTGATCACGACCAGGATGATCGTGAAGATCAGCGCCATCATCGTCCAGCCATTCTCCGACTTCCCGTTCATGTGCAGGAAGTAGATCATGTGGACGACGATCTGGATCACCGCGAACAGCATGATCACCAGCGCGGCGGTCGACGGATCCTTGAACGCGCCGGTCATTACGGCCCAGAACGGGATCGCGGTCAGGATGACCGAGAGGAAGAACCCCTTGAGGTAGCTCTTGCGCGTCCCGTGCGACGCGTGGTCGTCGCCATGCCCATGATCGTCATGGGCGTGGTCGGCATGCGCGTCGTGCGCGGTGGCGGGGCGGTCGGTCATCGCAGCGAACCCATCAGATAGACGAAGGTGAAGACGCCGATCCAGATGACGTCGAGGAAATGCCAGAACATGCTGAGGCACATCAGGCGGCGCTTGTTCGCGGCGATCAGGCCGTGCTTCTGCACCTGCACCATCAGCGTGACGAGCCAGATGAAGCCCATCGTCACGTGCAGGCCGTGCGTGCCGACCAGCGTGAAGAAGGACGCCAGGAACGCACTGCGCGTCGGACCCGCGCCCTCATGGATGAGGGTGGCGAACTCGTACATTTCGATCGACAGGAAGGCGAGGCCGAACAGCCCGGTAAAGGCCAGCCACATCTGCATGATGCGCTGACGCCCTTCCTCCATCGACAGCATCGCGAAACCGTAGGTGATCGACGAGAACAGCAGCATCGCGGTGTTCACCGCGACGAGCGGCAGCTCGAAGATCTCCTTGGGCGTCGGTCCGCCGGCATAGCTGGTGCCGAGCACGCCGTAAGCTGCGAACAGCACCGCGAAGATGAGGCAATCGCTCATCAGGTACATCCAGAAGCCCAGCATCGTGCTGCTGCCCTCGGGATGATGATGCTCTTCGAGCTGGTAGAACGAGAGGGGCTCACCCTTCTCGTCCAGACCGTCCTTCTTCAATGATACCGAAGACATCGCGTCAGGCTCCCTGGGTCGCGAGCATGCGGGTGCGCGCGTCCTCGCTGGCGATCACGTCCTCGACCGGGATGTAGAAGTCGCGCTTGTAGTTGAAGGTGTGGAAGATCGTCGTGGCGAAGATCCCGACCAGCGTCAGACCCGCGAGCCACCACATGTACCAGATCATCGCGAAGCCGAAGGCGATGCTGAGCACGCCCAGCACGACGCCGGTACCCGTGTTGCTCGGCATGTGGATCGCGCGGAAGCCGCTGACCGGCCGCTGATGCTTGCGGTCCTTCATGTCGTACCAGGCGTCCAGGTCATGGACGACGGGCGTGAACGCGAAGTTATAGTCGGGCGGCGGCGACGAGGTTGCCCATTCCAGCGTCCGGCCACCCCAGGGGTCGCCGGTGTGATCGGCGAGCGCCTCGCGGTTGCGGATGCTGACGAAGATCTGGATCAGGAAGGCAGCGATGCCGACCGCGACCAGTGCAGCACCGAAGGCGGCGATGACGAACCAGATCTGCAGGTTCGGATCGTCGAAATAGCGCATGCGGCGGGTCACGCCCATCAGGCCGAGCACATAGAGCGGCATGAAGGCGAAGTAGAAGCCCGACACCCAGCACCAGAACGAGACCTTGCCCCACTTCTCGTCCAGCTTGAAGCCGAATGCCTTCGGGAACCAGTAGTTGATCCCTGCGAACATGCCGAACAGCGTGCCGCCGATGATCACGTTATGGAAATGCGCGACCAGGAACAGCGAGTTGTGCAGGACGAAGTCGGCCGGCGGCACCGCGAGCAGGACGCCGGTCATGCCGCCGATCGTGAAGGTCACCATGAAGGCGATCGTCCACATCATCGGCAGTTCGAACCGGATCCGCCCCTTGTACATGGTGAACAGCCAGTTGAAGATCTTGGCCCCGGTCGGGATCGAGATGATCATCGTGGTGATGCCGAAGAACGAGTTAACGCTCGCCCCCGACCCCATGGTGAAGAAGTGGTGCAGCCAGACAAGGTACGACAGGATCGTGATGACGAGCGTCGCATAGACCATCGAGCTGTAGCCGAAGAGGCGCTTGCCCGAGAAGGTCGAGGTGACCTCCGAGAAGATGCCGAATGCCGGCAGGACCAGGATGTAGACCTCGGGGTGACCCCAGATCCAGATCAGGTTGACGTACATCATCGGGTTGCCGCCCGCGTCGTTCGTGAAGAACGCGGTACCAATATAGCGGTCGAGCGACAGCATCGCGAGCACCGCGGTCAGCACCGGGAAGGCGGCAACGATCAGGATGTTGGTGCACAGTGCGGTCCAGGTGAAGATCGGCATCTTCATCATGCCCATGCCGGGCGCACGCATCTTGACGATGGTCGCGACCAGATTGACGCCGGACAGCAAGGTTCCGATGCCCGCGATCTGCAAGGCCCAGATATAGTAATCGACCCCGACATCGGGCGAATAGGCGATCCCCGACAGCGGCGGCATCGCAAGCCAGCCGGTCCGCGCGAACTCGCCGATGAACAGCGACATCATGACGATCACGGCACCCGCGGCGGTCATCCAGAAGCTGAAATTGTTGAGGAACGGGAAGGACACGTCGCGCGCACCGATCTGGAGCGGGACGACATAGTTCATCAGCCCCGTGACCATCGGCATCGCCACGAAGAAGATCATGATCACGCCGTGCGCGGTGAAGACCTGGTCATAGTGATGCGCGTTGAGATAGCCTTCGCTACCCCCGAACGCCATCGCCTGCTGCAGGCGCATCATGATCGCGTCGGAGAAGCCGCGCAGCAGCATGACGATCGCGAGGATCATGTACATGATCCCGATCTTCTTGTGGTCGACGCTGGTGAACCACTGGTTCCACAGATAGCCCCACACCTTGAAATAGGTGAGCGCGGCCAGCAGCGCGGCACCGCCGATCGCCACCATGCCGAACGTCGCGACGACGATCGGTTCATGCAGCGGCAGCGATTCCAGCGTCAGTCGGCCGAAGATCGTCTTCAATATGGAGTCTGACATGAGCTTTTCTCTAGCCGTTCGCGACGGGGCGCGAGCCCGGCATGGTTGAGGGGGTCAGCATTGTGTGATTGCGGTTGGCAGGCGAGCCGGGCGCGGCGTTGGCGCCGTCGCGTTTTATGTCGGCTGGCGCAGACCAGTGTTTCCCGCTCCCCTTTTCGTCGCCGTCCTTCATCAAGCCGCCCTCGGGTCGGGGGCCGGCGTCCTGCGGCCCGCTGCCGCCATTGACGCCGGGCATCGCCATGCCGTCATGCGGGTTCTTGCCCATCATGTCCGACATGCACGGCTTGCCGGGCTTAACGCACTGCTCGACGATCGCCTTGAACAGCGAGCTCTCGACACCGCCGAAATAGCGAACCGGGACCTTCTCGCTCGGCTTTTCGAGCTGCATGTAATTAGCACGGTTCAGACCGCCGCCGCCGTTGCGGACCTTCGCGACCCAGGCATCGAAGCCCGCGTCGGACACGCCGTGGAAGCGGAAGCGCATGCCCGAAAAGCCCGCGCCGCTATAGTTGGACGAGAAGCCTTCGTAATTGCCGGGCTTGTTGATCACCGCGTGCAGCGTCGTCTCCATCCCGGGCATGGTGTAGATCATGCCGGCGAGCGCGGGGATGTAGAAGGCGTTCATCACCGAGGACGAGGTCATCTTGAAGCGCAGCGGGCGATCGACCGGCGCAGCGAGTTCGTTGACCGTGGCGATGCCGTATTCGGGATAGATGAACAGCCATTTCCAGTCGAGCGCGACCACCTGGACGTCGAGCGGCTTGCCGCCCGTGATCATCTGCTGGTTGCCCGCAAGCTGCCCCACCGGCGTGTTCTCGCCGATATCGCCGCTCTGCGCCGAGATGCGGCCGAGCGGACGATAGGGATCGAGCAGATGCGTGCTGGTCCAGGTCAATGCGCCCAGTGCGATGATGATCAACAGCGGCACGCCCCAGATCAGCAGCTCGAGCCCGACCGAGTGATCCCAGGTCGGCTCGTACTTCGCGCTCTTGTTCGTCTGCCGGTAGTGATAGGCGAAGAACAGCGTCAGCGCGATCACCGGGACGATGATGATGAGCATCAGCCCGGTGGAGATGAGGACCAGGTCACGCTGCTGCACCGCAATATCGCCAGATGGCGACATCACGACCCAGTTGCATCCACTGATCAACAGCGCGGGCAGCAGGGCTGCTGCGCGTAAGAGCCAGGATCGAGGCCTGGAATTCGATAGCTCGGCGGTCATGTACTCGCCCCTACGCCGCTGTTAGATCATTCCATAGTGGACAATTTGTCCAATGGGCGCCGCACTGCAGCAAAGGCATGGCACTCATGATGCGACAGAGATAGGTCTCTCGGTGTGACTCCGAAAGGCCCTGCCCGCAGTCGACGAAAAGGCGTATGATCGGTGCGCCGTCCGAAAAGGCCATTGGGCGGCGAGCCGCCTCACGGAAGCGAGTTTGAGAATGAGTGCACACGCCGCATCGACGTCTTTTGAAGACGATGCCCGCGATCTTCACGATCACGGGAAAAAGGTGTCGCCGGGCGAGATCGCGATCGGCGTCGTCATCGGACGCACGTCCGAATTTTTCGACTTTTTCGTCTATGCGATCGCCTCGGTCATCGTCTTCCCGACGCTGGTCTTCCCCTATGTCGACCGGCTGCAGGGGACGATCTACTCGTTCGCGGTCTTCGCGCTCGCCTTCATCGCGCGCCCGCTCGGGTCGGTGATCTTCATCGCGGTCGATCGGCTCTATGGCCGCAGCGCCAAGCTGACGATCGCGCTGTTCCTGCTCGGCACGGCGACCGTGGCGATGGGCTTCCTCCCCGGCTATGCGCAGGTCGGCAACTGGTCGGTCGTGCTGCTGTCGATCCTGCGTATCGCGCAGGGCATCGCGCTCGCGGGTGCCTGGGACGGTCTCGCCTCGCTGCTCTCGCTCAACGCGCCCGAGGGTCGTCGCGGCTGGTACGCGATGCTGCCACAGCTCGGCGCGCCGTTCGGCCTGCTGGTGGCCAGTGGCCTGTTCGCCTTCTTCGTCGCGACGCTGCCCGCCGCCGACTTCATCGACTGGGGCTGGCGCTATCCGTTCTTCGTGGCCTTCGCGATCAACGTCGTCGCGCTCTTCGCCCGTCTCCGCCTTGTCGTCACGCCCGAGTTCACCACCCTGTTCGAATCGCGTGCGCTGCAGCCGGCGCCCGTGCTCGACACGATTCGCGCGGAAGGCCGCACCATCGTGCTCGGCGCCTTCGCCCCGCTCGCCAGCTTCGCGCTGTTCCACATGGTAACGGTGTTCCCGCTGTCGTGGATCGTGCTGTTCACCCGCGAGACGCCGGGCCGGTTCCTGACGATCGAAGTGATCGGCGCGGCAATCGGCCTGTGCGCGACGCTCGTGTCGGGACTGCTCGCGGATCGCATCGGTCGCCGTACGCTGCTCGGCAGCACCGCGGTGCTGATCGCGCTGTTCGCGATCGGCGCGCCGATGCTGCTCGACGGCGGCGCGACCGGTGAGTGGGTGTTCATGATCGTCGGCTTCGCGCTGTTCGGCCTGTCGTTCGGCCAGTCGTCGGGCTCGCTCGCGACCAGCCTCGGCAAGACGCACCGTTATACCGGGTCGGCGCTGACGACCGATCTGGCCTGGCTGTTCGGTGCGGGCTTCGCCCCGCTCGCCGCACTGCTCCTGTCGAGCAAGCTCGGCCTCGCTGCCAGCGGCGCCTATCTGTTCTCGGGTGCGGTCTGCACGCTGATCGCGCTTGGCGTGAACAAGGAACTGGCGAAGCGCGCCAACGAGGGCTGAGCCACCCCCCGGGCCGGCTTAAAGCTGCCCGCCAATCCAAGACTGCCCGACTGACGTCACTCGCCGCACCCGCGGCGGGTGACGTTACGGTTTTCAGGCCCGGTCGAAACCCTACCCGTCGGTACAAAAGGCGATTGACGCCCGTCCGCGCTTACTATACCGAGCGGTATCGAAGACGATCGGGGTCCAGGGATCCTGCTCCGGCCTTCACCGACCGATGATTTTGCTGCCGCCCCGAAGCGCTGCACCACAATTCGACCTGTTCCCACGCGGCACCTTCGCCGCGTGCCCCTTTGTCCATCCGAAGAGACCCGACCATGGCCTATCTCGACCTCGACAACCTGTTCGCCGCCCCCGTCGCCAGCCGGCCGACGATCAGCGCCGCGCAGACCGAAGACCGGGCCGGGTTCACGCAGCTCGAATGGCATGTCATCATGCTTGCGAAGCAGGACGGCCTGCGCAGCCTGGCGGTGCCGGGACGGCTGGACCGCGCGCTGCGGACGATCTTCGGCCTGTCCGAGCGCTCGCCGCTGGCCGACCCGCGGCTCGAGGCGCTGCGTCGGCTCTCGGTCCATGCGTGGCGCCACGGCTTCGCGCTGCCGGTCGCCGAGATCGAGCGGTTCCTCGCCGCCGGGTTCCATCGCGGCCAGATCGAAGTTCTGGTCCAGCGCGTGACGGGCCTGCGCGTCGCATTCTGAGCCGGCCCCGCCGATCGTCAGTCCGTACTGAGCGCCTTGCGTAACGCGGCGTGCCAGCCGGCGATCAGCGCGGCGCGGTCGCTCGGCCCCATCCGCGGTTCGAAACACGCCCCCCGCCGCCACGTCTGCGACAACGCATCGAGATCGGGCCAGACGCCGGTCGCCAGCCCCGCATGGAACGCCGCGCCCAGCGCGGTCGTCTCGAGATGCGTCGGCCGCTCGACCGGTGTCTCGAGCATGTCTGCGAGAAACTGACACAGCCAGTTGTTCGCCGCCATGCCGCCGTCGATCCTGAGCGTCGCGGGCGCCGCGCCGCCATCTGCGACCATCGCCTGCGCCAGATCGAGCGTCTGATAGCCGACCGCCTCGAGCGCGGCGCGTGCGAGATGCGCTCCCGTCGCCCCCAGCGTCAGCCCGGTGATGAGCCCGCGCGCGTCGGGATCCCAGTGGGGCGCGCCCAGCCCGACAAAGGCGGGGACCATGTAGACGCCGTGGCTGTCGGGAACCTCGGTCGCCATGTCGTGCGTCTGGTGCGCGCTGGTGATCACGCCGAGCCCGTCGCGCAGCCACTTGACCGCCGCCCCAGCGACGAAGATCGATCCCTCCAGTGCATAGGTCATCTGCCCGTTCAGCCGATAAGCGGGCGTGGTCAGCAACCGGTGGTCGGATGCGATCGCCGTGTCGCCGGTGTTGAGCAGCATGAAACATCCCGTTCCATAGGTCGACTTGACCATGCCGCGCGCGAAACAGGCCTGGCCGAACAACGCCGCCTGCTGATCCCCCGCCATCCCCGCGATCGGGATCGGGACGTCGAACAGCCCGGGCGCGGTCGTGCCGAACACATAGCTGTTGTCGTGCACCTCGGGCAGCATCGCCTGGGGCACGCGCAGCAGCCGGCACAGCGCATCGTCCCAGTCCTGCCGGCGAATGTCATAGAGGAGCGTGCGCCCGGCATTGGTCACGTCGGTCGCATGCACCGCGCCGCCGGTGAGCCGCCACAGCAGGAAACAGTCGATCGTGCCGAAGGCGAGCTCCCCCTTGTCCGCGCGCGCCCGCGCACCCGGCACGGTGTCGAGGATCCACGCGATCTTGGTCGCCGAGAAATAGGGATCGAGCAGCAAGCCGGTCTTGTCGCGGACCATCTGTTCCGCGCCCTCGGCCTTCAGGCTCTGACACACATCCGCGGTGCGGCGGTCCTGCCAGACGATCGCGGGGTAGATCGGCGTGCCCGTCGCGCGATCCCAGACGACGACGGTTTCGCGCTGGTTGGTGATGCCGATCGCCGCGATGTCGCGCGCGGCCACGCCGCCGCGTGCGATCGCCTCGCGCGCGGTCGCCAGCGTGTCGCGCCAGATGTCCTCGGGGTCATGCTCGACCCAGCCGAGTCGCGGATAATGCTGCGCGAATTCGCGCTGCGCCGTCGCGACCGGTCTGGCCCTCGCATCGAACAGGATGCTGCGCGTCGATGTCGTACCCTGATCGATCGCGAGGACGTGCGTGGCTTGGCCCATGCGGCTCTCCTTTGCGACCGCTCTAGGCCGCCCCACCGCCCCGCGTCGAGGCTAGCCACCGGTCGGCCCGCAGTGGTAAACGGCAGACGATGATGAAAACGCCCGCGAAATTCGACGTCGACCTGTTGATCGTCGGTGGCGGCATCAACGGCACCGGGATCGCGCGCGATGCTGCCGGGCGCGGACTGTCGGTCCTGCTGGTCGAGCAGGACGATCTCGCCAGCCATACCTCGTCAGCCAGCACCAAGCTGATCCATGGCGGATTGCGCTATCTCGAATATGGCGAGCTCCGGCTGGTGCGCGAGGCGCTGATCGAACGCGAGCGGCTGCTGGCGATCGCGCCGCACATCATCTGGCCGCTGCAGTTCGTCCTGCCGCAGACGCATTCGCCGCGTCCCGCCTGGATGGTCCGGCTCGGGCTGTTCCTCTACGACCATCTCGGCGGTCGCAAGATCCTGCCCGCGACACGGACCGTGCGTCTCGACCGCGATCCGCTGGGCGACGGGCTGAAACCCGGCGCAACGCGCGCCTTCGTCTATTCGGATTGCTGGGTGGAGGACAGCCGGCTGGTCGTCCTCAACGCGCGCGGTGCGGCGGAGCGGGGCGCGACGATCCTGACGCGCACCCGGCTGGTCGCGGCAGCCCGTCAGGATGGCGGCTGGTCCGCGACGATCGCCGATGCGCAGGGCGAGCGGACCGTCACCGCCCGCGTCCTCGTCAACGCGGCTGGGCCCTGGGTCGCCGATGTGCTGGGCAAGGTCCCCGATTCGCGCCGCGACCGCGGCGTCCGGCTGATCAAGGGCAGCCATATCGTCGTGCCGCACCTCTATGCGGGCGATCACGCCCTGCTGTTGCAGAACCCGGACAAGCGCGTCGTCTTCGCGATTCCCTATGAAGGTCGCTTCACGCTGATCGGCACCACCGACGAGGCGTGGCAGGGCGCGCCCGGCCCCGCGACGATCGACGCCGCCGAGACCGCCTATCTGTGCGACACCATCGACCGGTATTTCCAGCGTGGCATCACCCCCGCCGACATCGTCTGGAGCTATTCGGGGATCCGCCCGCTCTATGACGATCACGCCGCCAACGCGTCGGCGGTGACTCGCGACTATGTGCTCGATCTCGACGCCGCGGAGGATCGCGCGGCGATGCTGAGCATCTTCGGCGGCAAGATCACGACCTATCGCAAGCTTGCCGAGCACGCGATGACGCAGCTTGCCCCCTTCTTCCCCGATCGCGGCGCGGACTTGGCGAAGAGCTGGACCGCGACGGTCGCGCTGCCCGGTGGCGATCTGCCCGAGAGCAATTTCGACCGGTATCTCGAAGCGCTGATCCGGGCGTACCCCGACCTGCCGGCCGCACTGCTGCGCCGACTCGGCCGTGCCTACGGTACGCGGGTGGACCGGATCCTCGGTGCGGCGCGCACCACCGCCGAGCTTGGCGAGGATTTCGGCGCGGGGCTTCATGCTGCGGAAATCGACTATCTCGTCGATCAGGAATGGGCGCGATCGGCGGCCGATATCCTCTATCGCCGCAGCAAGCTCGGGCTGCACGTACCCGCCGACGCCGCCGCACGGATCGACGCGTATCTGGCCGATCGCATCGATGGGGCGGCGGGAGGCGCACCGCCCCCCGCCGCAGCGCCCGATCAGATCCGCGTGTCGCCCGCATAGGCGAACAGCAGGTCGGCGTCGTCGCTGGCCTCGATCCGCTCGGACCCGGTCACGGTGACGCATTCGCCCGCCTTGAACGCGACACCCGCGACGCTGCCTGATCCGGTGATCGGGATCAGCCAGGCGGTCCGCCCCTCGGGCAGGGTCACCGCATGCTCGCCACCGGTCCAGCGCTCGAGCACGAACTTGGGGCCTTCGACCTGGATCGTCCGACCTTCGGAGACGACGCCCGGTGACGTGATCGGCTGATAGGGCACCGGATCCGAGACCGCGATGCCGTCGTCGAGGTGCAGTTCGCGGTCGCTGCCATAATCATAGAGGCGATAGGTGGTTTCCGAGTTCTGCTGAACCTCGATCACCGTCAGGCCGCCGCCGATCGCGTGGATCGTGTCGGAGGCGCAGTACATGAAATCGCCCGCCTTGACCGGCTTCCAGTAAAGCTTGTCCTCGATGGTGCCGTCGATCGCGGCCGCGCGCAGGTCGTCGCGCGACATCGGCGCCTTGGTACCGACCGCGATCGTCGAATCGGGTTCGGCGGCCAGCACCGTCCAGCATTCGTCCTTGCCCCGCGGCAGGCCGCGCGCATGCGCCTGGTCGTCGTCGGGATGGACCTGCACCGACAACTTCTCGCTGGTGAACAGATATTTGATCAGCAGATCGGGGGTCGTGTCGCCGGGCTCCTGAAACCAGACCTCGCCGATCGCCGGCGCATCGGGGGCGGGATCGTCAAAGCCGGGCCACAGCGTGTGGCGTCCCCAGGGCTTCTCGACACGATGGGTGTGAAGCAGGGTGGCGGGCATCAAACGTTCCTTCTCAAGGCTGGCGGACTGGCGCGACATAGCGCCCCGGGGCCCAACTGGCGAGACGCCGGGAATGTCCCGTTGTCGACGCGGCATCGCGCCAGGCGTATCCCGCCCGTCGACCGGTGAATTGTGGCTGAATAGACCGCCCCGAAGGCCGCTGCTTCAGACGCCTCCAAACCCCCTCGCTAGGGGGGATTGTTCGCGTGCCCCCGGTTACGCTAAGGACGACGTCCATGCGTATCCCCCAGTCTCGCGCGCTCTCGATCGCGCTCCTCGCCGCCATAGCGCTCCCCATGGCCGGGTGCGCGAGTTCGCGCACCTCCACCGACATCCCGTATGTCGCGCGCGACGTGGGCACGCTCTACTCGCTGGCGAAGAAGCGGCTCGACCAGGGGCGCTACAAGGAATCGGCGCAGCTGTTCGACGAGGTCGAGCGCCAGCATCCCTATTCAATCTGGGCCCGCCGCGCGCAGATCATGAGCGCGTTCAGCTATTATCTCGACACCGACTATACCAAGTCGATCCAGTCGGCGCAGCGGTTCATCGCCGTCCACCCCGGCAACCGCGACGCGCCCTATGCCTATTACCTGATCGCACTCGGCTATTACGAGCAGATCACCGACGTCACGCGCGACCAGAAGATCACGCGCCAGGCGCTCGACGCACTGGGTGAACTGACGCGGCGGTATCCGAACACGCGCTATGCGTCGGATGCGCGGCTGAAGATCGATCTCGTCAACGATCACCTTGGCGGCAAGGAGATGGAGATTGGTCGCTTCTACGAGACGCGCGGCCAGTGGCTCGCGGCGAACGGGCGGTTCCGCACCGTGATCGACCAGTATCAGCAGACCACGCACACCCCCGAGGCGCTGATGCGTCTGACCGAGACCTATCTCGCGCTCGGCGTCCCGGTCGAGGCCGAGAAGGCCGCGGCCGTGCTGGGTCGCAACTATCCGGGCACGCCCTGGTATCAGCGTGCGTACAAGCTCATGCAGGAGCATCCGGTCAAGCCGCTGGCGCCGATCGCGACGGGCGCGCAGATCGTCCCCGCCGGCACCCCCGGCGCGCTCCCCGCCGCTGGCCTCGGCGAGACCCCGGCAATCCCCGGCTCGCCCGGCAATGGCGGCTCTGGTTCCGCTGCAGCAGGCGGGTCGGGCCCGGTCGGCCCCGCCGGCACCACGCGCACCACGCCCGGCAACTGAGGACATAGGGGCTCGGCCCCGTCCCCCGAGCAACGTCATCCTGACGAAAGTCAGGACCCAGAGCCATTAACGGCACGCTCGTTACCCTGGGTCCTGACGTTCGTCAGGATGACGATTGGCGTCGCGCGCTTGGAAAGAACGGACGGCCCCTAGCCCCGCTGACGAACCAGAACATTGGGGGATCATTTTCGCATCCGGATCGTCTAAGGGACGAACCGATGCTGACAGAACTCTCCATCCGCGACGTGGTATTGATCGAGGCGCTCGACCTCGGCTTCGGCCCGGGGCTCGGCGTGCTGACCGGCGAGACCGGCGCGGGCAAGTCCATCCTGCTCGATGCGCTCGGACTTGCGCTCGGCGGCCGCGGCGACAGCGGACTGGTCCGGCATGGTGCTGCGCAGGCGGTGGTGACCGCGACCTTCGACCCGCCCGCCCCCGGCACGCCGCTGATGGCGCTGCTCGATGAGAACGGGCTGACGATCGAGGCGGGCGAACCGCTGATCATCCGCCGCATCGTCAAGGCCGATGGCGGCAGCCGCGGCTTCGTCAACGACCAGCCGGCCTCCGCCGGGCTGCTGCGCGAGATGGCGCCGACGCTGGTCGAGATCCACGGCCAGCATGACGAGCGCGGCCTGCTCAACCCGCGCGGCCACCGCGCGCTGCTCGACATTTTCGGCCGCACCGAACCCGCCGCGACGACCCGCGCGTGGACCGCATTGCGCGAGGCCGAGGATGCGCTGGCGACCGCCCGCGCGGATATCGAGAGCGCCGCGCGCGACCGCGACTGGCTCGAACACACCGTCGCCGAACTGACCGCGCTCGGCGCCGAACCCGGCGAGGAGGAAACGCTCGCCGATACCCGCCGCTCGATGCAGCGCGCGGAGAAGATCGCGGACGACCTGTCGGCGATCGACGACTATCTCGAAGGGTCGGATGGCGGGCTCGCCAAGCTGCGCCAAGCCGCGCGCGTGCTGGAGCGGATTTCGGGCGATCATGTCGCGCTGGCCGACGCGCTCGCCGCGGTCGACCGCGCGGTGATCGAGGGATCGGTCGCCGAGGAGCGGATGCGCGATGCGCGGATCGACCTGGCCTATGACCCGCGCAGCCTCGAGGACGACGAGGCGCGGCTGTTCGAACTCCGCGCGATGGCACGCAAGCACCGCGTCCAGCCTGACGACCTCGCCGCGCTGGCCGACGAGATGCGCGCCCGGCTCGAACGACTCGACGCAGGCGAAGGCGGTATCGCGGTGCTCGAGGCGACGCTCGCCAAGGCGCGCGCCGCCTACGACAAGGCCGCGGACGCGCTCTCGGCCCGGCGCGCCAAGGCTGCGCTGCGACTCGACACCGCGGTCGCGGGCGAGCTTGCGCCGCTCAAGCTCGACGCCGCCCGCTTCCGCACCATCTGCGCCCCGCTCGGAGAGGACGGCTGGTCGGGCGCAGGCAAGGACCGTGTCGAATTCGAGATCTCGACCAACCCCGGCGCGCCCTTCGCCGGCCTCACCAAGATCGCCAGCGGCGGCGAATTGTCGCGCTTCATCCTCGCCTTGAAGGTCGCGCTCGCGGAAGAAGGCGGCGCGACGACGATGGTGTTCGACGAGATCGACCGCGGCGTCGGCGGCGCTGTCGCCAGCGCGATCGGCGAGCGACTCGCACGGCTCGCGCAGAGCACGCAGCTGCTCGTCGTCACGCACAGCCCGCAGGTCGCGGCACGCGGCGCCAAGCATCTGCTGATCGCGAAAAGCAACGACGGCACCGTCACGCGCACCGGCGTCCGCGCGCTCGACGAGGCCGAACGCCGCGAGGAGATCGCGCGCATGCTCTCGGGCGCGACGATCACCGACGAAGCGCGCGCGCAGGCCGAACGACTGCTCGAAACCGCCTGACACTCTTGCCGCGCGCGGGGCAGCTGCCTAACCCCGCGATCATGACCGCGCTGCCCACGTCCGCCCTTCCCGCCACCGAAGCGGAGGCCGCCGCCGAGCTGGCGACGCTCGCCGAGCGCATCGCCTATCACAATGCGCGCTATCACACCGACGACGCGCCCGAGATCAGCGACGCAGCCTATGACGCGCTGGTGCGCCGCAACAGCGCGATCGAGGCCGCCTTCCCCGCGAGCGTCCGCGCCGATTCGCCGAGCGGCAGCGTCGGCGCCGCGCCCGCCGGGCACCTGTCGAAGGTCGCGCATGCCAAACCGATGATGAGCCTCGACAACGCGTTCTCGGACGCGGAAGTCGAGGAGTTCGTCGGCCGCGTCCGCCGTTTCCTGAAACTCGCCGACGACGCCCCCGTCGCGCTCACCGCCGAGCCCAAGATCGACGGCCTGTCCTGCTCGCTGCGCTACGAGGACGGCCGGCTGGTCCAGGCGCTCACCCGCGGCGACGGCCAGGTCGGCGAGGACGTCACCGCCAATGTCCGCACGATCGCCGACATCCCGCAGACGCTCGCCGGCGAGCCCCCCTTCCCCGCGGTCTTCGAGATCCGCGGCGAGGTGTACATGGCAAAGGCCGACTTCGCCGCGCTCAATGCCCGCCTGCTCGCCGAGGCCGAGCACACCGGCAAGGAGGCGCGCCAGTTCGCCAACCCGCGCAACGCCGCCGCGGGCTCGCTCCGCCAGAAGGACGCGGGCATCACCGCCGAGCGCACGTTGCGCTTTCTCGCGCATGGCTGGGGCGAGGCGAGCGCGGTCCCCGGGGAGACGCAGTCCGCGATCGTCGACCAGTTCCGCGCCTGGGGCTTCGCGGTCGCCGACGCCTTCGCGCGCGTCGAGGACGAACGCGGCGCCTTGGGAATCTACCGTGCGATCGAGGCCGGACGGGCCGAGCTCCCCTTCGACATCGACGGTGTCGTGTACAAGGTCGACCGGCTCGATTGGCAGGCGCGACTCGGCCAAGTCGCGCGCGCGCCGCGCTGGGCGATCGCGCACAAATTCCCCGCGGAGCGCGCGCAGACCACGCTCAACGCGATCGACATCCAGGTCGGGCGCACCGGCGCGCTGACCCCCGTCGCGCGACTCGACCCCGTCACCGTCGGCGGCGTCGTCGTCACCAACGCGACGCTCCACAATTTCGACGAGATCGAGCGGCTCGGCGTCCGCGTCGGCGACCGCGTCCTCGTCCAGCGCGCGGGCGACGTCATCCCGCAGATCGTCGAGAGCCTGACCGTCGCCGAGGATCGCCCCGCCTATGTCTTCGACCGACTCTGCCCCGATTGCGGGTCGGCCGCCGAGCGCGAGGAGGGCGAGGTCGTCTATCGCTGCACCGGCGGGCTGATCTGCCCCGCGCAGCGCGTCGAGCGGCTCATCCATTTCACCTCGCGCCACGCCTTCGACATTGGCGGGCTCGGCCAGACCCTGGTCGAGGCGTTCTTCCGCGACGGGCTGATCGAATCGCCCGCCGACATCTTCCGCCTTACCGAGGAGCAACTCGTCGCGCGCAAGAAGGACGGCCGCGTCTGGGCGGCCAAGCTGATCGCGGCGATCGACGCGCGCCGCCAGATCGCGCTCGACCGCTTCCTCTTCTCGCTCGGCATCCGCCATGTCGGCGAGATCACCGCGCGCGACCTCGCCCGCCGCTATCGCTCGGCCAAGGCGCTCGGCAGCATGCTGCGCCGCGCGGTGTTCCTCTACCACAGCATCACGCCGGTGATCGGCGAGCCCGAACGCAAATATGTCCTGCGCCGCGACAAGCTGCTGGTCGGCGTGATCGAGACGGCGGGCGTCGGCCCCGAGGTTGCCAACGCGCTCATCGGCTTCTGCGCCGAGCCGCACAACCGCGCGGTCGTGTTCGACCTGCTGCGCGAGGTGACGCCCGCGGACGTCGTCCACGAAACCCGCGATTCGGACGTCAGCGGCCAGACCCTGGTCTTCACCGGCAGCCTCGAGACACTCAGCCGCGACGAGGCCAAGGCGCAGGCCGAGCTGCTCGGCGCACGCGTCGCGGCGTCGGTCTCGGCCAAGACCGACCTCGTCATCGCCGGCCCCGGCGCGGGGTCGAAGCTGAAGAAGGCGACCGACCTGGGGATTCGCGTGATCACCGAGGCGGAATGGGCGGCGATCGTCGCGGCGAGCTGAACGCGCAGCGTGCCACGCACTTGATCGAGATTGGTTCCGTCGTGGACCAGTCGATGCCGGGCCGTGGCTTTTTTGCAACGCAATATGACGGAGTGCGTCCGGCGCAACACGCGACTCGCCAATGTCATGGAACCGAAATATTTGGAGCGCAGGGGCGCGGCTGACCGAACGATCAAGTCGCGGATCTCGAGCATAAGCTCAAAGGGGACATTTCAAATGCGTAACAACCTTTTCCTGGGTGCGGCGGCGATTGCGCTGATCGCGCCGATGGCCGCGTCCGCGCAGGAGACGACCTCCTCGATCCGCGGCACTGTTACAGCCAATGGCGCGCCCGTAGCCGGCGCGACGGTGGTGATCCTGAACGTGCCGTCGGGTTCGCGCTCGACGCAGACGACCGACGCCTCGGGCAGCTTCAATGCCGGCGGCCTGCGCGTGGGTGGTCCGTTCACCGTCACGGTCACCGCGGCGGGCTATCCCGAAACGTCGATCACCGACATCCAGACCACCGTCGCGCAGACCTATGAACTGCCGATCGAGCTGGCCGCCGCCGAATCTGGTGGTGCGGACATCGTCATCACCGCGTCGTCGCTGCCCCGCGCGCGCAACGTCAGCCAGGGCCCGGCAACGGTCCTGAACGCCGAGCAGATCGGCTCGGTCGCATCCGTGAACCGCGACGTCCGCGACCTGATGCGCCGCGATCCGTTCGCGCGTCTCGACGACACCCCCTCGGGCGGTCGTGCCGTTTCGTTCGCCGGCCAGAATGCGCGCTTCAACCGCTTCTCGGTCGACGGCGTGCCGGTCACCGACAATTTCGGCCTCAACCCCGACGGCCTGCCGACCCGCCGCGCGCCTATCCCGTTCGATTCGATCGGCCAGTTCCAGACCAAGGTCGCGCCCTATGACGTCCGCGAAGGCAACTTCCAGGGCGGCGCGATCAACGCAATCCTGAAGTCGGGCACCAACGAATTCCACGGCACGGGCTTCTATGCCTATTCGGACGACAGCCTGACCGGCAACCGCACGAAGGCAGGCCCCGGCGTTCCCACCGGCCGCGTCAACATTCCCGACTTCAAGTACGAGAATTTCGGCGCGGAGCTGTCCGGGCCGATCATCAAGGACAAGCTGTTCTTCATGATCGCGGGCGAGCGCATCCGTGCGAACACCCCGATCGTCGAGGGTACCGCCGGCACCAACGCCGGTACGGTCGTCCCCAACATCACCGACGCACAGGTCGCCCAGATCCAGCAGATCGCGGACTCGCGCTACGGCTATGACACCGGCGGTGTGCTGCAGGATTCGAACGATCGCGACGATCGCCTCGTCGCCCGTATCGACGCCAACCTGTCGGATACGCAGCGCGCGTCGCTGACCTATCTCTACACGAAGGATTCGATCCAGCTCGGTCAGAACACCTTCGTCACGGGCACGCCCGGGCTCGGCCTCGAGTCGAACGGCTATATATCGTCGAACCGCCTCCACACCGGCGTCGCGCAGCTGAACAGCGACTGGAGCGAGGAATTCTCGACCGAAATCCGCGGTTTCTACAAGGACTACAAGCGCGGTCAGGACCCGATCCTCGGCCGCGGCTTCGCCCAGATGCAGGTCTGCACCGCGCCGACCTCGGATCGCAGCACCGGCACCGCCACCAACAACGACCTGTCCAACACCTGCCAGTCGGGCTTTGGCAACGTCTCGTTCGGACCGGACATCTCGCGCCAGTCGAACGAACTGACCAGCCGCAGCTTCGGCGGCCTCGTGCAGGGACGCCTGACGCGGGACAATCATGACGTCCGCGTGTTCGGTGAGTTCACCGATTCGAAGATCAACAACCTGTTCGTCCAGCGGACCGCGGGCGATTACTACTTCGACTCGATCGCCGATTTCCAGGCCGGCAACGCGCAGCGTTTCCGCTATGGCAATGCCGTTCCGTCACTCGACCCGGTCAACGGTGCCGCGCGCTTCCGCTACCAGTCCTACAGCTTCGGCGTTCAGGACACGTGGCGCCTGAGCGACCTGTTCACGCTGTCCTACGGTGCACGCTACGACACGTTCGGCGGCCATAGCCGTCCCGAGCTGAACTCGGCATTCCTGTCGCGCTACAACTTCCCGAACACCGCCTATATCTCGGGCCGCGGCGTGTTCCAGCCCCGCATCGGGTTCGACTTCAAGCCGGTGTCGGCGGTGTCGCTGCGCGGCGGTATCGGCATCTTCTCGGGCGGTGCGCCCGACGTCTATGTCTCGAACAGCTTCTCGAACACGGGCTTCCTGACCAACGCGATCGACGTCCGCCAGAACAACAACAACAGCTACACGATCGCCGGGCTGTCCGCGGCGGACGCGCAGACCAACGGCGGCGCGATCCTGACCAACGTGAACGGCACGGCGGTCCCGGCGGCGGCCAATGGCGTGCTCACCAACGCGACGGTCAACACGCTTTCGCCGACCAACGCACTCGATCCGAACTTCAAGGTGCCGTCGCAGTGGCGTGGCACGCTGTCGGCCGACTATGATCCCAACTGGGGTGGCACGTTCGGCGATGGCTGGCACTTCGGCGCCGACTTCCTGTGGTCCGACGTCCGCAACCAGGTGTTTTTCACCGATCTGCGCGTCGCGCCGACGGCATTGCGGACGCCAGATGGCCGCGTACGCTATGCCTCGCGGACCACGTTCGCCGACACCAATTCGGACCTGTATCTGACGAACACCACGCGTGGCCGCAGCTACATCGGCGTCGCGCGCGTCAGCAAGGACTTCGATTTCGGCCTCAACCTGGGCGTCAGCTACACCTATCAGGACATCAAGGATCAGGCGCCGGCAACCTCGTCGACCGCGTCGTCCAACTACGGCAATGGCGCGTTCCTCGATGCCAATGGCGCCGCCTATGGCATCTCGAACGACCAGGTGAAGCACAACATCAAGTATAACGTCAGCTTCAACCACGCGTTCTTCGGCGACTACAAGACCAACTTCACGCTGTTCGGCGAGACGCGTATCGGTCGCCCGTACAGCTACACGATGCAGGATCTGTCCTCGAACCGGTCGCCGGTGTTCGGCACGATCGGCAGCGCATCGCGCTACCTCCTCTACGTGCCGACCTCGACCACCGATGCGCTGGTGTCGTATGACAGCGTGGCAACGCGGGACACGTTCGAGGCGCTGATCAACTCGACCGACCTGAAGAAGTATCGTGGCAAGATCACGCCGCGCAACGGCTTCAACTCGAAGTGGTTCACGCGTTTCGACCTTCATCTGTCGCAGGAAATCCCGACCTTCGTCGGCGCCAGCCGCGTCCAGCTGTTCGCGGATATCGAGAACGTCACCAACTTCCTGAACAAGAACTGGGGCCAGATCCGCGAATACCAGTTCCCGTACACGATCCCGGCGGTTCGCGTTCAGTGCCTTCAGACGGCGGTCGCGACCGGCACCGCGCCGGGCGCAGCGGTCACGGCGAATTCGAGCCAGGCCTGCGCACAATATCGGTACAGCGCGCCCGCATCGGCGCCGAGCGACACGATCTATTCGCGTCAGTCGCTCTACTCGATCCGCGTCGGCGCACGGTTCAGCTTCTGAGCCCTATCGCCTCGACGTGACGACCGGGCCGCCGTTTCCAGATGGGAAACGGCGGCCCTTTCGCGTCTGGTCGCCGGCCCTTCGCCGCTGGCACGAAAATCTCCTGGAGCTGCAAGCGCTTTTGCGCCCGCCGCCGCCCGCGTGTTAGACCGCGAGCAACCATGGCCAGCTCCCCCGCCCCGTCTTCCACCCAGCCCCCCGGCACGCCCCCCCGCCTGCCCTTTTCCGCACGGCCGTTCTTCGAGAACAAGGCGCGTGCGTTCTGGACGCTGCAGGCGGTCGGCTGGAGCGGCTATCTGATGCTGCGCGGCGTGTCGTCGGTGTCGAATGGCCTCACGCTCACCTCGATCATCCCGGTCATCATCGAGGCGATCGTCGGCTATTGCATCACGCTGCTGCTCTCGACGCTCTATGGCTATTACCGCCGCATTCCGCGCGTGATCGGGCTGTTCCTGACGATCGCGACGCTGGCGGCGGCGACGTTTCTCTACGCGGTGCTCGACGCCTTTTCCTTCTCGTTCATCCAGACCGCGACGCCGGGGATCACGATCACCCGCATGCTCGGCTTCGTGTTCCTCAACTTCGTCACGCTCGCGGGCTGGTCGGCGCTGTATTTCGGGATCAACTTCTACCTGATCGTCGAGGAGCAGATCGATCAGATGCAGCATCTGGAGAATCAGGCCTCCTCGGCGCAGCTGGCGATGCTGCGCTATCAGCTCAACCCGCATTTCCTGTTCAACACGCTGAACTCGATCTCGACGCTCGTGCTGCTCAAACAGACCGAGCGGGCGAACGCGATGCTGTCGCGGCTGTCGTCGTTCCTGCGCTACACGCTGGCCAATGAGCCGACCGCGCACGTCACCGTCGCGCAGGAGATGGAGACGCTGAAGCTGTATCTCGAGATCGAGAAGATGCGGTTCGAGGACCGGATGCGGCCGAAATTCGACATCGACCCGCGCGCCGAGCGCGCCCGCCTGCCCTCGCTTCTGCTGCAACCGCTGGTCGAGAATGCGATCAAATATGCGGTCACGCCGCAGGAGGAAGGCGCCGAAATCTGCGTCACGGTGCGGCTGGCCGGGGAACGGGTGCAGATCGCCGTATCCGATACCGGACCGGGCTTGATCGAGGGCCGGATCAGTCCAAGCCTTTCAACAGGCGTCGGGCTCGCTAATATTAGAGACAGGTTGGCGCAGGCATATGGCCCCGACCATCGTTTTGAAACCCGCTCCACGCCCGCTGGCGGCTTCTCGGTCGAGATCGAGATTCCCTACCAGCTTGAAGACGTGAACAGAGAGGCCGCATGACCATCCGTACCATTCTCGTCGACGACGAGCCGCTGGCGATCCAGGGGCTCGAACTCCGCCTCCAGGCGCATGAAGACGTCGAGATCATCGAAAAATGCTCGAACGGCCGCGAGGCGATTCGCGCTATCAAGACGCACAAGCCCGATCTCGTCTTCCTCGATATCCAGATGCCCGGCTTTGACGGCTTCTCCGTCGTCCAGGGGCTGATGGAGGTCGAACCACCGCTGTTCGTCTTCGTCACCGCCTATTCGGACCACGCGCTGCGCGCGTTCGAGGCGCAGGCGGTCGATTATCTGATGAAGCCGGTCGAGGAATCGCGGCTTGCCGACACGATCGAACGCGTCCGCCAGCGCCTGTCGGAAAAGCGCGGCGTCGAGGAGGTCGACCGGTTGCGCGAAGTGCTTGCCGACGTGGCGCCGGATGCGGCGGCCGACATGCCGGACGGCGATGCGGTGTCCGCCAACCGCTTCGAAAAGCTCATCAACATCAAGGATCGCGGCCAGATCTTCCGCGTCGATGTCGACACGATCGAGCGGATCGACGCGGCCGGCGATTATATGTGCATCTACACCGGCGACAACACGCTGATCCTGCGCGAGACGATGAAGGATCTGGAGAAGCGCCTCGACCCGCGCCGGTTCCAGCGCGTGCATCGCTCGACGATCGTCAATCTCGACCTCGTCAAGCAGGTGAAGCCGCACACCAATGGCGAATGCTTCCTGGTGCTCAATTCGGGTGCCAGCGTGAAGGTGTCGCGCTCCTATCGCGACGTGGTGGCGCGCTTCGTCCACTAGTACGCGGCGGGTCGTCTCCCGCCGCTCCATACTCCCCTCCCGTCATCCTGACGAAAGTCAGGATGACGGCGGGGCGAGAGGCGCCGCCCCGCGATCGGCGCTGCCCCGCCTCGCCCGCCCTCTCGCAAAACCATGCTGCATCTGCTAACGCCCGCGGCATGCTGAACCTGAACAATATCACGGTGCGCCTTGGCGGACGCGTTATCCTCGACGGCGCCAGTGCGGCGCTGCCGCCGGGCAGCCGCGTCGGGCTGATCGGCCGCAACGGCGCGGGCAAGTCGACGATGGTGCGCGTGATCGCAGGGCAGTTGGAGCCCGATGACGGCTCCGCAGACATGCCCAAGGGTGCGCGCATCGGCTATCTCGCGCAGGAAGCGCCGCACGGCGTGAAGACCCCGTTCGAGACCGTGCTCGAGGCCGATCTCGAACGTGCCGCGCTGATGATCGAGAGCGAGACGAGCGAGGATCCCGACCGGCTCGGCGACGTGTACGAGCGGCTGATCGCGATCGACGCCTATACCGCGCCCGCGCGCGCCGCGCAGATCCTGCTCGGCCTCGGCTTTGACGAGGAGATGCAGGCACGCACGCTCGACAGCTTCTCGGGTGGCTGGAAGATGCGCGTCGCGCTCGCCGCGTTGCTGTTCTCGCAGCCCGACCTGCTGCTGCTCGACGAGCCATCGAACCATCTCGATCTCGAAGCGGTGATGTGGCTCGAGGACTTCCTCAAGAGCTACAAGGCGACGATCGTCGTCGTCAGCCACGAACGCGATTTCCTCAACAACGTCGTCGATCACATCCTGCATCTGCAGGGCGGCAAGATCACGCTCTATCCCGGCGGCTATGACGCGTTCGAACGCCAGCGTGCCGAGCGGCTTGCGCAGATCGAGGCGGCGCGCGCCAACCAGGCGGTGCAGCGCGAGAAGCTGCAGGAGTATATCGCGAAGAACAGCGCGCGCGCCTCGACCGCCAAGCAGGCCCAGTCACGCCAGAAGATGCTGGCGAAGATGCAGCCGATCGCCGAGAGCTACAATGATCCGACGCTCTCGTTCGGCTTCCCCAACCCCACCGAGCTCCGCCCGCCGCTGATCACGCTCGACATGGCGACCGTGGGTTATGCGGACGTACCGATCCTGAAGCGGCTCAACATGCGGCTTGATCCCGACGACCGGGTCGCGCTGCTCGGCCGCAACGGCAACGGCAAGACCACACTCGCGCGGCTGCTCGCGGCGCAGCTGACCCCGATGGACGGCGACATGGCGTCGTCGAACAAGATGAAGGTCGGCTATTTCACCCAGTATCAGGTCGAGGAACTCGATCCGCACGATACGCCGATCGAGCATATGGCGCATCTGATGAAGGGCGCGACGCCCGCCGCGGTGCGCGGCCAGCTCGGCCGGTTCGGTTTCTCCGGCGACAAGGCAACGACCAAGGTCGGCAAGCTGTCGGGTGGCGAACGCGCCCGGCTCGCGCTCGCGCTCATCACGCGCGACGCGCCGCATTTGCTGATCCTCGACGAGCCGACCAACCATCTCGACGTCGACGCGCGCGAGGCGCTCGTGCAGGCGCTCAACGCCTATACCGGCGCCGTCGTGCTGGTCAGCCATGACCGTCACATGCTCGAGCTGACCGCCGACCGGCTCGTGCTGGTCGATGGCGGCACGGCGAAGGAATTCGACGGCAGCCTCGACGATTACATCGCGTTCGTCCTGAAGGGCGATGCGGGCAAGGGCGATGCGGCGTCGAAGGCCGACAAGAAGGCGGGCAAGAAAGCCGCGGCGGAGGCCAAGAGCAACGACGCGGCGCTGCGCAAGACGCTGCGCGAGGTCGAGGAGCAGACCGCGAAGTTCACCAAGGAACGCAACGCGATCGACCGCGCGATGGTCGACCCGGCCAATGCCGAGCCGCGCTTCTCACGGATGTCGATGGGTGATCTCAGCAAGCGTCGCGCCGAGGTGAATGCGAAGCTCGAGGCGAGCGAAGCCAAGTGGCTCGAGGCGAGCGAGGCGCTGGAGGGCGTGGCGGCGTAAGCCACGCCCCTTCCCCGTCATCCTGACGAAAGTCAGGATCCAGAGTTAGGCAGGGTGGCGCCTGTGACTCTGGATCCTGGGTCAAGCCCAGGATGACGGGGTAGGTTACGTGAACGCGAGGCTCAGCCCTCGTCGGCGTCGCTCGCCGCAGGCCGCTCGAACCATGCCTCGACCGGCCCCGACAGCTTCAGCGTCAGCGGGTTGCCGTTGCGATCGACCTTCTTGCCGAGCGCGACGCGGATCCAGCCTTCGGAGATGCAATATTCCTCGACGTCGTGGCGCACGCCATCCTTGAAGCGGATGCCGATCCCGCGCTCCAGCAGCTCCTGCTGGAAGAACGGGCTGCGATGGTTGGTCGAAAGGCGATCTGGGGGCGTGTCGGTCATCGCGCGCGCTTAGCCGCAAGCGGGCGGGTGGCGCCACAAAAAAACGGCGCCGGGATTGCTCCCGACGCCGCGTTCTCCGTCAGATCAGATCAGCTGCACACCTGCACCTGGACCTGATCGCCATAATAGGGATCGACCCGCCACTCGCTCCAGCACCGCGGGCGATAATCCTGGCGGTAATAGGTCCGTACCGGCGGACCGTCGTAATAGCCGCCATTATAATAGCCGCGGTCGACATAGCGGTCGCGGTTGCTGCTCGCGATCGCTGCACCCACGCCGAGCCCGAGAATACCGCCGAGCACTGCCGCACCCGCGACATTGCCGCCGCCGCGATGGTGATACCCACCCCAGCCGCCGCCGCGATAGCCGCGACCCCAACGCTGCGCATCGGCTGGCGCTGCCGCCGTCAGCGCGGTCGCTGCAAGGGCGATGCCGAGACCTGCCTTCTTCATCAATCCGTTCATCGAGAACCTCCTCTACGTCCGGTCCGCATGAAGCAAACGCATGAACCGCGACCGTGGTCCCGCTCTATCCGAGTCGGTCTGAACCGAAGCGGAATGTGCTGTTAAGCTGAGGTTTAACGGCATGGAGAGCATCCCCGCCCCGCCATGACCGCCTGCTAGGTCTCGTCGCGATATTTCATCTCGAGGAAGCGACCGCGCGTCGCCAGCGTGTCGAGATCGTCCTGCGCGAGCCTCTGTGTCATCTCGCCAATCTCCTGCTCGATCAGCGACAGCCCCGCGACGAGTTCGGCATCGGGCGTGCGGCCATTGCGCGGCGTCGTACGCAGCGCCTGGGGCACGCGTTCGTAATCCTTGACGAACGCGGGCAGCTGCTCGCCGACCAGCTTGCGCACCTCGATCGCCTCGGGCGCGTCGTCGGCGAACCGCGCGAGCTGCGGCGCGAGCGTTTCGAGCCGCACGCCGATCCGGTCGACCAGGGTCACCGCGGGCGCGGGCAAGGCGGGGCGCTGCGCCTCCAGCCAGCGTTCGGTCTGCCGCGGCAGTGCCTTGATATCGACCGATGCGAGCCGCTCGGGCGTCGGCGCGCGCTCGGCGGGCCACACCGCGAACAGCAATGTCGCCGCGACCAACAACGCGGTGACCAACATAAAACCGCCGATCCCGAGCGGGACGATCCAGCCGATCACCATCGCCGCAATAAGGATCGCGACGTCGGCGATCGCGATCCGCGTCAGCCTCTTACCGATCGTCTGAGTCCGGCGTGTCCGCCCCCGCGTCGGCAGCCGGGCCGCGCCGACCGCGCCGCGGTCATCCGAGATCCGCGACCAGGAGGCGCGCGCGCTGGCGATGGCGTCGTCGACTTCGCTCACGCCTTACATCGCCTCCAGCTTGAACGCGCTCGGCGACGGGCCGCCCAGCTGCCCCCCATTTTGACCTTGGGTGGCCCCCTCAGCCCGCGCGATATAGCCGCGCGACTTGTCGACCTCGTTCGACAGCGCGCCGACCGTGGTCTTCATGCTGTCGAGCGCCTTCAGCTTGAACACGTCGATCGCGTCCATCGTGTCGTAGATATTCTGGAACGCGCGTTGCAGCGTCTCGAGCGGGATGGTTGCGGAAGCCGCCTGCTCGTGGATCTGCGCAGTCTGCGATTTCAGCAGCTTGCCGGTCGAGTCGATGATGTTCGCGGTCGTCGTGTTGAGCGCGGTGATCTGTTCGAGCACCAGCTTCTGGTTGGTCAGCGCCTGCGCGACCGTCACCGCGGTGCGCAGCGCGGACACGGTCGTGGTCGAGGCGCGGTCGACGCCCTTCACCAGCTCGACATTGTTCTTCTTGACCAGGTCGAGCGCGAGATAGCCCTGCACGGTGACCGCCATCTGCGTCAGCAGATCCTGCGTGCGCTGGCGGGTGTAGAACAGCGCGGTCTCGCGGATCGCCTTGGCCTTGGCCGGATCGCTGTGGTCGAGATCATTCGCGACATCCTCGAGCTTCGCATCCATCGTCTTCGACAGATGGATCATCTGTTCGAGCCGCCCCATCGCCGCCCACAGATTGGCGCGCTCGGTATCGATCGCGGCATTGTCCATCAGCAGCTCGTCCTTGCCCGACGACAGGCTCTTCAGGATCTGCGCGATATGCGTCTGCGACGATTTGTAACCGTCAAAATAATTGCGCATCTTGCCGCCGAACGGGATGATCCCGAACAGCTTCTGCGGCGCGGTCAGGTTGCCCTTCTTGCCGGGATCGAGATCCTCGACGACGCGGCGCAGCTCGGCCAGATCCTTGCCGACGCCGGTTTCCTGATCCATCGCGCGGACCGGGCGATCGAGGAACCGGTTCGACTGGCCCGCCGCCTCGCGGATTTCCTTCGCCCCCATCGCGGTGATCGCATCGACGCGCTTGCCGAATTCAGGGCTGTTGACGTCCTGCGCGACCAGATCGGTGACAAAGCCTGCGACGCGATCGTCGAGCTGCGACTTCACTCCCGCATCGACCGGCACGAGCCCGGCGGCCTTCGTCGCGGAGACGGTCGGCACGGGGTCGGGCGGCGTCAGGACCAGGCCAGGCTCGGTCGTCAGCGTCTCGGGTGTCGTCGCCATGCAATCCTCCAATCGGTGCCGCATCCTAGGGGAACGACACCCGCATTCAACTGTGGTGTCTAGATAATACACGCAAGCCACGCAATCGTCTTGGCGGCTCGCCCGGAAGCTGGTGCGGGCCACCCCGAAACAGGCTCGTGATCGGCGATTTTTCCGGCAGCGGGGAACCATTCGGGCGGCAATCGAAACGCCAAACTTGCCGCATCGCGGAATAAACGCTAAGCGCGCCTGCAAATTCCGTCCAAACCGAAAGCATTCCCATGAGCCTCCGCAACGTGGCGATCATTGCGCACGTCGATCACGGCAAGACGACGCTGGTCGACCAGCTCTTCCGCCAGTCCGGCACCTTCCGCGACAACCAGCGTGTCGAAGAGCGCGCAATGGATTCCAACGACCTCGAAAAGGAGCGCGGGATCACGATTCTCGCCAAGCCGACCTCGGTCGACTGGACGCCCCCGGGCGAGAGCGAGAGCATCCGCATCAACATCGTCGACACGCCCGGCCACGCCGATTTCGGCGGCGAAGTCGAGCGCATCCTGTCGATGGTCGACGGCGTCGTCCTGCTGGTCGATTCGTCGGAAGGCGCGATGCCGCAGACCAAGTTCGTCACCGGCAAGGCGCTGGCCCTCGGCCTGAAGCCGATCGTCGTCGTCAACAAGGTCGACCGTAACGACGCGCGCATCCAGGAAGTGCTCGACGAAGTGTTCGATCTGTTCGTGTCGCTCGACGCGAACGACGACCAGCTCGATTTCCCCGTGCTCTACGCCTCGGGCCGCAACGGCTATGCCTCGACCGACATGGATGCGCGCGAAGGCACGCTGATCCCGATGTTCGAGACGATCGTGAAGCACGTGCCGCCTCCCGCCGTGGAAGTCGCCGGCGTGCCCTTCACCTTCCTCGTCACGCTGCTCGACCGCGATCCGTTCCTCGGCCGCGTTCTCACCGGTCGCGTCAATTCGGGTACCGTGAAGACCAACCAGGCGATCCACGCGCTCGATAACGACGGCAAGATCATCGAGACGGGTCGCGCGTCCAAGATCATGTCGTTCCGCGGCCTCGACCGCGTGCCGGTCGACGAAGCCAAGGCCGGCGACATCATCTCGCTGGCAGGGCTTTCGGTTGCGACCGTCGCCGACACGATCGCCGACATCACGGTGACCGAGCCGCTGCACGCGCAGCCGATCGATCCCCCCACGCTGTCGATGCGCTTTGCCGTGAACGACTCACCGATGGCGGGCCGCGAGGGCACCAAGGTGACCAGCCGCATGATCCGCGAGCGTCTGTTCCGCGAAGCCGAGTCGAACGTCGCCGTGAAGGTGACCGAGGCGGCCGACAAGGACAGCTTCGAAGTCGCCGGTCGTGGCGAGCTTCAGCTGGGCGTGCTGATCGAGACGATGCGCCGCGAAGGCTTCGAGCTCGGCATCTCGCGTCCGCGCGTGCTGTTCGGCGAGGACGAGGACGGCAAGAAGACCGAGCCGTACGAGACCGTCATCATCGACGTCGACGAGGAGCATTCGGGCACCGTCGTCGAGAAGATGAACATCCGTAAGGCCGAGATGACCGACATGCGTCCGTCGACCGGTGGCAAGACCCGCATCACGTTCTCGGCGCCAAGCCGCGGGATGATCGGCTATCATGGTGAATTCCTGTCCGACACGCGCGGCACGGGCATCATGAACCGGCTGTTCGAGAAGTACGGTCCGCACAAGGGCCAGATCGAAGGCCGCAAGAACGGCGTTCTGATCTCGAACGGCTCGGGCGAAGCGAACAACTATGCCCTCGGTCCGCTCGAAGAGCGCGGCATCCTGTTCGTGGGCCATGGCGAGGCACTCTATGAGGGCATGATCGTCGGCGAGAACGCCAAGCCGGACGACCTCGAGGTCAACCCGATGAAGACCAAGGCGCTGACCAACTTCCGCGCTTCGGGCGGCAAGGACGACCAGGTCCGCCTGTCCCCGCCGAAGCGCGCGACGCTGGAGCAGGCGATCGCCTATATCGACGACGACGAGATGGTCGAAGTCACGCCAAAGTCGATCCGTCTGCGCAAGCGCTTCCTCGACGCGAACGAGCGTAAGCGCGCGAGCCGGGCAAAGCAGAGCGCGTAAGCCTGGCATGGCGAAGCCGGCCAGGCTTACAAGCTCGGCCGGCCTCGCTCAGGCGAGGTCCGACGACGCGGCTCCGCCGCGGCGCTCCCCAAAACAAAAAGGGCCGGAGGGAAACCTCCGGCCTTTTTCGTGTCCAGCGAAGCGCCCAGCCCTACCCCAGAATAGCCGCCGCCCGATCCGCCAGCCGCGCGATCGCCGCGCGGTGGATCCCGCGCGTGCTCGCGACGACCCCGAACGCCTGCGGGCGCGGCTTGTTGAACACCAGCGGGATCCCGACTGCGTCGGTCACTGCCGCGCCGGCCTCGCTCGCGACCAGCGCGGCGGCGGCGATGTCCCACTCATTACCCCAGCGCAGCGTCGCCACCAGGTCGGCACGGTCGGCCGCGACCATCGCGATCCTGAGCGCGATCGAATTGGGCTTGTCGACCACCACCAGATCGCGATCCGCCTTGGGCAGCGCATCGGTCGGCACGCGCGATCCGGGAAAGTCGGTGCGCGATCCGGCCTGCAATGCCGCACCGTTGAGCGTCGCGCCTTCGCCCAGCGCCGCCGACCAGATCTCGCCTCGCGCCGGCGCATCGAGCACGCCGATCACCACCCGCCCGCGCTCGACCAGCGCGATCGACACGCACCAGCCCGGACGTGCCCGGATATAGTCGCGCGTGCCGTCGATCGGGTCGACGACCCAGAGCCGGTCGCGCGCGAGTCGCGCGGGATTGTCGGCGGTTTCCTCCGACAGCCAGCCGGCGTCGGGCAAAAGTGCGGACAGCCGCACCTTCAACATCCGGTCGATATCGATATCGACCTCACACACCGGGCTGCCCGGGGTCTTCTCCCAGCGGTGGAAATCGGTCCCGAACCGCGCGAGCGCCATCTGCCCGGCTTCGGCAGCGATAGATTCAACCGCCTCGCGCAACGTCGTGACGGGACCCGGGGGCGGTTCAGCCACTCGCCACCGTCATCCCCTCCACGCGCAACGTGGGCACGTTGATACCGTAGCGGAATTCGAGGTCGTTGGCGGGGGTCATCGCCAGGAACATGTCCTTCGCATTGCCCGCGATCGTGAATTCGGCGACCGGCCCGGTGATGACGCCATTCTCGATTCTGAAACCCGCCGCGCCACGGCTGTAATCGCCGGTGACGCCGTTCGCGCCGCCGCCCATCAGTTCGGTGACATAGACGCCCGACACGATATCCTCGATCAGCGTCTCGGGGGGCATCGTGCCCGCTTCCATGAAGACGTTGCTCGTCGACACGCCCGGCGCGCCGTTGACGCCGCGTGCGGCATGGCCGGTCGGCTCGAGCCCCAGTTGGCGTGCCGAGGCCGAGTCGAGCAGCCAGCTTTCGAGCATGCCGTGCTCGATGATAGCGGTCGGCGACACCGGCAGGCCTTCGCCATCGAACGGCCGCGACCGCAATCCGTAAGGCCGATGCGGATCGTCGCGGATCGTGATGCCATGCGCAAACACCTGCGAGCCGAGCGAATCGAGCAGGAAGCTGGTCTTGCGCGTGATCGCCTGCCCCGCGATCGCCGCGATCAGATGGCCGAGCAGCGAGCTGCCGACACGCGGATCATACACCACCGTCATCGGCCCGCTCGCGAGCCGCCCCGGATTCAGCCGCGCGACTGCCTGCTCGCCCGCGCGCTGCCCGATCGCCTCGGGCGATTCGAGATGCTGGCGGTGCCGCACGCTATGATAGGCATAGTCGCGCTGCATCGCGCCGCCCTCGCCCGCCAGCACGCTCGCCGACACGCCATAGGCGGTCGAGGCATAGGCACCCGCGAATCCATGGCTGGTGGCCAGCGCCCAGACGCTGCTCGACGCGCTCGCGCCGCCGCCTTCGCTGTTCGTCACACCGGGCACCGCGCGCGCCGCATCCTCCGCTGCAGTCGCCGCATCGCGCAGCTGCTCGGGCGAGACCTCACCGTGATCGGCAAGCCCGAGCATCGGCGGTACGCCGTGCAACAGGCGGTTTTCGGGGGCGAGGCCGGCCCAGGCGTCCTCGGGGGCCTCGCGCGCCATCGCCACCGCGCGCGCCGCGAGCGCGTCCATCGCCGCGGACGACAGGTCGGAGGTCGAGACGCTCGCCGACCGCTTGCCGACGAACACGCGCAACCCCAGGTCCTCGCTTTCCGACCGGCCGATATCCTCGAGCTTGCCGAGGCGGATCGAAACGTCGAGCGAGGCATCGGCGGCGAAGACCGCATCGGCGGCGTCCGCGCCGGCGGCCTTGGCGCGCGCTACGATGTCATGGGCGCGGTCGCGGGCTTGATCGGGTGTGAGCATGTCGCCGATCTAGGGTCACAGGCTCGTGCCGACAACCACGCAGGCGAGGAAGATCAGCAACCCGGTGAAGCGGTTGGCGCGGAATCGGGCGAGCGCGCCGGCGCCGTCGTCCGCGCGCAGCGTGACGACCTGCCACCCCAGATGCAGCGCGGCGGGCGCCAGCGCGGCGATCGCGAGCGGATCGGGCCGCATCGTCCAGAACGCCGCCGCCCAGAACCCGACCGCGATCGCATAGAAAATCCCGACCCCCGCCTTTACATGCCGCCCCATGCGCAAGGCGGACGACCGGACGCCGATCATCGCATCGTCCTCGCGGTCCTGCAGCGCATAGATCGTGTCGTAGCCGATCACCCAGGCGATCGACCCCGCATAGAGCAGCCACATCGGCAACGTCAGCGCGCCGGCGATGTCGCTCCACCCGACCAGCAACGCCCAGCTGAACACCAGCCCGAGCCATGCCTGCGGCCACCAGGTGATGCGCTTCATGAACGGATAGGCGGCGACCGGCGCGAGGCTCGCCAGGGCGACGACCGCGGCGAGCGGCGTCAGCTGCAGCAGCACGACCAGCCCGACGAGCGCCAGCACGCCCAGCCAGATCCACGCCAGCCGCAACGAGACGAGCCCGCTCGGGATCGGTCTCGCGCGCGTCCGCGCGACCTGCGCGTCGAGATCGCGGTCGACGATGTCGTTGAACACGCAGCCTGCGCCGCGCATCGCGATGCTGCCGAGCAGGAACCACGCGATCAGATCCCAGCGCGCCCACGCCCCGCCCGCCAGCGCGATCCCCCAGGCGCCGGGCCAGAACAACAGCCACCAGCCGATCGGCCGGTCGAACCGCGCGAGCAGCGCCAGCCCGCGCAGCGTCGGCGGCAGCCGCGCGACCAGGCCGCGATGTTCGCTGTCGGGGACGATGTCCAACGGGCTCGGTGTGGTCTGCATGACGCGGGGCGTAGGAAGACGGCGTTTGGCGCGCAAGCCCGCAGCGGCTAGGATAGCGTCAGTGTCGCGTTCGAACCCCTTTGCATGATCGGCCTGTCGGTCGCGGTCGGCCGTTTCGTCGAGGCGCTCTTCTGGGGCATCTTCCGCGTCGCCGGCGCGGTCGCGGGCGCGCTGATCCTCGGCATCGCGGTCGCGATCATCGTATGGATCGTCGCCCGCAAACTCTGGAACCGCCGCTAACCAATCCCCCTGACGGCGGAGGATAGCGAACGAGCGAAACGCCCTCCCCGCATGCGGCGGGATTTGCTAGGCCCCCGCCATGCCTGCAACCCCAGCCTGGCCGCCGCAATCCACGCCGCGGCTGTTCGTCGACACCCCGCTCAGCCCCGGCCCGCTGCCGGTCGACGGCCCCGCCGCGCATTATCTCGCCGGCGTCATGCGGCTGAAGATCGGCGACCCGGTCAAGCTGTTCGACGACCGCACCGGCGAATGGCTCGCCACCGCGGCCAGCGTCGGCAAGCGCGACCTCGTCCTCGACGTGACCGAACGGCTCCGCGAACGCGAGGCGGTACCCGATCTGTGGCTCTGTGCCGCGCCTATCAAGAAGGGCCGGGTCGACTGGCTGGCGGAGAAGGCGTGCGAGCTCGGCGTCGACCGGCTCGTCCCCGTCGTCACGCGGCGCACCGTGGTCGACAAGCCCAATACCGACCGTCTGCGCACGCACATGATCGAGGCGGCCGAGCAATGCGGCCGCACCGCGCTGCCGCAGGTCGCCGAACCGGTCAAGCTCGCAGCGTTGCTCCGCGACTGGCCCGCCGATCGCACGCTGTTCTTTGCGGACGAGACGGGCGGCGCGCCCGCGCTCGCGGCAATGCGCGCGCATGCCGGTCCCGCGGCGATCCTGATCGGCCCCGAGGGCGGTTTCGACGCCGACGAGCGCGCGGCGATTCGTGCGCACCCGCAGGCGGTCGGCATCGGGCTCGGCCCGCGCATCCTCCGCGCAGAAACCGCAGCGGCGGCGGCGGTCGCGCTATGGATGGCGGCGGCGGGCGATTGGGCGGCCGAACCGCCCGTCCCGTCACCCGTCGCGTGACATTGCTACCGACCGGTCCGAATCCCCTCTAGCACCCTCGTTCATCGCCGCGTAAGGCGCGGCGATGACGAGCAAGACCGCCCCTGCAAAGACCAGCCCGACGATCGAGTCGCGCGACCAGTTGATCGCCAGCTTCGCGCGCGGTGAAAAGCCCAAGGACCGCTGGCGGATCGGCACCGAGCACGAGAAATTTGTGTACGCGAAGGACGACCATCGCGCGCCTTCGTACACCGAGGCGGGTGGCATCCGCGCGCTGCTCGGCGAGCTCGAGCAATATGGCTGGGCCCCCGTGTTCGAACGCGGCCCCGACGGTACCGAGAACGTCATCGCCATGACCGGTGCGGACGGCAGCATCAGCCTCGAGCCCGCGGGCCAGTTCGAACTCTCGGGCGCGCCGCTCGAGACCCTTCACGAAACCTGCGCCGAGACCGGCCGCCATCTCGAACAGGTCAAGGCCGCGGGCGAGAAGCTCGGCATCGGCTTCCTCGGCCTCGGCATGTGGCCCGACAAGACCCGCGCGGAGCTGCCGATCATGCCCAAGGGGCGCTATGCGATCATGCTGCGGCACATGCCGCGCGTCGGCAGCATGGGGCTCGACATGATGCTGCGGACCTGCACGATCCAGGTGAACCTGGATTATGCATCCGAAGCGGACATGGTGAAGAAATTCCGCGTCGGCCTCGCGCTTCAGCCGCTCGCGACCGCGCTGTTCGCCAATTCGCCGTTTACCGAGGGCAAGCCCAACGGCATGCTGTCCTATCGCAGCCATATCTGGTCCGACACCGACCCGCACCGCACCGGCATGCTGCCCTTCGTGTTCGAGGATGGCTTCGGTTACGACCGCTACACCGACTATGCGCTCGATGTGCCGATGTACTTCGTCTACCGCGACGGCAAATATATCGACGCGGCGGGGCTCAGCTTCCGCGACTTCCTGAAGGGCGAGCTCAGTGTCCTGCCCGGCGAGAAGCCGACGCTCGACGACTGGACCGATCATCTCTCGACCGCCTTTCCCGAGGTGCGGCTGAAGACCTTCCTCGAGATGCGCGGCGCCGATGGCGGACCGTGGAACCGGATCTGCGCGCTGCCCGCGCTCTGGGTCGGGCTGCTCTACGATCAGGGTGCGCTCGATGCGGCCTGGGATCTGGTCAAGGACTGGACGATCGACGAACGCCAGTCGCTGCGCGATGCCGTGCCCAAGCTTGGGCTGAATGCGCCGATCGCAGGTGGCGGCCAGTTGCGCGACATCGCTGCACAGGTGCTCGATATCGCGGGTGCCGGCCTGTCGTCGCGCGCACGCCTCAACAAGGCGGGCGACAACGAGACCGGCTTCCTCGACCCGCTGCGCGAGATCGTCCGTTCGGGCAAGGTCCCCGCCGAGCTGCTGCTCGACAAGTATAACGGCGCCTGGGGCGGCGATATCGCCAAGGTCTACGGCGTGGAAAGCTTCTAGGCGCCTGACGCTCGGCGCGACCCGGCCACCCACGCCAGAAGGCGCGGTACCGGTCCGTTGCGCGCCATCCAGTCGCTATAGGCGCGGTAATCGGGGTCGAGGCCCAGATGCCGCTCCTCGGTCCGCGCACGCCAGTAATAGACCCCGCTGACCGCCGCGAGCAGCAGGGTCGCGCGCATCGCGTCGATCGGCGTCCCCGTCGTCAGCACGGGGATCGTCGACAGCCACCAGAACAGGTTCTTCGACAGATAGGCGGGGTGCCGCGACCAGGCATAGGGACCGTGCGTCAGGATCCCGCGGTTGGTGAGATTGGAGAATCGCAAGCCGAACGCCATCGTCGCCCACGCATAGATCGCGGTCAGCACGACCAGCACCGCGCCGATCAGCACCAGCAGGACGGGGTGATACTGGAACCAGACGTCCCATTCCTGCGTGCCCGGGTGATAGTCCATCGGCCCGCCGTCACTCATCAGGATGATCGGCGGATAGCACATCAACGCCGCCATCCACGCCGCCGCAAACGGATTGGCGCTGCGGATATGCGAATCGAGCGGTCGCAGCGTCAGGACATAGCCGACCGTCGCAAAGGCGACGTCGATCAGGAACATGAAGGTGATCAGCCACCTGGCGAGCGCGACAGGGTCGCGCAGGATCGCGCTTGTGTCGCCGCGGATGAACTCGCCAAACCCGCCCGGCACGATCGCGAGCATGAAGGCGAGGAAGAACGCCTTCACTCCCCAGCTGCGCAGGTGGTTGTGGAGCGCAGCACGGTCGACCCCCGGCTGCCCGGTCAGCCATGCCCCGAGCGACCATGCCCCGTCCTTCGGCTCCACCAGATAGCGGTCGAGCCAGAGGACATAGGGGATCGACACGAGCACGAGGATCGGCGCGGCGTTGGTGAAGCACCACATCGCAAAGGCGAAATTCCCCTCCCAATAGAATCGCCCGGTGCCATAGATCACCGCGATCCCCGCCCAGGTCACCCAGAAGGCGGCGAGCTTGGTCAGGCTGACATCGATCGTCTCGCGCCATGGCCGGGGCCGCGACCAGTCCAGCCCGGTGCTCGGCCGGCGATGGACCTTGTCGACCAGCACCGACCACAGGATCATCGGGACCGCGCAGGCGAGCAAATTGACCAGCGCGGCATAGGGCCCGTCCATCCCCCAGCCGCGCGCGCACGCCACCCAGCCGAGCACCCCCGCCAGCCCCGCCAGCCCGGCGCCATGACTGACCGCGGACGCGGGGCGCGGATCCGCGGCGCGGCGACGCTGCAGGGTCAGGCTCGTCGTCTCGGGAAGCACAGGCGCGTCGGACATGGCGCCAGGGGTAGCCGATTTTTGTCAGCAAACCATGAACCATCCTGCCCCGGCTTGCACCACCCCACGACCCGCGCTATCGCGACCCTACACCTTCTGCCACCCGTCTCGCCTTCGCGACGGTCAGAGCGGGGGCGCAGGCCGCGGCAACGCCGGCTTCGCGGGTATAGTACAATGGTAGTACAGCAGCCTTCCAAGCTGAATACACGGGTTCGATTCCCGTTACCCGCTCCATCGTTTCCAATAGCGCCGACCAGTCTCGACGGGCGTGACCCGATCATTGCCTGACTATGCCGTGAGATGCGCTGTTATAAGCAGCGATAGCCGGCATGGCGAACTCTCTGCCTCACAGCACCCGCCCCGCCGCATTTTGTGATTGTTCGAAATCCGGCTGCCCATTCCGATTTTGACATGACCCATTTGCTGATTTCTGGTAGCTCTATAGCGCATATTACCGATGATTTCGGGATGAAATACTATTAGCAAGTCTTTTCAACGATGGGACGTCGACTTCACCCTCTCGCTTCACAATCGAACCGGGAAGTATTTTATCGGCAGGGACATTATCGACACGCTGCCGGAGGTATTTCGCAGCGTGAAGATATGGAGACTTCCCGAAAGGGTCGGCGTCAATGCCTTGTCCCGCAAAGTCATCGGTCGATTATGGGCCGAAGAAGATCGCCTCAGAACCCGGTATCCTAGGCTGGTGCCGCGACAGCGGAGCCGACGCGCGGTACTTCATCTTGATCCGATGACCGTGCTGGGCTGGCACGTCGCGTCGCATGATGCCGTGCTGTGCCATGATCTCGGCCCCCTGACGCATCCCGAGCTCTTCGCCCCGTCCGTCACCGCGCTCTACGAGCGGGTCTATGCACGCATCGCCGAACGCCAGCCCCGCATGGCCTTTGTCAGCCAGGCATCGCGGACAGCATTTCAGCGGCTCTATGGCACCGGGTCCCCCGCCACCGTGATCTATCCACCGATCCGCACCGGCGTGGCGGGTGGCGCGCAACACGCCGTGGACGGCGTCGAAGGCCTGTTTCTGCTGACCGTGGGCAGCATCGGGCGCCGCAAGAACCAGCTGGCCAGCATCCGCGCATTCGCACGTGCGGGCCTCGCCGATGCGGGCTATCGCTATGTCATCTGCGGCAGTCGCGAGCCGGGATCCGAGGCCGTCATCGCCGAGGCGGAGCAAACCCCCGGCGTCATCCTCCTGCCCTATGTCTCGGACGAACAGTTGCGCTGGCTCTATGCGCATGCGCGGGGGTTCGTGCTGGTGAGCCTTCTCGAAGGATTCGGCGTCCCCGTCGCGGAAGCGATGCGCAACGGACTGGTGCCGCTGATCAGCGCCAACAGCGTCCTCGAAGAGGTCGCGGGACCAAGTGCGATCGCGGTCGATCCGCACTCCGTCGAGGCCATCGCCGCGGGAATGACACAGCTCGCCGAACTCCGCCCGGACCAGATCGCAGCACGGCGGGTCGATCTCGAGGCGCGTCTCGACGCGTTCTCGATGCCGACCTTTGTCGATGCGTGGAGGGCCTTTCTGCGTGCCGAGGCCCAGCATCGGCCGGCGCCGCTCGTCGCCTCGCTCTAGCCGACCGAAACGGCGCGACGCGGGACGAGCAGGCGCGCGCTCAGAAAGGCGAGCGCCGGCTTTTCGACGAAGCGGCGGACGACCTCCGCCACGATCAGCGCAGCCCCCACAATACCGACCGCTGCGATCAGTCGCTCGGCGAGCGGCTGGCCCGCCATCAATCGAGAGAGCAGCATGACGACCGGCAGATGCGTGGCATATAGCGGGAAGGAGATATTCCCCAGCCATGTCAGCACGCGCGACTGCTCTCGTTGCCCAAGTGCGCCGAGCAATACGATCATCGGGTTGGCGCACAGGATGTAGAAGAGCGACAGCGGGACGCCAAACCAGGAGACGCCGGGCACGATCATCGGAAAGAGGAGTGCGGCGATCAGGATCACGGGCGCAACATCCGCCTTCACGCGACGCGCCTCGTAGATCCGGTATGCGACCACCCCCATGCAGAAGGACGCCAAGGCCCTGACCGTCGTTGGCACGATCATATCGACCGACTGATAAAAGAAATGGACGCTATTATGCTCGATGGCGATCCAGGTGATCGCGACCGAAAGGACGAAGGCGATCGCGATCAGCCGCCGATTGCCAAGCGCCTTGACGGATACCGCCCAAAGCAGATTGACGAGGATCTCTGCAAAAAGCGACCAGTAGACGCCGTTGAACCAGACCAGATTTTGCCCCTCGAGCCGCGGCAGGACGACGAGGGACAGGGCAAACGCCCGATAGGCGGATGACGCCCCCGGACCGCCCGCCATGCCGAGCGCCACGAGCACGGCCACCACCGATCCGGCGAGCACGCTTGGCCAGAGCCGAACGACCCGTGACACCAGAAAGCGCGCCAGCTCACCCCCGCCCTCGCGCAACCGCCGCTCGTGGGCGAAGGCGAGGACAAAACCGCTAAGACACAGAAAAAAGTCCACCGCGATATTGCCATGGACCGTCATTCCGCTCGGGAACTTCAAGAAGATACCGATATGGTATGCCACGACCATCAGCGCCGCGACCCCCCTCAACCCATCCAGTGCGACAAAGCGACGTTTCGAGTGTTCGGCGGCCCGGACAGGCTGCATATACATTCCCCCAGCGCTTATCCCGATTAGGCGGGGCAAAACACGAATATTAGGAGAACTGTCGGGGGCATCAACAGACAAGTCTATCGTGTTTTTTGACCAAGACCGTCCCAGGTCGACATGATTTCGACGGCTTTACTATTCTGGCGTTCTGATGTTCGCTCGCGCATGACCGCAAGGTGGCCGATCTTCGTTAGCGGGGTGGATCGGATATGGGGCATTTCCCGCCAGCAGGGCCCGCGTGCGCGCCATAGCTTACCCCTCCCCGGCAATGCCGGGGAGGGCGCGATCAAGGACAGAGGTCAGAGGGCGAGGTCGGGGCTGCGGTCCGGCTTGACGCGCATCGCGGCGGGCCGGGGCTTCGTCGCGACATGGACCGCCGGCGAGGCGATGGCGAGTTGCAACGTGTCGGCAGTATTGCCCCAGTGATCGGCGAGCAGTTCGGGATGCTCGTTGAGCTTGATGCCGTAGCTCGGCACGATCTCGCTGATCTTGGCCTGCCAGCCGGCAGTCGACAGCCGGTTCGGAAACACCTTCTTGAGCAGGTCGAGCATGATCGACGGCGCGGTCGATGCACCCGGCGACGCGCCGAGCAGCGCCGCGATCGAGCCGTCCTTCGACGCGACGATCTCGGTGCCGAGCTTGAGCACGCCGCCCTTTTCAGGATCGCGCTTGATGATCTGCACGCGCTGGCCCGCCTGCCACAGGCGCCAGTCACCGTCCTTGGCGCCGGGGAAATACTCGCGCAGCGCCTCCATCCGGTCGGCATCCGACATGATCAGCTGCCCCGCGAGATATTCGACCAGCGCGAAATCGTCCCAGCCGACCGCGACCATCGGCCGGAAATTGTCGATCGTCACCGATGCAGGCAGATCGAAATAGGACCCCTGCTTCAGGAACTTGGTCGAGAAGGTCGCGAACGGTCCGAACAGCAACGCCTGCTTGCCGTCGAGATAGCGGGTGTCGAGATGCGGCACCGACATGGGCGGCGAGCCGACCGCGGCCTTGCCGTAAACCTTGGCGAGATGGCGATGCGTGATCTCCGGCTTGTCCGCGACCAGGAAGGATCCGCCGACCGGAAAGCCGGCATAATCGTCCGCCTCGGGGATGCCCGACTTCTGCAGGATCGGCAGTGCGCCGCCACCCGCGCCGGCAAAGACGAAGCGCGCATTGATGACCTGCTTGTCGTCGGTCTTCATGTCGCGCGCGGTGACTTCCCAGCCGCCCTTGGCGTTGCGCTCGAGCGACCGGACCTCATGCCCCGTCGTCAGCGTGAAGTTCGCCTGCTTGTCGAGCGCGGCGATATATTGCCGCGTCACCGCACCCCAGTCGCAATCCGTGCCGAGCGGCGAGCGGGTCGCTGCAAGCGGCAGCGCCGGATCGCGGCCCTGCATCATCAGCGGCACCCATTTGGCGATCTGGGCGCGGTCGGTGGAGAACTCCATGCCGGAGAAGAGCGGGCTGGCGCCCAGCGCTTCCCAGCGCTTGCGCAGGAAGGCGACATTGGCGTCGTCCCAGACGAGGTTCATGTGCGGGGTCGAGTTGATGAACGTCCGCGGTGCGCCGAGCATGCCGGCCTTGACCTGGTGGCTGAGAAACTGGCGCGTGACCTGGAACTGCTCGTTGATCTCGACCGCCTTGGCGATCTCAACACGGCCGTCGGCCGCGTTGACCGGCGTATAGTTCAGTTCGCACAGCGCCGAATGGCCGGTGCCCGCGTTGTTCCAGCCGCCCGAGCTCTCTTCGGCAACCTTGTCGAGCCGCTCGACCAGCTCGATCGTCCAGCTCGGCTCGAGCTGGCGCAGCAGCACGGCGAGCGTCGCGCTCATGATGCCGCCGCCGATCAGCAGCACGTCGACCGACCGCTCCGTCGTCGCGGCCTGCGCCGGCGACAGGGGGACCATGGCGGAGGACCCTGCGACGCCCGCAACGATCGCCGAGCCTAGAAGATTGCGGCGCGTTACGCCCGTGCCGGCCGCCGGAGCGTCGCCTGACTGCTCGGCGGTCCGCGTGTCGTCGTTCGATCCAATTCGCACTATGATGCCTTTTTCGTTACCGCCTGCCCGCCCCCGATCCCGGCCCCCGAGGGGCGGAGACGGCTAAGGGCGCATCGCCGGATGATGGATGGGCTGCGCAGGATCGGCCGAAAGACGCACAGAAGCGATCGACCGAGCACAACCGTTGCTCAAAGTCCTCGCCCATTTGCAGGAATTTATTGGGAGGCCCGCAAACCAGTAAAATTCACGGGTATCCGAGACTTACATGCCATCGCAGGCGCAATTTTTCAAGCTTTGGATGGCGGAGGGGCGGATCGGGGCCCGCCATGCGCGCCGTATCGAGCCGCGCTACAGCCGGTGCGAAGACGCCCGGTCGGCGCCGGCCGCAGGGATCTTGTTCGTCCGTCCGCCAAGCTCGACCGGTCACCCGGCCGGCTTGCGGATCAGCAATCCACCAGACCCGCGAGCAGATCGCTCATCCGCTGACGCCCGACGACCGACAGCTGGATATGCGATCGTCGACCGTCATTCTTGTCGCGGGTCCGCAGGACGAGACCCGCCTCCTGCAGGATCGCAAGGTAGCGCAGCGCCGTCGCCGAGGGCGCCCGCGCGCCGATGCACACCGCGGACACGCTGAGCTGACGCCCCTCGTGATGCGAGATGAACAGGTCGAGCAGCATGTCCCAGGCGGGTTCGGAGAACAGGTCCGCGCCGAATGCCGCGTCGCGCTGGCGACGCAGTTCGTACAGATGCTTGGCAGCGCTCACCAGGCGGGCGGGATCGACGGCGGCGGGTGCAAGAGCCGGCCCGGGCCGTGCGCCGTTCAAGAGTCGCATGAAAGGAATGGCATAAGACATTTAAAGCCTCAGATGCAGGGCTAAGGAAGGGTCGGGTCCTGGCGGCTCCAGTCGAGATCCCAGCCTCGCGACCGGACCCGTCTGGCATGCCGCATCGTTCCGACGGCGAGCAGCAGGACGATGGGGTAGCTCCACATGACCGACAGGACCGCATAAGCGAGCCGGATCACGTCGGGGTTAATCGCCCGGGCCAGATGCGCTCCGGTCCCCAGTGCATGGAGCGCGGTGACCCAGGCCGGCCAGAACCGATCGGCGTGCAGCGTGATGGCGATCATCACGCCGAGCAGGACGATGTCGACGGTCATGATACCGATCTCGACGTCGACGAACTCGCCTGCGCCGAGCTGGTGAAACATCCGCGTGGCCAGTGCCGCGAGCAGCAGGGCAAGCCCGGTCAGCCGCTCGGGGGCACCGCCACGCCAGAATGCATAGCCGGTCGCCGCCAGTTGCAACGCGTTGAAGATCCAGACGCGGTCCACGTTATCGGGTCAAGCGATCCACCGGCCGCGTCGTCAGGCGGCAACGACGAGGTGCAGCCGCGCATCGTCGCGCAGAGCCCCTTCGTTGGGCGGACACTCGCCCTCGTCACCATAGGCATAAAAGGCACCGAGGCCGATTTCGCTGCGTACCGCGACCAGCGCCTGGTGCGCGTCGACGAAGCGCTGGCGGGCCTTGATCAGATCGGACGATGCATCCGCGACGAGTTGCAGCGCGGCGATCCCGGTCGCGACCGGCAATTTTGCCGCCGCACGCTGCTGCAACAAGGTCGCCACGCACGATGCGGCGAGCAACGCGGCCTGGTCGACCGCTGCCTCTGCCTTTAGAAAGTCCGCGGTGACCCTGTCGGTTGCCTGACGACGTTCCTTCAACATGTCGAATTTCCCACCCCAGCGCGACGAATGCTCGACCCGGGGAGAGGCGGCGCTGCCGCGAACCTGCCTGAACAGGCTCGTCATGGTCATCGTCATCGTCACCAGCGCCACCGTGGTGATCGCCAGCAACGCCATGAGCCCGACCAGCCGGATCAGCCTGTCCCCCTTGGACAGGCGGTTCCGCGCCGCTCCCTCCGGTCCGCCTCCGGGCGTCATCCCCATGAAGCGGCGGACGAGCCCCCATGGATCGTCCTGGCCGACCTGTGGCGGATGCGACGGCGCGCGCGCTACGTCGATTGGTTCGGATGGGAGCCGATCATACGTCGCGACCAGCAGGTCGGACGACGGCATTGGCGACGTCCCGTCCTCCGTCCTGTCGCTCGCGGCCCGGGGCTCGGGCGTGGCGGAGGGCGTGACGCGGGGCTCTGCGGGCACATCGAAATCCCCGGCGGTTTCGTGCCGTTGCAACAGCCGCGCAGCCTCGAACCGCGACCCCGCGCCCAGCATCTGAACCGCGCGCTCGATCCGCTTGTCGATCGCCGACGGCGACACGCCGAGCAGCGCTGCGATCTCCTTCGAATTGTGATGCGTCAGGACCAGTCGAAGACAGGCCCGTTGCGCTTCGGTCAGGAGATCAATGCGGCTGGCAGACATAGACCTACATTAACCGCAATTCCGCGGTTAGGCATCCCTGTTTGAAGCGCGCCGAATGCCGTCGCGGGACGCGTTTTCGCGCACAATGTCGGTCGTGTCCCGCGTGGTGGTGTAGCTCAGCGGTAGTGAAGCTGACCGGCCGCGCGCTATCATCCAGCGCTGTAGCGGCCGGTCAGGTTCACGGG
>NZ_JACIAP010000013.1:0-83920 GCF_014194875.1 Sphingomonas sp. BK481 | reverse complement strand
ACCGCCATGTCTGTGGAGAATCGATAAGCGCATATGACGTTTACGGCTGCAGGCGGCGTCCGGCGGCCATCGAGAACCATTAATCTCATTCGGAGAATCGGTTCTCGATCCGCCGATGGCTTCCGAGAATCGATAAGTGATTCCACCCCCGGATTACTCGATGCTGTAGCCGAGCGCGCGATATCCGGCGTGGCGCTTGGCGGCCATGCGCGAGAGCATCGGGACCGCATCATCGACATAGTCATAGACGAGCACGTCGGTTTTCCCCGCGTGCCGGCGATGCAGGCGCCCTACATACTGGGCGAGCGTCCCTTTCCAGGAGATCGGCATGGTCAGGAACAGCGTGTCGAGACGGTCGTCATCGAACCCTTCGCCGATGTAGCGGCCGGTTGCGAGGATGAGCCGCTCCTCGCTGTCAGGCACACGCAGTGCGGCGTCCGCTACCTTGCGTTCCGCCGCGCTCATTCCACCCCGCAACACCACCAGGTTCCGCACGAACCGGGATAACCGGCCCTGCAGATACTCGAGATGGTCCTTGCGCTCTGTCAGGATTATCGGCGACCGCTTCGCCTCCAGGGCACGCAGCACGTCATCGAAGATAAGATCGTTTCGGGCCTCGTCCTGCGCCAGCGCCGCATAAACCGCCGGCATCGGCGGTCGGTCCATGATGGCGAGCGTCTGCGGCAGCCGGAATGCCGTGCGCCGTTGTCGTGTGCGATGGGCGATCCCGCGGCGGGCAGCCTGGGTTCGCGCATCCACCCGATAGCGGATCGGGCCGCACTGCATGAAGATGATCGGCTGATGCCCATCCTTGCGCGCAACCGTGGCGGAGAGGCCGAGCACGAACCTGGCCTTGGCGCGCCGGGCTACAAGTTCGAAGCTCGCCGCGGACAGGTGATGGCATTCATCGACGATGAGGTGACCGTAGTCGCCAACCAGATCCGAGACCTCGCCGCGCCTTACGAGGCTCTGTATCAGCGCCACGTCGATCACGCCTGTAGGCTTCCGCTTGCCACCGCCGATCGTGCCGATCAGCTTCGGATCGATATCAAGGAACGTTCGCAACCGTTCGACCCATTGGCTGAGCAACTCCTTGCGATGGACGAGCACGAGTGCATTGACATGCCGTTTTGCGATGAGGTGTGCGGCTACCACCGTTTTGCCGAACGCCGTCGTCGCGGCTAGCACCCCGTCATCATGCGGATCGAGCGCCTCGACCGCCCTTCGCTGGGGTTCTTCGAGATCTCCCTGGAACGACAGACCGTCCGGGAGCGGAGTCCCTGCCATTCGCTGGTCGTCGATCCTGACAGTGCTTCCATGAGCAGCTATAAGCGCGACCAGTTCGTCGAGGCATCCCCGCGGTAGCCCGATATGCTTCTGGTGAAGCTCTGCGCAGGAGATGATCCTCGGCTTGTCGAACGTCGGCAGGCGCATAGCCTGCGCCCGATAGAACTCGGGATTCTGGAATGCCGCGAGCCTGACGATCTGCGCGGTTAGCGCCGCCGGCAACCCAGTCCGATCGATGTAGACCTGATCGCCCAGCACGATCCCAAGTGTCTCGGGCAGCGGTTCGGTCACAGGCAACTGAGTCGGCCGCCGTGATGGCGCCATCCGCCAGGGCTCGGTGGCGTGTTCGTCTTCAACCGGCATCCGCACACCCAGCACCCGCCCGCGCATTTCCGCGTCGGCCACCATGCGCGCGGCATCGTGTGCATCCAGCTGCGACAGCGAGGACAGGAACGCCCATTGATCGGGATAGGGGTGTAACTGCTCATCCACGAACAGGCTGTTTCCCCGTCGGCGGGCGTGCCCCTGCAGCGGCAGCGCGATCAGATTGCCGAACCCGCCGAGCGGCATGGTGTCCTGGCTCGGGAAGAAGCGATCATAGGAGCCGAACCCGATCTCCGGACGCCGCTCCATCGTGTCGGTCAACAACGAGGCGCCAAGCGCGCGGGCCGTTCGCGCCGGCACGGCGTCGGCAAAGAATATCCAGACATGGCCACCGTTGCCGGATCGGGATCGCTCGAGCGCGGCGGGCACCCCTCGCAGGCGGCAGGTTTCCATCATGGCGAGCGCATCCTCGGCCCAATTCGCCTTGTCGAAGTCGGCCGCGAGGAACCGGCAGTTCTCCTCCGCAAGCAAAGGGTAGACGCCCGCCACAAAGTCGCCTGCGTCGGATCGCGATAACGCGCGCCCACGCAGATGTTTGTCGATCACCTCGTCCGTCACGGGCAGGAACGCCTGGTGCGCGCACTGGCCGCATTTGACCTGCGGCTTATCGCAGAGTCCGCGTTTCCACTCATTGCCGCACGCAGGCGCATAGCCGCCGCGCCCGGTCTTGCGATTCTCCCAGCGCAGCGGGAAGACATCTTCACGACCGGCAAACAGCCGGCGGAACAACGCGACCTTTTCGCCTGTCGGCGATGTCGCCGTTACCGGAGGATCGGAGAACAGGGAGATCGCATCAGCTTTTCGGTGCTCGGTCGATTGTTGCATTGCGACGGCATCCAGCGCTGCAATCACCGCCGCCCGCTCGTCATCCAGGGCCTTGAGCCGGGCCCGCAGCCGCGCCGCTTCATCCGTGCCGGCAGATCCGTTCACATCGCTGCAGTCGTTTCGGGCAACCCATCACGATAGATCCCACGGATCACTTTTTCGGCGCTCTCGCGATCATAGAAGGGCTGCAGCTTTCGGCTTCCAGCGATCGCCGGCGTCAGACCAGCGCCCCGCAGATGCTGATGAACCCTCACGGCATGCGTAGCTTTACAGGGGATACGCGCCAGTTCGGCTGCGCTGACGAAGCGCACGCCGAACGCTTCGACCTCCGCTCGCCGCAAGGCGGGCATGATCCTGAGCGGTGTCTGTTTCCTGTCGATTGTCAGCCATCCCATTTGCTTGAGCCTTGCAACCGTTGGGATGGTCACGCCAAGGTGACGCGCAGCTTGCGCCATGAGCATAAACATTGGATCGTCCTCATATTCGAGGCCGGTGATCACCGCGTCGGTATCGACCAGTATCTGCGCAATGCCTCGTTCGCCGCGCAAGCGGCCCGTAGCCCTGATCTGGCCACGCAGCAGCCCGCCGATGATCGCCTCCGAGGACCGATAACAGATGCGCACGGCCCGCAGGATCGTCTCGCTGCCTGGCGGCGATGCTTTGACGAACGGCGCATCGCCGTGCAAAGCCGTAAGGAAGCGGTCAAGATCTGCCAGACGGTACTGCGCCGGGATCGACGCTCCACCAAGCGGGAAGGCGCGGGGAAGATAATGTCGCGCTATGAGTGCCTTGAACAGCCCGAGACCGACGCCGAGATAACGCCGTGCGTCCTCGGGAGAACAGGACTCGCGGAAGAAGGCCGTCAACGGCGCCTCGAGGGATTTCGGCACGACCATACCCCGGGCGTTGCTGGGCAGCGAGTCGATCAACCTCAATGCCGCAGCTACGGTCGCGACCCGTTCAGCGGATACGCCGCAGAGCTTCGCCAGACCGCCTAGCGTGGTGAGATCGCCTTCTGTTGCGGGTTGACGGAACAACATCGTGCCTGCTGTGATCGGCACATTCTTCACCACATGATTCCTGACGACCTCCCGGATCGGGTCGATAGCCGGATTGACGGACAGGCCGAGCCAGTATTGTAGACGCCCATAGACACCCACGGGTGTCAGACGCTTGAGCGGACATGCAGCCAGCATCCCGTCCAGCATCTTTTCGAACTGGTCGGGGAAGTCCTCGCAGACCGCAAAGCCCGCCGCCATGGTGCGAGCACGCTCCGCAGGCTCCTGCCGGCGCCAGCTGACGATTAATCTGCCCCAGCGTACGACCGAGCCCACCCATTGCATGATCTCGGCGGCGTCCGCGAACGCCACGCTGTCGAGGAACGCGTGGGAGATGCGGGGCCCATCACCAAGCCTGCCGACAAGATAGGCATCGCCGATCTTGCCGTCCGACGTGATCGCTTCAGTACATTCCTGCGTCAGATCGTGCCCACACGCGCAGCGCGCTGGTGACAGGTCCGAACGGCGGAACGCGTGCCGACAGGCAGGACATATCGCCAGCAGCGCCCGACCATGATGAGGACAGCTCGATACCTTCGCCAGATCCCACCAAGAGCGCCGCCAGGGCCGACAGGCGACCGGCCCTTGACCCTGCTCGATATCCGATCGCATGCAGTCCGGGCAGATACGGGCGAAGTGACAACTATAGCTGATATTGCCGCTGCGGCTCACAAGCTCACCTGCAAGGACGCTCCCACCCTCGGTCTGCATTATCGAGTTGCGAAGCAATGTTCCGAGCGGGACGCCGCTGAGCCGGGCGATATCGTGGAAGCGTCGCCCACGCTCCATATCGCGAACGAAGTCGGTTCGGTCGACCAGCGGCACTTGACGCGCAAATTCCAGCTGGGTTTCACAGCCATGCCGCAGGGCAAGCCGGTTGAATAGTGCCCAGCCTGGCTCGAACGCTGCAGATCGCACCCGCAACGCAAGTCGAGTTGCCGGTGCTGTCATAATCCCTCGCGCACGAAGGGCCGCAGGGATTGCGCGCCGCTTCCGCGCAGCTTTGTGACGCGGCTCATATTCCTCGGCGACGGGGGTACGGTGTCGCGCAGCCAGATCTCGCGCAGGCGTTCGGCCGAACACAGGAAGGGATTGTCGTGGTGGGGCGGGCCGCCGCTCGGAACTGTCGGTTCATCCTCAAGGATCGCATCGAAGTCCAGCATATCCCTGACATCGGGCTCATAAATCGGATGCCAGCCCGAATGAACCTCTCCCAACAGGTTCAGATCGATCGACCGTCGGCCGATCGCCAGTGCCACGCTCAGCGCTTGGCTCAGATATTTGGAGACGATCCCGATCTCGCCGCCCGTCGCGACGTAGATGCGTTTCGCCATCTCATGCTTCGCGAGGCCGGACGCATCCGGCAACCCCATCATCTTTTCCATGACGCCGAGCACGCCAGAGAACATCGTGCGACCGCTCCGGGTCGCCCAGTCATAGGGCTTGAGGATGATCGTCGGTTGCAACCGACGGCGCAGTTGCATCGTCTTCTCGCCCGGGACGGAGATGTCGAGCAGCCGGGGAAGACCCGCGATCACGATCTGGACTTTCACACGGTTGAGCAAAGACTTGATGAACTCGGTCACTTCCGCCGTCATGTCGGGATTATTCTCGTTCACCATGTGATGCCCTTCATCGATGAAGATCATCTCGGTGCCCGTCTCCTCGGCATAGAAGGCGATCTTCTCGATCACCTCGCTGGTGTTCCAATGGTCCCGCGCACGATAGCCATAGGCGCCGAGGATCGCCCCCACCAGCGCCCGTCGCGTCGTCCGTTCCGGTGCTTCGACGTAAACGATGCGGCGGACATCGGCATCCTCTGTCGCGCTGTCGGGATAGTCGGCCACATAGTCCTCGAGCGCCGTCGTCTTGCCGGACCCAGCAGAGCCGATGACGAGCAGGGCCCGGGCCTTGAAGCGTGGGCTGTCCTCGCGCGGGCGGTATCGGCCATGTAACTCGCGGATCGCTGCCTTCGCTTCCGTGTGGCGCGTATGCGGGATCACCGTGGTCTCGAACGCAAGCACGGCGTCGGGCACCGCTGGCCGTGCCGATAACTTCGCGGCGCGACGATGTGTCATCGCCTCAGGTCCGACCATTGTGCAACCAGAGCCTCGATGTCCGCGTCGAGATCGATGACGGGAGGCGACGGCACCGGTGCCTGTTTCGCCGCACGTGGTGCGGTTTCTACCGCCGGTGCCTGCGTTCCTATTTCAGGCGGTCGCTTTTGCCCTTCGATCGGCGTGAAGTAGCGACCATCGGTCTCGTACCGCGCTGCCCGCGTCTTGCTGCGGACTTTACTCGCCTCACTTTGCAGCTCTACCGCCGTCTGTTCGGCAAGACCGCGCGCCGCTTCGAGATCGGCGACCGTCACCGGCGCATTCTTCGGCAGGCTTCGCTTTGCGATCGAGCGATGGATCTTGTGCTGATATTTGGAGACGCCCCGCGATATGCTCTGGTCGACACACGGGATCATTAGCCATTCGCCGCACTCGTCGTCGAGCAGCCAGACCTCACCCAGATCATAGGGATCGTAGCGTAACTCCCAGTCCTTCTCCAACCCGCCGCGGCGCGCCAGCAGCGCTTCGAGCTTCTCCCGATCAGCATAGAGCAGCCCCTCATATTGGATGCCGATGTTGGAGATGCGCCGGAAGAAGGTCTCTCCGGTCAGCCGTACAATATGGTCGAAGTCAGGAACCGGGCGCACCGGGTAAAGCGCGCTGAGTTCTCGCCAGCGCTCATAGGGCGTGCATTTCAACGTATCGTGGACGCTGTGATGATAGTCATCGACGATCCACTTGAGGATACGACCACGCACTTCCTCGAGCGACAGCCTTGCCCGCGCGACCGGATCATAGAGATCCATGGTCCGCGACAACGTCGTGCCTTCCTCATGGCTGAACACCTGCACGCCGATGGTCTGGAACACGCGCTCTACCGCGCCCTTCAACCATGGCATTTTCACCGGCAGATTGACGATGCCGATGTCGAGCATCCTGGCGGCCGTCTGCAGCGATTGCGACCGGAACTCCTTGCCGTTGTCGCAGATCAGCCATTCGGGCACGCCGTGGCACGGCCAGTCATGCTCAATATCGGCGAACCCGGAGAGATCCTTCTTCCATAAGGAATGGGCAAGCGCTCTCTGGAGTGAGGCATAGGACGGAGCCTCAAAGCTCAGATGCACCCCTATGATCATGCGGGTGGCGCGATCGAGAAGCGCGGTGAGCCAGGGCCGCCCCAACGCGCGGCCGCTCTCCGGATGCACCACCACCAGATCGATCAGGCAATGATCCACCTCCACTTCTTCGAGCGGCCGTTCGGGCGGGCTCCGTCGCTCGAAGATGCCGAACCTCAGCCAGGCGGCGCGCCGACCGAAGCGACGCTCATATTCCTGCCGCTCGGTATAATTGTCGCGGATAAACACGCGGAAGGTGCGGTCGCTGACCGCAGGAACATCCTGTTCGCGGCACAGATCGACATAGCGGCGATAGGCATAGTTCTTCCGCCGCCGCGGCATGCCCAAATACCAGACTTCGACGGCCTGCCGCATGAGCTTGTAGGTATCGGGGTGATCGCCGTCCTCGCGCGCATAGCGGGGTTGGCGTGCCCCGCGCCGATGATAATGCGGGATCAGGAGCCGGACATCCCGGCCGTGCCGGCTCCATACGCTATACCACGCCCGTACTGTATAGGGATTGGGTCGGGCCGCTGCCTTGGTGCGGCGCGGCACGCCGTTCCCTTTTCGCCGCTCCGCGGCCATCCGGGCCGCAAGCGCGGCATCTTCGCGTTCCCATTGTTCATGATTCGCGGCGAAGACAGCCTCAGCAGCAGCGGCATAGGAGCCCATGAGTGTCGGGTGCTCGCCACGGATCGCGTCGACCATGCGGACATAGGTGTCTCTGCGCTCGGCCTCGCGGCGGATTTCTTCGGGCCAGAACTCCCAAGTTTTCTCCAGCGTCTCGGCGATCGCCTTGGGCAGGCCGTCCGCATTGCAAGGATGATGCGTCAGCCGCCGGGCACCATAGATGATGTCGATTTCATCGTCGCTCCATGTTCGCGCATCGCTGCCGCTCTGCGGTCGCAGCAAATAGCCACCGCGCTTGCGCTCGATTACCAACCAGAGCGCCACCTGACCTTTATCGTCCCGGATCGAGAGCGTGTCGCCTTGCTGGAAGCGCATCGGCGTTGCGTTCATTTCGCATTCCTTCCCCGCATGAGAACCGTGTCGTCATCGAGCGGTCGATCGAGATCCACCACAAGCTCGCCGACTGCCGCGAGGCCGAGCACAATGTTGACGTGCACGGGTCGGCCGCCGAGTGCCTCGGCGGCTACGCCCAGGTTCGACGGAAAGGGGAGGCGGGTGATTATGGTGTGGATCGCGTGGAGGTTTTCTGCCGCCAGCACCGCCACCGTTGCGCGCAGCCGTCGCGCATTCGACAAGCGTGGCTGTCGCCGGATATCGGTGTCGAGCCACATCTCGTGCCGGGCGCCACGCGCGGCGCACTCGGCTTCGATTGCTGGCAACCGTCCGCCCAAGGTCGGGTCAGCCGCCAATCGCGTGGCCAGTTTCACCTGCCGGTAGATGACCGCGCCGCCCACCGTCTCCAGCCGGATATCGGGGGTGTAACGCCGTTGTCGGCCCGCTTCCGTCCAAACGAACGTTTCCGGTTGCACTCCGAACTGTGCAACATCAGGATTGAAGTCGAGAAGCAACAGCGCATCGCGCTCGAGCAGGCTCTCATAGGGTAGCGCATCGCCAGCCTTGATCGACTGATACCAACCCGTGCACGATCTTTGCCCCGGCCGTCCTGCCGGATTTCGGGCGAACCGCACCGTTGCGCCAGAACGCAAACGGGCAGATTTGTCGGTCACGCCGGCATCCGCTATTCTCCTTACGGGAACGACTCGAACTACCGGTTCAGTATAACTGCTTCCGCAAAGGGCGTTAATCGGTTCCGCTCAGACCATGATCGTCGAGCTCGCCGACCGCGGCGAGCCCGTCGACATGGTTCTCTTCGCCGATCCCGGCGCCGAGAAGTCGGCGACCTATGCGTTCATCCCCCTGTTCCGGGCCTGGATGTCGGAACGCGGCATCCCATCCGAGATCGTCCGCTACCAGCCCCGCAACTTCAAACACTGGCCGCCCTATGCGGGCATTGCCGAGAACATGCTAACCAACGCCACCCTGCCCTCCGTCGTATTTGGTGGCGGGTCGTGCAGCCAGAAATGGAAGGCGGCCCCGCAAGATGCCTGGACCGCCCAGTGGGAACCCGCGCGCCGCTGCTGGGACGCAGGCGGGCGCGTCGTAAAGCTGATCGGCTATGACGCCTCGGGACGCGACACGCAGCGTTACCATCACGCGGTAGGGTGCGAGGATCCTCGCTACGCCTACCGCTATCCCTTGCGGGAATGGGAATGGTCGCGCGCCGTCTGCGAAGCGCGCATCGCGCGCGCCGGCTTGCCCGTTCCGCCCAAGTCGAGCTGTTACTTCTGCGGCAGCATCAAGCCCGACGAGGTGCTGGAGCTTTCGATTCCGGAGCTGCGCATCATCGTGCTGATGGAAGCGCGAGCCAAGCCTCGCCTCCGCAATGTCGAGGGTCTGTGGCGCAAGCCGGTGCTTGGCCGTCGCGGTGCGACGCCGCGTCCCGGCAGCATCACCGAGTTCATCCGCGAACGCGGTCTCCTCTCACCGGCCGAAGTCGACCGCATCATCGAGACCGCGCCCTTGGCGCTGCTCGAATTTCAGGCGGCACAGGCAGCACTTCCGCCCGAGCATCGCGCCCCGATGGGGCGCTGGCTCGACGACTTTCATCGCGCGTCCGACGCGCTCGCCGGAGACCGTCACCATGGCTAACCCGATCATCAAGCAATTCGTCGTCGAAGGATCGACGGCGTTTCCAGTCGCGATGCTGAATATGGATCAATGCTGGCCCGCGCGCGCCGCTGACGCGGCCGCGATCGCGGACCACTCCGGCGACCCCGACGCGCGCCGCAAGATCATCCTCGCGACGGCCGCAAAATATGCGCCCAACCGCCAGGGCTGGATCGCTGCTGGCTGGCGCGTGATCGACTGAAACAGTCTCCCGGAGGGGAGGCATCCTTTGGACAGATGAGCCTTGGGCTCATGCTTGGGAAAGGATCATCACCATGCACAGCGTTGCCGTTTACCTCGTCCAACGGCTCTATGGCGGTCCCGAGGAAGGTGGCTGGTACTACGATTCCGGCGACCTCTGCACCGACCCGGCACTGACCGCCTTCGGCGTCACCTTTGCCGAGGGTCACCAGGACCGCGCCAGGACGATGGCACTGGAGGTTCAAGCGCATCTCGATCGCGATTGGAACGTCGGCGATCACGCGCGCGAGATCAGCAGCGTCCTCTACGCTGGGCGCTTCGAGGCCCGCGTCCACGATGGCTGGCCCCCTCTCGCCTTTCCGGCCGAGCGTCCCCGCTACGAATGACCCGAACCGCTTGGGTCTCCCATTTTGCCAACCTTCAGGAGTCCGGTCCCATGAAGACCTTCACCGTCCACTGCGAATACCCTGCCCATTACCGTGCGGAAATCACGGTCGAGGCGGAAGATGCCGTCAACGCCTGCCGCTCCGCGATCGATGCGTCGCATACGACCGACGGGTGGAAGAGCCTCGATACGGAGCATCCCACTTATGTCAGCGCGATCGCTGAAGGTGCGGACGTCGATCCTTGGCGCTTTGTCCCGGATGGCGACGATGCCTCCGTCCTGCCCGTCCCGGGCCTATTCTCTGAAGTGGCGGCGTGCGCGGGCTATGCCGCGACCCGGAGCGAGGATCTGGTCGATCAGATCCGCATCATGGTCGATGCAATCGACGCCGATGGAGCGTTGAGGATCACCCCAGCGGCGATGGTCCGCCTGTGTGCAACGGGGCAAGCACTTCTCGACGACATCGCCCGGTGTGGGTTGAGCCCGGCAGTTCCGAAGGCGGCAACAAGCGTGGTCACGTCTGCGCCCGACGCCACCTGACGCCCGACAGCCTTCCGCCAGAGAGATGCGGCACATGGGCGGCCGCGAGACCCCTGCAACCGCAAAAATCCGGGCCGAGTTGCCGCTTTGCGGCTGCCCGCACCACCCCGGTTTTTGCGGTTTCCCTCCGCTGCGCTCCGGTGCGGGCGCCTCTTATTCGGCCGCCCAGGAGGTGCGCATCCGGCGGATAGGCCGCCGGCCTCGATCAGATGAAGGGCTTGACCCCATGACCACTTCCCTTGCTGCCGCACTCTCCGCTCTGGAGCTTGGACACCTCGAACCCCGCGCCGAAGACGTTTCGGGCATGTGCCCGCCCTCGACCGAGGCACTGGAGCAGACCACCACCGCCATTTGGAGCGACCTGTTCGCAACCCTCCAGAATACGTCGCTCGAGCGCGACATCGAGGAGATGGGCTGGGGCCTGGTCAACCTCTTTCACCGGGCCGCGGCGAAGAAGCACGCGACCATCGACCGTCTCACCGACGAGATCAGGCTCCTCCTGGCCGAGCAGGACGGTTCGGAGATCAACACCGCCAACCTCGAGGACAAGATCGACCTTGCCAAGAAAATCGAGGAGGCCGCCACCTGCTACGAACACATGCGCGACACCGCAGCGGCACACTATATCCGCGAGACCGGCCGTTCCTGGATCCCGTCGACCGGCAACCGCATTTCGCTCGGGGTGACGTCGGCAATCGTTGACGGACGCGCCTTCCTTCAGGCTCGCCGCGAGCGGGTCCGCGACGCCAACACGGCACAGGGCACGCCCGTAGTGTTTGCCGGGGGACGGCTGACCTTCCGGACCGACGAGGACATGAAGGCGTTTGGCGACAATCTGCTGCGCACCCTCAATGCGGTTCGCGAGCGCGTCGGCGACATGTATCTCGTCCATGGCGGCGACATGAAGGGGATCGAGCGCATCGCGGCGTCGTGGGCCGAACAGAATGGTATCCAGCAAGTCCGCTTCGGTCTCGATCGCAAGCTGGGTGATCGTGCCGGCTTCCGTCGCAACGAGCAGATGCTCTCGCTGAAGCCCCGCTACGTCATCGCCTTCCAGGGCAACGGTGTGACCGAGCGACTGGTGATCGACGCCAAGAAGGCCGGCATCCGCGTGGTCGATCGCCGCGGACCGCTTGGAACCCCTCCCGCTGCACAGAACGCTCAGGCCGACCGAAAGGTCGCCTGAGCTTCGGCTCGGCCGCTGGCTTTGCGCCAGCGACCTCGCCTCTTGCGGCTTTGCCGCAGGAGATCATTCTCACCCACGACACCGATGGAGTAATCCAATGCCTCGCCCCAACCCATTCCAGACGGCTGCGCATTGCTGGCGCTTCGCGCTGCGCCGCGCTGCCGCTGACGGCGACACCTACCACGTCGTCATGACGGACAATCCCGCCGCTCCGCGTGCGGTCCTGTCCGACCGCGACCTGTTCGCATCCGAGAATCTGACGCCCGAGGACATCGAAGCGTCGTGCGATCCGTTCCTGCTCGGCATCGCGACGGGCGGCTGAGGCCGCCCTCCCGAGCATCGCAGGAACGGGTAAGCCGTTCTCGCATCCCCCAACCAATGTTAGAGGTGAACCCATGAAGCCGCTCCGCCAGGCACAGGACATGATGGGCAATCCCGTTGATCGCGACACCCGGCGTGCCCGCCTTCTTGCCGCACGCCGCAAGCCGATCGGCAGCATCCCGCGCAAGGGAATCCTTGGCGGATTTTGGGATGGCGGGAGTGTCGTCGGTGCTTTCCGCGATGGTCGCGGCACCTTCACTCAGCCCCCCTCCGAGTAGCCCGCTCCGAACAGAGGAGAGGCGACTTTGCGGCTTTGAGCGGTCCGACCCCCGGTCCGTGCGGAGCCAACACCATGATCGAGATCCTGACCCTCGGCGCGAGCCCTGCCGAAGAGGACTGCGCCCAACTCGGCCGCACACCCGACTTCCAACGGCTCAACCGTCTCGAAGTCGACTGCTACCAGGCCGCCCTCACCGCGCGCTATGGCCCGCCCCCTGGTGGTGCGGCCTTCGCACGCGACACGTCCGACCATGATTTCGGCCGCTACACCGAACTCGCGTTGCGCTTCGATCCGTCGAACCAAGCCCACGCCCGCTACGCCGAACGCGTCGACGAAGGCCTTGGCCGCTGGTTTCATGCCGGCTTCACCGCGCCGGTCGAATATCCCGACAGCACGACGCCCGTGATTCACCACGCGGATCTAGCTGGAGCGATCCGCACCGCGATCAGCATCATGCGCCCGCCCTTCCCCGAGGGCGAAGAAGCGATCGCCAATCTCAGCGCGCATTACCCGGAATTGGTCGCGGTCTGATGGCCCGCGACTGCATCCGGCAGCCGCGTCACCTCATCCAGCCTCTCATGATCGGGCGTCAGCCCGATCTCTTCGACGGGCCGACCGTGACGCACGAACGGCCGCCCAAGCCAATCCCGCACACCTGGAGCCGGGATTTCCTCCGCTACCTTAGGGCCATGAGCCCAAACTCCGAGTGAGGACCGCCATGACCGACACCATCAAACCCGCCCGCGTCCCTATGCCCGAATGGACCGACGAGGAGCTACGCACCCTCGTCGATTTTCGACGCCGCAACGGACGGCGCTGGAAGAGCAAGCTGCTTGACCTCTACCTGTTCGGCAAGGATGACAGCGAGCCCAACGGTGCCGCCCTGCGCTGGATCCGCAATCGGCGAGGCCCAAGCCGGGTGGACGCCTTGACCAAAGCGACGCTCGACGAAGCTGAGAAACGCTTCGCCGACTGTCCGAATAGGGAGACGTCCGCATGAGCCGTCACGACTTTCACAGCGGTGACACCCGCCTGTCGATCGGGTGGGATGCGCCGCTCGCGTCATTCTTCCTCCAGATCTGGACCGGCGACGGCCAGGACGAGGACGAACAGCCCTCGATTTGGCTTGGCGCGTTCTACGGCGAGGTTCGTGCGCCCGACCCGCTGATCGTTATCGCGCACCGCCACATCCCCGACCTGCCGGCAACATTGCACCGCCAGCTCACCATCGACCAGCTCGGTGCCCCGGCGCGACCGCGCCGTCCGGGCCTGATCGACCCATGACGGATAACGCGCCATCGGCGCCGCCTCTCTACCTCGTCGCCTGCGTCTCGCAGAAACTCGACCGGCGCGCACCCGCAGCCGACCTCTACCGCTCCGACTGGTTCCGCAAAGCCCGAACCTATGTCGAAAAGACCGGAGGGCACTGGTTCATCCTCTCGGCCGCACACGGCCTCGTGAAGCCTTCGCAGCGCCTTGCCCCTTATGACGCTACGCTCCGCGACCTGACGGCCGCAGAGCGGCGTTTGTGGGGCGAAAAAACGGTTCGCCAGCTACGGCGAGCGATCGGGCCGCGCTACGCGGGTCCGATCGTCTTCCTCGCCGGTCGCCTCTACCGCGAACCGCTGCTCGCCTTCGCCGGCGAGCGTGCTGCCGTCCCCATGCTCGGCATGGGCATCGGTCAGCAGAAGGCATGGCTCGCGTCGCAAATTATCAAGGGTCGTGAGCGCGCAGCGCGTGCCGCCCAACTGGACCTCTTCGAGACCAATCCGGAAAGCTGATGGTTGAAACCCCATGATCTATCTCGATGACTTTATGCTTCCCGAGGCACAGCTATTCGGCGTCCGACTTAGGGAGCGCCGGAAAGCGATGAAGCTGACACAAGGTCAGCTTGGCGAGAGAGTGGATATGGCGGCAGCATCGATCTCGGTCATCGAGCGAGGGCGAGCCAATCCCACGATTGCCGTGATGGCTAAACTGGCAAAAGCGGTCGGATCGGAAGCATGGGCCATGCTCCGTCCCTCACCAGCGTCGGGTGATGACTGAACGCGTGAAGCGGGCGCTGCCGCGCCCTGATATATGACGCAGAGCGGTTCCGTGGGGTGAGGCCCGGAGCCTACCCGACCGTCTGCCTCGGTTGACGGGCAAGGTCCTCACGCTGGTACGATGGCCCGCGAAGGCCCTGCTCGCACCCCGGCTGAAAGCCTCGATCGGCATCACGACACCGGGGCTCTCGTTTCGACCGCACATCGGTGTGAAACGTGCCGGACCCCCCTCAGTCCATGTCGACAGGGCACGGCGCGCGCGCCTGGGCAGGAAGGCAGTGCCAAGGCCCACACCGCGACCGTCATCCCGGAGAGGTTGCCCGCGTAGCGATCGGCGCAAGGCGAAGGCAGTCAGGATAACGCACCGCCTGTGGTGACGGGTCGAGACACCGACGTTGCCGGCAAATCGATGCGACAAGCTGGTCCTGCACACGGTTCTCTGTCCGTTGCCCGCCAGTGGGGGTCCATCCCCTCTCTTTCCTGAACGACCTAATCCGGCCGTCCACCCTCCCCAACCCGCGATCCTTCGGGCCGAGTTGCCGCTGCGCGGCTGCCCGCACCACCCCTAAGATCGGGGTTCCCCTCCGCGTCTTCGCGCTCCGGTGGAGAGAGCGTCCTGGCCGTCTTTTTTGGTGTTCAGTCGAGGGGACGGACCCCCGGCGAGCAAAAAAAGGAACCTCGAAATGCAGAACCTCGTCATCCTCGCCGGCAACGTCGGCGCAGCGCCCGAAGCCCGCACCACCCAGGGCGGCACCAAGATCACCCAGTTCAGCCTAGCCACCTCGCGCCCCAAGCGCGACAGCGAGGGCAAGATCCTCAAGGAAAACGGTCGCCGGGTCGAGGACACCGAATGGCACCGCATCACCTGCTTCAACGGTGTCGGCAAGACCGTCGCCCAATACGTCGACAAGGGCCAGAAGGTCATGGTCCGGGGCCGCATCCACTACACCCGCTGGACGGATAGCGAGAACATCGAGCGCTACGGTGTCGAGATCATCGCCGACGAAGTGACCTTCCTCAGCCGGGGTCGCCAGCAGCAGGGCGATACGCAGGATCACGGCGGTCTGGATGACGACGACGTGCCCTTCTGACCCGACGCAGAACCGGCCCGGAGCTGACGCTCCGGGCCTCTTCCCGTGTTCACCGCCCCGCTTGCCGATACCCGCTTCGCGACATCTGCTCGCCGCGTTAAGCTGACCCCATGGCAAAAGAGACTATCGAAACATCGCTCGGCGCGATCTGGATCGAAGATCTGTCCTCGGGCGAGATGCGGATATGGTGGCCGTATGGTTCTCGCGCCGGCGAGCTGGCGATCGGCGTGCTGGAAGGTAAGGCCAGGTGGCATCCAAAGTCGAAGGGCTGGTACGTCGCGGCAGCCAGACGTGCCGAAATCTACGAAGAACTGACGGCGTTATAGGGCGTCTCCCGGCTGCGCCGGGACCGTCGCTCTATTCCGCTTGCGCTCCACCGAGCCCCTTCGGGTCTCGGCCCATTCGGGTGACGATCAACTGACGGGCGCGCACGCGCGCAGGAAATCCTCTTCCGAAAAGCGGCAATTCCTTTCCAATCTGCCCCGGACTGGCCGTCTCTGCAGCCCGGCGAACTCTCCCATCGATCGGAGGGGACGCAGAGTGCGGATACGAGAGGCAGGCGACCGCCATCCCTTAGCAAGGGGCGTGCGTCACTGGCGACCCAGCGCTGAGCCGCGACGCTCCGGCCAACGAGCTTCACCCCGCTCTTTGAGGCGCAATCCTTGGGACGGCTCGGGGCCTTATACGATCAACCCGCAAGGGGTCCGGGCGCTTCGCTACGGCTTTTTTTCGTACCGAAAAAAAGTGATCGCGGCCCCTCCCCGTCCCTGTCGGGCGCCTGTCGAGCGGGGATGAACCCCGCCGGCTTCACAGGAGCCTCGGACATGTTCAACGATATCTGGATCGCCCGCAAAAACGCCATGAGCCTCGCAAAAACCCTGATGGTGGCAACCATGGTCATCGCCATCGGCACACAATACGCCGTCATCACCGCCGAAGATCACGACAGCTCGGTCGTCGTCGTGAACGAGTACGACCCCTACGCCTGACCAGATGGGGGCCGAAAGGCCCCCGCGCCTTCGTCAGGCGCAAACAGGTCAGGGCCAGGACGGGCATCGAGCCCGTCCCACCCCCGCGCTTTCAGCGCAAAAGAGAGGGGGCAAGCCGGGCATCGAGCCCGCCTCGTCCCCGCGCTACGCGCGGCTGCGGCACCTGTGGGAGAACTGCTCATTCGTGTCGTGGTAGTATGACATGGGTGCGGCGATCGCCTCAAGGATGCGCGGTTCCCCCAATTTGCTGCGCAAATCGGCTCCCCCACGCCCCGCTGGCGCGGCCGCTTCGCGGTCCCTGACCCGATCGCCCGGAGCCCATGTCCCGGTACTCCCGCACAAATTCGTGCAACTAACGGGAGAACGCTATGCAGGTTGATCTGTATCAAACACTCAAATCCATCAACGTCTCAGACGATCAGGCAAAGCTGGTGGTAGCCAGCATCGAGGAGTATATCGACGACATGGTTGGAGACGCGACAAAGCCGCTTCAGGAGAAAATCGACGGCCTGCAACGGTCGCTCGAGACGCACATGAAGACCCAAACCTGGGTCATCAGCATCGTCGGCTTTACCATCGTGGCCCTGACCGCGATCGGAACGCTGGTGTCGATCCTGCGGCACTAAGGCAAAGGGGGCTTCGGCCCCCTTTTTTTGCTCACCGCGTCATGTTGCCGGCGATCAACTCCACGCCGTCCTGACGGGCGGCAGCTCCTCGAATGCTTCGAGCAGCCTGGGTTCGCGCAACAGCGTTGTCCACTTCCCGCCATAGGTCCGTGACGCCAGATAGAAGGTCGAACCGTAGCACTCGACCATCCGACAGCGCTCCAGCTTATCAACCAGCGAATAGTTCGCGCCGTGACGGGCGACGACATCTTCCATCTCGACGCGCATCAACGTCCCGCACTGGCAGCAGCGCGAGCGAACCAGGGCCTTCATACGCAACATCATGCCGGCGTTCTCCATCCAGCGGGGCCAGAGAGCGACGATGTTGGCAGAGGTTTCCATGGCCGCGACGATAGTCCTCCCGGCCCGGCATCGTCCAGCGGTTTGGGATCGGCCGGTCTCCAACTCGCCGCCACCCGAGGGGCCTTTCGGGCTCCTACGTCCTCGCCGAGGCGCTTTCACGCGCAAGTCCGCCGAGCGGACTTCTCCACTGCGTTTCGACCCTACGGGTGCGCGAGCCAGCTATGCCTCGGCGGTCCTGTCGCCTGTCGAAGGCCCCGATTGGCGGGGTCAGACAAGGAGACCGAGATGGCCGACCAGACCTCCACATCCGAGCGCCGGAAGGGCGAGCCCGCCGAGATCGCGCGGCTCAACGACTGGCTCCGCCAACATATCACCGCACCAGGCAAGAACCGCATCGTGATGACGAGCGGAATCGCCGACCTGATCGGGGACGTCAGCCTCTTCCGTGGGTTCCGCAAACGCGCCGAGCTGATCCGGACCGTGCGCGACTACGACCGCTTCGATGACGCCATCAACCCGCACGGCGAGCGCGACATGGGCCGGTTCGAGTTCGAGGAGACCGCCTGCTACTGGAAGATCGATTACTACGACCTCGACCTGATGGGAGGCTCCGAGGATCCGGCCGATCCGTTCCAGACCACGCGCGTCCTCACCATCATGCGCGTCGACGAACGATGACGCAGACCGCCCCGACGCTTCGCCGTCGGGGCTTTCCCTCCCTCTACGACAAGGATCACATCATGACCATCGAAACGACCAGCCAGATCAGCGCAGCCGAGCGCGCACGCCGTCACCGCGAGGTGGACTTCGCCCGCGGTAACGTCCGTCACGAAGGTGGCATCCTCTCCGACGAGATCGAGCAGCTCAATGCCCGCTACATCGCCGGTGAGATCGACAGCAACGCGCTGACCAATGCGATCCTCTCATCGCAGACCGTCCAGCCCCATTGATGGCGCGGAGGCAGAAGGAGGGCGCTGTGTGGCGGCCTCCCATGTCCCACCACCGTCGGAAAGGCTCTGTCGTCGACGCCGTTCCATCGTGACGACCGGGCGGGGCCGGCGTCAAGGATGCGCGGTGCCCCCAATTTTGACGCGGCCTCCGTTTTCGCTGCGCTTCACTACGACCACGACAAAATCGGCACCCCCACGCCCCGCTACGCGGCCGCTTCGCGGTCCCTGACCCCGACCCCGCCCGATCGTCAGCCCGCCTCTGTCTCAAGCGAACAGAAGGAGGATCAGATGAACATTCAAACCGCACGCACCCAAACATGGCTCGCGGAACTGGCCAGCATCCAAGCGGAGATCGCGATCAACGGGATGCCCGGGGCACCCCGGCCCGCGCGCAAGCGGACCCGCAAGCTCAAGCCGCTCTGGGAAGAGTGACCGAGACGGGGCGGCGCTGCCGCCCCGCTCTCGTCATGTCTCACACCGCTCGATGCGCCAGCACCTCGCGGATCCCGCGCGCGCAGCCCTCGGGGAATCCCTGCACATATCCGATCAGGAAAGCGGCGAAACCGATTCCGACCAACGCGGCGATACCCAGAACGAGGAGCTGCGGTAGCGTCACCCGGTAGCGCTGCGACGCCTTGGGACGCGGAATGACTCTGCGCGCATGTGCCCGTTGCAGCGTGCGGACCGCTGCGATCATCTCCTCGACCAAAAGCATGTTGTGGCGGGAAATCTCACCGACATCCACGATCAGCTCGCGCGACGCCACAGCCGCATGATCGAACGTCAATTCCGGCGTGTCGACGAGCCCGCTTAGTGATGAACTGCGCTCGTGCAGTTGCAACAAGCCTGTTTCGACTTCGCGCAACACCGCTCCTTCAAGATCGGGTTCGTCCACCTTCACCCCGCGCATTTGTGGTGTCTTGGTATGAACCGGACAGACCAAAAATCCTACCATGCGGGCGTCTCCCCGCCCTCCAGGCGGGGCCGGGCTCTATTCCGCTTGCGCTCCACCGAGCCCCTTCGGGTCTCGGCCCATTCGGGTGACATGGGGTAACAGCGACCGCCCGCCTGATGCATCATCGCCAGGTGGCGCTGCCGCCACTGCAAGTGTCGGAGAACCCCATGACGAGTTATGTAGGCCTTGATGTGTCGCTGGCGGAAACCAGTGTGTGCGTATTGGGCGCTGACGGCAAAGTCCGCTATGAAGGCAAGGTACGAAGCTTGCCCAATGAGCTGGTTGCATGCATCCAAAGGCACGCGGACGATGCCGAACGGGTTGCGATCGAGACTGGCCAGACCTCGGCGCTTCTTTTCCGTGCGATGGAAGCAGCCAATCTGCCAGTGGTGTGCATCGAAACCCGTCATGCGCACAAGGTTCTGTCCGCTAGGCAGAACAAAACCGACCGCAATGATGCCAAAGGTTTGGCCGAACTCGTTCGGGTGGGCTGGTATAAGGAGGCGTGGGTGCGCGGTGCATCGGCGCAGGCTATCCGTAGCCTCCTCCTCGCTCGCCGTATGCTGATGGTGACCCGGAGAACGCTCGAGAATACATTGCGCGGAGCGGTCAAACGCTTCGGGCTCATCATCACGAAAACCGCAGGCAAGACTTTCAAAGGTCGGGCCGTTGCGGCCATGGAGCTCGATCCAGCCTACGCGGCTTTTGCGGCTCCCATCCTGGTCGTTCTTGAAACTGTCGCAGAACAGATACGGACGTATGAACGACAGCTACAAGCCGTGATACGTGGGAATGCTACGTTATCGCGGCTCATGACCGTTCCCGGCGTTGGGTACCTCTCGGCGCTCGCTTTCTACTCGACCATCGAAGATCCTGCGCGGTTCAAGCGTTCCGACGATGTTGGCCCGTACCTTGGCCTAACGCCTCGGACGCATCAGTCCGGCGAAGTCGATTGGAGCGGGCGGATTACGAAAACCGGCGATAGCATGACGCGAGCCTATCTGTTCGAGGCGGCGACCGTCATACTCACCCGTGTCACCAAGCCTACGCCATTGCGGGAATGGGGATTGCGGCTGAAAGAGCGCAGCGGGATGAAGAAGGCTCAGGTTGCGGTTGCGCGCAAGCTCGCGGTGATGATGCACGCCATCTGGACGGATGGCACCGAATTCGAGTGGAGAGCTGCCGGATAGGCACCTTCCTCGCTCAGGCTCCCCAACGGGAGGCGTCCTTGCCGGGACGCGCGCCGGAGTTGACCTCGTAGCGATCGTTGCGGCCTCGACCCGCGCGGCAGTGACATTGAGGCAGCGCCTGCCACGGACACCCATCGTGAGGCGATGCATTCGACCTCGGAACGAACCTTGTGCCCGGCATTGACCCAGCCCACGCAGGAGAACGACTTCCGCCAAATATCAGATCGGATCCCGTCGGCTATGCCTGCTGCGTGGTTCATGCCACGGCTGCTTGCGCCCAACTTCCGCCGTTCGCGAGTGAAATTGGGCATCCCGATTGCAGACGGTCGTTTTTGCAGATAGCCTCGATTGGTGTTCGCCTTGCTCGCCTTCATCGCTCAAGATTACGTTCTTCGTGATCTGCAAAAGACCCCCGTTGCTGCGCATGGCCCATTTAAATTGGAACGCGAAGACTGTATCGCGCGTGATCCACCCGTGGCTGTTTTGCATTATGCACCCTGTAGGGCGATAGCTCGATTGAGTTGGCCCTCTGCGGATGGCCAACTAACGATCACCTATGAGGATAATGGGAGGGAGCTCATCAGGACATTTTCCTTTCCAATCTCTTTGAAGATGCCAGACTCTTGCAGCCTCGGCGATTATACTGCTTATCAGGCTAAGCCCGGTTCCGATGCCAGCTGGCATAATAGTGAGAAGGGGATTGTCGCGACACTTGTAAAGTGCAGTCGCCTGACATCGTCCCAGATCGCCTCCTACAAAGGTGAGTTCTTGGCTGCCACGCCGTATTACAACGAAGCGGCCACGGGCCTGCGTTCGTTGGCCGTATCCATGTTCGGAAACCTGCGGCGATGTACCGCACAGAAGCAGGTTTCGAGAAACCCGATGGATGGCTTTACCTGTATTCGCGAGGAAGGGCCGGCGAGCTAACCCACTTTATACCTTCGCCGAATTTGCCAAGCCGCTTTCCGCCAAACTCCGACATTCCTGATACACCGCTGATCCGGTAAAACGGCGACGCCGCGCAACGATTGGCTATATCTATTTGCTTCCCGAAAGGGGGATGGTCCGCCACCACAATTGGTCCGTTCACTTGCGCAAACAAACGTCTTGCCAAGATCGCCGTTAAGGAACGATCCCTGACGTGAGCCAAACCCCTTGTGTATTATCCACCTGCTGCACTCCTAGCATGAGGTCCGGCTCCCGCCGCCTCAAGGATGCGCGGTCCCCCAATTTGCTGCGCAAATCGGCTCCCCCACGCCCCGCTGGCGCGGCCGCTTGCGCGGTCCTGTGACCCGGCATCGCCGAACCTCCTGCCTGTGCCGCCAATGATGGCATGAAGGAGATGATTATGTCGCACCGCCTCTTCGCCCAGATCGCTTTCGAGCGCGCCTTGGGCAACGCCGCAATCAAGGCGCTGAAGGACTCTCTCGCCGAGAAGGCCAGCTTCGCCGCCCAGACCAACTGGCCGAAGGTCGCCCCCTTCTCCGCACAGTACGACGTCGACGCGCTCTCAGCCGAACTGGATCAGATCGTCGCCGATCGCATCCGCGACGTCCTCGACGGTCCCGGTCTTGAGGTCATCGAGCGCGGAGAGCTATTCTTCGAGCCCGAGATCGTCGCCCTGGTCAACGCCGCCAAGGCGAAGCGTGACGATCCCGGCTAAGCCCGTGACCGGGGCGGCCTTCGGGCCGCCCAATGCCGGCGTTGCCGGCAGATCGGTTACACCGATCATCCAAGCGGCACGGTTGGGGGGTATTTTTCTCTCTATTGAATGTGGAAGTTTGGCATGGGTGCGCGCTGCCTATCAAGGATGAGCGGTCCCCCCAATTTGCTACGCAAATCGGCTCCCCCACTCCCCGCTTCGCGGCCGCTACGCGGTCCCTGACAGCCAGCGCCGGAGCCCATGCCGTATTTGCCACTCCAATCAACGAGAAGGAGAACGGAATGCACATCACATTGTTCAAGGCTCTGAAGTCCGTTAGTATGACGGACGATCAGGCCACAGAGGTTGTAGACGCATTTGAGGAGTATCTGGCGGTGAAGATCAAGGAAGCGAACGCAGGACTGGAAGCCAAGATCACCGGCGTTGAGGCGCAACTCAAGGCTATAACGTGGCTGCTCGGCTTCATTGGCGTGTTGATCACCATCATGGGACTCGCGCCCTCACTCCTTAAATTGACCCACTGACGCGCAAAGGGAGGGGCTCCGGCCTCTCCCTTTTTTTGTCTCGCTCTGCGCAGACCTAACGGGCGACCGGAATCTCCGCCAACCGCGTCGTCCACGCCGGGCTCTTCTGGCTTCGCTTCGTATCGAACGCGCGCGTGCCGAACCCCTGCGCAGCAATCCCGACGGTCCCGCGTCCGAACCGATCGTTGAGGCCATCCATCGCCGCCAGCAGCCCCGGCGCACGCGGATCAGCAACAGCGAAAAAGTCCCCCTGCCCCGCGCCTTCCGGCACCAGCTCTTCGAGCAGGACGCCGCACTTCGTATAAACACCCCCGGCTGATACATCGCCTCCATCATCTTGCCGGCCAGGCCGGCGATGATGCGCGGGTCGTTGCTGGGCGGTGTGAGGCGGGTCTGACGGCTCGCCGAAGGCGGGTTCGGCCGATACCGCGACCCATGCGCAAACACGATCAGACGCGTCGCCGCCAGCCCTTGATGGCGGATCTTCTCGGCCGCGCGCACCGCGCGCCGCACCATCGCCTCGCGAAGCTCGTCGAGGTCCGTGACGGGTGCGCCGAACTGGCGCGTCACCGCCGTCGCCTTGCTCGCCTCCGGCTCGGGCTTGAAGCCGTCGCACTCGACGCCGTTCAACTCGCGCACCAGGCGCTCGAGCACGACCGTCCCGACATCGCGCGCCACGGCAGGTGGCAGCGCTACCAGCTCGGCCGCGGTTCGCACCCCGAGGGGGTGCAACCTTGCGGCGAGCGCACTCCCGATCCCCCAAACCTCCTTCACCGGCCACTCGGCAAACAGGCGCGCGCGCAGCCCGGTGTCGTGGAGATCCACGACACCATCCCAAATCTTCTCGGTCGCCTTCGCCAAGGCGTTCGCGACCTTGGACAAGGCGCGCGTCGGACCAAGCCCAATCCGTGTCGGAAGGCCGGTTTCGCGCAGGATTGCCGCGCGCAGCTTGTGCGCGGCCGCCACATCGCCCAGGCCGTTGGGCAGGACAGGTAGACGGTAGAAACTCTCGTCGATCGAGTAGATCTCGATCAGGTCGCTATGCTCCGCGATCACCGCATTGAAGCGGCGATTCATGTCCGCGTAGAGCTCGTAATTGGAAGATCGAACCTCGATCCCATGCCGCTTGATGACATCGCGGATCTTGAACAACGGATCGCCCATTTTTATGTGGAGGGCCTTGGCCTCCTCACTCCGCGCGATCGCGCAGCCGTCGTTGTTCGACAGCACGATCACCGGCACGCGCCGTAATTTCGGGTCGAAGACCCTTTCTGACGAAACATAAAAATTGCTGACGTCGACGATCGCGTGGGTCATTTCCGCCCGCCTACCGCTGATAATCGCGGACGCCTGCGCGCACGACGCCCCAAATTTCCGTCTGATCGTCGGCGATCTGCTCCAGATAACTCTGCCGGCTGTTGCGCGCCTCCAGATACGGCACGCCGCCCCGGTGAACGAGCTGGCGGCAGACAAAACCGCCAGCCAGCACGGCGATCACGATGTGGCCGCTGCGCGGCGTGACATCGCGATCGACGACGACGACATCACGGTCGGCGATGCCGGCGTCGACCATGCTGCTCCCGTCGATCCGGAAGACGAAGCTGGCGGCTCGGTTGAGCCGCAGCAGCTCCACCAGGTTTATGGCGTCCTCCTCCCAGTCCTGGGCGGGTGACGGAAAGCCAGCTCCCGCTACGCCGATCGGCTTCAGCCGGAAGCCCGGCGCCATCACGGCAAGCGGGACCGGCTGCGCGATCGGCAGCAACATGATCTGAATCCCTAACTCGTGACCCTTCATAACGCCGAAGAGAACAGAATGGGAACAGGCGATTTAGTCGGTCTGTCGATTCAGCCGCCCACAATGCAGCGACGACCATCGCCACAGCTTCGCGCCGTCGATCACGCCGCGGTGTCCGCAGTTGCCGCACGCCACCGAGGTTCAGCGAACCGATGCGGAGATCTTCCAACCGCTCGAAATTACCGCTCAAATGTCCAAATTTCGCTTCTCAAGCTCAGCCGCCAAGGCATCGGTTCGCACGGTGTCCTCGCTGTCGCAGTCGATGCAATTCCATTCACCGATCAGCTCGTCGTCCGTCATGGTCGCAGGATCCTTGTAGTCATCCGCCATGCCGCCCTCCCCGCTCGCCGTCCGCAGCCTGCTTCGCATTGCGGGCTTCCCGGATGCCCAGCACCGCGTTCTCGGCCGCGATCAGGTTATCGCGCGCGCGACAAAGCCCGAGCAGGTCTGGATCGCTTAACTGAGCTTCGGCGCTGAGACTGTCGCGGATCGGTCGATAGAGGTCTTGGACTTTATCGGAGAGCGCTCGGAACGATCGCAACAATTCGCCCTTGTCGTCATCGCTCAGCTTCGCGCCAATTCGTTCGTGCTCAACAAGCTCTATCATGGCCGATATCCTACAGGTGGAACCACATAATAGCAGGCCCGGGTGGGAAACGCTCTATAGTTGCGGCCGACATCCCAACGCCTGAAACGCTTCGGATGCGGTCGCCTGGCCCTTCTTCGGGGCCGGCGAGCCCATCGCCGTGCCGTTCAGCATCTCGGCCTGCAATGCTGCGCATTTAGCGTCCCACCGTGGCTCACGCTGGTAGATCTCCAGACATGCAGCACCGAGAAAGCCGGCCGCCAGCAGGATGAAGACCCACACCTGAATGCTATTGAATCGCGTCTTTTCGTCTCCCACAAGCCGATCATACCCGACATTGGCGGCGAAGCCGAGAAACAGGCCCCCGAAGAGGAGCAGCAGCGGGTTGCAAAATCGCAGGGATGGAGCGGCAAAGTAGGCACCGATAATCCCAACCGGGATCAAACCGCCATTGATGCGCCGCCATTTCCCCTCCCGCGTGTGTTCCGCGCCCATTTCACCCTCCCCGCTCGAGCATCGATATACAACGGATCCCGTCCCAACGTTATTTGATCCGCAAGCTAACTGTGCGACCCCCCGCGGCACGCAACAAGGCAAGATGCATGACCGACGATAATCGCAGTTTGAAAACTGCCGAAATGCTCATGGGAATGGCGCTCGCCTTGCTCGACCAGCAAGGCGGCGAGGAAAAGTCCGCTTGCCACCTGCAACACGCGCTCGACACGCTCCGGCGTGTCGAGCCGATGAAAGAGGGCGACGAGCTGGACCCGGCGATACTTGCGCGGTTCGGATGGAACGACGCTTCCCAGCACGATTAGAGACGATATGCTCGGTCGATAGAAACGCCAGTTCGGACCCCGCACCATGGCCGTCTATCATTTTCATGCTCGCATCATCCGTCGCTCGGTCGGGCGAAGCGTCATCGCCGCATCGGCATGGCAAAACGCCTGCCGCCTTCGCGACGAGCGCCTGGGCCGCTTTTCCGACTTCGTCGGCGATCGCACGGTCGGCCATTCGACCATCCTGTTACCTGACACCGCACCTTCGCAATTTGGCGACCGGGAGGCGTTATGGAACGCTGTGGAGTTCGCCGAGATCCGGAAGGACGCGCAGCTCGCCCGCCAATACGACCTCTCGCTTCCTGACGAGTTCGATCGAGCTACCGCGATTGACGTGCTTCGCCGTTTCGCCATCGACAACATCGCAGCGGCCGGCTTTCCCGTCGATCTCACTCTCATCGAGGTAACCGGTGCCGGCGAGCCGACGCACTGCCACGGCTACCTCCTCTTCCCAACGCGCCCGATCAACGCTGGTCGGTTCGATCAGAAGCCGCGCGAATGGAACACACGACAAAAGCTGACTGCGCTGCGCGCCGAATGGGCGAACATCCTCAACGCGAGGCTCGAGGCCGTTGGCAGCGATGCCAGAGTGGATCACCGTTCCAACAAGGACCGGGGTGTTCCCAAGGAACGTAGCGCTCACATTGGCATAGTCGAGCGTCGCATCATCGAGCGTGAAATTACCGGAGTGCGCCGATGAACGACGCGATTTTCGACGGCGACGATCTAGTGGCGATGCTGGATGCAATTCTGGACAGCCTGATCGATGCTCTCCAGGCCAATGATTGGGCGGACGCCGGTCGGCTTCATGCTTCTATCAAAGGAATTGCGCTGGCTTTAGGTGTTACCGACTTCCCGGAACCGAATTGGTCACCAGCCGACATATGCTACGTTCCGCTCCTGACTGGTCCGAACGGGAGAACAGCATTCGAAGGCGGCAGCCTTGAGCCGCCACCACGTCTAGATCTTGAATAGCAGTACGAATGGGAAAATGAAGATGGACGAAAAGACTGACATGATTGCACTAGCGGCCGAGCTTACCGCTGCGTGGCTTGCCAACCCGAACACTCGCACCGAAACCGATGCCGTCCCTGCCTTCCTCACCGCGATGTACACCGCCCTTGTGAAGCTGGAAACGCCATCCGGCGATCAACCTGGATCTGATGCTCAGGCCGAGATCGAGTATCCCCCAGCTACGACGGTGCGGAAGTCGCTGGCGTCGCCTGAACAGATCATCTCGATGATCGACGGCAAACCCTACCGCACCCTTCGCCGGCATCTCACCACCAATGGGCTGACGCCCGAAGAATACCGCGCCCGCTACAATCTCAAACCCGATTATCCGATGGTCGCGCCCGCCTACAGCGAGGCCCGACGCGCGATGGCAAAGCAAATCGGCCTTGGCCGGAAACCGAAGGCCGTCGACGCGGGATCTGCTGTACCGCCAGCGCCCGCACCACGGCGCAAGCTTAAAATGGCTACGCCAGCATAATTGCCGATCCGTGTCCGAAACCGATCGGTTTCGGACACGACAACCGATTGTTGGAAAAAGCCGAGTTTTTCGTGTCCGAAACTCCTGTCCGGAACTAGCCGTAACCAACGTCCCCCGAAAACGTCCGGAACGCGATTTTGTTTTGTGACTTTCGGACAAAGTATCTAATGTCCGAAAGTAGAATAATCGCGTTGGAGTTTCGGACAAATGCTGATCGGCTATGCTCGCGTATCAACGCATGACCAGCAGCCCCGCTCCCAGATCGAGGCGCTCGAACACGCCGGCTGCACCAAGATCTTCACCGACGAAGGTATCAGCGGCGCTGCCGTCTTCAAGCCGAAATTGAGCGAGGCCCTCGCCTACGCTCGACCTGGCGAAGACACCCTCGTCGTCTGGAAGCTCGACCGGCTCAGCCGGTCGATGTTCGACCTGATCGAAACCGTCGAAGCCATGAAGGCCAAGGGCATCGGTTTGCGATCGATCAAGGAATCCGTGATCGACACAACCAGCGCTGCGGGAAACCTGATCTTTCAGATCTTTGGAGCCTTCGCCGAGTTCGAGCGCGGCACGAACCACGAGCGGACGATGGCAGGCATCGCTGCCGCGCAGCGCGCGGGCACGCGGTTCGGGCGACCACCGAGCATCGATGATGCACAGTGGGCCAAAGCCAAGGAATACCTAGAAGCCGATCCCCCTGCCCGGATCAACGACATCGCCATCCTGCTCAAAGTCAGTCGGCAAGCAATCTACCGACGCCTGGAACGCGACGCCGGCACGGCAGCGACGAAACCCAAGGGTTCGGCTGCTCCGGCCCTGGCGCGAGTTTCTCAGCGCGGAACCGGGAGCAGCAGGAAGGGCAATCAATGACTGTCCCTTTCTTTACATGTAATTCCATGCATGTCCAGGCACTGGAATTGACATGATTGCCAATCCCTAGAAAGATCAGTATTCCGAAAGACAGCCTCCTACATCCTTGGACGGCCAAGGCTTGCGTAGGCATGAAAGGGAATACCGATGGCCGTAATCACATTGGCCTCCTCAAAAGGAGGGTGCGGAAAATCGACTACGGCGATCGTCCTGGCGGGCCAGTTCGCCGAGCAAGGCTACCGGGTCAGGATCATCGACGCCGATCCGAAGCGGCGCGTCGTGCGATGGGCCGCCAGCGGCATGGTCCCGGAAACGATCACCGTGAAAGCGGCCGATCATACATCGTTGGCGACCGAGGTGCGGAACGCCGAGCTCGATAACGACGTCGTGCTGATCGACGTCGAGGGTAGCGCCAATATGGTCGTGTCGATGGCGATCGGTCGATCCCATTACGTCGCGATTCCGGCGAACCCATCGGCCGCTGACGTCGAAGACGCGATCCAGATGGTCGGCCTCGTAAACGACATTCCGAACAACGCCGGAAAGCCAGCCGTGCACGCGGTTCTATGGACCCGAGTGCCGACAGGGTTCCGCAGCAGGGAGTTCAACGCTCTCGCAAAGCAGCTCGAGGAGGCAGGCATCCCGGTCTGCGATGTCGTCCTATCCGAGCGGTCCGCATACAAGAGCTTGATCTCGTACAGCACGACGCTGGACCGGCTGCCGACCGACGAAGTGCCGTCGGTCGACAAAGCAAGAAGCGAGGGGCGGGCGCTGGCAGAAGCCATCAGCGCAGCGATCCTAGGTGCACAGGAGAAGGCCGCATGACCGACGAGGTAAAGCCACAACGCCGCAGCCTGACCGGGGGTCTAGGCGCTATCCGCAACGACCCAGCCGAAGCCCCAGAGAGAGACGTCGCGCTGTCTCCGGCAGCCGTTCGCGCAGGATTCGATACGGTGCCTGTTCCGATGGCGGAGGTTGAACAGCTACGCGCGAACCAGACGCCGCAGTTGCCAAGACGGACGCGCGGGGCAGGGCGCTCGGTTCCGTTTTCCTTGAAGCTCAGGCCCGACACGCTTGAGTACATCTACTCGATCGCGAACGGCCGAAACATCCCACTGGCGCAGGTGATCGAAGAGCTGGTCGACGCACATATGCGCTCCTCACAGCAGGGATAACAGGGCGAACTCAACCGTCCGATTGCTGCCCGTTAAGATAGGGGAATGACGGGACTCAGACCCCAGCAGCGATCGGGCTGGCTTGCGTGGGACGGTTGGGAAAAGTGCTGGATGCGCGATGGGTTATACCAGCCGCTCTGACCCGATGTGCATAGCCTATTGGATGAGTTTCGTCGGCCCTTGCGAAGCGCAAGGACGCGCCAGATCGCTGACCGACAAGATGCCCGAACAGTGGCTCGCTGGGTGTGAAACCTACCTAGGGGCGGGGAAGCGGTGAGACGCGCGAGCAACAACCAGCGACGCGAATTCCACGGGGCCGAGCAGCTCCAGTTTCAGTTCGCGAGCGGTGCCACGACGCGCGGCAGAGGCGTTCTATTGCGCACCTATCAGTCGATGCGGCTCGGCAAACGCGTCGAATTGAAGATACTCCCAGAGATACAAAAGCTGCCATCGTTCGACGTGATCGGCAAGGGATGGGAGGGACACCACGACGGCTGCACCAATCTGTGGGCCTGACGGAATAAGCTCTGCCGCGACCTCGAGATTACGAAGGGCGTCAACCGGCCTCATGGAGCTAGTGAGCGCCGGGATGGCGGGGAGAGGTGTGGCGGGGTGAGAGTCAGGACGTGGGGATTGTGGCGAGGTGTTGAGCGACAGCCTCGGCGCCATGGGTGGAGATAGCTGAGGCGATCGATCGAGCGTCAGTCTTTTCCATCGACGGGATTTTGATGCGATCGAGAGCCGCAAGAAGGACAGGACGGCCGGCATCGCGAGCGGTAAGTTCGGCGACCTTCTTCTGTTCAGCGAGCGCTGCAAGTTCTTCACGCAGGGCTTTTTCTCGCGCTTCGATGGTGGTGATGTCGACTGTCTTGGGGGAGGTACGGGCCATGTGATGTCTCCGGGTATGAGGATGGGGTCGATCGCATAATGTGCGAGGATGACTTGGATTGCTAGGCTGATCGATTGAACCGGGATCGCTTAAAAACCAAAAACAAAAAGCGCGCGCCGAAGGTGCACCTTTTGGTCTTTGATCGACAGTAGAATGAAGAGCTAACGCCCGAATTTTTGGGTGCTGAAGCATGACCGTTGCCCCGGCTCCGCGTTTGTGAGATGATGCGAGATGTAGGAAGGAGCGGAAGGTGTATGAGGGATAGATGGAAGGGATGGCAGGATATGCCTCATGGCACCAATGTCGGACATTGGTTTATGAGGTTCCGCTGCTCGGGGCTTTCAAGATGAAGGTTACGGTCCGGCTTAGCGACGTTCTCACCGCGGAGATCGATCGTATCGCTGTGGCGTCTGGACAGACGCGCAGTAGCTGGATCACGGCTGCGCTAACGGAAGCTGCGCTCACACCGGAGAGCCGAAGCGTACCGGTCATGCCGGTGCAGGGGAGGGGCCACCCCGACGACTACATCCGGGTGACGGTTCGCCTGAACCGCAGTGAGATGGAGGCGATCGATACCGTTGCCGCGCCGATGCGCCTGACCCGCAACGAGTGGATCAAACGCACGATCCGCTGGCAGCTTTGGGACAGGGCCGCGCTGCTGCGTCTCGCGCCGGCGACGCAAACCGAGATCGGGAAAGTGCGGAAGCAGGTTCTCGCGATCGGGCGAAACATCAACCAGGCGGTCCACGCAATGAACGCGGCGAACCAGCCGGAAAGCTCGCTCGACATAGCTCGCATCGCCGGCTCCTTCATGGAGACATGCGCTGAGTTGCGCACCCTTTTGATCGAGGCGCGTCGCTCGCTGGCATCCTCGATCGGCGGGGAAATCGGGTACTGGACCCGCAAGGATGAGGCACCGGGCGAGTGAGCTTTCGTCTCTCCCCCGGCACCATGGACTCGATGGCAGGCGTCTTCGCGCCTCCCAAAAAGTACCGCATGGGATCTGGTGGCGGTAGCGCCAAAGGCCCGAAGACCGGGGGCACGATCCTCGGCATGGCCGTCGCATCGATGTTCCCGAAACCGGCAAAATCATCCGGCGGATCACGCCCTAGTGCGCAGGCAAAACATGCGTTCGGAGGTGGGTCGCAGACCCGTATGAACAACCGCGCTGTGATGACGGCCGACCGTACTTCACGTCGCGCACCCGAGGCCGTTGTGCGGATCACAGGGCGCCAACATGGGGGCGGCCATGTCCTCGCGAACTTCTCCTACATCAGCCGCCTTGGCCACGGCGATGAGAGCGAGCTGGGTCTGGAAACGAGCGAAGGCGAGGTGTTGCGCGATGGCCGCGAGATGCAGTTGCTCGCGAAGGAATGGCACGGCTGGGAGATGGACGGCGACGCCCGGAGGAAGGGTGCGACGTCGATTTCGATGATCCTATCGATGCCAACCGGCACCGATCCAGATCGCTTGAAGGATGCGGCGCTGGACTTCGCGAAGGAGGAATTTGCCAATCGATCGTGGGTCGCATCGCTCCACGTCGATCGCGAACATCCGCACGTTCACCTGACGATCGCGCGCCGCGATCATGATGGCCGGCGCTTCCATCCGAACCGCGACGACCTCTTCCGGTATCGCCAGCGCTTCGCTGAAAAGCTGCGCGATCGCGGCATCGAGGCGAACGCCACGCCCGCCCGTGCGCGCGGCATCGACCCCAAACATGAGCCGATCGCCGCGGTGAAAATGCGCGAGAAGGGGCAAGTGCCTGAGATCGACAAGAGCCGTATCGCGCGGGCCGAGCGCCTTCGCGCGGAGGGTCGCGAAGACCCCGTTATCGCGATGCTCGCGAGCCGACAGGCGACCGTTCGCGCAACCTACACACGATCGATTGCCGAACTTTCGACGTCGCCTTCGGCCGTCGATCAACACGTCGCTCGGAGCCTCGAACGGTTCGTCGCGACGATGCCCGAGCCCGAACCAAACTCCGTCAGGGCATTGCGTGAAGCCGCAGAGCGGGGTGTTGAACCGCGTGTCGAACCAGCACCGAAGCTATCGGTTGGCCTGGACGTTTCCCCGACGTCCGAAGCCCCTAAATCAATCTCGACCGTTGAGCGGATGCGGGCATTGCACGCAGAGCTAACTGCCCGCAATGAGCGCCGCAGCCTTACTCCGACGCCCGCTTCTGACCAGGACAAGCCGCAACCGTCCAAGGTAGCATTGCGCGTTCAGGAGCTTCTCAAGAGCGACCAAAGCCGGAAAGACGAGGGCGTCGAAAGCAAGCCACCCGAGGATCCGAACGAGCGCATCCGCGCCCTCCTGGACGAGGTAGTCGAGCCTACCCCAGCGATGGACCTCGATCAGGCAAATGCGGTCCTCCGCCGGGCCGAGGAGCGAAATCGGGAGCGGCTCGACCGCGATCGGGCGAAAGATAGGGATGGGCCAAGCCGATGAGTGGGGATGCAGGACCCGTGGCGATCGCCGCCGTGCTGGATGCCGTCACGCTGTTGCGAGGCGAGATGGCGGCAGTCACAAGGAGCAACGCGCGCATCGAAGCAGGGCATAAGGAGCTACATCAAAGGCTCGACACTATCGAGGCCGCACAGGCCGACCTCGCCAACGTAGCACCGTTCCTCCAGAACCATTTCGGCAAAACGGTTGAGGGCAATGAGGCACTTGGCATGACCCTCGATGCGATCGCCACGGTCGTAGCCGCTCTCGCTAGCGATAATGAAGCGAACCACGCTGAAGCTACCACGGCCCGGGAGAAGATCCTTGGGCACCTGACTGGAGCGACCGGAGGGCTACGCGAGGCGATCGATGCCGGTGTGATGCCCCTGACTGAGCTGATCGATACCCGCCTGAAGGCGAACGACGCGGCAGCACAGGAAGGAATTGCGGATGTCAAAAGGGGAATATCGGGCATTGCTGAGATCGCCGAGAAGATCATCAGGGACGGTTCATCCGCGCGCGAGCAGGCCAAAGCGGACCTCAAATCAACCGGAACGGTTATCGCGTTCACGCGCGCGGCTGTCCTTGGAGACCACGCGCCGCTGCCGGTTAGCGTTGAAGACCATCCCATGCTGGAGCGCTACATCCTCCATCAACGCCCAGACCTTACATCCAGCGAACGCGCCCTGGTCGAGTGGCGTAAGATTATCGTCGCCACCAGCGCGGAAGAGCTTATCGCCCTTCTCAAGAAGCAGCAGACCCCTTCGCCAACCGACACGCCAGAATCCCGCCTGCTTCGGTATCGCCTCGCCGCCATCACCCGAGCGAAGATAGAAGAGCGCGGAGGCGTACCGCCTCCTCGGCCGACCACGACCCGGGCGACGGACCGATCAGCCGGCACCGGCTACTTGCGAAACCAGGAACTCGCCGCACTCTGGCGGCAGGGCGAAAGCACCGAGCTATATGCCGAGCCCGAACTGGCGGGCGCGCTCGACATCTTCGACGCCCTTGACGATAAGATAGCGCCTTCAGCGCCCGACGCCTATCAGCCCGAGCTGAGCGCGCTTCACAGCGACCTGGCGAAACGCATCGAATTAGGCGAACGGCCGACGCTCCATGAGAGCCGGCCGACCGCGCAACCCGATCGCACTCCAACGATCGAGCCGAGCAAGGACCGATAAGGCCGCGACCCAACGACGCCCTTTTCAACTTGGCCTCAAACCAGCGCCTACACGCACCAAGTCTGTCAGAAACTCCGCAAAGACAAGTCCATCATCCATATCCTCGAACGGTAGGCTAGAAGGATCCTCAAAGCGATCCAACCATTGCCGGACCCGACCGCGCAAGATGTGAGCGTTTTCACGATCGACTAACGCACTGGCAATAGCAGCAGCCTGCATTGAATAACCGTAACCAGGCAGGCCCGAGGGGCAGCGATTGGTCTCCATGGTCTTTCCTTTCTCAAATAGAGCCGAAGGCGATGTGCACATCGACTTCTGGCCCTCGCCGAGAGCGGGGGGTGAATGGGCAAAACCAGGGCCGATCGAGGGGGAGGGGGATCACCCGGCCTGCACCAGAGCGCAGCGCCGGGAAGGCTGGGGATACCCCCTCGATCGCCAAGCGGAGCGCTCGCGCGGAGACGGTCCAGCCCTTGCCCAGAGGGGGGATGCACCCCCCTCACTCCGCACCGCCAAAGGCGGTGCAACGAACGCTCGCCGGCCAACGGCCGCCAGCATTTCCAGAGGTAAGGCTGCGCGCTGTTTGTCGTATCGAGCACGGTTTTGTGCTATGAAGGCTCTCTTGAAAGGATCGCCCGATGAACGTCGTATCGCCCATCACATCATCCACGCCGGCGATCAGCGCGGCAGAACGCGCGCGCCGGCTGAGCGAAGTAAACTTCGCTCGAGGCAGTGTTCGCTATGAGGGTGGGATCCTCTCGGACGAGATCGAGGGCCTTAACGCGCGCTACGTCGCCGGCGAAATCACCAGCGACGAGCTGACGGCCGCGATCCTCGCATCAGACACTGTTAGCGCGGCTTGATTAGCCAGCGCGAAGCAGCCCTTACTTTTGCACGGGTTCGGGAGCTTCAACACGATCCTGTAAAAGGCCAGTTCGATGTGGCCCATCTTCAGGAAGTCCATCGCCGGATCTTCCAGGACCTGCCGGAACATCGCCCAGGCGAGTTCCGGCCGGATGCTCCGGGCCACTTCAAGAACCGCGAGCTGGAGGCTTCGAGCGATCGCGTCCTCGTACCCTATGCGCTCCGGCCCGAGATCGATCGCAATCTCGGACCGACGCTCGCGGTCCTCGACGGGGGCAAGGCGCTAAAAGGCTATGACATGCTGGAGATGTCCGAGGCCGTCGCACAGACCTATGCGCGCCTCGACTACCTCCATCCGTTCAGAGAGGGCAACAGTCGCACGCTCCGCACCTTCACCGAGCAACTCGCCCGTGAAAACGGGCACAAACTCGACTGGGGCACGACGAACGTCACGCCTCAATCCCGCGACGCATTGTACATCGCGCGCGACATGGCAGTGATCCAGCTTCGCAACCCGGGCATCTCGATGGCAGACGCGATGGCAGCGACCACGCGCGAGGATTACGAGCTCAAATACAAGATGGCGAGCCAGGTCGAACGCTACAAAAACGCCGATCCGCTCGAGGAAGTCGTCCGACGATCGCTCGAGCGGGGTCGCGAGCAGGAGCCATACGACCGGCGAATGTCGATCAGGGAAGCGGCGCGCGAAATCGTCGTGATCGAGCCGATCGCCCAGAAGCAGGCAGAGCGGAACGTCGAAGAGATGCGGCTCGCTGTCCTACGGAAAAAGGAGCCCGCGGCCGAGCTGGACCGAGCGACCAACCTGCGCGACTGGGTTAGCCGCGAAGGTACGGTTTCCGCGCTGACCGACCGCCTGGCGAACGTCAGCAGCGGTCACATCACGATCAACCACGAACCCGGCGCATCGGCCCTAAACCGACTGACCGCCGTCGCCGACGGCATCAACCTGGAGCTGTCGAAGCAACGAACCAACCCGACGCCGACGATAACGCCCCCGGTTCGGCAGATCGATCGGGGCGACATGGAGCGCTGAGGGCACCCAGCTTACGCGGGGAGATGCTCAAGCCGGGTCAACGTGCCGCATAACTCTTCAGCGGCGCGACGCTCCCGGCCGAAGGCCAGGACCGTCGTATAGACCGGACTGTTGCGCTCGAACTGATAGCGGATCTCGAGGAAAGCATCCTCGATCACGGTAGTCGTCGCCTTGGAACGACCGCCAAACGTATAGCCCCCGAAAATGCCGCCCGACACGCCGCCTAGCGTGAAGGATCCGCCATGACGGATGTTCGTGATCTGGGTTGCCTCGCGCTCGATGCCGACGTTGACGATCTGCGACGGGACAAGCCACAGCTCCTCATAATTGGTCGACCGGTCGCAAATAATGACGTGGCCGTTGGCGGTCACCGCGATGGCGCCAGGGGCGCCCATCCACCAGCTCTGGCAGATGGTCACGCGCTCCGGGCCTGCCTGGAGCTGGCTGGCGAGTGTCTTCGCCGCGCCCTTGTACCGCACCGTCCGCATCGGCTTCAAAATCAAGCTGTTGACGACGGATGCGACAGCCTTCGCGATGAAATACATGATGAGGCTGCCGACAATCACGTCGACAAAATGACCCATAACCAACGGGCGGATCGCGGAGAGACCGACAAGACCGAGGATGATCGCCATCGGGACGATCGAGCTGATCTTCTCGGTCTGCTCGACACAATGAAGGATCTCGGGATTGCTCCGGCGAATTTCAGGTCCCGGCCTCGTCACAGGTAGCACTACGTCGTTCATGTCATTCCCCTCGGATGGCGAGACCGCCGATGTTCGATCGCGGAATATTTGCTGTCTTAGGCAGCTTTCTCTCCGACCGCGCAAAGGCCGTCGAAGAGCTTGCGGACCTGCTGCTTTGGCGGAACCGCAAGACAATCATTGATGGCCGATCGATTCAATCTGCGGCCTTCCTTCGCTCCGCTACCGGTCGGGCTGGCAGCTTCGGAGGCAGATGGAGTACCTGCCTCAGATGCGGCAGCGGCTGCGGCCGCGTCATTGGCGGCCTGCGTCGCCTCGATCACGCGCAGGCTATTCGCCGCGATCGCGGGGTCGACGCGGATCTCGGGCATCTGCGGCGCCGCAATCTTGCTGCGCTCGATCAGGTGCTTCTCGGCATAGTAGCGGACCTTCTTGCCGTAGGTCGCGTACATGCCGCGCCGGAAAACGATCAGGTCGTTTTCCGGTAGCAGCTCGACTTCCTGCGGAAGCATCAGCGGCCGGCGCTGGTCGGACTCGGACGTCGACCCGCCTCCGCCACCCCAGGTGCCCATCGAGCGCGAGCGCGCCTTGTACGTGTAGCTGCCAAGCTGGTCCGAGATCTTCTTCGCCTCGGACAACGCGGCCGGACGCAGCACGAGCCGCACCGCGCAGTTGCGCTCGATGTCGGCCGCCACCTTGTCACCATAGACGCCCTGAATCTGCTCGAGCGACTGGAACGCCGGCAGCATCCGCATCCCATAGCCGGCGACGTAACTGAAGGCATTGGCCAGCACGGTGCATTTGCCGAGGCTCGCGAACTCGTCGAGCGCGAGCAATACCTTGACCTGGTGCAGCCCCTCCTTGGGTAACTCGCGGACGTTGCGGTCGATGAGCTGCTGGAACAAGAGACCGTAGATCGGCGCGACACGCTCCAGATCATCCGGCGAGACGCCGAGGTAGAGCGAGATCCGCTTGTCGCGGAACTCGCTCAGATCGAAATCGCTATCCGACGTTGCTGTATCGACATACGGGTTCAACCAAGCATTGATCTTGGACGTGACCGACTGACGCAGGCCGGAGAAGGTGTTGGCGGACGAACCGGTGTAATCCTGAATCGCCGAGACACACGCGGTCGACAGCGGCTTACCCGCCTTCTCGCGGGCGGCGATGATCTTGGGGAAGCGCCGCTGTGCATCGACAGCCGCGAATTGGCGATAAACCTCGCCGAGCGTGAACGGGAGCGCGTCCTCACCATCGTCGACGGTCGCAGCGATATAAGCAGCGACGCCGAGGAACGCGGTCCGCGCGCCTTCGGCCCAGAACTTCTCACCCGTGAGCGGGTCGGGGTAGAGCATGGCCCCGATCTTCTGCAGCTCGTTAATGACCTGAATCGGATCACGCCGGTCGATGTAGCTCAAGGGATTCCAGCGCACGGTGCGGCCGGTCGGATCGAGCGGATTGAACAACAGCACCTGCTGGCGCAGCACGTTTTTACGGTAGCCCGCGGTGTTGTCGTAATTTTCCTGCTTGATGTCGAGCACGACCACCGAGTCCGGCCAGTCGAGAAGGTTCGGGATGATGACGCCGACGCCCTTGCCGGCGCGGGTCGGCGCCTCGAGCATGACATGCTCGGGACCGCCGAAGCGCATCACCTTGCCGTTGAACTTGCCCAACACGATGCCGGTCTCGGACAACAACAGGCCCTTCTTGACCTCGTTAATGCGCGCCCAGCGCGCCTCGCCGTGCAGCTTCTGGCGTGTGAACAGCGTCGAAATGATGATGATGACGGTCAGGACCAGGCCGATGCCGAAACCGATCAGGAACGGCACATAGACGATCGGATAACCCTTGAGCGCCCAGAGCGCGCCGGGCACCTTGCTCCACGCCGTATGCGCGTTGAGCAGATGCGCCTTGAACAGGACCGCGACCGCGCCGATCGCGGCGCTCATCACCACCCCGATCAGCGCTAAAAACGCGATCGCAGCCGGCTGCGACCCCTCGTCGCTTCGCATCCATCTTCCGCTCACGCCACACTCTCCTCAATCGTTCGGCTTGCTCGCAGGATCGAACCAGACTTCCGTCATGCGGTATCGCGCGGGCCGACCTTCGCCAGGCGGCAGGCGGTGCATCTGCACGACGATATCGACCAGCGAGCGCAGCAGCGATCGGATGTCGTGCCGATCGAGATCGTTGCCGCCCTCGGATTCCTTGACCAGCAGCGTAAGCTGCTCGAACGCGCCCTCGGCCGTATTGGCGTGGACCGTCGTGATCGAGCCGGGGTGGCCGCTGTTGACGTTGCGCAGGTAGAAAAACGCGGTGCCGTCGCGCAGCTCTTGGAGGAGGATGCGATCGGGCCGCATACGCAGCGCCGATTCCAGCAATTCCTTGGCGCCGGCCTTTTGGAGGCTCTTGCCGTCCTTGGCGTACATCATGTGGACATGGTTGCGCTGCGGCACGACCAGCTCGCGCGTGTCCTCGATCGTCAGGATCCGCTCATAGTCGGGGATCAGCTTGATGAGCCCCTTGGAGAAGCTAGTTTTGCCCGAGCCGGTCGCGCCGGAAATCAGGATGTTTTTTCGCGCTTCGACCGCCAGTTTGAAAAAGCCGCGCCAGTCGCCCGCTTCGCGCAGGCGCAGCAAATCGGCATCGACGTCCCCGTACAGACCATGCGCGCGGACCTCGCTGAACAGGCCGGCCCGCTCGAAGTCGTCGATGTTCATCGTCACGCCCGACGCTTTGCGGATCGTGATCGAGATGCACCCTTGCTCGACCGCCGGGGGCACGACGACCTGGGCACGTTCGCCCCCCGGCAGAACCGAGGAGCAGACGGGATATTCGGAGTTGATATCCTGCTTGGTCAGACCGGCGATCAGCTTCGCCAGCGTCATGAGAGCGGCGTTGTCCAACGCCGGTTCGTCATGCCACTCCCAGCCATTGCGGGTTTCGAGACCGATCAAACCCGGCTCGTTGATGACCAGCTCGGTCACGTCGTCGCGAAGGAGATGTCGCCTGATCGGCTCGGAATTATGCTCGTAAATGAGCGACGTCGGATTGGATGCCATCGGCTTAGCGCCTCAGACCCACGTCATAGACCGAGCGGAAATCGAAGTCCTTCGCAACGAAGATCGCAGCGGTGTCGCCCTGGTTCTTCTTCAGGATCGGCTTGATCTGCATCGTCGACTGGAGGACCGTCGATCCAGTGGTACTCGGGACCTGCGTCGTATTACTGCCCTCGCCGGCGAGCGAGCGGCTCGCGATCTGCGAGGCATCCTCCAGCACCGAGATCACCAGCCCGACGCCGAACCGCGCCCAGAACTGCGTATCGACGCCGCCCGGCAGGCCGGCTCGGCCGAGACTGTCGGCCGCGGGCGAACCGAGATCGATCGCAACACCGCGAGGCGTCAACGCTCGGGTCCACAGCACGAACAGGCGAGCCTGCCCTTGCGTGATGCCGCCCGAATACTGTCCCAGCACCTTCGTCCCCTTGTCGAGAAGGACGATGCGGCCATTTTCGGAATAGACGTCGTGGTTGATGACGCACGACACGAAACCGGCCTGTGTCGAGTTGATTGCGGTCTGAAGCGTGCAGGGGATCACCGTACCGGCGCTCAAAAGCAGGTTCCGATCTCCGACCATCGTCGCCCGCACCGTCTGGATCGCGGAGTGGCCGAGCTGGTCACTGAAATCGGTCGCGCCCTTTGCCGGCGCAGCCGGGGCGTCGTCACCCGGCGCGCCGAAACCGCTCGCACCGAGCCCGCGACGCGCAACCGTCGATTGCCCACCACGAGACCCATCGTCCTGCCCGGCGCCCTGTTGCCCTTCCACGCCAGCGGCAATGCCAGACACCGCCGACGCCATGCCCGTATTGCCAAAGGCCATGATCGGCGATCGCCGCGCCGCATCCGCCATGGCGCGAGCTTGCTCCGCGCGCCGCTGTGCGGGCGACTGCTGCCCGTTTGACGCCGTGGTTGTTCCCGGCACGGGGTTCCCGTTCGCATCGGCAACCTGCGCGCCGGTCGCTGGGTTAATCGGCCGCCCGAAGACGTCTGTTTGCGCGGCCCCGGTTTGGCCGAGCTGACCCGCCAACGCCGCGCGCTGCGCGGTCGACGAGCCCATCACGTCGTCCACGGACCGCTCGCTGGCCTTCGCCGGCTGCGCCGCAGCCTCCGTGCTGGCAGAATGATGAAACGCACTATAGCCGATCATGATGCCGCCCATGGCACCCAGGAGACCGATACCGGCACCGATAAAGGCAATGTTGCCCCAGCCTCCGCTGCGCGTGACCGGGGTATCGATGTCGCTCGAAGGGACGGTATCGGCAGCGACGTTGCCGCCCCGATCAATCACAGTGTCGACCATTTTACTGTCCCTTCACTTTGCGCTCGACCACATTGGAAACGGTGCCCGTGCGATCGCCGCGATCATTGCGCAGCGGTGCCTCGTTGTAGATGCACAGCACCGTCGTTCCGCGCCGCAGGCGGATCTGACGATAGACCGCATGGATCACCACGAAATCCTCGCGCACATCGTAGGGGACGATGGTCTCGGTCCCGTCGACGTCGACGGCGAAGATAGAGGGGATATCGGCGTGCCCCGGATAGCGCAGCACCGTGAACTCACCATTGTCGGAGATCTCGGTCGGCTGCAGCGCGGAGTCGCCCTGCACCGTGTAATTCATGTTTCGAGTACCCTCGATCACGGCATGATCGAGCGCGGCCTGGGCGACGCCGGTCTCGATCGCCTTGGCGGTTTGTGCCTGTGCGAGCTGGACCTGCAGGGCCGCCATGGCGCGCTCCTCGCGCGGATAACGGAAGCGGACGCCATACATGGTATCGCCGGTCCCGAGCGACAGGTTGAAATGGTAGGTCCGCGGCGTTCCGCCCGCGTTCGTGATGACGATCAGGTTCGTCCCTCCCGCCTTCTCGCGCGGCTTCAGGAAGACGACGTTGCCGACCGGCGCGATCTGCCACGACACCGTGTCGCCGAGCGCTGCCTGCGTCACCGTCTCACCGGGACCAAACTGGATCTCGATCGCGTGGCGGAAACTGCCGACGATCGTCACCACCTGGTCGGGATCGTAATTCACGTTGCGGACGCGCGCGTCCTTCCCGCCAGGGATCGGTGTCTCCGACGCAAATGCCGCTTGCGGCATCAACGTGACCGTTGCGGCCCCGACGATCGACAACGCAATCAGGCGTCGCCACACCGCACCAACCGAGCGCCAGAACCGGCTCTGCGAGCCGGTCTCTGTCACCACCAACTCCGTCGTGGACGGTGACAAGCGAACAATGAGTTTCTTGCGAAGCTCTGGCATGAAGGGGACGGCGACGCGCTCGCCATCGTCCGGAATGTTTGGCTGATCGCTCATCTCACGCCTCCGGGTCGGAACGATAATTGACGACCTGGAAGCCGAGCGGATCGAGATTACGATCCTTCTCGTGCTCAGGCGCCGTGGTGTATCGGAAGGTCAGGATCGCGTTCCAGTTCTGCGCGACCGGTGTGTTCTGACCCACCGTTATGATCTTGGTGTAGCGAACCTGCGCCACGGTCGGGCTGAGGAAGCTGATCGTCCGGATCGAGATCGAGACGAACCCCTTCTCACCGTAGATGTTCGACGGCGCGTTCTTGTTGTTGGCCTGAACGCCGCTCAGGTATCGAGGCCCCTCGAACTGATCGCTCATCAGCATCACGGTATAGGCGTTCTCGCGCGCTGCGTCGTTCAGCCACCCTTCGCGCAGACGCACATATTGCGAGATGAAATAGCGGTTGACCGCATCGTCATAGGTGCGCGGCCGCGGCCCCTTCAGGGCCGTGATGACCTGCGTCTCGCCGGACGATTTATCGACCCGGATGACATAGGGCTCCACCGTCTTCAGCGGCGCCAGCATCGCGACGGCAGCAACCGACGCAACCGAAAGCGCGCAAGCACCCGCGGCAACGCCCCAAGCAAGCTTCTTCGACTGGATCGCCGCCCGCATACGGTCGTGTTCCCACGTCCTCGACGTCTCGAAGTATTTCTCTTTGTCTTCGGACTTCACCACGCCCATGGCGCCGATCCCTTCAGCAGGAGGAGTAAGACAGCGCGACATCCCGCTGGGACGTCCGACGCGCTGATCGTGGAAGATTCATCGCACCAGGCCCCATTGGCGCAGCAGGCGCTGCCCCAGGCGTCTGGGATGGGGAAGGGGTGGGGGCCGGAGTGGGCACATCGTCCCGCATCAACACCGGGTCTGATGGAGCGGCAGGAGCCGGTGACGTTGCGCCGCTTGGCGGCGCGACCATCGACTGACCCACACCTTGCTGCGACCCAGGAAGCGGCACGGGAAGGCTCGGCAGGATCGTCCCATACAGATTGGCGGGTCGCCGGTGCTTGCCGTTGCAAACCGATGGGGGTTTGATGTGAGTCCCGGTGCAACCGCTAAGCGCGAGCGCGCCTAACGCCACGATAGTCAGCCTTTTCATACGGTCTCCGTTCGTATCTGTGCCGCGCGGGCGGTGTGCGTGATTGGTGAATCGAGAGCGGCCGGTCAGCCGATCTACGACGATCGATTGGCAGACCCGCCCCGACCGCCCGAGTTTGACCCCTGCTGCGTTGCGCGCTTAAACATCAACTTATTCGCCATCATGTTCGCGCCGGTTTGCAAGAAGCCATGACCGCCTGAGGAGGCACCACCAGCTATGCCTGCGGCAATGGAGGGCGACTGGAAGAAGAAGATCGTTCCGACGATGTAAATCGCGCAGCAAGCCAATGTCGCCAAGACAATCACGGCAATTTTTAGAACGATGAATGTTTTCTCCATCGTCAAGAATGCGTGGCCATCACCAACTGAATTGATGATGCTGTTCATCGAGGCTTCTTGAAGTCCGGTAATGAATTTTGTCATGATGGCCATAATGACCATAAGCAGAATATAATTTACAGTCTGCTTCAACCAGCCGTCAAAAAGCCAGCGTGATGAATTAAACAGCAGACAGGCTAGGGCAAGGGGAGCAAGAGCAACGCATATCGAAACCGCAAGCTTTGCGAAAATGACGATGCAGAACCCCACGCATGCCGATATAAAGGCAAATATGTCGAGAATGATCACTGCAAGAAACGTAATGATCGTACTTTCCATCTGAATTAGAGGCGTCTGGATGTCGGTCAAGCCTTTCGGAACCTGCTTTTGGACTTCGCCATTGGCAAACTCGAGACGTTTTGCCAGTTTGCTTGTGTCTGAAACATAAAGGTCGAACGTCGTTCCAGGATTACTGACAGGCGTACCTGTACCAGCAGCGATTATTTCGCCGGGTAGGTTCGTGACTACATTCACGACAAACGTCGTGTAGCCAATCGAACTCGCAGCAGCGATTGCAAACCCGACTTTACCGGCTTGGAAGACCAGCTCTCTCAGTGGTGCCTGAATAGCACCACGCAGCACCGCGAAACCTAAAAGCAGAAAATAGATTGTGGCGGCGAGCGCAAGCGGCGCCGCCACAAAGGTGACCAGCCCAGAGCCGAAGGACGCTACTGCTCCAGCAATCGCCGTCTCCACATACGTGTACATAGTCGTGAAGACATTCATCAAGCCGATAGCGGGGCCGGGCATAAAGAAAGACCTAACTGCGTTTAGCGAACTAGAGAAAGACTACTTTTTGCGAAGAGTGGTCGCGTCGTAAAAGTCTTGCGTTTCCTTGGCCGCTTTCTGTTGCGCTACAGATATCGTTGCTTGCTCGGTGGTAGAGCAAAGGTTCGCCTTTTGCGCAGGCGCTATTTGGCTATACTCGCCCGTATCACATTTACCCTGCCACTCTGCTAGCAGTGCCGGACTGGCAACAAGTTGTTGCGCAGTCGGCACTACAGGCTGTTGCTGGCAACCGCAGATCGTCAATAAAAGCGCTAAAGCGGTAAACCTTCGCATCATCACTTCCTCAATGTGTTCGCGTCGTAGAAGTCCGCAGTATCGCGCGAGGCGGCGACTTGCGCCGCGCTGATAGCCATCTGCGCCTCACCAGCCTGCGCCATCTGGATCGCCTGCATTTTAATCATGTCGTTCTGAAGCTGCGCCTGTTCGACCGCAACGCGAGCCTGAAGATCCATGACATCCTTTGGATCCTTGGCGTTATCGAGCTGGGCGCGGAGCTGGTCGAGGCCCTGCATCCTGGTCTGCGCGACGCTAAGCGTGTTCTCGCCCATGGCGGCAGTTGCCGCAGCGGACCCCGTCGCTTCTTTCAGAACCTGTGCGTAAGCCGCGTCAGCGGATGATCCGCTTGGCGTAAGCCCGAAGCGGGACTGGATGTTGCTCGCCAAGCCGGACAGTGAGCCGAGCTTGGTCAAGTCTCCTCCCGTGAGTGTCGCAACATCGATCGTCGTGTTCGGCAGAAGATTGCGCACCTGCGATTGAAGCAACTGCGGCGCGATGCTGTTGACGTTGGTCAGCTTCGAGAGCGAATCAAACGTCTGTTGTGCTTGCTGGATCTGCTGCTTTCCCTGGTCGATCATCTTGACCGTATTCTGGACCTGCGCGAGCGCCTGGACGTAGGTCGAGGTGTCGAACACAGGGATACCCTGTGCCGCGGCCGGCGACGCGAACGCAGCGAGCGCGACTGGCGCGGCTGCAAACATGATGATGTGCTTTAGCGACATGTCAGCTTCTCCTTTGGTTGGCGTAGAAGTGCGGCAGCCACGCCGCGGGATCGTTGCCCGCATGGGCAATGGCCTCCTCCATGGCGACGAGGGTTTCCTCGCGACCAGAAAGCACTTTCAACTCGTTCGGCATCCCACCCAGATCGAGCTTCGCCACGATCGAGGTGTGGCCCTGCTTGACCAGGAAAGTGCGGCTTTCCGGGGTCAGATCCTCCTTGATCAACCGGAACTCCGCCTCGGTCAGGCCCAGCCCGTCGCAATAATCCGACCGCTTCGCGTCCGAATTGGGCAACAGGATTTTGGTCGCCGTCTGCTCGATGATCGAGTGCGCGATCGGCGACCGCAGCGCATCGGCCGGCGACTGCGTGCCGAACACCATGAAGGCGTTGCGCTTACGGAAGGTCTTCAGACCATCCTGCGCGAACGCGCGAAACGCATCGTCCTCCAGCGCCTTCCAGAACTCGTCGACGTCGACCACGACACGCTGCCCGTTCAGCAGTTCGTCGACGCGGTGGAAGAGATACAGCATCGTCGGGGTGCGGATCTCAGGGTTCTCGAGGAAATCCGTCATGTCGAAGCCGACGAACTGCGCCGCCATCGACACCTCGTCCTGCGGCCCGTCGAACGCCCACCCGAGCGGCCCACCCAGGCACCAGCGCTCGAGCCGAGCACCGATGCCCTCGGCATCGGCATACCCCAGCATCTCGCGCAGCGAGCTGAACGACCGCGATGGTGCCGGCAGGCGCATCACCGCATCGATACCCTCATCGATCAGCCGCTCCTCGGCGACGCTCAGCGGGCGGGTCTCACGCCGCACCAGCACGCGGATGAACTGCCGAAGGAACGCGATGTCATGCGGACTGGCGGTCAACCCCTTCAACGGGGCAAAGCCGGTCGGTTCGCCATTGCGGAGCGCCAGATAGGTGCCGCCACAGGCGCGCACGAAGATCTCGGCACCGCGATCCTTGTCGAAGAAGACCTGCTTGGCACCGGTCTTTTCGAGCTGCGCCTGCAGGAAGTTCTGCAGCACCGTCTTACCACCGCCCGTCGGGCCGATGATGAGCGTGTGGCCGATGTCGGCCCGGTGGAAATTGAACCAGAACGACGAACCCGCCCGCGTCTTCAGCAGCGTGACCGCATCGCCCCAGTGGTTCCCGGACTTGCGACCGGCCGGGAAGGTGTAGAACGGACTCAGCGCCGCGAAATTGCGCGTGTTGATGACCGCGGGCCGCGCACGCATCTTGAAGTTGCCCGGAAGCTGCGCCCAGAACGCGGCTTCCAACGCCACGTCCTCGCGCGCCATCACCATGCCGGTATCGGCCGCGGCCGATCGGGCGATCGACAGCCGCTCCAGCAGCCGCTTCGGATCCTCATCGATGACCGAGATCGACAGATGATGCTCACCCATGGCGAAGCGGTTCGCCATGAGATCGTCGACGCCCTCGAGCAGCTCCTCCGCCTGGCTGACGCCGGCGTCGTCCGACGACACCATCTGCTTATACTTTTTCGTGAACCGCTCGCTGGCGACCGACTTCACCAACGGCGCGAAGCTCTGCGTCAGCACGAACGGGAAATCGAGCGTCAACAGGCTGTTGAACTGCCCGCTGCGCGTGCTGGCGACATACTCGCGCACCCCGAACATGCCGAGATAATGCGATTTGTGCGGCAAGCGGATCTCGGCCGCCTCGCGCCCGAACACGACCCGCGAGGAATAGAGCGCTTGACCGAGCCTGCCGTTGAGCAAGGGCACGCGGATGCGATCGCCCGTCAGGATGAAGTGCAATACCTCCATCGGCTGCGAAAACATCACGCCGTTGTGCTCGTAGAGCGACAACGGTTCCGGCACGACGTCGGCGAGCAGCGATTCAAAATCGCGACATTTGTCCGCCATCAGCGTCATCGCGCGATCGTCGATGTCAGTGTTGGCTTGCTTCTTCGCGAAGAAGCGCCCGATCTGATCGCCCGCCATGCTCGATGGGCGCACCAGGATCGTGACGTAGAATTCGTTGTGGTAGAGAACCTTCTCGCGCAGCGTCGCAGCGTACTTATCCTGCAACTGGCGCGCGAAGGCGGAATGGAACTCGCCCCCAAGAACGGGGTCGGTCGCAGTGCGCACAAGATGCGTCCACATCGCGACGCGATCGTCGCCGATCGAGCGCCACGCGATGTTGAGCTTGCTATGCCACGTATTGAGATCGCCAATATCGCTGGTCTCGAACGGCCGCCCATCGACGCGGTACATACGCATGAGCGAGCCGTCTTCGAGAGCGACCAGGGTATCGTCGACGTGCCGCGTGTAGGGGATGAACTTAATGTCATCCGCCTCGCGAAGTGCGATTTTCTTATGCTTCAGCTTGGAATCAGTCATTGCCGAAATGCTTCCGCTTCACGCCTTTGGCGAGGCGGACGGGAGAGTAACTCCCGCCCCCCCAGAACTTGCGATTCTTGGATAGAAAGCCCGTCTGGAACCAAAGGCCCCACAGCCGGAACGCGTTGAAGTCGTAGTGACAGATCATGCGCGCCGGCAGGTAGAGCGCCCCGAACAAGGCCAGGGGGTAGAAGGGATTATGGAAAATCCCCCAGAACACCATGCAGACCATGATGATCGGCAGGATCGCCTCGAGCGGCAATCCCATGAACACCGATGGCCTGGTCAGGGCGAGGAACACCTTATCCTCGACGAGCTTTTCTACCTCAGCCACCCGAGCCACCCATCCATCCGACGATCGTGGTCGCCGAGAAGATGATGCCGATACCGATCAGCACCGTGACAGCCTTGCCCCAGTCCATCCGGCCCGTCAGCTTGGCGTAGCCGACCGCCATGATGGCGATCACGCCGACGACCGAGGCGACCGTGGTCATCCACTGCTTGATCGTCGACAGGCCGCTCTCGATAGACGTACCCTGTGCGAGCACCGGCTGCGCGATCGAGATGAGGGCAACCGCACCTGCGATGCCCATGACTTGCCGGGCACGGCGATCGGACATCATCCGGCCCATCTGCTGTTTGAACTTCATACGGGTCTCCATGGCTTGAGTTTACCTCTCCAGATCGGGGGTGGGTTGGATCGGTTCGATTTGCCGAACGGGGGTTGGCTCACGGACCGAAACATCCAGGCCGCGCGTCAGCGCGGCCGAGATCAATTCGCGGCTCTCGAGGTTAGCGGACATGATCCGATCCGTGTCCCCCTCGAAAGCCACGCTAATATGTTGCTCCATTACCGCCTGCGCTTCGACCGCATTGGCAAGGCGTGGGTCGGCCGCAATCCGCTCGGCGTTGTCGCGCAGGAACAGCTCCGCCAATTCTTCATTATCGTCCCGCGCGGCGTCAGCGCCATGCACCCGCTCCTCGCGGACGATTGCCGGTTCGGGCAGCTCATGCGGATACGGGAGTCGCGTCCCAGCCCGTTCCTCCGACCGCTCCGACTCTACGAACGACGCGACCAACTCTTTCGCCACCTCATGACGATTGAGCCCCGAGCGGACGATGTAAACCGCATCCGCGACCTCACCGTCCCACTCCTTGTCACGCGCCATCCGGCGCAGATCGTCGGGCTCATAGCCCGCTCTGGAGAACGAGCTGACCAGCGACGGGCTTTCGAGCGCCCGCTCCAACGCACCGTTGAGCGCCTCGTTATTCACTTCGAGGCGCTCGTACCGGAACTCTCGTTCCATCGGCTCCAGGTTCGGTGTCAGGCTCTCCGAGAGTGCCTTATGGTCCTGGGTATAAACGCTCAGCGTCAGCAGCAGACGCTTGTCGGCATCCGACAATCCCGTGCTGCCTTGCGCTGGCGCCGCTTCCGCAACGGCTTCGCGACCGACATCGGCCGACCGCGCTGGAACGGCCGCTTCGACCGCGACGGCAGCCACGATCGGCGCAACCTGTTCGACGACCGGCGCCGGCTTTGCAGCCGCCTCGCGTTCGCGCCGTGCTTCATCCGCACGCCGCAACTCGCCCATCCGCTCCTGTTCGGCGAAGCTCGGCTCATAACCCCGGACCGTCAGCCCCTCGCGCGATCCGGCCTCCCATACGGCCTTCTTGAACTCGGGAGATCCATCGACGTCGATGCCCTCCCAACCGTTATGCTTCGCGATTTTCACCAGCGCCGCGACGGTCTCCGGATCCTCCTTCCGGGCAACGATGCGATCACCGTTGCCGAGGACTTCGATCGACGGGTCTCCGCGATCACCCGCCCGAAACATGCCCATCCGAACTTCGTTGGGGTCTTTTGCCGGGACAATTCGAACGTCGTATCGATCGGCCAGATCGGGCGGCAACTTGAAGCCAGCCTCGACGGCTTCCGGCTCCACGTCCCGTCCGGGGCGTGCAACGGTATTATCGACGCTCATTTGAAAACCTCGATTGAGTTGGAAGCGACCTGACCGACCACCCAGCTATCGTCGCTGCTGACGGGCTTGGCCGCGCTGGTTGCACCGGTCGCCCCAGCAGGCGCGCCCGGAATAGGCGGCGCAGCCTGAATCGTGCCCATGCCGCTTGCGGCCGACCACACGCGGCCAACATACCCGTTGCGAAAGCCCCGCGTCAGCGTGCCGGTGTTGTAGAGCGAATAGGTCGCCGAAATTGCGTCGAGGCCGCTGTAGTGACGGCTGGCGAGGCCATAGCCCTCTTGCAGCAGCGACGACGCGAGACGCAGGTTCGTGCACGGATCGAACGCCTGTTCGACACTCACGCCGAGGCGCGCGAAATTGGCCGAGTTGATCTGGGCCAAGCCCACATCGACCGTGTAGCCCTGCGCCATATAGCGCCGCACCAGCGCGGCACCTTCGGCAGCAGAGCCGGCCCGCACACGCGGGCCACGATTCACGTTGATCGACAGATCATCGCCGCCACTCTCCGTCATCACGAGAGGCACGACCGCTTCGGTCGCGACTTCGGACGCGCATTGCTGCGCCAAGACGGTAATGGCGGCGACGGCGTGGATCATTGCTGCGTCACCGTCTGGTAGCGCGTGTCCAGCGAGTAGCGCGACGTGCTGCCGTCGGGCTGGCTCACGGTCATGGTATAACCATGCTTCGCTGACTTCGTTTTAATGCCGACCCCCGTGCAGGAGGGGAACCCACCGCCGGTAGCCAGCGCGTTCCAGAGCTTCGTAATAGGAGGCACACACTCTGCGTACTTCGTCGGCGACCCCGGCGTGGCGAGGCAAAGGACGACCTGGCAGCCCCAATCGGACGCATAGGCCGGCTGGGGCGCAGCTACGACGACCAAACCGCCCACGCACAGCGCGACCGCTCCAGTCATACCGCTCAGCTTATTCAGAACACGTCGCATCATGAACCACCTCCCTGAGAAGCGCGCCAAGCCGCGCTGGCGAAGACATCCCATTGTGGGGGGGCCTTCGCTGCGGTTTGCAGGACCGAAGCAGGCGCGGTGTGCGCATCGGTCCCGACCGGCACAGAAGCCGGCGCGTCAGCGCTGGCGACGTTGACGATCCAGTCTTCATCCTCCTCGATCGGCCGTGTCCGGTCGATCACCTGGCCCGGACGCGCGAAGGCGACGTGCCAATGGTTGGAGTGGCCGCGATCACCCGGGCCGAGAAGCTCGATCAAGCGGAACCCGCTCTGTGCCATCAACGAGCGGATCTGATCGCGGTTGATCGAATTGACGCCGCCTGCCGGCACGAAGTCGACCGCCTGGCCGAATTTGTGCCAGCTATACCGCGCGCCATAACTCGCGTTCATCGGTCGGATCGTGTCGGTTATCCGCGCGCCGAAGGCGCGACGAACGAGAGCTGCGACATTCGATACCGTTGGCGCGCGGCCGACCGGCGCACCCTGCGTACCGTCATCGATGTGTGAGAGCGCGCACGCATCGAACACCGACGCCGGTGTGACGCCGTAAGTGGCAAAGTCCCGACCCGCGATTTCGAGTGGACCGGCAGTGAAATCAGCGCCTAACGTGATAAGGTCACGGACCGTCGCTTCCGCATCCGCCTCCGTCGCCGGCTCCGCGGCGAGCGTCGCGCCAGCATGGACCGTGATCGGAAAGGGCGAAGGAGCCGAGCTCACAGAGCCACCCAACCCTGCCGCGCAGAGTTGAATCGCCTTCGCCGTGAGCCCCACTGGAAGCATGACCGAGTCCTGTCAGCTTGTCTAAGATCGTATCATGGGCGAATATGGCAATGCTGGCAACACTCAATCGCAAACCAGCAACAGGACCGGCACTTGTTAAAGTGCATGAATTGTTTCGAGACAGTTAATGCCCAAGGTTGCCGAACCCCGCTATGTCGCATACAAAAATGTCCCTTTAAGGGAGTCCGGCGAGACGGGAGTCCGCTGGGCTCCCTCAGTGATGCGTACCGCGCAAAGGGCAAAAGATTGAGCAGAACCGTCGCTTTTATCGCGGAAACACCGGGCTCGGCGACAACCGCGGATCAACAAGCGTGTCTCTGCCCGACCGATCTTCAGGTTCTCGCCGGCAGCAAAGCCTTCAACCAGCTCGAAGACCTTCTCGCACTTAGAGGCATCCGCCTCGGGCCAGGCGATCGCGTCAAGGTTCACGCCCTCTCGTGCCTGGACATTTCCACGCACAAGCTGGTTCGAGCAGTCGTGAAACTGCTCAAGGCGGGCATCAGCTTCGAAATCTGCGCGCCTCACATCGTCGTCGAGCCAACGGTCGGCGACGTAGCCCACACGATCTTTGCCGAGCTGGACAGCCATTACCGACACATCCACGGGATCAAGACGCACCCTCCCGAGATGGCGCGATCGGGTCGCAAACCCTTCCTCGATTCAAACAAGCTCGCGGATGTCCGAGCCGCATTGAGTAAACCCGGGGCGACGCAGGCCGAGGTTGCGCAATCGCTAGGCGTCGCACGATCGACCCTGTACAATTTTCTCGAACGGCATGACCAAAATCGGCCGGTGCAACGACGTACCAAGAAGACGCAGGAACTGCGCCCCGTGGCGGTCGGAAGTAAGATCGCAGATCCCCGCATCAAGGAAGAAACGCCAACCGAGTAAAACGGCTCCATCGCGCCGAGGCGATCGTGCCGCATCCGCGGCGACGCTCTCCGACTGATGGCCAACCCGGCCGATGGTTGTTTGTCCACGGCCTGCAATACAGGACCGCAACGCCAAGCTACTCACCACGCCACCTCCACCGGTTCGTCCCCAACAGGGCTCACTGCACGAAAGTGCGGTTTACGTACGCTAGACGCGAACGGATAGCGAACAGCAGCAAGTTGGTGGGACGTGTGATTGTGTATGCGTCCGGGCACCGCCGTCCAGCGGAGCGCCCCACACTCAATGACCGCTTCCGGGTTGTGCCCGGAGCCGATCTAATGGCTAGGTCTGGGTGGTTTCCGGACATGCGGCTTTCGGGAGACCGCAGGCGATAGCTGCCGTCCCAAAAACGATGGTGTTTTGGGACAGTTACATGCTTACCGCAGTGGCACCCACCAAGCGCGCGATCATGCTTTAAGGTCAGGACTCGTTGATTACAGCCAGAAGATGACGGTGGCAGCGAGGGCGATGGCGGAGAAGAAGACGGTCGGGCAGCGGTCGTAGCGGGTTGCGACGCGGCGCCAGTCCTTGAGGCGGCCGAACATGATCTCGATGCGGTTACGTCGCCGATAGCGGCGCTTGTCGTACCTGACCGGCTCGTTGCGGGACCGCCGCCCTGGGATGCAGGGTTGGATGCCCTTGGCCTGGAGCGCATCCCTGAACCAGTCGGCGTCGTAGCCGCGGTCACCTAGCAGCCACTGAGCCTTCGGCAGGTCGTCCAGCAACGCGGCCGCACCGGTGTAGTCGCTGACCTGCCCGGCGGTCATAAAGAAGCTCAAGGGGCGTCCGTTCGCATCGGCTACGGCATGGAGCTTGGTGTTCATGCCGCCCTTGGTGCGGCCTATCAGGCGGCCAAGGCCCCCCTTTTTACCCGCAGGCTCGATGCCGTGCGGTGCGCCTTCAGGTAGGTGGCGTCGATCATAACCGTCTTCGGCTCGGCGCCTGCCGCCGCCAGCCCTTCCATCATCCGCGTGAACACGCCTGCCTCACCCCGGCGCTTCCACCGGTTGTAGAGCGTCTTGTGTGGCCCATAGGCGCTGGGCGCATCTCGCCAGCGCAGCCCATTGCGGTTGACGAAGACGATGCCGCTCAGAACCCGTCGGTCGTCCACCCGCGGCCGGCCGTGGCTGTTGGGAAAGAACGGCCGCAGCCGCTCAATCTGCTCATCCGTCAGCCAAAACAGGTCACTCATTCCGGTCTCCTCGCGGAGCCTGAATCAGATCGCGACGCTCACATCAATGGGTCCTGCCCCTAACTAGGCTCTCATACCATTCCCGATCGGAAGGGTATGAAAGACAGTCAGAACAGTCCGTTTCCGTTCGGAAATCGGAAATCGGAAATCTTCTCAGCTCAAGGTTGGAGTTCAATGATGGAAACGTCTGGATCTGGTTCAGGCTCCGTAGTAAGCGCAAAATGAGCGACCTGTCCTGACTGACGGACGAACCGATGGGCGGCTGCAAGCAATTGCCGGATGGCACGATGCAGGCAGGGTGACCGGTCAGCGTGATGTCAATTTATCGACGCAAGGATACCTTTCTTCACACCAAAGGCCGCTGGCGGGATGCAGAACACTACGGCATTGGTTCGACAACTGGCGACATTTCGTGTATCCCGGCGCGATGAAGGATCGGCATGAAGCAGTTGTCGAAGAGGTCCTGCATTGCTCAGCCAGTGCCGCGCATTCGCTTGTTGCTGCCAGCTGGTGTCGTTCGGGCCTAAAGCACGGTCTCGACGCAGGAGCCGATCGGGTTCCAGATCTTGTATCTGCAAGTGACCTGATTCAGCGGCGGCAACGCTGTGAGTTGATGCTGGAGGTCGCGCGTCCCTTGCTCGACCAGCTGTTCCAGATCGTCTCTGCCACGGGTTGCGCCGTGATGCTGTCGGACAATGACGGTGTCGTTCTGGAAGCGCGTAGCCTCGCGGGTGACCGCGAGCTTTTCGATCGGATCGGCTTGACGCCCGGCGGAGTGTGGAGCGAAAGCCGGGAAGGCACGAACGGGATCGGCACCTGCCTGATCGAGGGTCGACCGGTCACGATCCATCGAGATGAACACTTCGCCAGCCGGAATACGGGCATAAGCTGCATGGATGCGCCGGTGCGCGATGCGACCGGCCAGCTTGTCGGCGCCTTGGATATCTCGAACTGCCGCTACGACCACAGCGCCGCGATGGGAATGCTCGTTCAGAAGATCGTGCAGGATGCCGCTCGCCGGATCGAGAGCGGCATCTTTCGCGCGCATTTCGCCTCGTACCGGATCATCGATGCCAATCTGCCAGGCGGCGATGCAGCCTTGCTGGCCGTTGATCGGGACGATCTGGTCATCGGCGCGACCTTCGCTGCAAGGCATCGGTTCAAACTGACCAACGCGTGTCTCGGGGGCCGCCGCACGGCTTCGAATATCCTCGGTGGCGAAGAAGCCACCTCGTTCGCTGACTCGGAACGGGCTTTCTTGCGCCGCGCGCTGGCGCGGGCAGACGGCAACGCCACCAAGGCGGCAAAGGAACTCGGCATCGGTCGAGCTACTCTCTATCGTCGAATGGAAAGGGTAGGTTTGCAGCGTCGCTGACATATCTGGTCTCCCCATTGTCTCGATAGCGAGACAATCGACCCATTCCATCAACCGGCAGTCCCTGTGCACCGCCGCCATCTCGCGGAACTATCGTCCTCGCGACCGGAAGGATCCGGCGGTTTCGAGAGGATGACGTGATGGACATACAGACCAACCCCGCCACTTCGATGACGGTGCCGTTCGCGGAACGCTACGACAACTTCATCGGCGGAAAGTGGACCGCGCCCAAGGACGGGCGCTATTTCGACAACATCTCGTCGATTACCGGCAGATCCATTGGTCAGGTGGCACGCAGTCAGGCGGCCGATGTCGAAGCCGCGCTGGATGCGGCGCATGCGGCGAAGGAGGCCTGGGGCCGCACCAGCGTTAGCGAGCGAGCCTTGATCCTCAATCGGATCGCGGACCGGATGGAGGAAAATCTTCGCGAGCTCGCCATCGCGGAAACCTGGGACAACGGAAAACCGCTACGCGAGACAATGGCCGCGGACATTCCGCTGGCGATCGATCACTTCCGCTATTTCGCAGGCTGCATCCGCGCGCAGGAAGGCGGTATCTCGGAGATCGATCACGATACGGTCGCTTATCATTTCCATGAGCCACTGGGCGTGGTCGGCCAGATTATTCCGTGGAACTTCCCGATCCTGATGGCGGTGTGGAAACTCGCACCGGCACTGGCGGCAGGCAATTGCGTGGTATTGAAACCGGCCGAACAGACGCCGGCGTCGATCATGGTCCTGATGGAAATCATCGGCGACCTGCTGCCCGCCGGGGTGGTCAACGTGGTCAACGGCTTCGGCTTGGAAGCCGGCAAGCCGCTCGCCAGCAGCAACCGCATCGCGAAGATTGCCTTCACGGGCGAGACGACGACGGGTCGGCTCATCATGCAATATGCCAGCGAGAACCTGATCCCGGTGACGCTGGAGCTCGGCGGGAAAAGTCCGAACATCTTTTTCGAGGACGTATGTCGCGAGGACGACGATTATCTCGACAAGGCGATCGAGGGCCTAGTGATGTTCGCGCTCAACCAAGGCGAGGTATGCACCTGTCCAAGCCGGGCACTGGTGCATGAGAACATTTACGACCGCTTCATGGAACGCGCGATCCAGCGCGTTGAGGCGATCAAGGCAGGCAATCCGCTCGATCTGGAGACAATGATCGGCGCGCAGGCATCATCCGAACAGCAGCAGAAGATCCTATCCTACATCGATATCGGCAAACAGGAGGGCGCCGAACTGCTGACCGGCGGCGAGGCAGCCCGGTTCGAAGGCGATCTTGCAGGCGGCTACTATGTAAAACCCACCGTGTTCCGTGGCCATAACCGGATGCGGATTTTTCAGGAGGAAATCTTCGGACCGGTCCTGTCGGTCACCACCTTCAAGGACCAGGATGAGGCGCTGAACATCGCCAACGATACGCTTTATGGCCTGGGCGCGGGCGTGTGGAGCCGGGATGCGAACACCTGCTACCGCTTCGGCCGCGCGATCCGCGCGGGACGTGTGTGGACCAATTGCTACCATGCCTATCCCGCCCACGCGGCGTTCGGCGGCTACAAGCAATCCGGCATCGGGCGCGAAAACCACCGCATGATGCTCGACCACTATCAGCAGACCAAGAACATGCTGGTCAGTTACAGCCCGAAGAAGCTCGGCTTCTTCTGAGGCGAACAGCCCGGGCACGGCGACGCGGAGTTTCGCCCGCCGCCCGGCCTTCGAACGATAAAACTACAGGAGAGATGTCATGAGCAAGACCATGAAAGCCGCCGTCGTGCGCGCCTTTGGCGAGCCACTGCGGATCGAGGAAGTTCCGGTTCCCGAGGTCCAGCCCGGCATGATCCAGGTTGCCATTCAGGCCTCCGGTGTGTGTCACACCGACCTCCACGCCGCAGAAGGCGACTGGCCGGTAAAGCCCGAGCCGCCCTTTATCCCGGGCCACGAAGGCGTGGGCTTTGTCTCCGCTGTGGGCAAGGGCGTGACCCACGTGAAGGAAGGCGACCGGGTCGGCGTGCCTTGGCTCTACACCGCTTGCGGTCACTGCACGCACTGCCTCGGTGGATGGGAGACGCTGTGCGAAAGCCAGTTGAACACCGGCTATTCGGTCAATGGCGGGTTCGCCGACTACGTGCTGGCCGACCCCAATTATGTCGGCCACCTGCCGGACAATGTCGGCTTCAACGAAATCGCGCCGGTGTTGTGCGCGGGCGTGACGGTCTACAAGGGCCTGAAGATGACCGATACCCGGCCCGGCGATGCGGTCGTCATCTCCGGCATCGGCGGTCTCGGCCATATGGCGGTACAATATGCGGTGGCCATGGGGATGAAGGTGGTCGCCGTCGACGTCGACGACGCCAAACTCGACCTCGCCCGCAGGCTCGGTGCGGTGGAGACGGTCAACGCACGGACGGACAATGATCCCGCCACGACGGTAAGGCGATTGACCAGCGGAGGCGCGCGCGGCGCGCTGGTGACCGCGGTGAGCGAAAAGGCCTTTGAACAGGCGGTCGGCATGATCGGGCGCGGCGGCACCGTCGCGCTTAACGGCCTGCCGCCGGGTGATTTCCCGCTCAACATCTTCGGCATGGTACTGAACGGTATTACCATACGCGGCTCCATCGTCGGCACCAGGCTGGACCTGCAGGAATCGCTCGAATTCGCTGGCGACGGCAAGGTGAAGGCGACGATCTCGACTGCCGGTCTCGAAGACATCAACTCGGTGTTCGACCGTATGCGGCAGGGCCAGATCGAAGGGCGGGTCGTCCTCGACCTGACCGTATAATGGCGAACGGTGACGAGCAGGACGAGGGAAAAATGGGGCGGGCCGCTTTGGTTCGCCGTGTGATTGCCACCGAGGCGGGAGCGGCGCTGCTGGCCGAAATCGTCGACCGTCACGGCCCGGTGCTGGTCCACCAGTCGGGCGGTTGCTGCGACGGTTCCAGCCCGATGGTTTATCCCCGCAGCGAGTTTTGCCTTGGCGGATCGGACGTGCTGCTCGGCACCATAGGCACCACGCCAGTCTATATCGGGGCGCAGCAATTCGCGGCATGGAAGCACACGCAGCTGATCCTCGACGTGGTGGAGGGACGGGGCGGGATGTTCAGCCTCGACAACGGAACGGGCCGACGCTTTCTCGTGCGAAGCCGTGTCTATGAGAAGGCCGAGATCACCATGTTGGCGGCAACCGACAGGCTTCACGCGATGCAAGCATCGGTGGAGCGCGATCCCGACGCCTTTTGGCTGGCCGAGGCATGCCGCCTGAACTGGAGCGTCTTCCCGACCAAAGCGGACGAGAGCAGCTTCGACAAAGCCGACTTCGGCATTCGCTGGTTTGCCGACGGCGAACTGAATGTTTCGGTCAACTGCCTCGATCGCCATCTGGATGCCCGTGGCGACAACGCCGCCATCGTTTTCGAAGGGGACGAGCCGGGCGAGGGGCGAACCCTCACTTACCGCGAACTGCATACGGAAGTCTGTCGTTTCGCCAATGTGTTGAAGGGCCGCGGAGTCGCCAAGGGAGATCGGGTAGTCCTGTACATGCCGATGGTACCCGAAGCCGCGATCGCCATGCTTGCCTGCACACGAATCGGCGGGGTACATTCGGTGGTGTTCGGTGGCTTTTCACCCGATAGTCTGTCTGATCGTATTTCCGATTGCGGCGCCAAGCTCGTTATCACCGCCAATGAAGGCAGGCGCGGCGGCAGGTCGGTTCCCCTAAAGGCCAATGTCGACGCGGCCTGTGCAAAGGCGGGCGGGGTCGAAACGGTTATCGTCGTACAGCGGACGACGACCGAGGTCGATCTCAAGGAGGGCCGCGATTGGTGGTGGCACGACTTGAGCAAAGGGGTCGATGCCGATTGTCCGCCCGAGCCAATGAATGCGGAAGATCCGCTGTTCATTCTCTACACCAGCGGATCGACCGGCAAGCCCAAGGGCGTGCTGCACAGCACCGGCGGTTATCTCCTGTGGGTCACGCTCACCACGGATCTTCTATTCGGGTTAGCCGACGACGATCTATTCTGGTGCACGGCCGATGTCGGTTGGATCACGGGCCACAGCTATGTCGTTTACGGGCCGCTCGCGAACGGCGCCAGCACGGTAATGTTTGACGGCGTGCCGACCTATCCTGATGCCGGACGCCTATGGGAAACGTGCCAGCGTCTGGGCGTCACCGTGTTCTACACCGCGCCGACCGCGATCCGCGCGCTGATGCGCGAAGGAGAGGAGCCGGTGAAACAACACGATCTGTCCCGGCTGCGGCTGCTCGGCACCGTAGGCGAGCCGATCAATCCCGAGGCCTGGAACTGGTATCACCGCGTGATCGGCGGCGAGCGTTGCGACATCGTCGACACATGGTGGCAGACCGAAACTGGCGCGGCGCTGATCGCGCCCGTGAACGGCACGGCGGAGGCGAAGCCAGGATCGGCGACCAAGCCGCTGCCGGGTGTATTTCCGGAACTGGTCGATGCCGAAGGCCGCACACTGGCCGGCGCGGTGGAGGGCAATCTCGTCCTCACCCGTAGCTGGCCCGGTCAGATGCGCACGGTTTACGGCAATCACGAACGCTTCTTTCAGACCTATTTCAGCACCTACCCGGGCAGCTATTTCACCGGAGACGGCGCACGTCGCGATGCCGATGGCGATTACTGGATTACCGGCCGGGTGGATGATGTGATCAACGTATCGGGCCACCGCATGAGCACCGCCGAAGTCGAAAGCGCGCTGGTGGCGCATGAGCGTGTGGCGGAAGCGGCGGTGGTGGGCATGCCGCACGATATCAAGGGACAAGGCATTTACGCCTTCGTGACGCTCAACGCGGATCAGGAGGGCGACGAGGCCCTGCGTGCCGCGCTGTGCAAATGGGTGCGCAGCGAGATCGGTCCGATCGCCACGCCCGATGCGATCCAGTTTGCGCCCAGCCTACCCAAGACGCGCAGCGGCAAGATCATGCGCCGCATTCTGCGCAAGATTGCCGAAGGGAAACCGGGCGAAGTCGGAGACATGTCAACCTTGGCCGACCCTGCGGTGGTCGACGAACTCGTGGCCAACCGCATCAGCGCCTAGGGTCCGTGACGGGGACAGGAAAGCTTTCCGAAGTTAGGATCGTCTCCGGCACCGTCTCGTTTGGGAACGGCCAGCGGGACGCCTCCCCCAAGTGGTCGGGCTGTCGGCCGCCGAATGGATCCGCTTTCCCGAATCCTGTTCCCGATTGCTCTTTCCCGAAATTCCCCTCCGGAGATGGAGAAACGGGACAAATCGAGACAAACGAATGGCTGCTTTCGGGGGTCCGGATTGCTCGCCTCAATGACCGAAATGGGGCGCAAGCCGAAAGGCAGGTTTCAGATCGTTGGAGGGGCAAGCGGACGTCGGGCCAGCGCCGGATTCAACGTCGGCTTTCCTGCGGCTTTGGCCCAATAGCCGCTAGGCAGCTCACGCCCCATTCTGGACGTTCCTACGCCTGATCGTCGTTGCGGGAAGCGGCCATACCCTTGACAGCGATAGCTTGAAGAAACTTAGATTGGTCCTCCGACCAACAACGGTCATGCATCAGTATGCAAATCGACGTCAGACAAGCCGCAATCGAGACAAAGCGTGACTTCGCCTTTATAGTGGAGGACGCGAACGCTTGGCAGAAAGCGCGTGGTAGTGAGGCGTGGGCCGGTCCTTTCGACGACGAGTGGATGCTGCCTCGCATTGAGCGAGGCGAGCTGTTCCTCGCCTATGCAGGGGCTGCGCCGGTTTCGGCGTTCCGAGTCTTGTGGGAGGACCACCCATTCTGGGGCGATCGGGAGGTCGGCGACAGCATCTACCTCCACACCTTCGCAGTCAGGAGAAGCTGCTCTGGGCGGGGAATCGGCCCCGCCGTCATCGAACAGGTGGCAATCATGGGACAGCACAGCGGGCGGGCGAAACTTCGGCTTGATTGCTTTCTCGCAAACACGCGGCTGATTTCGTTCTACGAACGCAACCTCTTCGCTTCAGTCGGTGTCACATCGGTGAAGGGGAGACTTATGAACCTCATGGAACGGGCGATCTGAGCGACAGCTATCTCCAACAACTCGCCGCGAGGCTGCCGTTCTGTTCACCACCCAGACATCGCCATAGAACTGGCCGCTGGCGCAACCCGAAAGCGGTCGCTTGATCGGTGGAAGCGCCGCTGGACGGCCGTGGGCGGACGCTAACGTTTCAACGCTGCTTTCAAGGGGTGGGAGCTGTCCCTCCAACTCCAATTACGCGGCTAGCAGTGACGGCGACGTGCGAAGCGGCCTCAGCTGGTCCGGTGGCGGCCGGTCGTCACGTTCCCAGCTATAATCACCGGTGAGCGAGATGTGCTCCCAGCCCAGCGGCGCGATATGGCGGGCCACCTCGTCTGTGGTTTCCATGCCGGTCAGCGCCTGCTCAAGATAGCGGGTGTTCCACAGGATGATCGCGGCGACCAACAGATTGAGGCCTGACGCCCGATAGGACTGGTTCTCGAACCGCCGGTCGCGCAGCTCGCCAAGTTGGTTGAAGAATAACGCGCGGGCGAGCGCGTTGCGTGCCTCACCCTTGTTCAATCCAGCTTGAGTGCGCCGACGCAGGTCAATGTCCTGCAACCAGTCGAGCATGAAGATCGAGCGTTCGAGCCGGCCGATCTCGCGCAGCGCCAGCGCAAGGCCATTCTGGCGAGGATAGGCCGATAGCTTGCGCAACATTGCCGAGGCGGTGACGGTCCCAGTTCTGATCGAGGTGGCAAGCCGCAGCAGTTCGTCCCAATGCGCAGCTGCATGGTCGTGGGCGATTGGGTCACCAACCATCCCTGCAAGCAATGGTCCCGTCTCTTGGCCAGGCAGAAGATGTAGGCGGCGCTCCTTGATATCGCGCAGCCGGGGCGCGAAGCGATAGCCAAAGAACGGCATCAACCCGAACACATGATCGGAGGCGCCACCCGTGTCGGTATAATGCTCTTCGATCGACAGCCCGGTGTGGTGGTACAGCAAGCCGTCGAGCACGTAAGGAGCTTCGCCAGCGGTCGCGGCGATCACGCGGGAGCTGAACGGGCCATACTGGTCCGAAACATGGGTGTAGAAAGATACCCCAGGCTCGTTGCCGTTGCGCGCATTGATGTCGCTGATTGCAGCGCCGCGCCCGCCAGCGTGGAATTGCTGTCCGTCGCTCGACGAGCTGATGCCGCTTCCCCACAATCCGGCCAGCGGCAGTGCACGATGGGCGTCGATTAAGCGTGCAAGCGCCTCACCGTAAGCCGCCTCGCTGATGTGCCAGTCATGCAGATGGGCGAGTTGGCGCAGACTGGCACCACGGCAACTGTCCGCCATGCGGGTCAGCCCTAGATTGATGCCGTCGGCAAGGACCACGGTCAGCAGAGCGTTCCGGTCGTCTGCCGGTCGACCGGAACGCCGGTGAGTGAAACAGTCGCTGAACCCGGTCCACGCATCGACATCGAGCAGGATATCGGTGATCTTCACCCGGGGTAGGCGGTCATAAGCTGTACGGCGGGCGACCTCCGCTGCGGGAGGCGTGATCGCCTTCAGCGGCGAGATCATCAAGCCGTTCTCGTCGAGGCGGACCTGAGGCAGTTCGCCCTGTCGGGCAAGCACCGTCACCCTCTCGACTGCGCTATCCAGACGCTGGCGACGACCCTCGATGTGAAGATCGAACCCGGCTTCAATCGCGAGCGGAAGCGGTCCCTTGTCACGCAACGCCGCGAAGGTGGTAGGTGGAATGAGATAGCTGTCGAAGTCTCGGAACTGCCGGCTTCCCGCTACCCAGATATCGCCGGCCCGCAACCGATCGCGAAGCTGGGATAATAGGCAAAGTTCGTAAGCCGCGCGATCGACAACACCGTCACGAATTACGAACGGACGCCAGCCTGTTGGTACGAAGCGTAATGGCACCTTGTCGGGCAGGCGCCGTTTTCCAGACCGGTAAAGATCGGCGATGATCGTGAGACCGTCGAGGATTGGCTGAACCGGTTTTGCGCCACGGAATTTGAACGCATTCAAAAACTGCCCGGCAAACAGCTTCACCGTGCGATGCCGCTCAATCAGTTCGGCGGTGCGGTCGATGGTTTCGGGCCGGACGAGAACTTCAGCCTGAGCGACAGCCGATCCGAACTGCTCCCAGTTGAACGGGCCGATACTCGCAAGAGACTCGATGCCCTTGGCGTGCGCATCGATCAGCACGCGGCAGCTATTGGTCAGGGTGCGAAGATGCCCCTGCATTTCACGCACTGTCCTGAGCGCCTTGTCGCGCGTCCGGTTCTCCGCGCGACGGGCCATGCTGCCGAGCAGCTTGTCGAACATGGTGAGTGTGGCGTCGGTGAGGCTTTCCTCAAGACGAGTGGTTGCAGCTGCCAGTGTCGCGTGGCGGCGCATAGGGCTGAGCTCGCCGAGGTGCTGCGGCGTGATCCGGACTGCCTGGTCAGCGAGCCTTTCGAACGTGACCGCCGGGATCATGGCGGCGCGTGCCCGATCCAGGCCGAGCGTCCGGACATGTTCAAGCCGTTCCAGCAGCCGCAGGATGTTGCGCGGTGCCGGCGATTGCGGCGCATTGCGCAGCCAGGCGAGCCAGGTCGGTCCTTGATCTGCTCGCCGGGTCAGCAAGGCATCGAGCATCTTGAGCTGGTCAGGCGCGATGCCGTTGGTCAGGAGCTCATGGGTGAGGTGTTCGGCTTGTTGACGGGCGCGCCTGACGATCGCCTCGATCACCGCTGGTGGCGGCAGGAGTATTCGTCGCCGGCGCAGTTCATCGATCACAGTGCTGGCGAGTTGGAAAGGTTGGGCAATCGTCTGGGCCACCGGCATTGCGAACGCCACGATCGCACGTGAGTGATTTCGATCGAACGCGGTATAGCCGAACCGCTGCATCAGGTCGGCAAGATGGGTGCGGCGAGTTTCATCGCGGCGACCGTAATCCTCGAACTCTCTCGTCGACACGTCGACCTGATCGGCGACAAAGGCGAGGATGGCAGCAGGCGGTTTCTCGCCCGCCTCCAGGACCCGGCCTGGCCAACGCATGTAAAGCAGCATCATTGCAAAGCCGAGCCGGCTCGCCGCTCCCCGACGTTCGCCGACAAGATCGAGATCTTGGCGGGTCAGGGTGAAGTGCCGGCTAATCTCGCGCTCATCAATCGAGGGATCATAATGCTGCGCGAGCGCCTCGCGTGTCAGCAATCGCCGCCTTGCCATGCGCTACGACCTTTCTCGTGCCTGTCCGTCAGACGGTCCTCTGGCGGACAGCAGGAATATGTCCGTCAACTCTGGACCCGCGATGGCGATTCGGACAAGAATGCAAATCGATGGGAAAACGGACAGATCGGGACGGTTTGTGGCACTGATCGGCTATGCCCGGGTTTCGACCGGCGATCAGAAGCTGACGCTCCAGCACGATGCGCTGACCGCGACCGGATGTGAGCGCATCTTCGACGACCATGCGTCCGGCGCGAAGACCGATCGACCGGGTCTCGCCGAAGCGCTTGCCTATCTGCGCGCCGGCGACACCCTGGTGGTCTGGAAGCTGGACCGGCTCGGCCGCTCGATGAGCCACCTGATCGATACGGTCGGCGAACTCGCCGAGCGTGGCGTGGGCTTTCGTTCGCTCACAGAGCAGATTGATACCACCACTTCAGGAGGGATGTTGGTGTTCAACATCTTTGGATCGCTCGCTCAGTTTGAACGCGACCTGATCCGCGAACGTACCAACGCCGGATTGAAAGCAGCGCGTGAACGAGGAAGCCTTGGCGGTCGGCGCCCCGTCATCACGCCCGACAAGTTGCGCAAGGCACGCGATCATATCGCTGCAGGCCTGACCGTTCGTGAAGCCGCTACCCGTCTCAAGGTCGGGAAAACCGCGCTCTACAAGGCGCTTGAACGCACCGCTGCCAACGCAGCGGACAGAACATGAGGCAAAGCTGATGGACGAACGCGACCCCAACATTGTCACTTCGAGCCTGTCCGGCATCGTCGAAGAGCAGGGCGTCAGGGTAACGGTCAACATCATCAGGCTGGAGAATGAGCCTGGATGGTCGCTCGAGGTCGAGAACGAGCACGGGACCTCCACGGTCTGGAACGACATGTTCGCGACCGACGATGCCGCTTATGCCGCTTTTCGTCAGACCGTCGACACGGAGGGCATGGGCGCCTTCCTCGATAAGGCTGTCGTCATCCCATTCCGACGTTAACACCGACGCCGTTCGCTGTTCGTTCGGGCCTGGCGTACGTAAATGTCACTTTCGTGCAGTGACCCCCAACAGTCTGGAATGACTATTCGAGCAAGGCGTCTGAAGTTCGCGCCGCTTCTTGCGAATCGTTCTAAGTCTGTCTCCGACCGGCGGCAATGGAAAAGCATTGCCATAAATCTGTAATTTATAAGGCTTTTTAGCCCTTACTCCCCGCGTCAGCGGGTATCAGCAGTATCGAAACATCTACGCCGACCGCATCGGACAACTTCACCATCATCTCGAGCGTCGGATTTGCGCGACCGTTCTCTATCTCCGAAAGATACCCTGGCGTTATGCCGGTTCGCCCGACGAGCTGGGTCTGGGTCAGTTTGAGGGCCTTGCGGGATTCCTTCAGACGCGCACCGAAAAGGACGGCTCTGGGGTGCGGAATATCTTCCAGGTCGACGAATTTGACCATCAACGGCGTCTCTTATCGCGCAAGCGTCAACCGGGACGGCCGCTCTCCTGTTTTCCGCCTTATCGCGAACGGCGCCGCCACGCACCAGATTCTATTTACAGTAAATCTAGCGCGGTCCTTTGACAAACCAGCGCCGGAATCGTTAAGCCTCGAATCATGGCACGGCCGGAAAAAAAGAATCAGAAGGAAATCGTCAGGGAACTCGTCCAGCAGCAGCGGGACGCGCTCTACGCGAGCGGCCACCAAAATATGGCCATGTCCGTCCGGCCAGAGGTCATCGACCAAATCGATGTCCTGAAAAAACGATACAAATTGCGTTCGCGCGATGCGGTGATCGCACGCGTCATCGCGAAGTCGAAGGCGACATTCAGTCCCGAGACCTTCGCGCTACAGGCTGCCGACAAAAACACCCTTCGCAAGATCTCTCCGATCGTCCCCAACGACCTTGTGGACTACGTGAAGCAGATCCAGCGGCGCTTTCGCGGCATAGCTTGCGGGCCGGTTTTCGAGATGATCTTTGCCGAAGTCGGCAACGACCTGTCGAACCCTGCCGTGCAGCTCGAGCTTATTCAAAGGGAGCGGGCCGTGAGCGGATAAAAGAAAGCCCGGCGCAAGGCCGGGCTCCCTGATCTGTAAGAGCATCGTTTGGCGACGATGCAAGGCTGGTTTCAAAACCCACTAACAGCCCCCTCCTACAGCATCACGATCCCCGGATCAAGAGAGCGTGCTTCGCGCCACGGCATGACTTTGCCTGCTGACGGTCCCTCGAACGAGGGGACGAACGATGGGATTTACCTTGCAAAGATCGATGGAGCGGGCCGGCTCGATCGTTGATGAACTGCGCGCCGAAGGCATCGATGACCTCGCCATCCAGATGGCGCTGGATCATCAGGAGGCACAGCGAGGGGCCGGGGTGCCGGTATATCCGCTTCGTGTGATTTGCGGCCTGGACCAGCTCGACCGACGCACCGATCGCAGCGTCGGGCAACACGCGCTCGCGCTGGCTGTTGCCCCCCGCAACCGCCCCGGCAAAGGCGGTCTTCACATCACGCGCGAACCTGTCTGGGCAAAGAGCATTCAGACCGGCAGCGATGCCGAGGCGAGCTTTCCGGTGCGGCTTACCACCGCAACCAGCAAGGCAATCATGAACGCCGCCTACCGCGGGCATGACCTTGGCCTGGACGCCTGCACAGCGGCACGCCGCGACAAGCGCGAGCTAACCAAGGAGGAGCAGAAGCTGGCCGCGTTGACCCCTAGCGGTCTCAAAATCCTACGACGCCTCCTCCAGGAGGCGCATTACCGAAAGGGTTGGGTCATGCCCGCGTATGAGACGATCGCGGCATGGACCAAGCTGGGGCGTTCGACCGTCATCCGCCAGTTGAAGGCGCTTGCGGCGATCGGGCTGACCGAGTGGGTCAGGCGTTTCGACTATGAGTGCGACCGCGAGAAAGGATCGCGCAGCAAGCAAACATCCAACCTCTATCGCTTTGCACTGCCACGCTGGCTCGCGAAATTCCTCAAGATCGACGCTCCCATACCGGATGACGAACGTACTCGCCGCGAGATCGCGCTCGAGGACCACGCAGTGATGCTCGCACAGACTCCCGAGGCTGAACGCAAGCGGCTAATGCCGACCGATGCGCCATCGCGCGCCCCGCTGATAATCGCAGCCTACCGGCACGATCGCCGCTCGCTTCGCGAGCAACAGGCCCGTGAGTGTCATGGAGGTACGGAACCTCAAGACTCAAGTTTATATATGGAAGTGGATATGAGGAATCGGCCTAGTCGGCCGATGAGTCGGCCCTGACGGGCTCGGTTGTTAAGGCAACGGCAGCGCCGCAAACCACCACCACTGCAAAACCAAAATTCGGGACCGTCGCCTTCGGCTCCGGAATGCTCCCCGATGGGAGCAAGCGGCTTGGGCAGCTCCCAAACGGCGACCGTCGTGCCTGCTGATCGCGTTTTTCGACGCTCAGCGCCCTTAAACAGCCGTCGCTCGACCATTGAGCGCGTCTCATTTGCCGCTTTCCCTTATACGGGTTGTCTTGAAACGATCTGGCGATAATATCGGACAAGCTATGGACGAATGACCAGGAGCGGCGCGTAGTGACCGAACGAAACCCGCAGCGGGTCACAGCCCTTCCGACCGGCCCTTCGTGAGACTGCGCGCGCTCCTGGGCGGCGCCGCGATCCTCGGAGGGATCGTCTTGTGGCATCACCCCACGCTCGACCACGGCGCTGCCGGGTCCGCCCCGCTCGGCTGCACCCCAACGAACGACGGGTCCGTGTGCGATGCCGTCGCCGGCCTATCCAAGGTAATTCGCTCTCCCCTGATCCCTAAAAATCGGGCCGCGCTTCTTCCACCGCCCGAAACACCGGGCGCGGTCGACCCGGCCATTACGCAGGCCAACATCGACGGCACGATCTGCCGCCCGGGTTACGCCCGGTCGGCACGACCCGCCTATTCGATCACCGGGCCGCTAAAACGGCGCATGATGGATGCGCAACACCCCGGCGAACGCATGGCCGATTATGAGCTGGACCATCTAATCCCAATCTCGATCGGAGGAGCGCCGCTCGACATGCACGACCTCTGGCTTCAACCGAGAGAGGGTCAGGCGAACGCCGGCGACAAAAACGTCCTCGCCTACGTGCTGTGGCGGTTGGTCTGCACGCACCAAGTGCCGCTCCAGACCGCGCAGCGCGAGATCAGTCACGACTGGACACACGCGTACCAGCTTTACGCGACGCCCGAAAACATCGCCAAATACCATTTCCAACATCCCGAGCAGGAGCGCGAATAGCGCTTTATGAACCGGGCGGTTTCAGCATTCCACTTCAGCAAAGGAGAGTATGATGCCTCAGAATATTGCGGAATTTCGGATCATCGGTCGGATCGGTAAGATCACGTCGCGTGAAAAAGTGAAGTACGTCAGCGTCGCGGCGAATTATAATCGGCGTGACGGAGAGGAGTGGAAGACCGATACACATTGGAACAGCGTGGTGTGTTTCTCAAACGTCGCTTCGCAAGTCGACAATGCCAATAAAGGCGATCTTGTTCACATCACCGGGCGAGTGCGTGAAAGCCAGCATGGCGAAGCCAACGATACATCGTACCGCACCGAGCTGATCGCCGACACGTTTTCAGTGCTGACCAAGGCCGACACCGAAGACTCGGATAGCTGATGGGACGCGGGGGCGGCCTTCGGCACGGCTCTATCGGCGCTACGCGCCGACCGAGCCCGCACGCGGTCTCGGCCCTCCCGGGTGACGATCCTCGCCTGGCCGGGAGGGCGCGCACAGCGCGCGCCCTCCCGGCCCTCTCACCAAATCCAACCGCATTATGACGCACTACACGCGACCCGAGTTGCTCCTCGCAGCGCTGGTCGTGGTCATCGTCCTGGCCGCGATCGCCAAGGCAATCCCGCGCACGCCCCGCGTCCGCGCCAAGGCGCTGCTCACCGAACGCGAGCGCGCCGCGCGCGGCATCATCGAACGCGTCCTCCCCCATACCCGCGTGCATGTGCAGGTCTCGATGGGCGCGCTCTTGCAGCCCAAGGGCGGCTTCGGTCGCAACGAGGCGACCCGCACCCGCTACAAATTTTCCTTGAAGATCGTCGACTTCGTGATCGAAGACCGCACGTCCGGCGCGATCCTCGCGCTGGTCGAGCTGGACGATCGCAGCCACGACGCTGCACGCGATCGTCAACGTGACGCGATGACCGCTTCGGCCGGCTATCGCACGATCCGCCTTCCCGCCGGCAAGCTCACCACGGCCGATATCGCCGCGCGGCTTCGGCCGCTCCAACGAAAGAACGCCGGCACGTCTACCAGTGCGACGCGGAGCGGCGCATGATCGATCACCGAAAAAGGACGAGTTCGGCGCTAGATCCTTTGGCGACGATGCGGACCCGGGCGGCGATCGCCGCCACAGAGGGGAGGATGCCGGCTGCTCTTCGGTTCAATTTTTCCGGAGGCACCCATGACCGAAATCCATCAAACCCACAGGACGATCGCCATGGCACGTCTCCCGCTAGACGCTGAGGTCCGCGCCAAGGATATCGTCGAGAAGCTCGGCGGAATCTGGCGCGGCACGCGCGGCGAATGCCGCTGTCCAGCGCATGACGACGGCTCTCCGAGCCTGTCAGTCCGTCTGGGGGACACAGCGATCCTGTTCCACTGCTTTGCCGGTTGCACGACGGTCGAAGTCCTCAAGGCCCTGCAGCGCCGCAAGCTCCACGATCGCACAGCCGTCTCGATGCCCGAAGCCAAGCCCAAGCGCGACATGGGCGCGCTCGCGCTCCGGCTCTGGAAAGCCAGTCAGCCGATCACCGGCACGCTTGCCGAGGAGTATCTCCTCGCGCGCGGCCTTTCCGGCCCATTCCCCAAGTCGCTGCGCTTCAATGCGGCGACGATCCACGGATCGGGCCCGTCCAAGCGGACGATGCCCGCCATGATCGCGGCCGTCGAAAACGACCTGGGCGTCGTCGCGGTGCAACGCACGTTCCTCGATCCCGACAATGTGCTCCACAAGCCGATGCCCAAGTCCAAGGTCTCGCTGGGCCTGCTCGGCACCGCCGCGATCCGGCTCGCGCCGGCGACCGACGAGCTGGGTTTCGCCGAAGGCATCGAGGACGCCCTGTCCGCGATGGAATGGTTCGGCACGCCCACCTGGGCCTTGGGCGGCGTCGAGCGCCTCGCCTTTGTCGCCATCCCGGAGAAAGTACGCCGCATCATCGTCTATGGCGATCGCGGGCGAGCGGCCGATCGAATGATGGCCAAGGCTCGCGACCATCTCACCGCCAACGGGCGCGAGCTCGTCAACCGCGTGCCCGAGCATCACGACGACTGGAACGACGCCTGGAGAGCGCACCTTTCGTGCGGTATCGATGCGAAGAGGAAAGTTTGACCGATGACGCTCTCTGACAAGGACGTGAAGGAAGCCCTGCTCTATATGGCGAAATCAGGCGCGTTTCCCGACGATCTGGCGCTTTCGCGTTGGGCGATCACCGATGAGGCCGAGCCTCACCTGCGGTATTGGCTCGCCGAGGGACGCAGACCCCTCCCCGCGAAATCCGAAGATATCGATCTTGAGGCGGCGAAAGCCGATGTAACGGCGCAGGATGTTCTGGCGGCAGATATCGCGGCGCGTTTCACGCCCGAACCGACCTCGATCTACAATCCGCAAACCGTCACCGACATGTTCCATTCGGGGTGGTTCGGCCAAGGGCCGGCCTTCTGGCGCTGGGTCGAGACCGACGCCGCCCAGCCCTATATCGCGGCCTGCGCCGCGATGCGTCGCGCCCCGACGCCTGGAGAGCTGGCCGACGTCATGACGCCCGATCCCACGACCCAGGCAATCGAAGATCCCGATTTTCTGGCGGCGCTGGCCGCCTCCATCGAGGCAACATTCGGCCGACCGGACGAGATGACGACGAGTGCCGTCGCTTCCTCTCGCGATCGCTTGTGGAACTAGCCGGCTTCGAGTTGCCAACGCGACTGCGTGCCCCTCACGACATAGGAACCGCCATGAACGCACCAACATCTCCCCGCGACTTCTCCGCGCTGCCGCACCGCGCGCACGACGTCATTACGATGATCGGTCGCGCTAACCGCGCAATCGAGAACGCGCTTGTTCCCGATACCCGACGCCCCTCGCGCAAGGTTTGGGAACGGATTTTGGCCGTGCTGAAGCAGATTCAGTTCTTCCCCCATGTACCTTAACGGGATGTCGGTGAGCGGCTTGGACGGCGCTTTGGACGACGCCTCCAGCGCGATCGCCGCACTGGAGGCGGCTGTCGCTCACGATCGCGGCACCATAGCTGGACGCTTCGCGCAGTGGCTTCATTTCCGTCGCCATCCCGAGGAATATCACATCATAGCCCAAGCTCCGACCGCCCTTGGAAAGGGCGTCGGGCTTGTCATTCCAAGATTCGGCGAGAGCTTCGGTCCGACCGAAGTGTTCGATCCCAAGCCGCGCCCCAAGAACCCGGATTGAGAGGAGAGGGAGCCTTCGGCTTGTTGATCCGGTGATGAGCACCGGGCGATAAAACCGGAGGCCTCGATGCGCACTTCAGCCGCAGCTCTCGAACTCGATTTCACCGAACCCTCGATCACGGCCGCCAAGGCGGTCGCCGAGACCATCGCAAGGAACGGATCGCTCCAGCGCGACACGCTGCTGTGGGTCATGGAGCAAGCCTATGGCGGATCCTCGGCCGACGGTCGTTGGTCGCTCCGCGACGCTTACGACATGCTCGAACTCGCCGAGGTCATGTACCTGGCGAAGGCCGAGCTTCCGTCCACTCCGGGCGATTGCCTTGCCGCACTGACCAATCTGGTCGCCGGCCTGCCCACGCATACCGTCCGCAGCGAGGAGCAAATCGAGCTTCAGCAATTCTCGACCCCGGCGCCGATCGCCTACCTCGCTGCGCTCGCCGGTAGGATCGCCGCCACGGATATGGTTCTCGAACCCTCTGCCGGCACCGGCCTGCTCGCCGTCTTCGCGCACCGCGCCGGTGCCCGCCTGGTCCTCAATGAGATCGATCCGGCCCGCGCCGAGATGCTTGGCTCCGCCTTCCCGGGCGTCACTGTCACGCGCCACGATGGCGAGCTGATCCACGATCTGCTCGAACCAACCATCCGGCCAACGGCCGTCCTCATCAATCCTCCCTTCTCGCGCAGCGTCGGTCGGCACGCCGACCCGCTTGCAGCGTTCCGGCATCTGCGCGCCGCCTTGATGCGTCTGGGCACCGGAGGCCGCTGCGCTGCCATCCTGCCCGATCGCGTGGACATATCGAGCCGCGCCTGGGCCAAAGCGACGGAGGGCTGCACCCTCACGCTGCACCTTGAGCTGCCGGGCAACGCCTATGCGAAGCATGGCACCAGCCAGACGGTGAAGATCATGGTGCTGGAGAAAGGCACCGGCACGCCGGCCGAGCTGATCCGCTGCGCGACGCTCGCCGATGCGCTCGCGGCGATCGCCGCAAAGGCCGCTCCGCCTGTGTCCGCGCGTGTCGCACGCTCGGCCTCGCTGCTCGTCCGCCCGAGCGGGCGCAACTCGCTTCTTAGCGGCTTGACGAGCAAACCGCGCCTGAGCGCACCACCCGCAAAAGCCGCGCGGTCGCAGACCGCGACCCCGATCGACTACACCGTCTTCCCCGAGCCACTTCCGACCGGCGAGTCTGTCGGTGTGTACCTGCCCTATCGGCCCAGCCGCATCGCGATCGGCTGCGCATCGGCGCACCCGACCGCGCTGGTGGAATCGATCGCCATGGGCTCGATCACCGCGCCGCGGCCGACCTACGTCCCGACCTTGCCGCAAGCCGTCGTCGACGCGAAGACGCTCTCCGACGCACAGCTCGAGACGCTGATCTATGCCGGCGACGCCTTCGAGCGCGACATCCCCGGCCTGTTCAAGCCGGTCGAGGAAGGTCTCTCGATCGCACCATCGGAGGATGGCCGTCCCTACCGGACCGGCTTCTTCCTCGGTGACGGCACCGGCGCCGGCAAGGGCCGCCAGGTCGCCGCGATCATCCTCGACCAGTGGCTGCGCGGTCGCCGCAAGCACATCTGGGTCTCCAAGACCGAGACGCTGCTCGAGGACGCGCGGCGCGACTGGACCGCGGTCGGAGGTCTCGCGCTCGACATCCAGCATCTCAACCAGTGGAAACTCGGGACGCCGATCGGCGCGGCCGAAGGTGTGCTGTTCCTCACCTATGCCACGCTGCGCTCCAATCGCGGTGACAAGGGCACCCGGCTCCAGCAGATCCTCGAATGGGTCGGCGACGATTATGACGGCATGATCGTATTCGACGAGGCGCACGAGATGGCCGGTGTCGCAGGCGGCGAAGGCCGCTTCGGCACCAAGGACGGGTCCGACCAGGGCATCGCCGGCGTGCGGCTCCAGAACCTCCTGCCGCGCGCCCGCGTCCTCTACGTGTCCGCGACCGGCGCGTCAGACGTCAACAACCTCGCCTATGCAACGCGGCTTGGCCTGTGGGGTCCGGGCACGGCCTTCGCCGATCGCCGGACTTTCGTCGACTCGCTGCGCCGAGGCGGGATCGCCGCGCTCGAGCTGATCGCGCGCGACCTGAAAATGCAGGGTCTCTATGTTTCGCGTGCGCTCAGCTTCGCCGGTGTCGAATACGATATCCTCGAACACAAGCTCACGCCTGACCAGATCGAAGTCTATGACGCCTATGCGGATGCGTGGGCGATCATCCACGCGAACCTGCGCGCGGCGCTGGACGCGACCCGCGTGACGGACAGCTTCTCGAACGACACCTATAACAGCGGCGCCAAGGCGGCCGCGCTGTCGATCTTCGAATCCACCAAGCAGCGCTTCTTCTGCCAGCTCCTGATCGGCATGAAGCTGCCCTCGCTCGTTCCCGCGATCCGCGCCGATCTCGCCCGCGGCGAGAGCGTCGTCATCCAGCTCGTCTCGACGTCCGAGGCGATGCTCAACCGCGCGTTGGCTGCGCTGACCATCGAAGAGCGCGCGAACCTCGACATCGAGCTTTCGCCGAGGGAGTTTCTCATGTCGTACCTCACGGCCGCCTTCCCGGTCCGGCAGATGAAAACCTTCGTCGACGAGACCGGCAAGACCCGCTCCGAACCGATGTCCGACGAGGACGGCCGCCCCGTCTTTAGCCAGGAGGCGCTCGATATGCGCGACACCCTCCTCGAGCAGCTCTGCGCGCTGCCGATCGTCGGATCCGCGCTCGACCATATCATCGGGCATTTCGGCACCGATGCGGTTGCCGAGGTGACGGGGCGCAGCCGTCGCGTCATTATGGACGCGCACGGCCGCCAGCGCGTCGAAAGTCGCTCACCCCGCACCAACCTCGCCGAGACCGACGCCTTCATGCGCGGGCAGAAGAAGATCCTGATCTTCTCCGACGCTGGCGGCACCGGCCGCAGCTATCATGCGAGCCTGACGTGCGAAAACCAGTCGCGCCGCAATCACTACCTCCTCGAGCCGGGCTGGCGCGCTGACGCCGCCATCCAAGGGCTCGGTCGCACACACCGCACCCATCAGGCGACCGCACCGCTGTTCCGACCGGTGTCGACGGACTGCCGGGGCGAACGTCGCTTCATCTCAACGATCGCACGCCGGCTCGACAGCCTGGGCGCGCTCACCCGCGGGCAGCGGCAGACCGGCGGTCAGGGCCTGTTCGACCCGCGCGACAATCTCGAAAGCGACTATGCCAAGGAATCGCTCGAACAGTGGTTCCGCCTGCTCGCCAATGGCAAGCTGCGCTCCACCACGCTGGACGAATTCCAAAAACTCACCGGCCTCGAGCTGGAGGGCGAAGGTGGCGGCCTCAAGGAGGAGATGCCCCCGATCCAGCGCTGGCTCAATCGCATCCTTGCGCTGCGCATCGCCATGCAGAACGCGATCTTCGACGAGTATCTCGGCCTGATCGAAGCCCGGATCGAGGCGGCCAAGGAAGCCGGCACGCTCGATCTTGGCGTCGAGAGCATCAACGCCGAGCGCATCACGATCCTCGATCGCACCGTCATCCGGCGCGACCAGACGAGCGGCGCCGAGACCGAGATCCTCCGGTTGGAAACCGAGGAACGCTACAAGCCGCTCGCGCTCGATCGCGCTTTGCGGATCCTCGGCGAGGACGCCCGCCCGATCGTCAATCGCAAGTCGGGCAAGGCCGCGATCCGGTGCAGTACCTACTCGCTCACCGACGACGATGGCGAGATCGTGCGCCGCTACGAGCTCGTCCGCCCCACCCGCACCGAACGGATGCGGCAGGATCTTCTCCTCGAGACGATGTGGGAGGATGCCAGCGAAGCGGAGTTCTCCGCGCTGTGGCAGGCCGAGGTCGAGGAGATGTCGGGCAAGACCCGCACCAACACGCTCTACCTCGTCACCGGCCTGCTCCTGCCGGTATGGGATCGCTTGCCCGACGATCACGTGCAGGTCTGGCGTCTGAATACCGATGACGGCCAGTCCTTTCTCGGCCGCATCGTCCCCGCCCCGCTGGTGACCAAGCTCGCGGACGCCTTCGGCATCGCCGCCACCATCACGGTGTCGGGAGCCGAGACCGCCAAGCACGTCATGGGCAGCGGGGAGATCACCGCGCTTGGTGCGTACCGGCTGAAGCGCAGCCTGGTCGCCGGACAGCAGCGGCTCGAACTGCTCGACTGGCCGCACACGCGGTTGGCCGAGCTGAAGGCGGGCGGATGCTTCACCGAGATCATCCAGCACAAGACGCGGATGTTCATTCCCGTCGCCACGGCCGCGACCGTGATCGACCGCATCACCGCCTGAACCGACACAAGGCTCTCTTCCCGATCATCAAAGGGAGGGGAGGGAGCCTTCGGCTTTTTGAGCTTGATGAGCAGGCTCGCGTGACCGTCGGACAACGGCGCGCTTATCTCGAATGGAGTATGACCGATGATCCAGTCCGTGAAGGTCAAGAACCTGTCGCTGTCGAAGGACAATGTGCGCAAATCGAACCGTGACGCAGGGATCGACACCCTCGCCGCGAATATCGCAGCCCAGGGGCTATTGCAGAACCTGATCGTCACCCCGCTCAAGAAGGCGGGTACGTTCACCGTGAAGGCAGGCGGTCGGCGCTTGCGCGCGCTCCAGCTCCTGATCGAGCAGGGCACCCTCCCCGCTGACCACACCGTTCCCGTCCTCGTGCTGAGCGACGACGACAACGCGATCGAGGCAAGCCTCGCCGAGAACTTCCAGCGCGTGCCCATGAATCCGGCCGACGAATGCACCGCGTTCAACTTCCTGATCCAGAAGGGGATGACCGCCGAGGACGTCGCCAAGCGTCAGGGCGTGACCACCCGGTTCGTCGAGCAGCGCGTGCGCCTTGCCGAGCTGGCCCCTCCTGTCTTCGAGGCGCTCGCAGCCGGCGAGATCACGCTCGGCGTGGCGCAGGCTTACGCCGTCACCACCGACGTCGATCGCCAGACGCGCGTGTTCGCCCAAATGAGTACGGCATACTATGGCGACAATCCCGATAACATCCGTCGCGCGATCCTCAACGGCACGGTCAAGGCGAACGACGCCAAAGCGCGGTTTGTCGGTCGCGAGGCCTATGTCGCAGCAGGCGGTCGCATCGAGGGCGACCTTTTCGCCACGGAAGGCGATGAGAACTGGATCGACGTCGACCTGATCGAGACGCTTGCCGCCTCGAAGCTCGAAGCCGCAGCGGCCGAACTGGCGCAGGCCGAAGGTCTCGCGTTCGTTACGCCGATCGCGGCGACGCACGTCCCCTACGACCTGGAGCGCCAGCTTCACGAGTATCACGCTCCGGCCCGCGCCCTCACCGAGGACGAGACCGCGCGTGTCGAGGTTCTGTCGGCCGAGAACGACGCCCTGATCGAACAGCTCGAGCAGGAACTGCCCGACGGCAGCACCGAGGCCGAGGCGGCGAACGCCCGTATCGAGGCGATCGAGCGCGAGCTTGAAACCATCGAAGACGCTCGTCACGAGATCGATCCGGCGCTGAAAGCGCAGATCGGGACGTTCGTCTATATCGGGGGCGACGGCCAACCCCGCGTCCACACCCGCCTGTTCAGCGAAAAGCCGGTCGTGGACCCGAACGCGCCGCCCAAGGAATCGGGCGGCGCAGCCGGGGACAGCGATGCCGGCGACGGCGAGCAGGGTCCGAAACTCAGCGCCACACTGATCGACGAACTGGCGACCCAGCGTCGCCAGATCCTCGTCGCCCACGTTGCCAGCGACCCGACGATGGCCCTCGACCTGACCATCTTCCTGATGGCGCAGAACGTGGTCTTCGAGCAGGCCCACATCCCCAACCACTCGACCCTGAAGTCGAGCGCCGCGGGCTTCCCGATCTTCGGGTTCCGCGACGAGGGATCGATGGCATCGCAGACCATCGACGATCAGCGCCAGAAGCTCGACACGAGCTGGGCGGGTCTGCCGACCATGACCGCGCGCTTCGACGCCTTCCGAGCGCTCGATGACGAGGCCCGGGGCGAGTGGGTCGCGTTTTCGATAGCACGTACCCTCGAACCGACGCTCAACGTCGCCGAGGGCTATCGCAGCAACGGCTTCCACGACCATCTCGGTCGTCTTCTCGACATCCAGGTCGAAAATTGGTGGCGCCCGACGGCCGAGAACTTCTTCGGCCGGGTCAAGAAGACCGTCATGCTCGACGCGCTCGAGGAGATCGGAGGCCCGATCCTTCGCGGCCGCTACAAGGACGCCAAGAAGGGCGACCTTGCCGGCACCTGTGCCTCGCTGTGCAACGGTCAGGGCATCGTCGAAGCGGAGATCCGCGAGAAGGCGACGGCCTGGTTGCCCGAGGCGATGCGTTTCGACGCGATCGAGAAGGCGGCACGCACGCCGCTCCGCTCCAGCTTCGCCGACGACGAGACCGGCATCGATCCGGACGAGGACGAGGATGGCGATCTCGACACCGGCGACGATGCAGTGATCGATCACGAGGAAGAGGAGGATTTCAGCCAAGCAGCCTGACGCCGGCTTACACATTTCGAGGCACCTGGGGGCGGCACTTTTTACGGAGTGTCGCCCCTCTTTTTGTGACCCGGCACCGTCCCCTTCCAGAGGGGAGGATGCTCACGCGGGGTTGCCTCACCTCAATCAGGAGACCGATCGTGGCACAGACCACCGACAAGCCCTCGCCTGCCGACATCATCACCAACACCATCATCGACAAGCTCGAGTCCGGGGTGCGTCCCTGGGTCAAGCCGTGGCGCCCCGGCCTTGGCGGCCGTCCGCTGCGTGCGACCGGCGACCCCTATCGGGGCATCAACTGCTTCTGGCTGTGGCTGTGCGCCGAGAGCGCCGGCTATAACTCCCGGACGTGGATGACATACAAGCAGGCGGTGCGACGTGAAAGTCGCATGAAAGGAGTAGTCTCAATGACTTAGAACAGTGTCCAGTTCTATCGCCGCTTCCCCTGTGCGATTCGAGTAATCGATTGGTGCAGAGCGGGGATGAAAGCCCAAGACGACTTCCAGCCATGGGAAGAACTCGGGCGAGGCGAAGGTCGGACGGATGAAGTTCATGAACCTATAACGACGTGTCGTGAGGTAGTAAGGTGCCGAAATCGTGGCTGATACGGCATTGTTGGGCGCATTGCGAAACAGGGCGTGCTTGGCCCTGCTGCGGACACCGCGCCCCGGCACAGCATAGGCATCCACCCCGACCGCATCTCCATCATGCGGAACACGGAAACCCCGATGGGGACTGCCGGTGACGGCAGTAGGCCAACCGCAAGGGACCGCCGAATACCCAGCGGGAACAGGAGAGTCCGAGAAGCGAACGCCGGCACGCCGAAAGGCACGGGGAATCCATAACCCGCCGGATAGGGCCATGCCCAAGCCGAAAGGCTGCTGACGCGGACTTGGTGAACCGCCCGACATCATCGTGATGAACGCTAACCGACGGAGAAGTTGGATGCAGGTACGCCCTGTAAACGAACCCGAGGGACAGGCCCAATGGCGCGCCATCTACTGGCGTCAGGTCAACAGGCGTGTTCGCAATCTGAGACGAAGGATATTCCGGGCGACCCGGGAAGGCGACCACCGCAAGGTGCGCTCGTTGCAGAAGCTCATGCTGCGGAGCCGAGCCAACGCCGTCAAAAGCGTCCGGCAGGTCACGCAGATCAACAAGGGCAAGCTCACTCCCGGCGTGGACAAGTTGGTGGTAAAAACGACCGAGGCGCGATCTGCGTTGATCGACCGTGTAATGGCGCATCAGCCGTGGCGAGCGTCGCCGGTTCGACGAGTGTATATCCCGAAGGCAAGCGGCAAACTCCGTCCCTTGGGCATCCCAACGATCCTCGACCGTGCTATGCAGGCGGTCGTGAAAAACGCGCTTGAACCCGAATGGGAAGCGCGGTTCGAGCCGGAAAGCTACGGCTTCCGACCCGGACGGGGGTGCCACGACGCGATCAGCATGATCTTTAACATCGCACGTCCGACAAACCGGCGGCGATGGGTGCTGGACGCCGACATCGAGGGTGCGTTCGACAATATCGGACACGATGCGCTGCTCACGGCCATTGAGCGGTTCCCGGCCAAAGAGCTGGTCCGCCAATGGCTTAAGGCGGGGTATGTGGAGAAGGGCATCCTGCATGACACCGAAAGCGGAACGCCGCAGGGTGGCGTCATAAGCCCGTTGCTTGCCAATATCGCGTTCAACGGCATGGCTGCCGCGGTCGGTGTGAAACACATCGCTCGCGGCGACAATATCGGAAAGCGCGCGCTGGTCAGATACGCAGACGACTTCGTGGTGTTCTGCGAGACCGAGGAAGATGCCTATGCCGCCAAGGCCGATATCGGTGCTTGGTTGCAACAGCGAGGGCTGAAGCTCTCCGAATCCAAGACGCGGGTGGTCCACCTTGCCGATGGCTTCGACTTCCTCGGCTTCAATGTGCGCCATTACCCGACACCGGAAACAAGCCGGGCGGGCTGGAAGCTGCTGATCAAACCCAGCGGGGACGCGATAAAACGGTTCCGGCAACGGATGCGCGAGGAATGGCAGACCATGCACGGCCAGAATGCGGTCGCGGTCATGGCGCGCCTGAACCCAATCATCCGGGGCTGGAGCAACTATTATCGCACCGTGGTGTCGAAGAAGGTCTTTGCGCGGCTCGACAGCTGGATGTTCGACAAGGAGGTCCGGTGGGCGAGGAAGACACATCCGCACAAGCCTTGGTACTGGTTGAAACGGAAATACTGGGGGAAGCTCCACCCGTTGCGGCAGGACCGGTGGGTGTTCGGCTTGGCCGAGCGCGGGCCGGGTGCGTCGCTCTTGAAGCTTTGTTGGACGCCTATCGTGAGGCATGTTCTGGTGAAGGGCAGCGCCTCGCCCGACGACGCCCAGTTAGCCAAATACTGGGAAAAGCGGAGCGATAAGCGTCACGATGAGCTGACGGGCAGGCAGCGGAAGCTGGCGTTGCGCCAGAAGGGTGTATGCTTCTGGTGCAACGAAACCATCCACAACGACGAGTATCTGCACGTCCATCATCTTGAGTCACGTCGGCTCGGAGGATCGGACGAGCTCTTTAACCTGCGGCTTATGCACCTCTACTGCCATCAGCAACTTCACGCTCGGGAGAAATATTACCGGGAACGTGAGCGGTTCGCTTGAGCCGTGTGCCGTGAAAGTGGCAAGCACGGTTCTGAGGGGGGCGGGTTACAGCGATGTAGCCCGCCTACCCGACCAGGCCCTTGGCGGCCAGGTCCGCGAGGGCGAGCGGTCGCAGATCGCGATCTTTTACAAGTCCTACAGCAAGACGGTCGAGTCCGTCATCACCGGCGACACGACCGACGAGATGCGGCGCGTGCTGCGCTCCTATGCCGTGTTCAACTGCGACCAGATCGACGGGCTGTCGCCCAATTTCTACCCGAGCCCGGTCAACATCGTGCCCCCGGCCGATACGCTGCCGGAGCGCGCACGGCGCTTCCTAAATGCGCTGCCGGCAACGGTCCACACGCGCGGCGATCGCGCGTTCTACGACCGCACCGCCGACACCATCACCATGCCGCCCGTCGAGCTATTCTCGACCCGCGCCTACTTCGCGGCGACGCTTGCCCATGAGGCCGGCCACTGGAGCGGCCACCCCGACCGGCTCGATCGCACGTTCGGCAAGCGCTTCGGCGACGACGCCTACGCGTTCGAGGAACTTTGCGCCGAGATGACCTCAGCGCTGCTCGGTGCCGATCTCGGTCTCCCCACCTCCCACATGGACGATCACGCCGCCTATATCGGCTCGTGGCTAAAGGTGCTGCGCAAGGATAGCCGCGCGATCATGACCGCCGCGGCGAAGGCCGAAGCCGCAGCCGGGTATCTGCTCCGCGCGACCGGGCTCGACGCCTCGGACGAGCCCGAGGAACAGATCCGTGAAGCAGCATGACCGCTCAGGCCGCCCTCCCCGACCTCGGCGCCTACCGGCGCTTCGTCGTGGCGTTCAGTGGCGGCAAGGACAGCCTTGCCGCCTTACTCCACCTTCGCAGTCTCGGCGTGCCGGCACACGCGATCGAGCTGCATCACCATGATGTCGACGGCCACGGCCCGACGTTCATGGATTGGCCGTGCACGCCCGCCTATGTCCGCGCGATCGCCGAGCATTTCGGGATCGCTTTCTACGTCTCGTGGCGCGAGGGCGGCTTCGCGCGCGAGCTGGCGCGCGACGACGCGCCGACCGCGCCCATCCTGTTCGAGACGCCGACCGGCATCGGCCGTGCCGGGGGCAACGGCCCTGTCGGCACGCGCGGGCTCTTTCCCCAGACGTCTCCTGATCTTCGGGTGCGCTGGTGCAGCCCCGCGCTGAAGATCGACGTCCTCGCGGCCGCGATCCGGAATCAGCCGCGCTTCCTCGACGGCCGCACGCTCGTCATCACCGGCGAGCGTGCCGAGGAAAGTCCCTCGCGTGCGCGCTATGCGACGCTTGAGCCGCATCGCACCTCGACCCTCGCGCGTGCGGTCGATCATTGGCGCCCGGTCCATGACTGGACCGAACGCCTGATCTGGGACGCGATCGCGAAAGCGCGCATCCGTCCCCACCCGGCCTACGTCCTGGGTTGGGGCCGCTTGTCCTGCCGAGCCTGCATCTTCGGCTCGCCCGACCAATGGGCGACGCTCCGGCTCGTCTTCCCTGCCGCCTTCCGACGGGTCGCGGCTCGCGAAGCCGCAAGCGGCAAGACCATCCATCGCACGCTCACCGTCACGCAGCTCGCTGATCGCGGCACGGCGTTCCCGGCTGCGACGCTCAATCCCGACGAATTGGCGCAAGCCGATGATCCGGTCTGGCGTCTCTCGATCCTGACGGATCGCTGGACGCTCCCCGCCGGTGCCTTCGGAGACCATGCAGGGCCACCATAGGACACGCGATTTCACCGCGTAGATGTCCTGCTGGTGCCGAGCCCAAACGCCTTCTCACGAGCGTGGCCGTTAAGCCCTCGGCGCGGTCAGATTAACGCGATCACATCGAAAGTCCATCTTACGGCAGTCGTCGAAATACCCGGGACGCATGGAGGAGAGGAAGCCTTCGGCCTTTTGAGCGCGCCTGTGCGCTCAGGAGGTTCGGCTATGCTCTACGACACCCACTACCGCCACAACGAGGCGCTGTCTCCCGACGCGCTCGGCACCCTGCCCGCAGCGCTCCATGCCCTGAACGCGGGCGTCGACGACTGCCGGCGTGCCGGCAAGCCGATCGACCGCGATGCGTCGATCCTGCTGCTGATCCGCAACCTGGCGTCCGTCGCCGAACGTGGTGCGCCCAGCACAAACGAACTGCGCCTGCGCTGTGCGGAAGACCGCAACAGCGTCATCGCCGGATCCGCGCTGCTCGACATCGCCGGCAATAGCGTCGCCGACGACGCAGCGGCGAAACGTACCTTCCATCGACAGACACGCCTCGCGCTCGCTTCGCTTGCCGAGGCGATCGGCCTCGAGGCGCAGGACGTCCGCATCGACACCGACATGGGTGGCCTTTCCGACGATGGCACGACCGAGCTGCGCCACGCCGATCTATCGATCCGCGTGCGGCCGCACAGCTTCCTCCCCGACAGCGAAATCACCTTCAACCGCTGCCGGGGCGGCGAACACGCCGGCCCCGTTCAACGCGCGCCGATCGCCGAGCTGCTGGATGCAGCCACGTTCCAGCGCCGGCTTACCGCGACGGTTGGCGACGTTGGCGCTCCGCGCCTCGCCGCTGCCGCCTGATCCTCACGTCATCGGAGACTTATCATGGGTTGGCTCTTCATGCGCGATATGGGCGGCCACGCCACCCCGCGCTCGTATCTCGACAACCAGTTCACCTACCAGCGCGACACGCATCGGCTCACCGTGCTGGCATCCGCCATGGTCGGATCGACCTATTACGCCGCTTGCGAGCGCCTGGCGAACGACGCCGAACGGGTCGTGTTCGGCATCGTCTGCCTCACCAAGACCAGCACCGGCGCGCGCGACGGCTGCACGTTCGGGTTTAAGGACATGGATGAAACGGTCGGGCCGAACGAGAGCGAGTGTCCGGCCGCGATCCTCGACGAGCTGACCGCTACGGACAGCGAATACGCCCTGGCCTGGCGGGCGCGATGCCGCGCCAACCTGCTCGCCAAGAAACTCGACCGGGCCAAGCCTACGCCGAAGCCCGGGCAAACGATCATCTTCGATGAACCCATGCGCTTCAGCGACGGCAGTGACCGCAGCCGCTTCGAGGTGGTCGCGAACCCCAAGGGCAAGACGCCGCTGTTCCGTGACCCGGAAAGCCGCGCGATCTGCCGCATCCCGGCGTTTCGCAAGCGCGCCTACCGCATCGTTCATGCGGCGATCGTCGTGCGGGACGCGGCCAGTGGCTGACCGCCCGCCCGTCATCGCCGCCTGGGGTGCCGGCGTCGATTCCACCGCCATGTCTGTGGAGAATCGATAAGCGCATATGACGTTTACGGCTGCAGGCGGCGTCCGGCGGCCATCGAGAACCATTAATCTCATTCGGAG
>NZ_JACIAP010000012.1:0-87082 GCF_014194875.1 Sphingomonas sp. BK481 | reverse complement strand
TGCGTTGCGAGCCATGGCGCGATCAAGAAGGAGGTCGCGACGAAGTCCGCGGACATGCAGCAGCATCTGGTAAAGCTGGCGCAGGAAGACGAGCACATGCTGCGCGTCGAGCTCGACCAGATCCACGGTCCGCAGCGCGCAGGATGATCCGGCGCGTTCGATTGGCGGGCGTGCTCGGTGCCGCAAGTTGCGGCCTGATCACGCCCGCGTTTGCACAGGATGCCGGGTCGGTAACCTTGGAGGTAATGAGCGAGGAGGAACGGCGCGGGCTGAGTTGGAGTGAGGGACGTGCCGCGCTAGCAGGCGATATTCGCGTCTCGCGCGGCCGGCTCGATGCATCGGCGCGCGTGGTAACGCTTCGGAACAGCGTGCGACACGGTGGCGCCGATGCGGTCGTCGACCTTTCAGTGGGAACCGACTGGGATCTGGGCGCGGTGCGTATCCGCACCGACGCCACGGGCCACACATTCGCGGGCGCGCGAGGACGCATGGACTATGTCGAGGCCGGCGTATCGGCAAGCTATGCCTATGGTCCGCTCTACGCCACGGTCGGCGTGATAGGTGCCCCGTCGCAGCGCGCGATCGGTGGTAGCAATGTGCATATCTATGCGAACGCCAATGCCGGTATTCCCGGTACGCCGCTGACTATGCTCGCCGAGATCGGCCACTCATCCGGCAGCGTCCGCGACCCCATCCGGGTCGAGCGTCTTCGTCCGGGCGGCAGTTACATCAACTGGCGGTTGGGTCTCGAACATCGTCGCAACCGTCTGACGATTGGAGTCGATTATGTTGGGACTGACGTCTCCCACAACGCCATCGCGATTAGGTTTGCCGATCGACGCAACGCCAGAGACCGAATTTTAGGGCGCGTCCAGGTTTCGTTCTGACGAATACCGCTGACAGCGGGTGCCAATTAACACTGATGTGTACACAAAATGCTTCGGCAGGACCGCCTGCACATGTTCAAAAGGCCGCCCCTCCAGCGGTTCCCAAAAAGGAACGTCTTGTAGGAATGACGGCTTCCAAATAGGCGCTCCCGGGCAACGCCGGGAAACCGCCATTTACCGTTTTCCCAAAAACCGTTCCCAAAATCACTTTCTCACGATACGGATTTTAGACGGAGTTATGAGAAGGGAGCGGCATGCTCATTGGCTATGCGCGGGTGTCCACCCCGGATCAGGATCTCACTTTGCAGATGGACGCCCTCAACGCGGCTGGCTGCGAACACATCGCGACAGACAAGGCGAGCGGCGCGACTATTGTACGGCCGGGTCTGACCGAAGCGTTGGGCAAGGCCCGCAAGGGCGATACACTGGTGATCTGGAAACTCGATCGTCTCGGGCGGTCGATGAAGGGACTGGTCGATCTGGCGGCTGAATTGTCGGCACGCGGGATCGCGTTGCGCTCGCTCACGGACGGAATCGATACCGCGACACACACGGGCCGTCTGGTCTTTCATATTCTGGGGTCGATCGCGGAGATGGAGCGCGAGTTAATCCGCGAACGCACGATGGCGGGGCTGGCAGCGCGTCGAAAGGCAGGCGGGGGCGGAGGGCGCAAATCCGTCATGACGCCCCGCAAAAGAGACATGGCCGTCAAACTGCTCGCCGCTGGCGACCGGCCGCAGGACGTCGCAGAAGCGGTCGGCGTGTCGGTTTCGACTTTCTATCGGCACTTTCCGGCCAGTGGCAGGGTTGTCCCTGCCGAAGACACGTAAAACGGTAAGACGCACCTCGTGCCGAACGGCAGCGGTTCAGTCCATCCAGTGCCGTGCCTCGCCGCCCAGGCGGCAGGCAAGTCGCTTGATCTGCTCGATCCCGTAGGCATCCAGCGGCGGTTCGATATCGCCCCGATCGTCAGCTATTCGGCAAGCCTCGCGCCACTGCCTTCCGCGTTCGTAGCGAAGCGCGACCAGCGCCGCGACCAAAAGCGCGCGCTCCTCGCTATCGAGCCCGGCAACCATTTCTGATTCGACGGCAAACCCTCCGTTTTGGAAAACGAGCAAACGCACGCCAAATCAGCATTCGGCGTTGGCGTTGGCGTTGGCGTTGGCGTTGGCGTTGGCGTTGGCGTTGTTTAGCGGAGGATTAGCGCCGCGCTGGTCAACCGTGAATCCATGTCCAGATAATGGACGTGCTTAGGGTGCTTTTCCGCCCCGTGGCGGATCGCCCTGGCGTACGTAAATGTCACTTTCGTGTGCCGAACTGCCTAAACGTATAATCAGGCCCGTTTTATATGGCGGCGCGATCAGCGTCAGAAGATCGTGGCATAATAGGACTGCTCGTACCGGCCCCGGCTGATCCGCGCCATACGGTCGATCCGCTCCAGTGGTGGCGGCGGTTTTCTGGAGCGGGCTGGTCGATTGTCGGGGCGAGCGAGCAGCACGAGATTAGCGATGGCCGCGCCCAACAGGAATTCCTCCTCGGCACCACGCAGCCCGCGAAGGTGCAGCCGCGCCAACCCGCGCTTGCCTTTCGCATCGGCGAATAATCGCTCGACGCCCCGGCGCAGCCGCATCGACCGCTTGAACAGCGGCGTCTGCATTTCGCCGCGTACCAACTCGCGCACGTCCTCAAATTCACTGTGCGTCACCGACCGGCTGGTCGATACCGCGCATTTGCGTTTCAGATGACAGGCGCGGCAATCGGCCGGGCTGGCCCGATACCGGAGGAAACCGGCTTTGCGATCGGCATCGCGAAATGGAAGCGGCTTCCCGGCGGGGCAGACATAGCGGTTTTCCTCCCGCTCGTAGCGGAAGGCTTCGCGCGGAAACTTCCCCTTGGTCTGCTCGGATCGTTCCATCACCGGGATATGCGGCACGGTGCCACGATCGTTGACGAATGCCTGGAACGCGGCGCTGCCATAGGCGGTGTCGGCCGCGACGCGTTTGGGGCGATAGCCGAAACGATCGCCCGCCCGCGCCAGCATCACCCGCCCCGCATCGACCTCTGCCGCAAAGCGCGCGGGGCTGGCCTCCACGTCGATCGCCACGCCCCCCGGAGTGTCGATCAATATGTTGAAGGCATAACCGAAACGCCCGCGTGCGGTGCGCGCAGACCACGCCGATGCGGGATCGGTCCGCGATACCTCCGCCGGCTTGCCGCGCGGCACACCATGCTCCTGGGGCGGTGCATTCGCCTGATCTGCTATCCATTCCCTAACCGGTCGGGGAAGCCGGGATGCAGCTATATCGGCGTCGCGCATCTTGCGCTGCCAACTCGCATCAGCCGCGACGAACGATGCGTCGATGGCCGCATCCTTTTGCGCGATTAGCCCGGCATCGGCGCACCGCTGCACCGTCTGCTCGAACAACACGCGGAAGATGCCTGCGTCCCGGAAACGCCCGTGCCGGTTCTTGCTGAACGTCGAGTGGTGCGGCACGCTGACATCGAGCGGCAACCGGCAGAACCAGCGGTAGGCAAGGTTGAATCGGACCTCCTCACATAGCCTGCGTTCCGACGTGATACCGTAAAGTCGCCCGATCAGAACCATGCGGATCAACAGTTCGGGGGCAATTGAGGGGCGACCGCGATGGCTATAATGCGAGGCGAGTACGTCCCGCAGTTCGCCAAAGTCGATCAGCTGATCGATACGGCGTAGGATATGATCGGCGGGGACCATCAAGGCCAGCGCTCGCCAGCCTGCACGCTTGCTGTCCTGTCGCTGCTCGCCCATCATGACCGTTGCTCCCGATCCGTTGGGATAGAAACGGTCGGAGCCGCGATCGGATCAGAAGGCTTTTTTCAACAGCCCCGAGCGGTTATCTCGCGGTAGCGCGATGCCGCCCGAGCCGGTCCGAAAACGACAAGAAACCCGTTCTGAAAATCAGTACCATCTTGCACGATGCCAATGGTCTTTTCTGGCGGGGTACGTGTCCGCAATCGTTCGCCGCTCGGCGAACATCTCGCGTCCGCCGCACCCAATGTGATTTGCGTGTCAACGATTGTGCGCCCGCCGATCGCCAGCGTCTCACATAATCTGAGCCGGAACACGACCTCTATTGCAGTTCCGGCCGATTATCATTGCGAGCCGCTACAGCTAGCTCCGCGCACGAAAGGCCGGAAGGAGTAGCGGATCAGAGGTCGATGTTTCGATCCTTCATCGCCTGAGCGGCGACATCGCCGATTGGCCCAATTCCGCCGACGTTGTTGTAAACCACCGTCACGTCGTGGTCGGTGAGCTTCTCGAGCATCATCCGAACGGCCGCTTCGTTTGCCGCATCCAGCACCGTCGTTGTGTCGTCGCTCGTCATCGGTAAGGGTCTTCCCGGTTTTCCAAGGGAGCAATAGCATGAACATCGGTGACCTGGCCAAGGGTGTCGCGAGCGCAACGGGCGCAAGCGAGGCGGACGCGAAGAAGACGATCACTGCAGTGTTTGACCAGATCGCTGCCGCGGCCGCCAAGGGCGAAGAGGTGTCGATCAATGGCTTCGGCAAGTTCACCGTGAAGGATCGGCCCGAGCGCGAGGGTCGCAACCCGGCGACTGGCGAGAGCATGACGATCGCGGCGTCGAAGAAGGTGGCGTTCACTGCGGCGAAGGGCTTGAAGGACAAGCTTTGAGGCGTGCGCGCCGGCGGGGCAGCTCGCCGGCGCCGACAGGAGGCGCGGATGTGCAATCGGTATCGGCTCACGGCTAAGCAGGCCGAGGTGATGGCCACGTTTGGCATTCGGCCGCCCTATGAGCCTGACGAGACCTTCCCTCCCAGCGACATCTTTCCGACGGGCAAGAAGACTCCCTTCTATGGTGTGGTCATGGTCAAGGACGGCGACGAGCGCCGTGCCGAGCGCATGGAGTGGGGCGTCCCGACGCAAGTCCCGAGTAAGCGCGACCCGGCGGTCAAATTGACGAAGTACGTAACGAACGTCAGGAATTTGCGCTCACCTTTTTGGAAGTCGATGCTAACGACGTCTGCTCGGCGCTGCCTGGTGCCTGTCACCTCGTTCTCCGAATATGGCCTTGCGCCCGGCGAGGACGGAAAGAAGCCGCTGCATTGGTTCGATGTGCCAAGCCGGCCGATTTTTGCCTTTGCAGGCATCTGGCGACCGACAGAGCGGGGCAACGCCTACGGATTCCTCACAACCGAGCCGAACGCGATTGTGGCCCCGGTCCACCCCAAGGCTATGCCGGTGATCCTCCATGACGAGGATTACGACCGCTGGTTGACTGCTCCTTGGGAGGAGGTCAGCGAGCTCGTTGCTCCCTACCCATCTCAGTTGATGACGATCTCGCAGGACTAGGCCTAGAAGCGCTCGTAGCGTTCGTAAGGACCGCGTGTTGCCGGGTTCTCGAACGCCAACCGCCAGCTAGGGCCTGACAGACGCCTCGCTAGTGTCCATAACGATCCAGCCAAGCCGTGGAGTTCGCCGAGCCTAAGATGCCGAAGGTCAATCCTCAGATCCTGTCATGGGCGCGCGAAAGCGCGGGCCTGACGCTTGAGGACGCCGCGCGAGGTATCGGGCTCGCCGGCGAGAGCGCATCTGCGCGCCTTGCGGAGATGGAAAATGGCGATCGGGAGCCGAGCCGGCCGCAGCTGCTGAAGATGGCTGATCGTTACAGGCGGCCGTTGCTAACCTTCTACCTTCCGGAGCCGCCGGCAGCCGCGGCTAGGGCCCACGACTTTCGCACGCTGCGACAGCGTGAGGTCGGGGCGGAGGCGACGGTCGATGCGCTGGTGCGTGACGTGCGAACGCGACAGGCGCTCGTGCGCGGTGCGCTGGAAGATGCGGAGGAAGCCGAACGTCGCGCGTTCGTCGGATCCGTGGATCCTCGGGCCGGACCCGATGGCCTCGCTGCGGCGATGGCGGATCTTCTTGCGCTGGATCGCACCGCATACCGAGAGGCGCGCACTATCGAGCAGGCGTTCCGCATTCTCCGCGATGCTGTCGAAGCCACTGGCGTCTATGTCCTGCTGATCGGCAATCTCGGGAGCTATCGAAGCAACCTGAGCCCTGGTGTGTTTCGTGGCATGGCGCTCGCGGATGACGTCGCGCCCTTCATCGTCATCAACGAGACGGATTCCAAAACGGCGTGGCCCTTCACTCTCCTACACGAGCTGGGGCACGTGTTGCTCGGACAGAGTGGGATCAGCGGCTATGATGGCGAGCAAGCCATCGAGCGCCTCTGCGACGACGCTGCCGCTCGTTTTCTGCTGGTTCGCGATGAGCTGCGCGAGATCGACGTTGATGTCGCTTTCGAGGATCTCGTCGAGCAGATCGGCGCCTTTGCCAGCGCCCGGAAGGTCAGCCGGAAGATGGTGGCGTACAATTTGCTGCGTGAGAGGTTGATCGACGCTGCAATGTACCGACGGTTGGCTGATCGTTTCGACGAAGATCGTCGCGAGTTTCCTCAGAGGGCCGGCAAGGGTGCTCCTGACTATTATGTCGTGCGGCGTCACCGGGTTGGCCAAGGCCTGCTAAGTCTGGTCGACCGCATGGTCGCTGGTGGCGCGCTGACCACCACCAAGGCGGGCAAGGTCCTCGGCGTGAAGCCGACGGCAATCGGTCGCATGACCGAATTAACGGCATAGCGGGGTCGGGTTGCTGTACCTCCTGGACGCCGACACACTCATCACCGGGGACCGCCGCGCCTATCCGGTCAAGCGCTTCCCTGTGTTTTGGGACTGGCTGCGTCACCAAGGCACGATCGGCAACGTCAAAATCCCGCTCGAGCAGTATGAGGAAGTTGTTTCCGGGCGCGGCGATATCGTTGAGTGGCTGTGCATGGAGGAGAGCAAGGCAGCGCTCGTGCTTGCCGAGGAGCTTGATCCCGCGCTGGTCGCAGACACTATAATGGCGGGCTATGGACCGCTCGACGAAAATGGCGTCGAGTTGGTTGGCCGCGATCCCTTCCTTATCTCCTACGGGCGCCTCGAACCGGGCGAACGTACCGTCGTCAGTTTCGAGGTCTCGAAGCCGAGCAAGCAGGGAGCCAACCGCAAGGTGCCTGACGTTTGCAAAGGCTTCGGAGTGCCGTGCTGTTCTCTGTTCGACATGATCGAAGCTTTAGACTTCACTACCGGCTGGCAGCCCTAAGATGGCCCTACCTGAGTACTCACGAGAGGCTGCCCTGGCCGCACTCGGCGTCAGGATCGTCGACGAGACTGTCGAGGGCAATCTCGGCCACCTATTTCGGCCCAAAGAACGGGCTGATCTTGGAATTGACGGCGAAATTGAACTGCTCTCCAGCGAATCTGACGGAAAGCGTCGCGGCACAGGCCGGCTGATAGCTGTTCAGATAAAATGTGGTCACAGCTTTTTCGCAGAGGAAAAGGACGACCACTTCGTTTTTCGTGGTGAGATGAAGCACCTAGATTACTGGCTGGGCTTCTCGGTGCCTGTTATCGTAGTGATATGCCATCCGGACACACGAGACGCCTACTGGTCAGAAGTCAATCCTGGGCTTGTTGAACTAACCGAGACCGGTTGGAAGATACCTATAGCAAAGACGAGCACGCTGGCAGGATCACTGACCACGCTTGAGTCAGTCGCGCGGCGAAATTACCTAAGGAGCGTAATTGACCTAGCCGCGCAAAGGTGGATTCATGGAAAACACGCTGAACGGGTCGAGTTCTGCGGTATTTTCGCCTTGCCTCGAGATTATAGAGGTGCCGACCATCTTGTTACAATTGGCGAGGAAACGGTTCAGTTACAGTTTCTGGTTGCTCGATATGGTAGGTTCGAGACCGAGAGGCTCTCGGACCTGCTGGATGAATATCCGAGTAACGCCATATATGGGGAGCGGATAGTTCTAGCGCTTATTGCGGAGCATCCGTCCGCATTTGCCTTATCTGACGATTTCCAGAAGCTAGTAAGCAGCGCTGTTCCGATAACTATCTACAGGCTCCTGTTCAACCGTTATTCCTGCGAGGTAGGCGAGCTTAACGATGATGGCCTGATCGACGATGAATACTACAAAGGTGAGCCGGTCTGGAGCTACGGCGAAGAGGAGTGGCTGGCTTCACGTTACCTACCATTTTATATCCGAGACACCTGATCGCGCTTTTAATGCGCACTAAGTATTAGATCGCAATTGGGATAAGCTGAAAGAGGGAGGCCTGCGAAACCGCCTATTGAGCGCTCTGGTCGAACTCATTCGCCCTATTGCATCTCTAGCACGACCACTCTTCTGACAGGCGGTCTGGTGGCCCATGCTGGCGATGCGACATGGCTCCCGTTGGAAACTTCTTTCCGGATCGCGGAAAAAGGTTTCCATTCAAGTCGGCTCGCGACCGGGCGATAGCTGGTCGGATGCACCCCATCTCGGGTGGGTTCCTGGGCGAGCGGGACTACCCTGTCGCCGAACCGAACGGCGACTTTCGTCACGATTAGAGCTGCAGAACGCTCATACGGGACGAGCCACGTCACGCGGGGCGCCCGGGTTCGTGCGCGCACCACGATCAAGCTGTGTTCCAGGCGCGGGTCTCCCACATCGTTCGAGCCTAGCGCGATCAGAGCGACTACCGGCGCGGTGCCGCCCTGCCACTCCCTCGCGTAAGCGTGTTGGGTAGACCGCCTTGCGGTAGCGCTGGCGGTGAGGATGCTTGTCGTCTTTGACGAGGGCGCGGGCGGTGAGGGAAGTTTTTGGTTCGACGGCCAGTCATACGAGCACTCGTATGACTGGTCGGATGGATGTGGTTGGCCGGGTGTCGGGTCGGCGGCGGTGGTCGGACGCGGAGAAGCTGGAGATCCTGGCCGAGGCGTTCCGGCCGGGGGTGCGCGTCTGCGACGTCATCGCCCGGCGTGAGGTGTCGAGCAGCCTGATCTACACGTGGCGCAAGCAACTGCGTGAAGGCAAGCTGGCGGGCGTCGTGCCTTCGTTGCCGGTGTTTGCCGAGGTACAGGTTGTAGACCCGGTCGCGCCGACACCGCAGCCGGCACCATGTCCACCGGGATTTATCCATATCGAATTGCCGGGTGGCGTGCGGGTGAGCGTGGATGCCGCGGTGGATGCAGGCGCGCTGACACGGGTGCTGTCGGTGCTGCGGTGAGCCCTGTGCCATTGCCGACGCGGGTATTCCTGGCGTGCGGCGTGACCGACATGCGCAAGGGGTTCGACGGTCTGGCGGTGCTGGTGCAGCAGGTGCTGGCCGAGAACCCGCATTCGGGCGCCTTGTTCGCGTTTCGGGGCAAGCAGGGCCATCTGGTCAAGCTGCTGTGGTTCGACGGCCAGGGGCTTTGCCTGTTTTCGAAGCGGCTCGACCGGGGCCGCTTCGTCTGGCCGGTAACGGCGACGGGTACGGTGGTGCTGACGCCGGCGCAATTGTCGATGCTGCTGGAGGGCATCGACTGGCGTCGTCCCGAGCGGACGTTCGTGCCGACGCTGGCAGGGTGAAAGCGGCGGTTTTACGTCGTTTTTGCTCGCCCCTTGCCACGCAATCTGCTATGAAATCCGGGTGTCGGAAGCGCCCGTTGCCCCTGCTGATGCCACCGCGCGGATCGCCGCGCTGGAGGCCTCGCTTGCCCGGGCCAATGCCGCGCTCGCCGCCCGCGACCTGCTCATCGACACCCTGCGGGGACAGATCGCCCGGCTGCGGCGAATGCAGTTCGGCACGTCGTCCGAAAAGCTCGGCCGCGAGATCGAGCAGCTCGAACTGGCGCTGGAGGAGCTGGAGACGGAGCGCGACGCGCCTGGGCCCGAGGCGGCGGACCCCGGCGTAGCAGCGCGACCGGTGCCCGTCCGCAATCTGCCGGGGCATCTGCCGCGCGAGGAGGTCGTTCACGAACCGGTCTCGGGTGCCTGCACCTGCCCGGACTGTGGCGGTGCGTTGCGCCTGCTCGGCTCGGATGCGCACGAGATGCTCGACATCGTGCCGGTGCGCTGGCGCGTCGTGCGCGACGTCCGCCCCAAATACAGCTGTCGGGCTTGTGAGAAGATCGTCCAGGCACCGGCGCCGGTCAGCGCCGTCGCGCGGGGCAAAGCGACCTTCGCCACACTGGCGCACGTCGTGGTGTCCAAGTTCGACCACCATCTGCCGCTCTATCGGCAGGCCGAAATGATGGCCGCGCAAGGGCTCGACATCGACCGTTCGACGCTGGCGGGCTGGACCGGGCAGGCCGCATCGCTTCTCGACCCCATCGTCACGCGCATCCGTGACGCGGTGCTCAAGGCCGACAAGATCCATGCCGACGACACGCCCGTGCCGGTGCTCGACCCCGGCCGCGGCAAGACCGCGACCGGACGGTTGTGGGTGTACGCGGCCGACGACCAGGCATCCGGCAGCACGGCGCCGCGCGCGACCTGGTATCGCTTCACGCCAGACCGCACCGCCGCGCACCCAACGTCCCATCTCGCAGGGTTCCGCGGCTTCCTTCAGGCCGATGCCTATGCCGGTTATGACGGGCTCTACCGGGGTGGTGTTACCGAGGTCGCATGCTGGGCGCACTTCCGGCGCAAGGTCTTCGACCTGCACGAGCGTGTCCCGACGCCGCTGACCACCGACATCCTCGAGCGCATCGGCGCGCTTTATGCGGTCGAGGCCGAGGTGCGGGGTCGGCCACCCGATGAACGCCATCGCGGCCGACAGGAACGAAGCCGGCCACTGGTCGAGGCCTTGCGCGGAGTGCTCGACGCTGCGCTGCGCCACCTGTCGCCCAGGTCGGATATGGCCAAAGCCATCGCCTACGGCACGAAGCGCTGGCCCGCGCTGTCGCGCTTCCTGGGTGACGGGCGTCTGGAGATCGACAACAACATCGCAGAGCGCGCGCTGCGCGGCATCGCCGTCGGGCGCCGCAACTGGCTGTTCGCCGGCTCACGCGCCGGTGGCGAGCGCGCCGCGGCCATCTACACCGTCATCCAGACCTGCAAGGCCAACGGCGTAGACCCGCAGGCCTACATCACCGATGTCATCGCCAGGGTCGCCGACGACTGGCCCGCCAGTCGCTGGGACGAACTCATGCCGTGGAACTGGCCTCCCGAACCTGCCAGACTGGCGGCATGAGCGCCGACACCATCGCCCGCCTGCATATCGTCCTGAACGACATCGAACCCGCCATCTGGCGCCGCGTCGACGTGCCGGTCACCGCCAGCCTCAAGATGCTCCACGATATCGTTCAGGCCGCAATGGGTTGGGAGAATTGCCACTTGTGGCATTTCGAGGCCGGTAACCGGCGCTACGGTATCCCCGACCCAATGTGGCCGGAGAGCGGCATGGCCGCGGCCAGGAACGTAAAGCTCGCGGCCCTCATCGACCGGGGCGTGCGGGAACTCGTCTACACCTACGACATGGGTGACGACTGGCAGCACACCATCACCGTGGAGACAGTCAGTCCCGGTGAACCCGATGCCAAATATCCGCGCTTCATCGAGGGCGAACGACGCTGCCCGCCCGAGGATGTCGGTGGTCTTCCCGGCTTCGAGATGTTCCTCGATGCCATGGCCGACCCCAACCACGAAGAACACGACCGCCTGCGCGAATGGTATGGCGGACCCTACAACGCCGACGACATCGACGAACGCTTCACCCGACTTGCTGTCGCCGCCATCGCCATCCGCCGCCACGCTGGCAAACTCGCCTACCAGAAAAGCCGCCCCCAATAGCAAGGCGGCCTACCGGCCACGCTTACTCCCTCGCCAAGCCGCTCGCATGCGCTCCAACGCGCGCGTGAACCTCGCATCGGATGCCCTGCAGCGCGAGTGCGTCTGCGGTGCCCGCAGCCGTGCTGTCGCCAAGGACAAGGCAGAGCGGCATCACGAGCGCTCAGCCTGAACTTTCGGGAATGGCGTTCCCACTCGCGTGCGACCTGCCATTTCGTCGTAGGCGAGCAATCCGATTACTGCGACAGCAACGCCGGCGATGCCGAAGAGCCCGCGCGCCAGACCGATCGCGCGTGCCGCCCTGCCGCGGCGAAGTGTGCGCCAGCCTCGATCGATCGAGGTGCGCCAAGACAGCCAACCGTCCGCGATGTCGCAGGCCCCGAACATGGCGATCGGTATGGCGATCGCTGGGATTATATGGCGCGTCTCGACCGGGTTGAAGGCAATCAAGGCCATCGTGATCAGGAGCACCACGAAAGCGGCAGCGTAGATCACGGTGTAGACAGGTCGAAGGTGGAAGATGCGCGCGCTCGGCTGAGCAAGGTAGCGCACGATCGGGCGCCTGCAGGTATCGCAGGCTAGCATCGCCTGCCCGAGCGGCCAGCGTCGCATTTCTGCATGGCAGTACGGGCACGTCGGCCGCGGCAGGCTCATCATGTTCATGGCAATTGCGCCAGCTGCACGGCGCTCGGAAGGCCAGCACGTATCTCGGTCGCGATTTCCGGTAGGCACACCCAGTTTGCGAACATCGGGTTCCAGACCGCCCTTCCCTTACACAGCGCCGTCAGCGCCTCGCGGCCGATATGATCGTCCTTGGCAGCCCGGAACGCGATACGGCCGTCTGGTAGCGTGCGCTCAATGATGCCTGCGCAGACCTCGATCTGCGCGCCCGCTTTCCGAGGGCCGGGCAAGGGCGGCGCTTTCTCTGCGATGGCTGCCTCTGCTGCCGGCGAAGCGGGTTCGCTTGCCGTTATCACTGGCTCCACCGCTGGCTCGGTAGGTTCGTCGACGATCGGCTCGGGATCCGGAGTTTCAGCTTCGCTGGCGTCGGGCTCGGCCAAGCTGCCGTCAGGCCCAGGATGGATTCCGAGCCGAACGTAGATGTCTTGCTCCTCGACATGGTCTGCAATCAGCTGGTCGGCGATCGCCAGCATCTGAGGGCCACTGACGCCCGTCGAGAATAGGCGCGACAACGTGCTGGTTCCACCGAATGGCATCCATTCCGCTACGAGATTATCGCATTTGTAGATTGGCTCTTCATCGCCGACTTTAGAGCGGTCGACGTTGTTGGTCGCGGGCACGGAGACGAATACGCCGATCCGCTCGAAGGCCTTCGAGTGGCCCTTGCGCTTCAGCCAGGCCGCGAGGACGTCGCGTTGGCGTCGAACCTGCGCGACCGGATTGGGGATGTTCTGTGGTCGGTGCTGGCCGCGATACCACACCATCCACTCGCCATGAGCGTTCTTGGAGATCGTGCCGGCATAATTCTTGGACTCGAAAATTGCCGCCGTGCGCGAAAAGCGCGAGAGCAGGACGTGGTCGAACTGAGCGAAGCCGCCCTGACCATCGGCAATGCGTAGATCGTGAATAAGGACGTGTCGGTCGTTGCCCGGCCCAAACTCGCGATCGAGCATGAACGCGGTCTCTTTTTCTCCCCGGAGTCCGCGCGCATGGTTCTTAAGCGCTGACCGGACGCGATCCGGCAGCGCCTTGAAGTCAGGATCGCGCATTATCTCCTCCGCCAACGCCAGTTCGGCAGATCGTGTCGATCGCTTCCGGATCATCGCTTCGGGGTTCCCGTCTGAGCCTGCGAAGGGAGCGGCTGTACCGTTTCGGCCGGGATCGCTGCGGGCGCAGAAGGGACCGGCGCAGGCGGCTTCGCCGGCACCAGCTTGGCTTCAAGTCGCGGCTTGGCGTCGGTGATCAGCTTCCGGAAGGCGTCGACCATCGCGAGGCTGGTGATCTTGCCTATGTCGGTCGACGCGTAGGTGCCTCCGAGTGCTCCAACGCCGAGGCCGACCAGCAGACCACCCCCGACAACGCCGACATCCTTCTTGCGTGCCGACCCGCTGGCTACCGCCTCCTGGATGCCGGTGTTGACGTCAACGAGCGTGAGCAGGACCTGGCTCTCCATCGTCTTGGACTTGAGCCCCACCGCGCCCCCGAACATACCGCCGACACCGCCGCCACTCTCTCGCGCCTTGCTGTCGGTGTAGACCACGTTCACCTGGAGCAGATAATCCGCCTTGGTGACGGGGCGCGCCGCAGCGGCACCACCGGCGATCGCGCGTTCGCGCTCGAGCGCGCTGAACGCCTCTCCTCGATCTGCGACGCGGAAGCAGCCCGAGCGCGCGATCATCAGTTTGACCAAGGGCAGCGGATCGACCCGCGCCGTCGCACCGCCATTCTGCATTTCGGCCATACGCATGAGAGCTTGCAGCTGCGGAGAGAGGCTGTCGGCCGGGTTTGCAGCCTTCTCCTCGACCAGAGCCGCAACGCCCAAAGGCACTTCGCAGCGGGGCAGCTCGGTCTTCTCGTCGATGCCGGTGCCGCCTTGCCCCAGCTTCTGCGCCAGGAGGGTGGAAGGGGTGACGGCCGCGATAGCGGCCGTCACGATGGCGATAACGGCGCGCTTATGCACCGGCCTTCGCCGCTTTCGCGTGCTTGGTCGGATCGCAGATCCCGGCCCGCTCCTCGTTGGCGCTCACCGTCTTGGCGGCGTCATCGCAATTCGCGCAATCGGCGCAGTCAGGGCAATCCTTGCAGTTGCCTTTGTGATTGGCATGCGCGCGATAATGCGCGGTCTTCTCCGCCACCCGGCGCTGCACGTCGGTGCCGCCATTCTCGCCGGCGAAGCTGGCCATCGCGAGCAGGACCGGGCTGGCCGGTGCCGCGCTTGCGACTGCGGGCGTGGCGAACGCCAAGCCCGCTAGGACGATCGATGTGATGTGTCGTGTCTTCACAGTTGTAACCCCTTCGTTGATTGTCAGAAAAAACCGTTGCGACGTCCGTCGCGCCGGTCGTCGTGGCGGGTGCCGCCATCGCCGAGGGCCGAGCGTCGGACCTCCAGCTCCACGCCGTCCCCCTTGTGGGTGATCCGGACGTCCTGTGGGGCGAGGCCTTGGCGCTTCGCCCAGCGGTCGGCGTCGGCCGCCGACCCGAACTCGCCCATTTCCTCAAAACTCCAGTTGCTCATGTGCTCCTCGTCTCGTGCGTCGCAGGCGACCACGCGCGAGCGCGCCGGCGACAGGATTGGAAGGGCGCGCGTGAACTGTGCTGCTCTGGCGGCCACTGCTGGACCTCGAGCGTGATCTTGGTCGGTGTCGTCATGCGAGCGGCGCCGGACGAAGGTTGATGCGACGCACAGCCAGGTTGCTGTCGTGCCCAAGCCTGAGATCAAGGACATGACCGACCTTGCGGGTGAAGCGCATCACGCCATCGACTTCTTCGTGCAGCGTGCCCTTCCCGAACAGCTTTCTGCCATCGGTCCATTCGCGCCCGTGGACGAGCCGCATGTGAAAGCCACCGATTGGCGCCGGCACCGTCACCCGTTCATGGGCGCGCACGTAGATCGACAGGGTGTTCCGGCCCGTCTTAGCGTCGATCATCTGGACGATCGCATTCTCGCTGCCGCCTTGAACGGTCAGCTTGGCAACAACGCGGCTCATGTCGATGTTTGCGGGCACACTGACAGTGCCGGATGCGGGAAATCCGTGCTGCTGCCCGAGAATGATTCCCGTGAACTGCTCGGCGAGCCAGAATGGCGCTCCCATGCGCGTCGCTGCGGCCACTAGGACCAGGCTCCCGAGGCCGATGCCAAGGAGCGCTCGCCTCTTGCTCGAGGATCCCCAGCGACCGCTCCGATGACGATGGCCGCCGTTCTTGTTGACGAACCAGGTCGGGCCTGACTGCAGCTCGCGCCGTGCCTTCCAGTCGTTCCACGTAGTGCGCTCGGGTGCGAAGCCCTGCCGCTTACGGTAGCGCTCGCGCATGTAGGCGCGGTCATCGAGCCCCATCTTGGCTCTCCGTGAAGGGCGCGTAGCTAGTAGCCATGTCCACATCGATCCGTCCAAGCATCGCATGGTCTCGCAGCGATGCGACGACGGCTTGCGGCTCATGGTCGGGTCGGTCTGGGTCGCGGTGAACGAAGAGCAGAGCCGAGGCAGGCCCAGCTAACCAGCGCACGATCGAGGTCTTGGGCATCCGCGGATCGTGGTCGGCGATCGACTGCAACGGCGTTCTGACGCCAGCAAGCACCGTCTCGGCCCAACGGAGGGCTTTGCGACATGTCGGATCGTGACCGGCGAGCTCGGCTATCGCATCAGGAGGAAGATCGCGAACAAGGTCGCGCACGCCGGAGAGCATGGCGCCGGGCTGCAGGCCTACATGGTCGACGGCCCGCATGAGGACGTAGCGGGACGCATAGCGCCAGCTTGGGTCGAGGTCCCGTGGATCAATGGGGATGAGCGCTTCGACCGCGGACGATCGCGCGTAGCTGCTCGGATGATCGGCGAAGAAGTCCCAATTGCCGCGCGCCGGATCGATCATGAGGTCGCGCGTTTGGTCTGCCAGAGCAATGAAGGCGTCGCCGGTGCCGATCACGACGATCCGGTCACCGTTGCCCTTCCGCACCGCTCGAAGCGTGTCGGCAACCAATGTATCGGGCTCAGCGATGGTCAGCCGTGTCCGAGCCGGCTCGGGTTCATGCTGGAAGCGGAACGGATAGCTAATCCCCATGACGAAGCGACCTTTCGTGCTGTGGAGGGGTGAAGGAGCCGCCTTCGGTCTGCAGCGACGCGCCGATCACGGCGCATCCGAGAGCCCAGGCGAGCGTGAAGATGGCAACCAACGCCGCTAGGAGGCTCGTCAGGCGCACTCGGGTCATCGCGCGCGCAGATTGACCCTGCGCCGGCGACAAGCGCTCCTGCGGCGTCTGCTGCGGACGTGGTGGCTCGCAGCCCGCTCCCTCGATCGCGCCGTCTGGCGGTGCGTCGAGGCGGATGGTGCGCCCGGTTGGCCGCGCACGCATGAAGTCGCGATCGGAGAGGCTCATGCCGGCACATCCGCGACGGAACGCGATGCCCGCAGCGCTCGGGTGACCGGCACAAGGACGGCGTAGGTCAGCGCGAAGACGGAGGCCATGGCCAGTGTCTCGGCGCCCCATTGCAGCGCGTGGTCGTGCTGCGCGAGGCGGCTGCACTCCGCAAGCGTGTGCGTATTGAGGTCGCACGGATGCCAATGCTTGATCGCGAGCACATGTTCGAGGGTGAGAGGCGTGGTGGGCATGGTCATAGCTCCAGTCCGATGTCTTTCTCGGGGAAGGGCAGCTCGATCGCGGGCGGCTCGGCACCGATCCGCAGCGATGCGGCCGAGAGGGTGGGATCGTTCTTGAAGTCAGGCGCTGTCGGGCCTGTGCTCATCGCGGCCAGCGTGATCATATCCGCCTTGTCGCCGACCAGCTTCTCGGGTCCTCGATCGAGATCGGGAGGCAGGGTCGGGTTGAATGAGCCGGAGGAGCCCAAGCCGCTCGGGCTGCCGCCTAGACCCGACGCCGCTCCGTTCTCCGGCAGCGAGCTTCGCGCTGGGTCGATCGACAACTCGCCGGTGGTTTCGAGCGCGGAGGTCTTGTTACCCTCGTTGCGCTCGATCGCCTGGGTCAGCTTCTCGCGATTGTCGGTAAACAGCTGGATATCGTCACGGACGCGTGTGACCGTGACGTTGAAGAGCCGCTGATTGGAGAGGTTGGACTCCTTGTAGCTCATTACGGCGATCGCATTGTCGGCGGTGATGCCCTGAGCGGCGTGCATGTTGAGCGCGTAGGCGAGGCTGATGCGCTCCATCATAGGGTCGCCGGGCTTCAGCTCATGGATGCGCCCGTCGCTCGCCTCCACCTTGATCCCTGACGGATCGGCCGACAGCACGCGCGCGATGTCGTTGTTGTTGAGACCGCGATCCTTGTCGTTCGTCGTCCAGCGGATCTTGTCGCCTTCGTGGAGCTTGATTTCCTCCCTCTGGGCGAGTTGCATCGCATCGGTCTTGTCGAGAGGCGAGATCTTCTGCGGGTCGAAGGTTTTGACCTTGTTGCCGATCTGGACTTGGACATGCCCTTTGGCATTGACCCCGATCACGTCAAAGGTGCCCCGCGGCAGGCCAAGCTCGCGGATCGCAAACCGCAGATCGATGACGAGCCGTGCATCGCCCTTCGCCTCGTAAGCCTGGGGGTAGCGGAGTTCTTCCCGGGTCAGGTTGACCTTATCGAGGACGCCAATTTCCACTCCCTCACCCTTCAGCGTCCCTTCGGCAGCGAGACCTTCCTGTATGCGGACGTTGAGCTCGGCACGGGCCACCCGCCCCGACGAGAACATCGCTGTTGAGGCCCGCTGCTCGGGCGTGAGGCCTAGCCAGTGTTCGGATGCCGCTTTCACGTGCTCGGGATTGGCAGTCACCTTGTTGCCGAGCATCGCCATGGCTTCGCGAGCCGCGCCGCGATTGGTGAGCGCAGCAACGGTCCGCAGCTGCTCGGTTCGTTGGCGCAGGTTCTCATCCATGCGCGCCATCGTGATCCCGCCCGCCTGCGCGAGTGCGAAGGCCTTGCCGGCGTCGACCGCCGTGATCTGCTGGCGATCGCCAATCATCAGGTATCGATCGACCCCAAGCGCGTTGGCGATCCCGACCAGGTGCTTCATCTGGTCCGATCCGACCATGGACGCCTCGTCGAGGATGATGGTGGTGCCGGCCAGCTCGTTGCGGGCGCCGTCATAGTCGGCACCCTTTCCTGCCAGCGCATGACGGGCGTAGCTGTGGACGAAGGAAGAGACGGTGCGGCTCTCGATGCCGGCCTCCGCGCCAAGCCGGTCGGAGGTGGCCTTCATCAGCGCCAAGCCGACGACCTTGCCCCCTTCCTGTTCGACGTTGCGCGAGACGCTCGCGAGCATCGTGGACTTGCCGGCGCCCGACACGCCCTGGACGGCGACGATGCGGTCGGAGGACGTGAGTGCCATCGTTGCGGCCGCCATCTGGCCAGCGTTCAGTTCCTTGTCGCCGGAAGCGGCATGGAGCCGAGCGATCACCGTCTCCGGCGAGACGATGACGCGCCCCTGTCCCTTGCCCCGCTCGATCTCAGCTAGGATGCCCCGCTCGGTTGCGAGCGCCTCCGGCGTGGTGACGTGGGTGACGACGCCATCGATGCGGTCCTGCTTACCAGGGATCAGTTGCTCGGCGCGGATGAGCTCGGACACGCGCCGGTCGACATGGTCGGGTGTGACGCCTTTCAGGCCGCGATCGAGAGCCGTCTTCACGACGTCGGGGATCGAGAACGCCGCTTCGCGCTGCGCGTGGATCCGGATGGCGGAGGCGACAGCGTGCTGGGCTCGTAGGTCGACCGGAGAGATCCGCAGACGCTCGAGGCCGCTGACAATCAGCGGATCGTTCGGGCGGAAAGCGTCCCCAAGCGTCTCACGGATGCCGGCGATGGTCTCGCGGATGCGCTCCATGGTGCCTGGTTTGCTGTCTATCGCATTACCGCTCGCTCGTGCTTTCGCGGCTTCGACCAGGGCCCGGCCGTCGAACCCCATCTCCGCCGCACGGTCGCGCCACGCTGCACGGAGAGCGTCGCGATCCTCGACGTTGAGCTTCGCATCGCGGGTGTTTGTGGTGATCCGATCGATCTGCTTGGGGTTGGTTATGCCAAGCTCAGCAGCCTTCGCCCTTATGTCGGTGCTGCGCTGGCTGTAGGCCTCGATGACCTTTTTGGGCACGCCGTTGATTTCGAACTGGCCATGTTTGCCGGAAACCGACGTCTCAAAGCCGATCTTCGCCAGCTCGGCGCGGTAATTGGCGTGATAGGCCGAACCGATCGTGGTGTTGTTCTTCCATAGCTGACCGTTGTGCAGCGCTTGCCAGACCCCGTTGGCCATCTTGGTCATGTTGGCGACGAGGACGTGGATGTGCCCCTGCGGGTCGAGCGCACGGCTCGTGTCGTGCTGGAACATGGCGTAGACGAGGTTGCCGGTGCGGACTGCGTCACCCGCTTTTGAGCGGTCGTATGTGCGCCCTTCGGCGAACGTCTTTTCGACCCACGCCATTGTCGTCTTAACGGCGTTCATATGAGCTGCGAGGATGCGGGTGTCGCCAGTGACGTAGGCGAGGATGCTCGCGGATTTCGGCATCGAGAATGTCAGGTCGACGCCGTGCTGCCGGTTCGGCACCTGGCCGACCTTCTCGCCCGATGGCATCTCACCGTTGAGGATCTTCTCGAACGCCTCCTTGGTGACCTCCCCCTTGAGGCCGATCTCTGCAGCCCCAATGCCGCCCCAGAGGGTCGCCTCGGAGGAGTGCTCGGCGGTGTAATAGTCGTCCTTGGCGAAGTAGCTCGCTGCGCCGGAAGCCGACTTGACGGAGGCGACGGAAAGCATCGCTTACATCCCCATGTCCATGTCATCGTCGACCGAGGGCGATTGGTCGTGCCCGTGGTGGCGATGATGATGGTCGGCGTTGCCGATGGTGGCGAAGCCGTCGCGCAGTTCGCGGACCGACTGATCCTCCTGACGGTCGTCGTCGAGACGATCGAGGACGGGGTTGCCGATGGAGCGGGCACCGTCACCACGCGCGGTCTGCTGGCCCGGATCAAGGCTACGGGTCATGCCCGGATCGGTGAGGCGGAGACCGGCGCGGGCTGCCTTCACAGGTGAAGGTGGTGCCTCCTTTGCGTCGCCGGACTTCGTTGGACCGGTGCCTTGCGGAGCCGCTCCACCGGATCGACCCGGGATCTGGTCGAGAGCCACTTGGGTTGCGCCGACGACATCCATCGCCGCGGCCGCCTTCTCGGCTTCGCTCTGACCCTTTCGAGGCTCGGGAGCCGTCCGCTCCGGCTCGTTCTCGCCCCGCTCCTCCACGCCTCCTACGGGCCGTGTGGGCGTATGCTCCCGGCCACCCTCGCCTCCCTCATCCGCGCCCTTGTTCTTAGCCGCCCGATTTCGCCGCTCTTCCGGCGAAATGTACGGGGTTGGCTTGAAGTCCTTTCGGGGCATCGAGCCCGGGGCGACTTCGGGATAAGATTTGTAGGTGAGCTTGATCCGAGCAGCCGGGAAACCATCCGGAAATTTCACGAAGCCGTTTAGCGAGGGAAGGTCGGTGATGTCGTCTGGAAGCACCAGCGGCTCCACCGCGGTGCGCGGCGTGAGCGTCGATGCGTCACGGGTATTGTTGTAGCCGTAGCTGTAGGCTTCATCGACCTGTCGCACTTCGCGATTGCCGATGAACTCCGAGCATTTCTCCGCGGTAGTCCGGTCCGCCGTGGCGAGGATCAGTTTGGTACGCGCGAGGCCCGTCAGTGCCGTGGCATTTTGAAGACCGTAGGTCGCGACGAGCTTGTCGAATGAGTGGATCCCGAGGACGAAGGCGCCCCCGAAGTTCCGGGCCGATTGAAGGCCGTGCTCAATCCCCGGAAGGGCGTGCAGCGCATGGACCTCGTCAAAGAGATACCAGGTGCGAAGATCGCGCGTCTTGGGCAGTCGCATCAGGTTGTTGACGGCGAGGTCGATCCACAGCGTGAAGAGGCCGCGGGTCATCTCCAGGTCGTTGTACGAGCCGGTGATGAACATGATCGATCCGTCTCGATTATCGGTCGCGATCCAGTCGCGAATCGAGAACGCCGGAGCCCCGCCCTCGACCGGGTCCGGCATGAAGCGCAACGCCTGTCCGTTGACGTTCAGCACCGACCGGATTGATTCCGCCATCCGAGCGGCTTTCTCGGTCGTCAGCGGCGCCGCAACGGTGTCCTCAAGCTGGGCGTGGATCTTCTTCAGATCGGCGGTCATGAGGTGATGGGCGATCGCGGCATTGTTGCCCTCGCCTGCCTCCTGCAGCTTCAGGCACATCTCGATGAAAAGCATTCGCGCAGCGTTCTGCCAGAACGGTTCCTTGTCGTCGGGATGCGACGGGATCAGTGCCGCTGCTGCCGATACGAAATCGGCATAGTTGCGGCACTCATCGAACAGCGTCCAAGGGGCGCAGCGTTCGTCCATTGGGTTAAGGATTACGTCGGTTTCGGGGTCGAAAAACGTCTCCAAGAACGTGCCGGTGAGATCGAAAATAACGGCTCTGTGACCGCGTTTGCGAATCTGGGAAACGTGGCTGCGCAACTGCGTCGTCTTGCCCGTCCCGGTCGTGCCGATCAGCATCGTGTGGCTCTGCTCTAGGCGCCACGGATAGGGAATCCCTGCGATGGAGTATGGAACGTGGATTCCGTCGTCGACGCGGTCGATGATCGGGGCTTTGGCGACCATATTTGGGTCGTAGGGAGGATCGTGCTCGGCGCACTCCTTCCGGAACTGAATGAGGTTGTGGCGGCGTACGTTGTCGAGCAGCAGCTGCCGTTCGACTAGCATCGATCCACGGTTGTGACGCTCGGTCAGAACGTCACGGCCGCGCTTGTTCGCCCAGGTGATGAACCAGCTGATCAGCGGGACCGCGACCGCCGTCGCCATCACCAGCGTCGTGAGGAAGATTTTGACCGTCTGATTCCAGGCGTGAACGACGTTCGGCTCAAAGGGTACGTAGCCGATCGGCACCTTGGTCACGCTGCCATTTGGAAGGGTCAGATTGATCAGGTGGAAGCGGTCTCCATCCACCCACGTCCAGATGGTCGAATAGAGCTTCATCAGGTCGAGCTGAAATTCGTGCTCGGCCAAGCCGAGCCAGACCATGATGTTGAATAGGACGATGAAGGATCCGAGCCAGATCCACACGGGCACAAGCGACGCGGCCCAGGCCATTTTGTACTGGCTTGAGAGCAGCTGGGAGCCGCGCGTGAAATTGCCCGAGTTTCGCGTGATCCGGCCGCGTGCGGAGGCGTGCTCGACGACCGCGGCCTGCCCGTTGAAGCGGATATCACCTTTGCGCATGGTGGGCCTCCACGCGCTCCTGAGCGATGTCGATTATCCGCTCAGCGTAGTCGGGATGTTCCCGGGTGACGATGAGGTCCATCGAGGCTGAAAGTTGCTCAAGGATGAGCAGCACGCGACTAACGTTGAAGGAGTGGCTGGCTGCCGCAAGCGGGACGCCGAAAATCAACGCCAGGCGGATGATCTCGGAACGGGAAATACCCCGGTCGGATGCCGCACGGTCTATGGCCGCTCGCTGGTCGTCAGACAGACGCAGCGTGATAGGTGGGTTCGACATTGCACCATCCAAACTGTGGATGGTGGGAGTTTCGGAGAGGCCAACTTAGCTCCGTTCGATCGGTAGCGGAAGATGCTTTCTGTGTTACGTGCAACTACACCGGTTTCCGCGCAAAATCAGTGCGTTAGCGGGCACAACGGAGCCGTATTACACACGACTACGGTATCACCACGGAATACACGTTCCTTTTCAGGCACTTACACCTGCGGTCGCCGCATAGGGTGTGCCTATCCTAGGGACTGTCATAGTGGTCCGAAGCATCATTGCTCTTCGTCCCCATGTTGAGTCAGGGTCCGAAGGGAAAGCCGCCGGAGGCGTCCAGCTTTAGGTGGCGACGTGTCGGGTTTGCGAAGCGATCCGCACCCACGACGGACCCGCCAAAGGCGAGGTCCGTCGAACCCTGTTCGATGATCCGGCAAAGCACGGATTATCGGGGGCGCTTCCGACGGCCAAAGGCCGTCATATTAGCTCTCGCTTGCGACACGTCGAAACGCCTGTCATCGTCCTACCCGGAGGCTGGCAACACATCAGGAAAAGGCACGACGATGGCACGCACAATCGAGGAGGAACGCGCGCAGCTCGCGGCTGAGGCAAAGAAGCTGGACGAGCGACGTCGCCAGCTTGCGGAAAGGGAGCGTTCTGAGCTCCTCAAAGAGGTGGAGAAGTCGGGGCTTCTGAAGGGTGACTCGGAGCAGATTCGATCGATCCTTGGAGCGGTAAAGTCGATGGGCGTAGCTGAAGTCGCGAAGCGTCTCGCCGCGTAGAAGGACAGCTGTGCAGGCAGGCTGGCGCCTGCCGGGCAAAATGAAAGGGGAGAGGCCGTTAGGCCCTCCCCTTTTTTTCTAATTGGTTGGGCATCGCGAGCTGGAGCCTATCGAGCAAAAAAAGGGGAAGCCGGTTTCCCAGCTCCCCCTGAGATTGTCCGAAGGGAGGCTAACCCCAGACAAGACGAAAATCGTGATCCGTATCGGCTTGGTCAGCCAGCTGATCGAGGCGGTCCAGCGACATTCCGGTGTCCAGCTGGTGGAGGTTTTCGCGAACCGTAGGCTCCGCTAGGATCTGGCGCAGTTCAGCGATTGGAATGCTTCCGCGGTGGTCGTCAGTGAGACGCATCGCGTCGAGCACGTGATGGGCGGTCTGATCGACTAAATTGACCGTGCGCGAACCATCGGGCGTATCGGCGACTCGCATCGAAATTGAACGGGTCTGATCGTCACGATAGAAGCGGACGTTGAGGCCACGGAACTGAGCCTCCTCGACAACTGCGATGACGCCTTCGTCGTGATCGAAAAGTGCGCAGATGCTGGCAAGTGACCATGGGCAGACGCGAGCCTCGAAGCTGCCTGCTTCGAGTGGATCGTCGTCTTCCTGCTCGACAAGTTCGTCTCGCGTGCGTGCAAACGACCGAAAGGCAGCAAGTTGGCGCGCTGTGATGGTAGCGGGCATTACGTCGTTCTTTGCCCCGGCGCTGAGAAAGAAAGTGATCGACATGGCTTTGCCTCCCAAGTGAAATCACTTTGGCAAAGCCTCCTTCCCTCGACCCGTAAGGGTCGCACAGATCGTCTATGGGAGCGTCGGTCCGTAGGACCGAGCTCGACCAGTTAGAGTTCGGTAGGAGGTGCGTTCTAGGCGGGAGGTTGGAGCGGCGCGCGAGGCGTAGCGAACGGGCGACCCGACGGGCTCGCCGTGATGCGAGCGAGCAGTGCCGGTGCGGCATCCGCTGGGGCGATCGGCACGGCGCGATGCGTAGCGGCAGCGTCGGCGATGCAACGGCATCGCCACGCCCGCCAGCGAGCCGTGCCGCGAGGCTGGGCGCGACCTGCCTTGGGCCGCACCGGTCGAGGCGTAGCGAGCGCGACGCGCGGCTGCGCGGCCGCGATGCGAGCGAGCCGGTGCGGTGCGTGCCGCGAGGTCCCGATCGCCGGCGCGCGAGGCGTAGCGAACGGGCGACCCGAAGGGCTCGCCGTGATGCGAGCGAGCAGTGCCGGTGCGGCATCCGCTGGGTCGATCGGCACGGCGCGATGCGCAGCGGCAGCGTCGGCGATGCAACGGCATCGCCACGCCCGCCAGCGAGCCGTGCCGCGAAGCTGGGCGCGACCTGCCTTGGGCCGCACCGGTCGAGGCGTAGCGAGCGCGACGCGCGGCTGCGCGGCCGCGATGCGAGCGAGCCGGTGCGGCGGGTGCCATGAGGTCCCGATTGCCGGCGCGCGAGGCGTAGCGAACGGGCGACCCGAAGGGGTCGCCGTGATGCGAGCGAGCAGTGCCGGTGCGGCATCCGCTAGGTCGATCGGCACGGCGCGATGCGCAGCGGCAGCGTCGGCGATGCAACGGCATCGCCACGCCCGCTAGCGAGCCGTGCCGGTGGCTGGGCGCGACCCTGCCATGGACCGCACCGGTCGAGGCGTAGCGAGCGCGACGCGCGACTGCGCGGCCGCGATGCGAGCGAGCCGGTGCGGTGGGTGCCACCAGGTCTCCAGCGCCGGCGCGCGAGGCGTAGCGAACTGGCGACCCGACGGGGTCGCCGTGATGCGAGCGAGCAGTGCCGCTGCGGCGTCCGCTGGGGCGATCGGCACGGCGCGATGCGTAGCGGCAGCGTCGGCGATGCAACGGCATCGCCACGCCCGCCAGCGATCTGCGGCGCATCGAAGATGTCGACGCGTGCGATCCAGTGTGCACCGCGATCGACCTCCTGGAGACGCTTTCGTACTGGCCGATAATGGCGGTGTAGGCGGCGCGACGTCGAACGACGTGGCTTTCGCCGACAGTGATCTCTTCGCCGGTCAGAGCGGTCCAGCGATCAGGATGCCAGCACCGCACCGACCTACGGGCATTCTCGACTTGGAGGGCGATCCCGGGCACCGGCAGGCGCCGGAACTCGCTCGCAAAGCCATAGAGTACCAGCGCATAGTCGACGTCCTCCTCGTAGAAAGGGTCAGTACGGCGCAGCGCATCAGCCATAGCTGCCTGGCGCTCGTCGGACAGGACGTAGCCACCATGGCTGGGGGTGCAGACGCGCCATATACCGGGCAGGACCTGGTCGGCGCGATCGGGTGAGCCCCATGGCGTGGTTTCTGGTCGAGGGCTCGGCTGGAAGCGGGTCATCTGTCATCTCCCTTCTGGATCGGACAGGCCCCTCCCTCTCTCCTTCACTGGATCTAGGATGATCCGATATGCAGCTGGTCGAGCACGGCCGCCTCGAGGGCGTCATGCTCGAGATCCTCGGCGTGTATGGTGACCACCGGCGCAATTTCTCGAAGCTTCTCGACCTGCCGCATCTTCATGCCGAGTGTATCGGCATCGTGTCCGGTCACGACCTCAAGGGCGGCCTCCAGCACCTCTCCGGTGGTGAAATCCCGTAAGTCGAGGAGAAGGTCGGGCCGGACCTCACCTGAGCTGGTCGGGACATCGAACAGGAGCCTTTTGAAGCCGATTCCTATCCCGCGTCGACGTAGCCGATACTGAAGATCAAGCAGGCCGACGACAGTCTGGCGCTCTGCGGCATTGTGTACGGCGATGAAATTGGAAGGGCGGGCGATTGGCTGTGCATACGCCCGGAGCGCGGCATACCCTTCACGAGGATTGTGCTCGCCGATGACGGCCAGGACTAGAAAGGGAGGACCGATCCGGCGCTGATGGACGCCGATATGCCGAATACGATTTTTGACGATCAGTTCGTGACCGCCCGCAAGCGTGACGGTCGTTCCTGATATATCGACGGCGTAGAGCAGGAGGAAAGCTTGCGGCGCATGTTCGGATGGCCAGTGGCGCGCCGCTTCGCGCAATTTTGCGAAGACGATACCACGCTGGTACGGCTCGATGTGCGTGTATAGGTGTAGCGGCTCGCAATGATGATCGCCCGGAACTGCAATAAGGGTCGTTTTCCGGCTCACATTGCGTGAGACGGTTCGACGCGGCAGGCGCACGATCATTGAGACGCAAACCACAATCGGTGCGACAGACCCACATTGCTGATCCGCCCGCTCAGCTATGCTGATCGTCACTCATGGTAATACCGTCCGAGTCCAGAACGTCGTCCGAGACTGCGGCATCGGTATCGCGCAACGCGAATAGCGCGCGCAGATCGGCCGGTCGTGTGGAGAGGTCCGCGATTGTGTAGCGGTCCAGCGTGGCGAGGAACGCCTTTGTCGCCTCTGCGAGAATGCGTGGCAGGCCACATGCCGGGGCAATCACGCATCCACCGCATTCCACCAGATCGAAGCCGCCTTCGGTATGGCGTACCAATTCGCCGACATTGATTTCCGCTGCCGGCCGCGCGAGCCGCAAACCGCCGTTCCGCCCTCGGATCGTCTCCACAAAACCGGCGCGGCTCAAATCCTGCACGACCTTCATCAGGTGGTTTTGCGATATAAGATAGCGCGACGCGATCCGGCCGATTGAGGCCAGCTCGTTCTCGTGCGCGGCGAGGTGGATCAGCACGCGCAACGCGTAATCGGTGTAGCGGGTCAGCTTCATTTGGGCTCATTAATACCGGTATTTGGCTTGCATGTATATGGCGTCGACAATAGAGGCATCTAGAATACCTCTTTACGGAGTCGCCCATGTCCGCGTCGTTGTCACCGCAAACCATCACCATCGTGAAGGCCACCGTTCCAGCCCTGGCCGAGCATGGCAGCGCCATCACGGGCGCGATGTATCGTCGGCTCTTCGAGGACGCGGAGATCGCTGCGTTGTTCAACACAGCCAATCAGGAGAACGGCGCACAGGTCCATGCGCTCGCGACCGCCGTCCTTGCCTACGCTCGCAACATCGAGAATCTTGGTGCGCTCGGGCCTTCGGTCGAACGGATCGCACAAAAGCATATCGGCTACGCCATCAAAGCCGAGCATTATCCCTACGTCGCAACAGCCCTGCTTGGCGCGATCGAGGAAGTGCTAGGCGACGCTGCCACTCCGGAAATCCTTGAAGCTTGGGGTGAGGCATATTGGTTTCTCGCCAATATCTTAACCGGGCGCGAAGACACGATCCGCGCCGAGATCATGACCCACGAAGGTGGGTGGACCGACTGGCGCAAGTTCGTCGTCGCTGAGCGTCGGCCGGAGAGCGAAGGCATTGTGTCGTTCATTCTCAAGCCCGTCGATGGTCGTCCAGTGCTGCGCCATCGCGCCGGCCAGTACCTCACGTTCCGCTTCGACGCTGCGGGCCTGCCCGGTTTGAAACGTAACTTCTCAATTTCGTCCGGCCCGAGCGACAATCATTATCGCATCACCGTGAAGCGGCAGGCGGACGGGGGTGCGTCGGCGTTCCTGCACGATCACGGTTTCCCCGGCGTGATCGTAGAAACTACGCCGCCTGCCGGTGACTTCTTCCTCGCGGACGTGCCGGAACGCCCAATCGTGCTGCTGTCTGGCGGTGTGGGACTGACGCCGATGGTCAGCATGATGGAAATGATTGCGGAAGCGCATCCTGGCGCACGGGTCTGGTACGTCCACGGCACAGCGAGCCGCGAGGCGCACGCTCTCGACGCCCATATCCGCGAATTGGCCGGTCAGCATGGCGGTACGAAGGTCCACACCTTCTACGAACGACGCGGCGAGGCAGACGATGCGGAAGCCGGGCTAGTCACGGTCGACTGGTTGAAGGCCAATACGCCGTTCGACCAAGCCGACTTTTACCTATGTGGTCCGCGTCCCTTCCTGCGCTCCTTCGTTCCCGGCCTGATCGGGGCGGGCGTACCATCGGGACAGGTTCACTACGAACTGTTCGGTCCGACTGACGAAGCGTTTGCGGCATAGGAGGCCAGAATGCTCAACCGGCTCAAGATGACGCTCCCCATCGTCCAGGCACCGATGGCCGGTGTCTCAACGCCGACACTGGCCGCAACGGTGTCTAATGCGGGCGGGCTAGGATCGATTGGGGTCGGCGCGACCGACGCCAACGGCGCACGCGCGATGATCGAGGAAACCCGCGCGCGCATCGATCGCATCGACGGTGCCTTCAACGTCAACCTGTTCGTCCACGGCAGCGCCACGGCCGATCCGGAGCGTGAACGGGCGTGGCTGGAATGGCTCGCGCCGTTGTTTGCCGAGTTCGACGCCGAGCCGCCCAAGGCGTTGCGGACGATCTATAAGAGCTTTGCCGACGATGCCGACATGCTGGAAACGCTGCTCGCGCTGAAACCTCCCGTCGTCAGCTTCCATTTCGGCTTGCCGTCTGCCGACGCGCTTTCCGCTCTGCGCGCGCGCGGGATCTACCTGCTGGCGACTGCCACCAGCTTGGAGGAAGCGCATGCGATCGAAGCGGCCGGTATCAATGCTATTGTGGCGCAAGGTATCGAGGCAGGCGGACACCGGGGCGTCTTCGATCCGGCAAAGCCCGACGATGCTCTTGGTACGCTTGCGCTGACGCGCCTGGTGGTACGGAAAACCAAGCTCCCTGTTATCGCTGCCGGCGGGATCATGGATGGGGCGGGCATCGCAGCCGCGCTCGACCTCGGCGCGATTGCAGCGCAACTCGGCACGGCGTTCGTAGCCTGTCCGGAGTCCGCCGCTGACGATGCCTATCGTACCGCATTAAACGCTCCGGGAGCGTATCACACGACAATGACACCGTTGATCTCCGGACGCCCCGCGCGAGCGATTGCCAACCGTTTTACGGCATTGATCGAGCAACTCGCCGAGCGCCTGCCACCCGACTATCCCATTGCTTACGACGCCGGGAAAGCTCTCCATGCTGCCGCCAAAGCGCGCGGTGAACATGGCTTTGGTGCACAATGGGCGGGACAGGGCGCGCCGCTGTCGCGCGCCCTGCCTGCTGCCACCCTTATTGAAACACTTGCGCGCGAGCTGAACGCCGTCCGCAATCGGAAGGACCAGTAATGCCGCTGCTCAACATCCATATCGTCAAGGGCCGCCCTGCAAAGGCCGTCGCCGAATTGCAGCAGGTCATCCATGAAGCGATGGTAGAAGCGTTTCAGGTGCCGGTCCGTGATCGCTATCAGATCGTCACTGAGCATGAAGCCACCCACCTCGTCATGGAGGACACCGGCCTTGGCTTCGAGCGCACCGAACAGCGCGTGCTGATCCACATGACGACGCGCCCGCGCTCGCAGGAAATGAAGCAGGCCTTCTACCAGATTGTGACGCGCGGCCTCGCCGAACGCTGCGGTGTTGCGCCGGAGGACGTGATGTTTTCCGTGATCGAGAATAGCGACGCCGACTGGAGCTTTGGGTTCGGCACAGCGCAATTTCTTTCGGGCGATCTTTGAACGAGCGAGGCCCTTTCGATCGTGGGGGACGCGAGCACCGCAAGGAAATCGTCCGGTTTTCTGGTGCTCTACAACTACCCCCGCTGCGCCTGGTCCCGTCGCCAGAAAACTCAATTCCGAAATCAGCGCGCGCTTGGTCCACGACGGCCGGCTTTTCTCGTGGTTTCGGTTATCGCGAGCGGGCGGATCAGCAATGTGGGTCTGTCGCACCGATTGTGGTTTGCGTCTCAGTGATCGTGCGCCTGCCGCGTCGAACCGTCTCACGCAATGTGAGCCGGAAAACGACCCTTATTGCAGTTCCGGGCGATCATCATTGCGAGCCGCTACATATAGGTGGCGTGACAGAGGAATGCCTGGGGCAATCTCGACACGTTCGGCGGCACTGCGCAACCGCCCGAACTCCAGAGCCATCGAAGCCTCCCGGGGTTCTCCCACACCCAGCGGCTCGACGACATTGACGTGCGCCATCTCCATGATCTGCCATAACAGGCGCGCGAGACGCGGGATTGCGACCCCGCGCGTCCGGTCGTCTGGCTCGTCGTCTTCCGGTAGCTGCGAGAGCTTCTCCGGTGCGAGCCGGTGGGCGGAGAAGAGACCCTCCGGCTCGTTGATCGTGCGCGGTGTCGCGGTTGCTTTTTCGCGGATGCGAGGCGGGGCTTGTTCGCGGAAAAAGGGACAGTCGACGTGGTGCTCGGGTCGACGCTGACGGATGCTGGTGAGGCGGCGCAGGTAGTAAGTCTCGGCCTCTGACAGGTAAGCGGGTGATAATAGCGGTGGATCAGCGCCCTCCCCGAGGCAGTCGCACGCGATCCACTGATGATGGTCGCGTGCCTTTACGACCATGATAACCGAGGCGCGGTGATCGCTGTCCTCACCATCCCCGCTGTACCAGCGCACCAGGGCGTGCCGCACGACGTCTGGGACGCTCGTGCGTGACGCAAGCCCACGAGTGTCGCGAGGTACGAGCCACATAGGTGCGATCATATCCGAAGATCAGAGGGAGAAAAGATGTCGTTGAACACTTGCATGGTCGCAGATGTTCACGTTACGTTCGGCTGACAGAGGAGTAGGTCATGAAGCTTCAAGATTTCACCGGGCCGATCGATCTCGATCTGACGCTGCGCGATGCCTCGCTTAATCCCGATATCCGCGGCACGCGGCGCGCCATCGCTGCGGCCTCGATGGGTGTGGAGCCGGAGGACGCTTATTACTCGGTACGGGAGCTTCGCGAGGCATGCGAATGGATCCACGAGGGCGACCCTGCCGGTAAGGCAAAGCTGGCGCAGATCCTCGGCAACGGGTGCGACGATTACCAGCGGTGCATCTACTACAATCTCGCTGGCCGTGGGGTGTGCGTACTGATCGATGACCTGTTGTGGCTGGAGGCGCTGCTGCTCGGACGCGGTCGGGTGGCAGGCTATCTCCATCGCGGCAAGCTGCCAAAGCGGCTTTCCCAAACGCCCTATGTGGCAGCCGAACCGGACGGGCCGCTTGGCCGTTTCGAGCCGCAATTCGCAGTTGGGGCATCCTGGTCGCACGATCCGGGTCCGGAGTACGACCCCGTCGATCGTCCCGCAAAGCGTGGGCGCCCCGCGTAGGACTGAAGCCTTTCAGGCAAAAAAGAGCGGTCCGGCATTGGTTGCCGGACCGCTTTGTCTATCAAGGATCTGTTCTAGTTTCGCTCGCAGGCGAGACGTTCGCCGCGACGCCACTTCTCGGGATCGATCCACTTGCCAGCATGAGCGCCGCGCTTGTTGGTTCGCGCTTCGTCGTAGGCGCTCATGTACCGGGCGGCGCGATCTCGATCGCGGCTGAGATATTTGGTCGCCGGCACGGCCCATCCCTGTGAGATGAGTTGTTCACCGAGATCAGATCCGTTCACGTCCACGACGGCGACCGGCCGGCCATAGCTGCTGTTGCCGACCAAATGGATCGTCGCCTCGCCGGAGCGCAGCATGCGCGCGGTCGCGTCCTGAGCAAGCTTGCCGCAGGGGTAACAGCCGCTGGCAATCTCGCAGAGCTGCTTCCGCTCGAACGCGTCGGCCCCGGAGAAACGGAAGTCGATGCTGACGGTATCGCCATCGAGTGCGCGGGCTCGCCCGGTAAGATCGTGGGCGAGCTCAGCCTGGGGTTCAGCCGCGCCACATGCCGCAAGGGTGATGACCGCAAGGAGAAGTATCGTTCTCATGCGTAACGCAGTTCGAGTTCGACGTTGGGACCATCGACAAGGGCAGGAACGACCTGGAACGGCTGCAGTATGTCTCCAGTGCGCACAACCGAGACGTGGCGCGCTCCTGCGGCAAACATGCGGGCGGCGACCGCCTGCGCATTGGCGCGGCTGCATAGACGCGAGCGTTTCGGACTCAGCGGGGCGGTGAGGTTATCGTGGCGAAGCATGGGTTTGATCCTGATGCTGGACGGCGTGGCGATCAACCGAACACCGTCTTGTGGACGCGGGTCTGGGTCGGTGGCGGTACGATAGTCCACGGCATGTCGCGCAGACCGGAAATACGATAACCCGCATAATCGCAACCGAGCTTGGCGAGCGCGATTTTCCGACCGCGCTTGTGAACGACAAAGTCGGTGCCCTCGTATCCGTCGACGAACTTGATTGGGTGCGGCAGTCGGATGTGCATGCCATGCTCGAGCGGGCGGTCCGTTCGCCGGGCAAGTCGATCGAGGCAGCGTCGTCGCCAGTTGAGCGCGGACGGGTTGTCGGTGTCGCCAAGCAGTGAGAGGATCCGCTCGGGGCACTCGGCCTCGTTCGGACCCATGGTCTCGTCCAGTCGGGTAGGGTTGGTGCTGCTCAAAGAGTCAGCCCTGACCCCCCCGCCGAACCGTACGTGCAGCTTTCACTGCATACGGCTCTCCGCTGCGATAATACCATTCATGTTCCGGGTATCGGACAAGCGTCCACGGTGTAGGTCAACATGACACAGGTCGCACAGGACTCTCGTCCTGCGTGACCGCGCAGCCTTCATCTCCGCAGCGAAACCACGTTGTGCAATATCGGCCAACCCTTCGACGTGATGAACCTGACACGGACGGTCCGTCCGCCCGCACGCCGAGCATTGCTTGGCGTTCTGACGATCGACTCAATCCGTCCGTGAATGGGAATAGATTTGAGTCCGCGGTGGGATATCCACCTTGGCCTTATCTACCCACCCACGGTCCAAATACATCAGCTTCCAGACCTTAACCGACCGAGGCTGGCCGTCGACCAAATAGTCGACGCGATATTCCTGCCCCGACCTCATACGGGCGGCAACAGCACGTACGCTACTCTTGTGCTTGCTGGCCATGGTTTTGAACATACTCCAGCGTTGGATGAACTCTAGCCTGTTGAGCTTTTGCTTCACGTCCCTCGCCAAGGCGTAATAATTCGCAAACCCCCGTAGTTCGGCATTATATGCAAGGACGATCTCGACATCGCTACAGCTAAGAAGGATGTTTCGATGCTTGGCCTTCAATACAGCCATGTCACCATACCCCTTCCTTGCGGCAAACCCGAAAACCTTCTCCCAAGGAACGCTGAGTTGCATCACCTCTGACGGAGGCCGACGGCTGAAGTGCTGCGAGCCGCGCTGGCTCCGCACTGTCCATTGACGTCCCGTATAGGTTCGCACCTCGTAACCGAGGAAGGCAGCTCCATCGCTCGCCTTTCGAATACCGCTTTTCTCCTCGGATACGCTCAGTGCCAACTCGGTGGTCAGGAACGACCCAACCTCCGCGAAGATACGTCGTGCATCGTCTTTGCTGCCGATCACACCGATAAGGAAATCATCAGCATACCGGCAGTAGCGAAGTCGGCGATATCCGGCGTCCATGGCGTCTCGCGACGGCAAGGTACGCATCTGTTTCGACAAAGCTTTGATCTCGAAGATTAAGACCTCGATCGCTGCCAAGTCAGCATTATCGCTGGCCTGTAGACGCTTGAGCCGCGCTCGCCTTTTAGCGATGCGTGCTGCCACTCTCCCGTACTCCGGGTTCGTGGCACGGACCTTTCCCTTCTCGAAGGCGGCTATCCGGCCTGCGATGAACTCATCGAGCTCATGCAGGTAGATGTTTGCCAAGATTGGAGACACGATCCCGCCCTGTGGAGTGCCGCTGTAGGTCGGATTATGCGTCCGCCCCTCCATGACGCCCGCCTTCAGCATGTCACCGATCAGGCCAACGAACTTTTCATCGTCGATCCGTTTCCGCAACAGCTTGAGCAGGACGTCATGGTCAATGTTCTCGAAGAACCCAGCGACATCCACGTCAACAAGCCATTTCACGCCCGTCCAGACGGCTTTAACGTGTTCAAGCGCCGTGTGACAGGATCTCCTCGGCCGGAACCCATGCGAGGCGTTCGAGAACACCGGCTCATAGATCCTTTCGAGGAGTTGGCGCGCCACTTCCTGGACGAGGCGGTCGTCGCGCGTGGGTATCCCCAGCGGACGCCGCTTACCCTTGCCTTTCGGGATGAATACCCGACGCACTGGTTTCGGTTTGTAGGCTCCAGCCACCACACTGGCGATCAATGGGTCGAGGTCTTCAGGACCGAAGTCCGCGAAGGTCTCGCCATCGACACCCGGCGTCATCGCCCCCCGATTGGAGACGATCTTCTTGAGTCCCTGCTCCCAGAGAAGCCGAGACCCCATCAGACGATGAAGCCCATTTACTCGTTTGCCCGACGCTGCCAGCGTCGGAATGGCCTCCAACCGGGCCATCACAGTTTCAGGTAGCATCAGCACACCCCATGATTTCGGTTGAAGTATCGCAACTGCCGCCCTTCCCCCGGCGGTCTCCGCTTTCGGCCCGGTCGCCCGTTCCTTATGCGGATGCACCGTCTCCCCGACTGGGAAGCTGTCCCGGGCATTACCCCGGGCGTTTGAGTACTATGGCGGCTCCGTACCCATGCAGGTCGGCCGAAGCCGCCTGTTTAGGGCATCCCGTAGTTACACTGATCGGAGATACGACGCGGTTAGGTGTCCCGTTCATCCACTAAACCCCTCGACGAGAGGCGCGCCGGACGGGCTGAGGAGCAAAGAGCCAAGACATGAGACTCTTGCCATCGTCCGGGACTGGCGTGTCAGTCGCTTTCGCCAGCTTCCGCTATATAAAACGCTGCAGACTGGGATTTAAGCAGTGTAGCTTTCACCTTACGCGTCTTGCCCTGACCGGCATCGCTCCTTTACGACTGGAGCGCCTTCGGCCTTACTCCAAGCATGCTGTTGTCCCCTGTCCGTTTCCGGATTTCAGGTCTTTCGAACCCAAGGTTAGCTTGGCGGGCAGAGGTTTCCTCAACTTACCTCATCATTACTGATACTCCTTTCAGCGCCACAACGGCGCACTATCCTTATACGCAAAGACGTAGCCGTCTTTCGCGCGGGGGTTCCAGCTAACTAGGCAGACCACGGCGACGGTGGGCTCGTCGATGCCGTCGTTGCTGGGGGTCACGGCTGCGTACCAGACCTTGTTGCGGAGGCACGACGAGGCGACGACACGCAGTGCCCTGCCCTTACCTTCCGTATCGCGTCGATCGAATGTGAACTGTGCATCGAGGTAGCCCTTGGGCGTCGAGTGGGGGGCCATCGACGACATTGGCATGCTGAGCCAACCCATGGAGTGCTCCTTTCGGGAGGAATGTAGGGGCAGGATCGATCAACCGGCGAGAAGCGCTTGGGCCTGTACCATCGGCGTCAGCCGCAGTTCTCGACGAAGCCGTCCGGCGAACTTTTCGGTTGCGAGGAGCTCGCGGGCCATGGCGTATCGGGCACGATCGCCCAGGTGATCGTGACGGCCGCGGACGCGGCGGTAGTTCACCTCGTGGCCTGGACCGAGTGCGGTAAGCGAGAGTTGCACCCGGACCTCGTCGGTCTGCAGCGTGATCTCGCCCGATTGCGAGACATGGCCACGGTTCGATCGTAGGTCGAAGTCGCCCTCCCTCAGCCCCAGTGCGACAGCCAGGCGGTACAGGGCAGCTCGTCCCTCAACATGGAAGAGGTTCTTGGCGGCCTCGTCGTACGCGACCCCCCGAATAGCGAGTGTGGCGAGCGCCGGGTGTTGCTTCAATTCGGCGATCTTGTCTTCGCAACGACGCCTGAGGAGTGTGTCGTCCGAGCCCGCACCGGCTATGTGGCCCAGGTGACGGGCGAGAAGCAGCACGCCGGGATCGGCATCGAACGGCACGCCGGCGTTTCGGCAGTCGTCGATCGCGGTGGTGACGGCATGGAGGGCGGCGACGATTGTCGTCAGCGCGCTGGGATCAAGCGCCTGCTGATGACGGAAAGCGACGTCGTAGGGCATCTCTGAGGTCTCCCGAGCGCCCAATTGCGCTCGAAATCTCGCTCCCCCTTCCCTCTACTCCGACTGGATGTTCGGCCGCGCCTCAAGGCTGTCGGCGACCTCGTCAAGGAGAGCTGCATCAATCTCCTCGCCAGGCTGCAAGGGACGCAAACCGCGTTCTGAATCGATCGCACCCTGCAGGAGACAGGCGGCGCTGGACGCACCGTCGCCAGCTGCGTCGTAGAGCGACAGCGCCCGTGTCATCAGTTCGAGACGAGTCGTCATGTCTGCTCCGGGAGATCAAGGATGCGTGGGGGTGGCGTAGCAGTTGCTACATCACTCCGAGCGGAAGGCTCCGCGCCCCAATCGAAACGCACCGACGACGGATCCACCATCCCAGTGACCGCCAAGGATGCCGCGTCGTGGCACGCTGCCGACTGGATAACGGCGAGCAGCGAGCAGCCGAGCTCGACGCGTGTCGCGGTCGACAGGCCTGTTCGTCATGAAGTGGGTAGCGAAGCGAAGGGCTAGCATGGGTCACCTCCTATCGAGCCTGATGCAAGTGTTCATGCCTTTCACAGCATAAGGCCCAGCGGATCGCTGGAACGGCGGGCGGCGTCGAAGCCGCGGTGCCAAGCGCTGGCACGGCGGCTGCCGGCACGGTAGCAGCAGACCAGATTGCCCATGACCTGGGCGCGCCAGCCCGCCTTCTCAGCCTCCCATTCCGCGTCGGGCGGACCCGACGCGAGCAGGGCCAGAACATTGTATGTCACGGCCCGTTGTTGAGCTCGTCGGCAGCGATCATGATTGTGATCGCTGCTTCCAGGGCGGCTTCATCGTCGTTCACGACCCGCGCGGCGGGCTTTTGCCGCTGGACAGCCGATGCCACAGCCGCGACCGATCGGCCCTTCAGCGGGTATGACCAGACCTTACCGGCCTCGATAACGACCAGCTTGGTGCGGAAGGCGCGCCGCAGCCGCTTCGTCTCCTCGATCCGGGTCATCAACGCGGCGACCTCGAACTCCAGCGTGTGTTTCAACACCGTGTCGCCGATGCGCGTGGGCGCGCGATTGTCGGCAAGCCACGCGTCGACGTTGGCTTCGCTGACCTGACCGACCGGGTGAAACATGTCGGCTGCGCCGTGGCCATGGTTCGAGGCGAGGAAGGCGCGCTGCCCATCCACCCAGACCTCCGCGGTGTAGCAGGCTGTCTCCTCGGAGAGTGCAGCGATGATCTTCAGCTTTCGCAGCTCGATGTGCATGTCGAGGGCTCCTGAGAGGTTGCGCGGTCATGCCGCGAGGGCTTGCATGTTGCGGGCGTCGGCCCCTTCGCCAGCAGCGTTCTTGAGCCAGGTGACGGCCTGCTCTGCTTTGGACGCGGCTTTGATGATCGCGCTCGAATCCCCTTTGAGGATACGCAGCCAGTGGTCGATGTAGCTGGCGTGATTGTCGTGCAGCTCGCCCGGCAAGCCGAGGTCGGCACAGATGAGGCACTGACCAATCGATGCGACAAGTTCCTCGAACGCGTAGGCTTGGTCGCCGAACTTCTTGCCGAACTCTCGGTCGAGCCGCGATTGGGCGCCCGAATAGTGCACGTACTCGTGACCGAGCGTGCTGGCATAGTGATCGTCCGAGCGGAACATCGTTCGATGCGGCATCTGGATGTAGTCGCCGATCGGCGAGAAGAACGCCTGATCCCCGCCATGGCGTACGGTAGCGGGCAGAGCGTCGAAGAACCCGTCGATAGCGGCCCGATGCACGCTTTCGATCCGCGGTTCGGGCGGAGCAGAGACCGGATAGTAATAGACCGGTAGTCCGTCGATCTGGTCGACGTTGAAGACGGTGTACGAGCGCAGGAAGCGAACGCTCTTGTTCGCCTCTTCGCCGGTCACCCGGTCTGTCTCGGTCTTGGAGAAGCTCGAGAAGTAGACGCTGTGCGAGCCGTGTTCGCCACGGCGGACCTGGCCACCCAGCTCCTCGGCCTGACGGTAGGTCATCCAGGTTCGCGCCGAGTAGCCGCAGGCGTCGCCGATCGCCCAGAGGTAGAGGTTGTTGATTCCGGTGTACGGCGTTCCGCAATGTCGCAGCGGTCGACCGCCGGCACCGGTCAGGCCCCACGGGCGAGACCACGGCAGCACGCCGGCTTCGAGTTTCTCGATGATCAGGTTCGTGATCTCGGCGGCGACATCGCGGCGAGGCTTGTCGGAAGGTTTGCGACGGAAAGTCATGTCGGGATCTCCCCAGAAACGGAAAAGGCGGCCGCCCCGGTGTCGAGGCGGCCGCTAGTCGGGCCCGAGATGGGCCAGGCAGCGTGTGGACGGCGGACCTATTCGGCCGCGATTAGCGTCGCATCGTCGTTGACGGGCTCGAGTGCGTCCTCGTGATCGTCGTGGCCGTGGTCCGCGAGCTCCTCGAGGGGATCGTCGCTGGTGAGACCGCCCTCGGCATCGCCGGCGTCCTCATCGTCGAGGGTCTCGTCAATGTCCGCGTCGCCAAGCGAGGAGACAGCATCGAAGCGCATTGCATCCGGAACCCAGGCAAGAGCCGCTTCCTTGGTCTCCGCCTCGGTGATGGCCTCGCCCGCGAACAGCTTTTCGCACGACGTCGAGATCTCGCCCTTCTTTGAGCCGACGTAGCGTGCGGCGAGCACCGGCCCCCCGACCTCCGTGAGGAGAGCAAGCAGCGTACCTTTCGACACGCGGTCGAAGAAGTTCGCCGATGTCGGCCGCCACCACTTGGCAACGTCGATCTCGAGGATCGATGCGAGACGGCCGTGTAGCGGGTTGGTTTTTGCCGAGCTGTAGTCCGGCTTCGCCTCGAGCGACGATGCGACTGTGACCGCAAGCCAGGATGCCTTGGCGTCGTCATCCAGCGCGCGGAACGCCTCGAACCTCTCGACCGGGCTGGCTGCCGTGGTCCAGTCGCTGACCAGCGCCTCACGCGCCTCACCGATCGCGAGCTGTGCCTGGGTCGCCGGCTGGTCCTTTGGCATCTGGGGATCCTGCGGGCGCCCGGCCGTGATCGTCGTGCCGTAGCGACTATAGCTGCGACCTTGGTCCGCCATGGCGAACAGCATGTAGTCGAGAGCCAGGGCGGGATCGGCAAGGATCGATGCCGCGAGGATATCGCGGCGCTGCACCGCGAGTTCGTCATGAAGCCGCGCACTCAACGGCTTGCCGCCAGGTGCAACCGCCTCGGGCGGCAGCGACGAGGTGTCGCGAGCGCTGCGGCTCGAGCTGGTCGCACCGTCGCCGGTTGCACCTTTCAGCGGCGTTTCGCTGAAGTACGTGGACTCGAGCGTCATTTTGCCGTCGCGGCCGAGCGTCAGGAAGGTGCCGACCTTGCCCTTCATCTCGTCGGCCAGCACGGGCGGTTTGGAGTGGAGCGCCTGATATTCCTCGCGGAGCCGCTCGAACTCCTCCTCGAGCGCTGCGTACGCCGCTTCTTCGAGATCCTCGTCTGCCATCTGCTCCTCGAGTGCCTCGCAGCGCTCGACGATGGCGTCGGAGCGTGCCGCCTCCTCGTCGTCGAGGGGTGCCGGCTCGAGCGTGACGCGGTGCAGGTCCGCGGTCGCGCCGTACAGGCTGGTGTTCGCGATCGGGCGAACCCAAGCGAGCCCCTGCTCCTCACCGACGCGCTTTGCCTCGGCCTCCATGATGGCAGCCGCGAGGGTTTGGGCAAGTTCCGGATCTGACCAACGGTCACCATCCTCGCTGAAAAGGTCGCACTCGACCTTGCCGCCTGCGGCGACGTAGGCGTCGGCGCCGACGAGCATCGCGACAGGATCGCTCGCCTTCATCGTGTCGTTCGCGATCGCGCGGCGGATCTGATCGGCGTTCACGTAGGAAGAGTGACCATACTGCTGGAAAACGCGCTCCTGCTTGGCCTTGTCCTCGGTGGAGCCGTAGGCCTTCGCCATTTCCAGCGTGATGCGCCCCTCGCTCAACGCTTCGAAAATCGGCTCGGCGAGATTGGCAAGCCGGAGTCTCCCCTCAATGAAGCGCCGGGTCTGTCCGAACCGGTTTGCGACCGCGTCGATGTCACCGTCGGATTTGAGGAAATGCTGAAATGCGACGCACTCCTCCGCCGCTGTCATCGGCTCGCGCTGGAAGTTCTCGGTGAGCGACACCTCGCGCAGATCCGCGTCGTTGCCCGAGACGATTTTGACCGGCACGTCGTAGGTGGCCGCGTCGATCTCACCGGCATCGGCGAGCATCATAGCGCCGAGATAGCGCCGATCGCCGGCGATGATCTCGTACGTGCCCTTCGGGCGTGCGGCGGTGACAAGGAGGTTCTGCATGATGCCACGGGCACGGATGCTCGAGGCCATCGCCTCGATGTTCCGCGGCGGCGTAGTACGGACGTTCTTCTCGGAGCGCTTCAGCTTTGCGAGTGGCACGGTCTGGGTCATCGTCGTCTCCATCGGGTGCCCGGCCGCGCGACGTCTCGCCGCACCCCAACCGGACACCCTCTCGCTCCCCCTCTCCTTCCCTGTCTCGGGCGCTCCTGTGCCCGCGCTCGTGCGCGGGTGGCTGATGTGGAGCGCTCTTGCGACGTTGGAGGCGTCGACGTCATCGAGGTCTGAGCATACGCTCCAGAACCGCGGCAGCCTCGGGCACCGGCACGAACACGCGTGTTTTGTAGGCGATCACCTCGGTGAAACAGCCGATCGACTTGAGCCAGGCGAGTTGGTTGGCGGGAGGGCCGACGATCTCGATGCGTGGTAGGCTATTCACCCGCGCGCGCTTGACCTCGCAGGCGAATGGACGCTTCAGCGGAATGGCATTGCCGCTCTCGACCGCCTGCACGACCTCGCTCGGCGACAGCGAGCTCTCCTCGGTAAGGCCGAGCTTGCCGAACAGCTGATGAAGGTCCCCGGGGAACACGATGCGTCCAAGCCAAGATCTCCCGTCGGCGTCGACGATCCGGCTGACAGCCAGATGCGTACTGGGAAGCGCGGACCAGATTGGTAGAAGAAGCCCCGTCGCGAGCCGGATTGTCTCGGTGTCGACGTGGTTGCGGGCCTGCTCTTCTTCCTCCGCCCACGCCTTGGAGAAGGTATCGCGAGGGCATTCCTCCCAGGCTGTCTCATAGAGGTCGTCGGCAGCCAGGTACTCCCGGCGCGTTGGCCGCATCAGTTCGATGCGCGCCACGGGCATGCCATCCTCTGTCATACCAGCCCGCGCAGGCGTCTTGAGGGCGACCTTCCCGGATTTCGCGTTGCGCACGAACACCGCGGTGTCGTCGGCATCCACCAGGCGCAGTACTCGGTCGAGCGACACCGGGTGGCGACGCCGGGTTACCTCGATAGTGAGCAGATGCGAGGTCGCGCCGCTGACCGTGTCCGTCCGCAGGACCCGATCGTCGAGAACGGTCGCGGTTTCCACCAGCATGGTCTCGACACCGACGTCGAGAGTTCCCGCCTCACGCGCGGCCGCAACGCGCGTTTCGACCAGTGCGAGAAACTCGTCGAAGATGAGGTTTTGCAGGCCGATCGGCAGCGCCAGCAGACGGTTGAGCCAACGCTGGATGGGCGGAAGCTCTTCCTTCAGAACACCGTCCTGGTCGGTCAGTTCGAGCCCGGTGCGGTGGGTGAAGTCCTGCAGGTTGGTGCTCTTCAGCTTCCCGCTTCGGAGCAGGTGATACCAGCTGATCAACGCTGCCTTGGCGTACTCGCTTTCAAGATTGTCGGCAGGATCGAACAGGTTTTGCCCGCCGGTCTGACGCTGCCCGCGGGTTAGCGCACCGAGGCTGTCGAGCCGACGGGCGATGGTGGAGGTAAACCGCAACTCACCCTTGCAGTCGGTGGTGACGGGGCGGAACAGCGGTGAGCAGGCTTGGTGCGTACGATGGGTACGACCAAGCCCTTGGATCGCGCGGTCGGCGCGCCAGCCCGGCTCCAGCAACAGGTGGACTCGCTGCTCCTGGTTCGCCGCGTCAAGGCTGGCATGGTAGGATCGTCCCGTCCCGCCCGCGTCCGAGAAAACGAGGACCCGCTTGCTTCCCGCCATGAACGCCGCAGCGTCGGCCTGCGTCGAGCGCCCCGATCTTGTCTCGAGCTTTTGGGTGCCGTTTGCAGCCGGGACAAGGCGCTTCGTCCGACCGGTCACTTCAGCGACGGTATCGTGGCCGAAATGGGTAAGGACGCCGTCGAGAACCGCGGCGATCGGCGGGAGCGCGCAAAGCTGTTCGATGAGATCGTCGCGGGCCGCTTCCGCCTCGGGGTTAGTGACCGAGTGACCGTCGTCGTCGATGAGCGGACGTGAGCGCACCTCGCCGGTATCGTCACGGTAGTCGCGCATCTGCTGCACCGGAAAGGCGCGGGTCAGATAGTCGATGACCGCCTCGCGCGGCGACAAGTCGATATCGAGCTCCGCGCGCTGATCGGGAGTGAGTTCGCCTAGGCGTCGATTGAGGATCGCCTCGGCGGTGCTGACGAGTTGAAGGACGACCGACTGGCCAGCATCGAGATGCTGGCGAACGGCTGCGAGCACGGTTGGCAGCTTGCAGGACAGGAGCAGGGAGCCGAAGAAGCGTTGCTTGCAGCTCTCGAAGCGCGATCGCGCTGCCGCCTTGGCGCCGGCATTCTTGGTCGCACCGTCCAGTGCGTCGACGACGCCGGTGATCTCAAGCGCCTTCTCCATGTTGCGGTGGATGATACCCCAGGCGTCGGCGTAGCGATCATACACGTCGATCTGATCGGGGGTCAGCTCGTGTCGCAAGATGTCATATTCGACACCTGCGAAACTTAGCGCGCGCGCCGTGTAGAGGCCGGTTGCCTTGAGGTCACGTGCAACGAGCTCCATCGCCGCGATGCCACCCTGGCGTATTTCGGAGATGAACGCTTCACGGTCGGCGAACGAGGTTTCCGGTCCCCAGAGTCCAAGCCGAACGGCATAGGCGAGGTTGTTTACCTCGGAGGCGCCGGTGGCAGAGGCGTATAGCACACGGGCGGCAGGGAGACGGTTCTGGAGGAGGACGCCGGCGATGCCTTGCAGTGAGCCTGCTTTGGTGCCCATTGCCCCTTCGCCGCCGGCAACCCCGCCCATCTCATGAGCCTCGTCAAAGGCGATCACGCCATCGAAGTCGTCTGCTGCCCATGCGATGATCTGTTCGAGCCTCGAAGCGTCGCCCCGACCCGATCGCAGCGTCGGATAGGTGACGAACAGCACCCCCTCGCTCATTGTGACGGGCTCATCGATCTTCCAGCGCGACAGCGGCTGCACATCTGCCGCCATGCCGCCAAGCGCCGTCCAGTCGCGTACAGCATCCGCATGGAGTGCCTCATTCTTTGACACCCAAATCGCTTTGCGTCGTCCAGCCAACCAGTTGTCGAGGATGATGGCAGCAACCTGGCGACCCTTGCCCGCTCCCGTGCCGTCGCCAAGGAAGAAGCCTTTGCGGTACTGGCGGCCGGCAGCGTCGAGAACGAGACCGACCCCTTCCTTGTCGCAGGTGAACATGCCCGGGATGAACTGCGTCCAGGCGTGACCGGCGTAGACGACGGTTTCGAGCTGCGACGACGACAGAAGGCGTTCCGATACGGTCCGTTCCGGCAAATGTGGGATGTGTGACGGGATCGGCGCTGGAATGGAACCCATGGCCACGGACTCGACCAGCGACGTCGGGTGCTCCCCGGCCGCCTCGAAGACGATCCGGCTGGGGCGGTACGGCAGATAGACGCCGACCTGCTCCGCGATCGGCGCTGGTGTCTCGAGCACTTGGTAGCCGACCGGCAGTACCTCGTTGCGGGTCGGCGCGCGGAAGATGCGCGGCGCTACAGCCGGCCGCGATTTCATGGCTCGTAAGAGCGAAACGGCCCCTCCCCGCTTAACTGGGGTCCCCAGGGCTTCGATTTGTGGCGATCCCCGCTTCGGGACGATAAGCGCTTCGATCAGTTCACCGACGTTCCGGCGCGATATCGTGACGGTCGTGGTATCACCCACTGCCTTGTCGATCACGTACAGCCGGACCGAGACCCCGGTCCCGTGTTTTCCATAGCCGTTCGTCAGGCGGATCGAGGTTCGCAGCGCCATGCCGGCGAACGTCATGGCCCAGATATCGGCCATCCGTGCGGAGTTGGCGAACCAATCCGGCATGACGGCGACCAAGCGCCCTCCCGGCAGCAACCGCTTCAAAGCAGCCTGGAGATGGCGGACGGCCGCAAGCGCGTCGGAGCCGCGGCCGACGGATCGGGAGAACGGCGGATTCATGAGGATGAGGCTTGGACGGGGCAGATTGGTCATTGTGCTGCCGATCGCCGCCCCGTCGTGGCCGGAAACCTCGGCACCGGGGAAGGAAGCGGCAAGCCGCGCGCGCCGGGCAGGGTCGATCTCATTGAGGTGCAGAGCAGCCACCCTCGGTAGTTGGGCGACAAGCAGACCGTTACCTGCGCTCGGTTCGAGAACGACGTCGGTCGGCTGCGCCGCGGCAAGCAGGACCACAACCGCCGCGATGTCGACAGGCGTTGAGAACTGCTGCCAGTCGATTTGATCCTCGCTGCGTACAGTCTGCGTCGGCAGGCGGTCGAGCAGGTCTAGGGCGAACTGGATGTCAGCCGGTGACTGCAGCGCCGGAGCGCTGCTCACAAGGTGGAGTGCGAGCGCATGTTCGAGGACCTCGAAGCTGTCACGCTGGGTCCAGCACCCGTCAGCGTCGGTGCCTCCATAGGCCGCAACCATCGCGTCGTTCAGGTCTCGGCGGCTGAGCTTCGTATCGCCGCTGAAGAGCGGCAAGAGGCTGCGCGCGGCGTCGGTGCAAGCGGATGCACGGTCATCTTTGGGGTCGAACAGGTCGGTCATGGTGCGGGTCTCCGGGACTGGCTGCGTGCTGCAGCTCAGTCCCCCGCTCCCCCTCCCCTTCTCAGCCCTTGGGCTTCAGTACGTCGGCCCAGTCGCCGTATTGTTGCGGCGGCGCCATGCGGGCGAGCGTCAATCCGCGTTCCCGATAGGCGCGCCAGGCCTTGGTTCGCGCTCGACGTCCTTCGGGATCGTTGTCTTCGGCGATGATCAGCCGTGTCACGTCTGTCGGGATCTGAATGCGGTCGAGCCGCGCCGCTCCGAGGGTCGCCCAGCACGGTATCTGGTTGATCTGGGTGAAAGCAGCGGCCGTCTCGAAGCCTTCGGCGAGAGCGAGCGTGTCGCCTGTCCTACTGCCACACCACGCGCCCGCACCAGGAGTGCCAAGCATCACCTTGTCGAGATAACCGCCGTGCGCGACGTCCAGGAAGATCCGTTGGATCGCCCGAAGAGTGTTGCCCTCGTGGACTGCTACAATGAGCGCCGGGAGAAAGCGGGTCGAAGGCTTGGGACCCCACGGGCACCGGGGATGAAACCGGAGGTTTTCGAGGGGCAAGCGGAGCCCGCGGCTGGAGAGGTATTCAGCAGCTGGCGTGGCGTCGACCGGTAGCCCCTCGTGCCAGATACGGCCGACGTTGCTTCCGCTGGACACCCTTCTCGAGGGAGGAGGATGAAAGCTCGTGGATGGACGCACCCGAGAGATCTCGCGGAGCACATCGCCTGGATCGCACCCAGCGAAGCAATGAACGAGGATCCCGTCGTGCCCCTGTCTGACGGACAAGCTGGGATCGCGGTCCTCGTGCGCGGGGCAGCGGCACGTCGCGATATAGCCACGCCAAGTGCCGCCAAGGGCACCTACAATGTCGACGACGCGCTGGGTTGGTCTGAGGGCAATCAGGGACATTCCCGTCTCCTTTCACCCCCTTTCACCCCCTCCCCTTCCTACAGAAAGGCACATTACCGCTTCTACGAGTAGACGGCGAAGCGTGAAGCCGATAAGCCGCTTTTGCAGTTTGCAGGTTTTACGATTACACGCTTTCACGGAAGGTGGCTTGGCCATGATAGTCGCATTGCTCAATCAGAAGGGTGGCGTCGGAAAGACGACGCTTAGCGTCAATCTAGCCTCCAGTTTGGCGCGCGATGGGTCGCGCGTCTTGCTGATCGATGCGGATCCGCAGGGCAGCTCGCTTGACTGGGCCGCTGCCCGCCAGGATCAACCGATGATCTCGGTGGTCGGTTTTCCTCGCCCCACGATCCATAAGGAACTGGATCAGATCGGCCATGGATATGACCATGTCGTCATCGACGGTCCTCCCCGGGTAACCGAACTGGCACGATCGGCGATCATGGCAGCAGACGTGGTGTTGGTTCCCGTCCAGCCCTCGCCGTACGATATCTGGGCAGCCGACGAGGTGGTGAAGCTGATCGTCGAAGCTTCAGTATTTAAGGAAGGGCTGAAGGCCACATTTGTGGTAAATCGTAAAGTCGCAAAGACGGCGATTGGGCGGGACGTGGTCGAGGCGCTGGCAGCTTATCAGATCCCAACCATGACCGCGCAGATCGTGCAGCGGGTGGTCTTCGCCGAAGCGGCTGCAACGGGGCGCGCCGTTTTCGAGATCGACAGCAAGAGCGCGGCCGCAACGGAGATAGAGGCTGTCCGCGCCGAACTGATGGAGTTCGTGGCATGAGCAAGAAAGTGACCATCGGGCCGCGGCCGTCGATCGCTGCAGCACCGCCCGCGGAGGCCGACGCTTGGGTAGGGGCCGGTGCGGAGAAGGCGGCGGAGCCGCGCGCCGCGGACGTTAAGATGAAGCGGCTTACGATCGACATTCCCGAAGGCCTGCATCGCGCGATCAAGTCGCAGTGCGCCATGAGGGGTACAAAAATCGCTGATGAGGTACGCGACCTCCTAATCCAGAAATACGACGCGTCGTAAAGGCGTAATTCCGGTTATCCGTAAAGCCTGCGATACGGGAACACGAAAGGGCGCATCGTCGTATTTGCGGGAATCTGGGTAGCCAGCTTTCCGCAAAAGCCGGTCCGCAGTGTTCGCCGCGCTGCAGGCCTCGATGAACCGCATCGTCGAACGCTCGTCGACAGGGTAATTTTTTTCCACGTTGACCACGCTCGGCGATGCTGGCTGTTTCGCGCAATGAAGCACATCGGCGCGCTAAGATTTGTCACAGGCTTGGTAGCGGCATCTGCCGTTACCGGACCGGTTGTCGCTTCACAGCGCCAGGCGGAACTGGTCGCGTTCCGAGGCTTATCTGATGGCGTCGTGATTGAGGTCGGACGGGCGACTGCAAAACCGCCAACCGTTGATCTCGCGGAACAAGGCGTATCGCCGACTGCGTTGCAGAACGATTTTCAGAGCATCGCAGGTCTCGAGCAGGCGCCGGCCGTTCCGGAGGTCCCAAATCCGCCGATCGCGATCCCGCTCTGGATGCAGACGGGGAGGGTGATGACCGGCGCTGCGCAGGTCGCTCGGAGCATCGTGGCTCCGTACATGTACAGCCCGGCCGCCTGTTCGATGACGCCTTACCATCCTCGTGGCGATCTGGTGCCGTGGCAGGAGGCACGCCGCGCGCGGTATTTCCCGCTGATCTCGGCGGTCGCCTGTGAGGCCGGCGTGCCAACCGGGCTCCTCGATGCGCTCGTCGCGCAGGAGAGCCGCTACGATCCTCTGATCGTGTCCAACAAAGGTGCGGTTGGTCTGACCCAGTTGATGCCCGACACAGCTCGCGGCCTGGGTGTCTTCGACTCCCGGGATCCGCTGGCCAATCTAAGGGGAGGGGCCAAGTACCTTCGATCCCATCTCGATGAGTTCAAGCGGGTAGACCTCGCCCTGGCAGCCTACAACGCCGGCCCCGGTCGGGTCCGGACCTTAGGCCGGATCCCACCATTTCGGGAAACGATCGACTACGTTGCTGCTATAACCAAGGGGTGGAGCAGCGGCGCCTACAGAGCCGCGTCCGTGCAGACCGCTGCAATGCCGATCGCCGCAACATGGCGGGGCAGGGGGGTCCAGATGCTGGCTTATACGTCGACGAGCGTGCCGAACCCAAGGTAATGAGCGAAGTAGAGCGCGATACCGAGGATGGCCGGCGCACCTAGGAGGTAGTTGAGCTGCCAACGGACCCACATCCGCGGCGCCACAAGGACCTTGTCGAGCACCGTCGCGGTCGGAAGTCGGCTAGTTCCGGAACGATAGTCGTACGCCGTCTTGATGACAGCGAAAACGGCACACATCGCCACCATGACGCCGACGGCGGCATAGAGGGAGAGCCAGGCCTGGAGTGTCGCTTGGGGCATGTTGACCACCTAGCAGCAAGATGCTGACGATCGCTTAACCTTCCTAGCGCCGGTAAGTTACCAGCGGTCACCCGACAAATCGACGGCGCGATCGCTTGGAGGGGAGGGGGAGGGGGCGTCATCAGTGCGCGGCCATTCGCTCGGTCCTAAATCCCCAGAGGGTCTTCTGAAGATCGAGCTCTCCTCTTTTAGCTCTTGCGATCATCCCCGCATAGTAGGCGCCGGCGGTGAGGCGGATCTCGTTGCGAGCTTCCCGCTCGGCTGTAATCATCACCGCGACCGCGGCACCGTCACGCCCCAGCGTGTCGATTGCGTCGACCCAAGTTCCCGAGCGGATGCCAAGATCCTGCCGCAACCGCGCGGCAGCGTTGTGGGCGTCGGACCAGCTTGGCCTCGTCTCCGTCAGATACATCGCCGTCGTCGGAAACATGTCGGCTAGATCGGAGGGCCGTACCTTGAGGATGCTCTTGGACGGGGAGGGAGGGAGCACCGCCTGGTTTGGAACCCCCACCTCAGGGTCAGAACTACATCCTCGATCAGCTTGTACGGACTTTTTAGAGGGAATGGTTTGTATATGTATGCAGGGAGATTCTGCTGACCCCGACGGGTTATTTTCAACTGAAAACATGAACTGATCGATCGTCTCGCCAACAAGGTCCTCGACCCCGCTTAGGCTGTCGAGCGCGATTTGATAGCCATCTGCATCGCCCATGGCTTTGGCCTGCGCTGCTGCGAAGGCAGCTGCATCGATCGCGTCCTGCAATGCCATCCAGTGCGAGCCTGTGAGGTTGAGATCCGCCGCTTGGGCGAGGGCCTGGCCAACGATCCGCCTGACGCGGGCGATCTCCTTCTTGCCGCTCTTGAAGAGCGCATAGAGGGCGTTGAGCCGATCGCCGGCGTCTTTCAGTTCGGCATAGCGCAGTCGGATCGGTGACAGATCGAGACCGTAGGCCTCGACGATAACGCCGTCACGGTTCCGGAAACCGCTCCGCCGTCCCGATGCGCTGTCATGGCCGAGAATAAGGCCGGCAGCGCGCAGCTCGCGCAGCCGTGCCTTGATGCAGGCCACGGTCTTCCTGACCTCGTCGGCTAGATGTTGGTTGCTTGGCCAGACGACCAGCGGGCGATCATCCGTCCAGTCGGCCTCCCAGGTGAGCTGCACGAGGTCCATCAACGTCTCGATTGCGCCGTTGCTGACACCAATCGCGCCTTTCAGCGCCTTCACGGCCCTGCGCGCATCCTGTTTGGAGACCTGGATGCCAGTCGCGTCGACGACCTTCATCCGGCGGGTGAGCTCGCGTGTCAGCGCCGTGATCGGCCGCGCGCCGGTGCGGCCCGTGAAAGCGGTTTGGGTATAGGTCATCGTTCGCCCCCTCGAGTGGAGGGACCGTCAGCAGGCAAAACTCGTGCGTGGCGCGAATCGCGCTCCCTTGAACCTTCCGTCGGAAATGGCTAGATAGGAGGTCTATCGAGTGACCGGTCAGCGTTTGGCGACGCTGCCCATCTAACGGTTCCAGGGTGCCCGGCCTTCGTGCCGGGCATTCGTTTATGTGGCCACGGTCATAGCTCCAGAAATACGACGGTATGTCGCTCGAGCACACTGCCGCAGATGCAAAAGTTAAGGAACAACGAGTATTCGTGGTATCGGCTACGCTTGCCGAAAAAGGTTCGTGGTATCGACTACGCCTGCGCACGTAAGTTCGTGGTATCGACTACGCAGCCAGGCAATCTTCGCGGTATCGACTACGCTTTCGCAGGTAGACAGGACTACTGGTGCGATTCGCAGACATCGACGGCAGAGCGCATTCGGTCGACCGTTGCTGCTAAGCCGGCGAACGGGCCAGATCAGTTGTCCGGAGTAGCTTTCGCTCGCTTCATTGGGGCCGCCACTGTCGGCACCTCCTTTATGACAACGACGTCGTCGAAAACCTTGGCGCTTTTAGACGCTCCGTCTGCCGGTTGAATGGAAAACTCAAAGCCCGGAACTGTGCCGTTTGCGGCCTCAACGACGTAAGGCTTGAAGAGCCGCGTTAGGCTTTGATGGCCAATCTGGTGTTGAAGGTCGCCCAGTCTTATCGATGTCACGCCCGAGAAGCGGAGGAAGCAAGCCACCTCGTAGAGCCTACGGTTGATCGGGCTCAACTGGAAGTAACTGGGCGCATATTGCATGACGCTACGATCCTTGAGGATCGCTCTGAAGAGCCAATCACACAGACGGACGTTCACCGCCTTCAATCGGCGCTCGCCTGTTCGCGTCTTGGTGTATTGGAGGCGAGCCGTCTCGACCCAAGAGAAGAAGCCGGCCTCTCCCTCCCCGCCAGTCTCGATATCTGTCTTGATCTGGGTGCTTTGCAGCCGCTCCAGCGCTTCATACAGTCGCGTGTAAGCGTTCGCAGAGGGGGTAGCGCCGGTGACCCGAAAGAAGTCATTAGCCGTGAACACAAAGTTCTGGCTTACCTCCTCGCCATTCTCGATCTTCGTGGCCATGAGGCTCGCGATGTAGAGGATGACTTCCTTGTCATAGATATTTGCCACACCCTTGTGACCGGGGTTCACCTCAATAGTGATATCCCCGGTGCTATAGGTGAGTGGCTTCATCCACGCCTGCTTCGTCAAGGCGAAGAACGGGTATGCCATCAACGAGAGCTCGCCGTGAACGCCGCCCCGCAGAGGGCTGTCCATGGAAAACAGGTCGCCTTGCATGGGCGCCACTGCACTTTTGTCGGCGCCGGCCGGGGCCTTCGGGCTCGATGTTCGCGGCTCGGCCGCCTTACCCTTGGGCATGACAGGCTCCGTTCCTTACAGGCCGGAGGAATTGGACCTCAGCCGCGCCAAGACGCCGGGCGTAGCCGATACCACGAGCGCGCCGACGGTTCAGCGAGGCGACCGGGCCAGGCGTAGTCGATACCACGAACTCTGCACCGCATTTCGGGGGTAATGACATTCCCGTGCAGGGGAGAGGGCCGGTAGCGCCGTCCGACTTCGTATTATCGACTACGCCTTTGGTCGGTGCTCCGGCCTGACCGCTCGGCGTCGTCGCAAACGACCGGGCCTGTTGAAAAATGCCGGACATGCCGGGTTGCTCCTTCGTTTTGACCCTACTCAGAGGAGCAGCGCCATGATGGGACCAACCTGTCGCGGTGGGCGGGAAGGGGCGTCCTGCCGCACCATAGAAGCCATGTTGCCCACAGACCACCTGCTGCGTCGCATAGACCGATGTCTTGAGACGAGCGAACTCAGGCAAGCGCTGGCTGGTCACTACAGCACGCGGGGACGACCATCGATCGACCCGGAACTCCTCATCCGGATAACGCTGATCGGTCGTATCTACGCGATCCCATCCGAGCGGCGTCTGTGTGAGGAGTTGCGTTATAATCTGGCTTACCGCTGGTTCTGCCGCCTCGCACCAGGAGACAAGGTTCCGCACCACTCGACATTCAGCAAGAACCGGCACGGTCGCTTCCGCGACGCCGGCGTGTTCCGGACCCTGTTCGAGGGCACGGTTCGACGCTGCATCGGCGAAGGTCTTGTTGGCGGTAAGGATGCCGCAATCGACGCCTCGTTCATCGAGGCTGACGCATGCTGGCAGCGCAAGACGATTCCCGGCTACTTGCCTTACGTGGCCAACGCAGGTCGCCCGGTCCGTGAGTGGCTGAGCGATCAGAGCAGTGTTGTTACGAAGCCGCGCGGCTCCAAAGACTTTGACGGCGTATCGCGGACCGACCCGGCTGCAGCTTGGTCGGCGCGACCGGGCCGTGCGCGGTTCGGCTATGCACTGAACGCGCTCGTCGACACCCCGAGCGGCGTAGCGCTCGATATCGAGGCCACGCCCGCTCGCTTTGCGGAAGAGGTCAATGCCGGCCGCGTCATGCTCGGGCGGTCCGCCGATCGTTTCGATTACCACCCCAAGCGGGTTGCGGCCGACAAGGCCTATGGCAGCGCCCACTTCCTCGGCTTCGTGCGGGACCACGGTGCAATCCCGCACATCCCTGTGATCGACCGCACGCAGCAGACCAAGGGCAAGCTGCCAAGAACAGCCTTCACCTATGATCGGGATACCGACAGCTTTATCTGCCCGACTGGCAAGCCGCTCCCGCACCACGCCTTCCATCTGCCCACCGGCGTGCATCGCTATGCCGCCGATGCCCGAGACTGCGAGACGTGCGTGCTTCGGAAGAAATGCACAACGGCGCGGCGTCGTACTCTGGTCCGTCTGGATGATGAGGACGTCCGCGATCTTGCCAGAGCCGAGGTAGAAACCGGCCTCTACAAGCGGTCGATGCGGTTGCGGCGCGGGGTGGAACGGTTCTTCGCTGACGCCAAGGGCAAGCACGGCATGAGGCGGCTTCACCTGCGCGGCATCCGCGGAGCGGAAGAAGAGTTCCTGATCGGCGCGGCGGTGATGAACCTTATGATTCTGGCGCGTCCACACCGGCTGACGGGCAAGCCACGCCGGGGTGCCTGCGTTCCCGCGGCCCTGACCCCAGCTGCAATCTCGGCCCGATCGATCGAACACGACGTGATCGTCCCGCCAGCTCGGCGATATTCCTGATTGCTGAGGCACGATCCGCTTCATCACGCGGCGCGCAGTCGTTCTTTGCGGTACGGTACACCGTCAAGCAGCGCCTGGCCCGGCGCCTTGGGAGTGCCGTCACCATTTACGTACATATAGAGCGTCGTCGTCGTCATCCCGAGACGCCGTGCGACATCGGCTGCGATCGCATTGCGATCGGACATTGCGGCCATCGCCATCGCCAGCGTCGCCTTATCCATCTTGCGGGGTCGTCCACCCATCCGCCCCCGGGCACGCGCCGCGGCAAGGCCCGCCTGTGTGCGCTCGGCGATCAGTTCGCGCTCGAACTCGGCAAAGGCGGCGAAAATGCCGAAAGCGAGGCGACCGTTGGCGGTAGTAGTGTCGATCTGCGCGCCGGCACCCGTGAGGACCTTCAAGCCAATGCCACGCTCGCGCAGCGCCTCGGCAGTGATGACCAGATGCCGCAGGTCGCGCCCGAGACGATCCAGTTTCCAGAGGACCAGTGTATTACCGGGCTGCAACGACTTGAGGCAGGCAGTCAGGCCGGGACGCGCATCATGGCGGCCCGAAGCGAGATCTTCATAGATGCGTGAGGGATCGACGCCAGCGGCGAGCAGCGCATCGCGCTGCGGCGCTAGTGTTTGCGATCCGTCAGCCTTGGACACCCTCACATATCCAATGAGCATCATTACCCCGCCAGAAAAGATATCCACCACCCTGCAATGTGTTGGTGGTTTCCGCAACGGGTTTTCCGATCTCCAGGGGGCGCCATCGAGGCAAAAGCTGCTACCGCCAGAAAACCGGTCGTTTTTCTTGTTGCCCAGTGACAATCACGATGAGCGCCTGCGCGTCATTGCAATGCGCGGTTGGGGTCTGCTTCGGGAGTGCGTACCCGGACCGGAAGCAGCCTCCAACCGCTTCGGCTTGATCTGCGGGTTGCCCTGCTGCCATCCTGCCGTGGCACCGTGGACGAGGCAGACCCTGATCGTGAGTGACAAGTTGTCATATCCTGTCGGCCCTTCAGGCCGGGGACGTTCGGCGTCAGTTTCTCACAAGTGCGGCAAACACTTCACGCATCTGGGTCGAGGGAGAGGGATCGTGCACTTCTTGAAGGATCGAACCGGACCACTGCGAGAGAAGGATGCGCGCCAGTTGGATGCTCGGCATCGCTGGCGTCAGGCCGGTACGCCTCAACAGATGGGAGGTGACGTCGGCGAAGGCGGCCTCGTACGCGACCTTGACCGGTTCGAAGCGCGTGCGGAATGGCGCATTGCGTCGTGCGTGAAGGTGAAGCTCAACCATCAGTACGGAATGGCGTGCATCAACGGACAGGGCATCCAGGCTGCGCCCGATCGTATCCAAGATGGATTCTGCGGTTTGATGACGGGTATCCGCCACCAACGTGTCGAGCTTTCGGGCCAGGCTCGCCATGTGCTCTTCGACCAGCGTGAAGAGAAGATCGTCCTTGCTGGCGAAATACGAATAGAATGCGCCCTGCGAGAAGCCAGCGCGTTCGCAGATGCCGCGGATCGAGGCGGCTGCGACCCCGCTCACGACGATCAGCCCGATCGCGGCGTCTAGCAGTCGCGCCCGCGTCTCCATCCGCATCTCGGGACGCTTCCTGCGGCCTGGCATCCCCCGCGTCGTTAGTGTTGCCTCGTATTCCACCAGACCGGAATGCAATCTGTTAGGTCCGAGGGCAACAGCCGCGCCGGCATTGCAACTAATATATCAGGTGATATGTTAAAGGCATTCTCGTCTAGGAAAGCTGCCACGCGTGATACCCAGCCGCCCCATTGCCTATCGCGACGATCTTGAAGTCGAGCAGCCGGACGAGGCTGCGCTGACGCGAGAGATCGTGGCTCAGATGGCGGCGACGCAGGCTGCCCATGCGGAGCGGCATCGTCATGCGCATCGGGATGCACATGCGAAGAGCCATGCAATCCTGAAAGGGCAGATGACGGTTCATCCGGACCTCCCGGCCGAACTGGCCCAAGGCATCTTCGCCCACCCTTGCGAACATGAGATCGTGGCCCGGCTGTCATCGGCACCGGGCGATATTCACAGCGATTCGGTGCCAGCACCACGTGGCTTCGCGCTCAAGGTCATTGGCGTTGGGGGCGAGCGCCTTACGCCCGATCTCGGCGGAGCCAATCAGGATTTCCTGATGGTCAATTTTCCGACTCTCGCCTTCGGTACGATTGCCAAATACAAGGTCATGCTAGGCCTGCTCGAAAAGAACGCGGATGCGCCTGAGGCGGCGCAGAGGCTGATCGCCGCTGCCGCCCGCGGCGTAAAGGGCGCGTTGGAAGCACTGGGTGCTTCCCCCGGTGCCACGCTCGACGGACTGGCGCGCGACCACGCGCACATGCTGGGCGAGACATTCCACACGCAGGCGGCTATTCGCTACGGCGATTATGTTGCGAAGCTGTCGCTGGCACCGGTTGGAGCGGTGGCCGAACTGACCGGACGGCAAGTCGAAGCGGGCTTTTCGACCATGCGCGACGCCGTGGTCGACCATTTCCGCCACGCCGGCGCCACCTATGAACTACGCGCGCAACTCTGCGTCGATCCGAATACGATGCCAGTCGAGGACGCGGCAGTCCTTTGGGATGCTACCCTCTCGCCGCATCGCGCCATCGCGACACTGACCTTCCCTCCACAGGATGCCTACGCCCCGGCTAGGCAGGTGCACGGGGACGATCACCTCGCCTTCAATCCGTGGAACGGAGTTGCAACGCACCGGCCGCTCGGCGGCATCATGCGGATCCGCAAGGCAGCGTACGAATCATCTTCGGGCCAGCGGCACAGACTGAATGCCGTGGCTCGACGCGAACCGCGTTCGCTCGATGAAATTCCGGATTGATTCGTATCGAAAGGACATCATCCATGGCCGACACCACAGATCCCCGGCTCGACGACGAAAGTCGTCTTGCAGAGTTTCGTCGCGTCGCTGCAGAAATAGCTGCCGATGCCCCGACACTCGCCCGAATTGCGATCGAGGGCATGATCCGCAATCACAATCCGCTGTTGAAGGGTACTGCCGGGTCGGCGGGGAGAGCCGGGCGGCAATCGGGCAACGTGTCCGAACTGACAGCAATCGCGACGCTGAAGCCCGGTGGCGCCGACCGGCTGCGCCGCATCTTTAACCTGACCGGCGGCAATTTCGACGGCGCGCAGAAGGTGTCCACGCTTCACGACATGCGCTTCGTCCTGTTTGATGATGATACGCGCATCCTGTTCGCCACGGCGTACGACGGTGATTGGGATACCTATATCAACGACTTCGCGACGAAGATCCCTGAGTTGATGGACCTGTTGTTCGCCAATATCGAAGGGTGGCCCGGTATTGCATCGGCCGCCGTCAAGGATTTTATCGCCGATCACCAGATCGACGCAGCCGGTTGGTTCGTTGCCAACCCGCAGGTGACGGTCGTGGACGTGCGGCGCCTCCAGCGTATGGAGACGGCGCTTGATGCCTTCCTCGATTCTATGGCTAGCAACACCGCCGCGGATCCTGCGACACGGGACGCGCTGGCCCTGCTGTCGAACCAGGTGTCGGTGCCCCACGGGGTGGATTACTGATGGGTATCCTCCAGCACCTCAAGGACCGCTTCCGCCCTGACCGTGTGACGCTCCAACTGGATGACATCCAAGCGTTGATCCTACGTGCGCGACCTGAACCCTATGTCGGCATACATGCGATGCTCCACGTCGACGACGCCGCGGGTGGTCGCGATCTCTTACGACGGCTCGCGCCGGATATCCCCGCTGCAGCAGACTGGACCGAAGAACTTACTGCATGGACCGGCGTGGCGATCAGCCACGCCGGTTTGAAGGCGCTTGGGGTGCCCAATGCTTCGCTCGCCAGCTTTCCCCTGTCGTTCCGCCAAGGGATGGCGGCGCGCGCGGACCAGTTGCGCGACGCGGGCGAAAATGCTCCCGAGCAGTGGGAGGAAGCCTATCGCCACGATCAGTGCCACATCGCGCTCACCATCTTCGCGTCCGATCAGGCCCGGCTCGACGAAGCGACCGACCGGGCGATGTCCGAATATCATGCGTCGAGCGGCGTGACGCTGATCGGAACGCACCGCTTCGGAGCTGATGCAGATGCTAAGAACCCATTCGGCTTTCGTGACTCAGTGTCACAGCCGACCGTCGCGGGAGCCGGGGTCGATCCACAGCCGGGACAGGAACGCGCAATCGCGCCGGGCGAGTTTATCCTCGGCGAGGACAGCGAAACGGGAGCGCCGCTGCAGATACCTCATCCTGACGCGCTGGGGCGAAACGGTTCCTATGTCGTGCTGCGTAAGTACGACAGTCGCCCAGGGGCGTTCAACGATTTCGTGCGCGGCCACGCAAAGGATGAGGCGGCGCAGGAGCTGTTGGCCGCCAAGATGTTCGGCCGCTGGAGATCGGGTGCACCGCTGATCCTGTCGCCGACTCGCGACGACGAAGTGCTGGGTGCCGATCCATCGCGGCGTAATGAATTCGACTTTTCGGGCGACAAGTCCGGAACTGTGTGCCCGCACGGCGCGCACATGCGACGCCTTAATCCACGTGGCGAGCGGCTGACGATTCTGACAGACGAAAACATTCACAGGATCATTCGCCGTTCCTCGACCTTCGGACCGAGATGGTCGGCCGACTTGACCGCCGCAGATGATAGTCGGGACGATCGCGGCATCTTCTTCATCTTCATCTCTGCCCGTGCGTTCGATACGATCGAATTCCTGCAGCAGGAATGGATCAATCGCGGTAATTTCATCGACTTGGGCGATGAGCGCGATCCCATCGTTGGCCTACACGACGAGCCGGGTCGCTTCACCATTCCTGCCGAGCCGGCTCGTAGTCGTATCGATGGCGTTACCACCTTCAACCGGCTGCGTGGCGGCGAGTATATGTTCATGCCTTCGCTCACCGCCTTGCGGTGGATTGCTGCGGAATCGTGGAACTGACATGGAGCAGGATACCGGCCACTATGTCGAGTACCCCCATCCCATCCGGGCGGGTCCAGGCGCAATCGATAATCTCGCTCATGTGAACAATGCCATTTACCTCATGTGGATGCAGGAGGCGATCGGTGCTTTGTGGCGCAAAACGGCCCCTCTCGGGCAGGTGAAAGCACTGACCTGGGTCGCGCACCGGCATGACGTGGTATACAACCGGCCGGCTGTGCTGCACGACCTGCTCATCGCTGTGGTGCGCGTGACCGGCTATCAAAGCTGTTGCGCTCAGTTGGAAACTCGCTTCGAGCGTCACGGGAAATGCGTGGCAATGATTAAATCCACGATGATATGCGTTGATCGTGCGTCGGGACAACTCAAGTGTATCCGCCCCGATCTTGCCCGCCATTTCCGTCTTTTCAAAGACGAAGCGGTCGCGACCGCTGGAGCCACATCATGATACGGCTGTTCCTCCGCTCCAACGCGATCACCGCATTGGCGTTCGTCGCAGGGTGCACTACACTCGACCGTGCGCCATTCACCGCAGCGCAAAGCGCCACAGCCATGATCGCTGGTGCGCCGCAAGCCCGGTTCTGGGCGGATGCGCCGGACGCCGCGCAGCGGATGCGACCCGACGTATCGGCAGGGCAGCCAGTGACGATGTTGGCACTATCAGGCGGCGCGGACGAGGGTGCCTATGGCGCCGGCGTGCTCAACGGCTGGACACAGAGCGGTACGCGTCCGGCGTTCAGCATCGTCACCGGGGTCAGCACCGGCGCGCTGATCGCTCCCTTTGCCTTTTTGGGCAAGGAAGGCGATGCCTCGATCGCCCGTTTCTACACTAGCGTATCCGCCAAGGACATATTTCACCCCCGTTTCCCGCTTGCGATCCCGGGTTCTACCAGTGTTGCTTCCACCGCTCCGCTTGCGAAGCTGATCGCCCGTGAGGTGACGCCGGAGCTTGTGGCGCGCATCGCCGAGGAGCAGGCGAAGGGCCGACGCCTGTTTGTCGCTACCGCCAATCTCGATGCGCAACGCAGCGTTATCTGGGACATGGGGGCCATCGCCTCCAGCGCGCTGCCGAACAAGGTGGCGTTGTTCCGCCAGGTATTGCTTGCCTCATCGTCCATCCCGGTCATGTTCCCGCCGGTGGTGATTGACGCGTCCGCAGGTGGCGCACACGTGCGCGAGCTTCACGCCGATGGCGGGACCACCGCAGGTATTCTTGCGATCCCGCCGCACCTTGCGGTAAGCGATGTACCCATCGACGATGCCGCCCGCATGCATGTCTACCTGCTAATGAACAGCCGGCTCGGTGGCGATTTTCAGATGGTGAAGCCCCGGCTCGTCCCGATCCTGAAACGCGCCTTCGCGCTCAACCAGCAGGCGGCGCTGCTGACGCTGGCGGATGCCAGCTACGTCTATGCGCATCGCCATGGCATCGACTGGAACGTGACGTTCATCGGGAACGACGTCGCGCCAAGCGACAAGTTATTCGAGAGGGGGTACATGCGCCGCCTGTATGCTTATGGGGTGGAGCGAGGACGCGCCGGCACGTGGCTGAAAGCACCGCCCACAACGGCCGATCTTCTCATCGCAGATCATCGCTAGCGGCATTATGCCGGTATGGATCGTCCGTCTGAAGTAGCGTAATATCGAGATAGCAGGCGTGAAGATAATCGCCAGATAGGCTCCGCAATGCGCCGATGGAGACGCCGCTCGCGCGCAAGGCGATCGAGAAGCTGTTCGAAGGCAATCACGTGACCTACGAGGCGGCCTTTGTCGACCTGGACGAAGATGGGAAGCAGGACATCGTCGCTTATGCGTCCGGCCCTGAATATTGTGGCAGCGGTGGATGTTCGATGGGCGTCTTAAGGGCGACAGGGAAGGGCTACGATACCATCGGGCGTACGACTGTTACCCAGTTGCCGATCAGATTATTGTCCTCGCGTACCCACGGCCTGCGCGACCTGGGCGTAGCAGTGTCCGGTGGTGGCGCGTCGGGGCATGCAGTTCGGCTGCGCTTCGATGGCCGACGCTACCCCTCGAACCCTACCACGTTGCCCGAAACCGCAACAACGAGCGACGACGCAGGCAGCGTCCTGATCCCGTCGGCTCGGTAGAAATGGCGCGGGCAACCATCCCGAGCATGCTATGGCGCTCTGATCGTGTGGCCGTCGCAGTCAACTGGCCAGCTCAGGATCTGACTGACGTTAGGGGAGCAACCAGGGTCCACACGGCCCCTGTCACAGGGAAGTCCAACATCGCGCTTCCCTGCAGGCTACGACCCGTGGCCGTGCAGATCAGCCGTGTCCCGAACCCCTGTCGCTCGGGCCTCGTGACCGGCGGTCCGCCACGCTCGATCCATTGGAGCAGCAGGTCCGCATCGTCACCTGCCCCGCGCACCCGGCAGCATAGCTCGACGGTGCCTGTTTCGTTGGAAAGCGCTCCGTACTTGATCGCGTTGGTCGCCAGTTCGTGGAAGGCGAGCGTCAAGGTCATCGCTGCCCTCGGACCGATTTCAACCGTTTCGCCGAGGAAACTGAGTCGCTCGGTGTAAAAGGAGAGGTGAGCCAAGGCTTGATCCGCCAGGGCCGGAAGCGGCGCTGCCTTCCAGTCCGATGACAGGAGCTGCTCCACGGCACCGCCCAACGACGCCAGTCGCTCGTCGATCACGTCGCGTGCATCTTCGATCGAAGATGCCGCCCCCAGGCTCTGACTGACGATAGCACGCACGATGGTAAGGACGTTCTTGAACCGATGCTCCAGTTCCCGCACCACCAACTCGTCTCGGTCTGCCACGCGCGCCCCTGCGTCCTGTTTCATTCAATGCCGATTTGGAAGCAAGCCAAATGTCGTTCCAAGATTGCGCGCGCTTCCGGAGTTTCGAGCAACACCTCCGCTTGTTCAACTGTTTGTGGCCGGGGAGCTCCTGTCAATTCATTGATAGCCTGCTGCAGATAGGCCGCTGCTCCTGTCTCATTAACTGAGTCAAGCTGCTGGAGCGCTCTTTTCATGAGGCTAATCGCGGAGTCTATCGCCTGCGCCCGGTTCATAAGAGTGCTCCTTCGTGAAGGCGGCAACGCCGCGGTAAGCAGTTGACAACTATCCAAGTTCAACGGGATGCATATTGGTACGTAGCACTAACAGAGCTTAAAGTAATCCGTAGACATTGGCCGCCCCACTGAGGCCACCTGATCTCACTTATGCGCAAGCACAGCTGAGCATTCCCGGTTTCTCGTCCAGGCTGCGGGTGAGTTTCCGGCGTTCATTCGGCCGCCGCGGCATCATACTCGACCGGCGTCATCCAGCCAAGCGATGCGTGATGACGGCTCTCATTATAGTCCTTTCGCCACGCCTAGATCATGGCGCGAGCGTCGGCCAGCCACAGGAACCAGCGGACGTTTAAGCACTCATCGCGCAGGCGATCGTTGAACGTCTCCACGAAGGCATTGTCGGTCGGCTTGCCCGGCCGGCTAACGTCGAGCGTCGCGCCGTTCTCGTACGCCCAGCGGTCCAGTGCCTTCAAGATGAACTCCGGTCCGTAGCACATCGGGAAAGGCTTGTTCGGGAGTAGCTATGGCCCTGATGGAGACAAGGCCGCGAAGCGGCCCTAGGCTAAATCAGGGTAAGCCATGGCCGGCCAGCAGGTATTTAAAAGATATCGTCGATACAACACTTTGGAGGCCGACCGACCATGACCAAGCTCATCCCTACGCCTGCCGGAGCCGTGAGACTATGTCTCCGCCGATCCCGCTCTTCCCGCAAATTGAACCAGACCGTGCGAGAACTCGCCGTCACATGAGCACGGACGTCTTTTGTTAAACGGTGGAGCTGGGGGCAAATATTTTTGAGTTACTGCCGTGGTGGCGCTCTGGTGGCGCTGTGGTGGCTTCAAGGGGAAGCCATTGAGCGCTGCGCAGCAGATTTGGCGAGCTTGATCAGGCCGGTACGGCCCTGATCAACCCCGGCACGCCGATGAGGGTAATGGCTCTTCTTAGATTGTAGGCGAGCGCGGTCAGACTGAACTCGGCGCGAACCTTCTCCAGCCCGCGCATCAGGAATGCGCCCTGGTTCATCCATTGCTTGATCGAGCCGAACGGGTGTTCGACCGTCTCGCGGCGAACGGCAAGAATATCAGGGCGCGCAACCAAGCGCGCCGCCATGCGGTCCAGCACCGCCTCGTTTTCCCAACGGTTGATGCGCCGCCAGCGACTGCTGGTACAGTTCAACTTGATTGCGCAGTCCGAACAGGCGGCGGGGTTGGAATATTGGATGTTGGCGTGGCCGCGCGTCACCGCGCGATAGCTGATGTCGAGGGTCCGGCCACCCGGGCAGTGGTACGCGTCCGCCTCGGCATCGTAGCGAAAGAGATCCTTGGAGAAACGGCCATTGGCGATGGCGCTGCCCCGTCTCGGCCGGGCGACGAAGGGCGTGATACCATTCGCCTCGCATGCTTCGATGTCCTCGCCTTTGTAATAGCCCATGTCGGCGACCACATCGATCTGCTCGACGCCTAGCGCGTCTTTCGCCGCCCCAGCAGTGGGTGCCAGCAGACCCATGTCGGTGCCGGCGTTGGTAACGTGCTGCTCGACGATCAGCTTGTGTTTCGCATCCACCGCTACCTGCGCGTTGTAGCCGACCGTGGTCTTTCGACCCGTGACCATCGCGCGCGCATCGGGGTCGGTTAGCGATATCTGGCTCTCGCCGCTGGCGTTCAGCTCGTGCAGCATCGCCTCCTGGGCCTGACGCCGCTCGCGCACCCTGGCGATCTTCGCGGCCAGTGCCCCGCTGCGGCCAGGCGCATGGCCATCCTCGCCGCGGTCGATGGCGTCCATCTCGGCAATATACCCCTCAAGCCGCTCGTCGGCCGCGGCAATATACCTGGCCAGCTTGTCACGGGAGAAGTTGCGTGCCGGGTTGTTCACCGCCTTCAGCCGCGTGCCGTCCACCGCCAGCAGCTCGCGCCCGAACAGGTCGAGCTTGCGGCATAGGACGACGAAGGCGCGGAACACTGCCTTGAAGGCGCTCCGGTTGTCGCGCCGAAAGTCAGCGATGGTCTTGTAGTCTGGCCGAAGCCCACGCAGCAGCCAGATCAGCTCGAGGTTACGTGCCGCCTCGGCTTCCAGCCGTCGGCTCGACCGCACCCGGTTGAGATAGCCGTACAGGTACAGCTTGAGCATGTCGCCCGGGTCATAGCCTGGGCGACCCGTCGCCTTCGGCCGCGACCGATGAAAACCGGCCTCGCCCAGATCGAGGTCATCAACGAACGCGTCGATGAACCGAACCGGACTATCCGCTGCCACATAATCCTCTACCGATGCCGGCAGCAGCAGCGCCTGGTCGCGCGCATGACCCTCGATATATGCCATGATTACAGCATACGCCCGTCAGCAACCTTGTGGAATCACCCAGCGAGTTTTCGCACGGTCTGTGAACCTGATCGAGACAGTCCACGTCGGCAGCTTAGACTTTTTCAACAGCCACGACCTGTTTTGACGACCCCCTGTGGGAATCGCGTCACCGGCGCGATCGGCTGAGAGGTCCGCTTCGGAATGTGACTTCTCAAAACCCATCGCCAATTGTAATCCCGATCTATGGGCCTTGTCGATGAGTTTTGAGAAAAATCGATGCTGATTGGGTACGCGCGCGTGTCGACAGCTGAGCAGGATCTGACGATGCAGCTGGACGCGCTGGCCAAGGCCGGCTGCGAGCGGTCGTTCTCGGACAAGGCGAGCGGCGCGAAGATTAGTCGGCCCGGGTTGCTCGAGGCCATCAGCTACGCGCGGGCCGGCGACGTCCTGGTCGTCTGGAAGTTGGATCGCCTCGGTCGCACCATGAAGGGTCTGGTCGACCTGGCCGCCGAGCTCGAGGAGAAGGGCATAGGCTTGCGATCGATCACGGACGGGATTGATACGTCTGGCACAGCCGGTCGGTTGGTGTTCAACATCCTCGCCGCCATGGCGCAGATGGAGCGTGAACTGGTCAAGGAGCGCACCACAGCGGCGCTTGAGGTAGCCCGGCGTCGAGGGCGATTCGGCGGTCGAAAGTCCGTCATGACCGATGATCGTAGAAATGCGGCCGAGAGCTTGTTGAAAACGCAGATGACGCCGCGTGAGATCGCCGGGGCGATCGGCGTCTCGCTCTCGACCTTTTACCGCCATTTTCCTGGGAAGTGACTGCCGGTCGCGTCTGGGTTCGCGGCGGCTAGTAACGTGAGATCGTCCTATGGACGCGAACCCCGTCCCGGCCACTACCGGGCTGACACAGGGTCGGCTGCTGCATCGGCTTCCGTATCCTGGTCGAGATCTGCGATCGTTGAGGCGTGTCCCTTCGTGAGGTGCGCCGCTGGAGGGGATCTGAAGCCCTCGGAACCGAGAAATTCGTACTTGATGTAGCGATCGCTCTCGATCCGCTCGAGAACGGCATTGATGACCGCTTCGCGAGAAGGGAGCTGAAGCCGCTGCTGGAGGCGTTCCGCGATTGCAACAGCAATCGGAGACAACGCGATCGTCGAGCGGCGATAACCAGCCTGGTCCTCGCGCTCCTTCTTCAGTCGCATAGATCGGGTGCTGCGTTTTAGAGGCTGATCGTCGTTCGTCATAGGGCGACGACATTCTGCCAGGGTCAGGCGCGACGCAATACGGCTGCTGCATACCGAAGCAAGGCTGGGCCGGGCTGCACGGCGATCAACGCGCGGCTCACTGCGCGTGGGTGTCGAGACTGGCGCCCGCCCCGCCGCGAGCAACGTAAGTAGGATCCTGCTGGGCACGATAGTCGGTCAGCATGCCTTCGTAGAGGGTCATCGTCTTGTTCAACGATTGAAGAAAGACGGGGTCGAAATAGATCATCGGCTCGTTGAGGATATCGACGGCGAAGAAAGCTCGGATCACGTCGATTTCGAGGATCTCGGCGAGTTGATCGATCAGGTGGCCGGTTAACGGCGTTCTTCCCGCCTTGATCTTCACGACGAGGCTGAGGCTTCGCCCGAGACGATTCGCCACTTCTGGGTTGGTCAGGCCGCGACGCCGCCATTCCTCTCGGAACAGCGTGAGAAAACCCCGTTGTCTGTCAGCGCTGACGGCGAATGCCTTGCCTTGGTGGTACATGGTGCGACCCCCTCACCGGTCGCAATACTCCAGTATTCCGAGGATTTGTCAATCAGGCTCGGCGACGGGAAGATATGAACAATCCTTAAATGTTCCATGAAATACGGCGAGCAGTGCTATTACGAAGGCGAGCCGAGTTGGGACTGGATGATCGGTGTACTGCATGGCTAGGTCACGCGCTTGCTGGAACATCGGTTTTTGGCTGAGCGGAATGCGCAGCGTGACCCGGACATCGCCCGGTAGATCGAGCTCCTGAGCCTCCTCTACCAACGCTTTCGGATTCTCTGCACAGAGGAAAATCTCCATCCCTTTCAGTGCGGTAGCGGACACGCTCTCGAACGCGAGCGTGTGATGCGAGTGGATACGAATGGCGTGACTCGCGAGCCGGAAAACCGACTTATCGAACGTGAATGTGTAGATCACCTGGGACATAGGCGACCATATTCCTTCCCCCAGGGGATAGGCCATACCCGATCAGCAATAGCCCCAAGCGCCGGTTGTCGGCGGATGCAGCTCACTCGCCCATCCTTCACAAAGGCGATCGCAAGTAAACAGGGTAATTTTTTTATCCTGTAGGGGCCTGCGCGTCCGGTCGCACCGATCCGGATCGATCTCCCTGAGCACCGCAACTGCGAACAACAGTGTTACAATCGCTGTCACAGACAAGGTAACTTTTTTCCTCTGTTCAAGTGTTACGATTTCGTTTTTTTTATCAGCGGCGCAGCAATTCGCTTCGTCTATCAAGGGGAAAGAGCATGTCTGCACTTGCGATGCCGAAGGAGGGTCGTACCAACGCCGTCCTTCTCGGTCTGGCAATCATCGCCATGGTGATGGTTCTGGGCGCGTCGGCGGCCTTCGCCGGCACCGATACGACGTTCAATACCGCTCTGACGAAGTTCACGGACTTCCTCGAGGGCTCGGGCGGCAAGATTATCACCGTGATGAGCCTCGCCGGCGGCATCGTCGCGCTCGCGTCGGGTCGCTTCAGCCTCGGCCAGGTGGCCGTTCCCGTCGCGGTCGGCGTCGGCGCCGGCACCGGCATTCCGATCGTCACCTCGACCGTCACTGCGACGATCTGAGGCGCGGCTGGAATCAACCGCTGGGAGGGCGGCTTAGCTTATGGACCGGTATTCCATCCCCTCGCATCTCGACGACCCGGAGCTGATCGGCTTCTGGACGCTGGACGAGTTCCTCGCGATGGCGATCCCCTTCATCTGGGGCATCCTATCGCAGCACGTCGTGATCGGGTTGGTGGTCTCGTTGCTCGGGTGGTGGGGGTTTCGGAAACTCAAAGCCGGGAAGGCCTCGTCGTGGATTCTCCACATGGCCTACTGGCATCTCCCGTCGAGCTTTACCGGGCTTAAAGCGACGCCGCCCTCTCACCTTCGCGTGATGGTGGGCTAAATGGATTACAGTGTCGGCCTCGCGCAGTCGCAGCGGGTCATCAAGCAACGCAACATGCTCGGCATCGTCGCGCTCGTGCTGGCGGGCCTTGTCGTCCTGCTCTTCCTGGTGGGCGCGACACGCGACCGGGAAATCGTGCTGCAGCCGATCGTGCGCACACCGCTGACGCTCTCCTCGAGCGGGGTCAGCAAGGATTATCTCGAGATGGTCACGCGCGACACCGCGTTGATGACGCTCAATCGATCGCCGGAGAACCTCCAGTATTGGATGGACTCGATACTCGCGATCGCCACGCCCGAGAGCCACGGCGCGCTCAAGCGTGATCTCATGAAGATCGTCAATGAGCAGAATGGCTCGACGATCAGCCAGTATTTCACCCTCACCGGCATGAAGGTCGACCCCGAGGGTCTGACCTCTGAGGTGAGTGGGACACTCCACACTGTCGTCGGTTCGAAGTCGGTCACCGCCGAGCCGAAGATCTTTCGTTTTTACTGGGCGTATCGCGGCCTCTCCCTGCAGCTGAAGGGCTTCGGGATGGTGAGCAAGGCCGACAAGGACGGCGCCGCACTCGGAGACGCGTCATGAGCCCTCTGCTTGCATACGGTCTTATCGGCGCTGGAGGAGCGGTCACCAGTCGGTGGTGCCATCTGTCGCGATTGATCGGCGGGTGCATGATCGTGGTTGGTGGGGTTGCGCTCGCGGCGCCAGCTTTCGCAGACGAGCACGTGCTGGCGCGCGACAACAGCGAGGTCGCCTGCACAATGTCCAAGTCGGGGCTGACTCGCGTCAGCCTCAAGGACGATCGCTTTGCCAGCGTCTCCAAGCTCACCACCGGCGTCGACAGCGAGGACTTCACCGTCGTCAATGAGCCCAACCGCGGCGATATCTACGTCTCGGTGCCTGAAGGCTACTCCCGCGCGACGGTCTCCTTCTTCGGCACAACGGCAAAAGGCTACGTTTACAAGTTCTCCTGCCGCCTCGCCGGCGACGACGCACAGCAGGTCTTTGTCGAGAACAAGGACGTCGAAACCGAGAAGCAGACGCAGGTCGCTTCCGCGGCGCCGACCCCGCAGGAGGCATCCGCGAACCTCGTCCAGGCGATGTACGAGAATGCCAATCTCGATGGCTTCGAGATCCGGCCCGCGTCGATGGCGGCCGTAATGATCGGCGCTCTCAAGGTGCAGATGATCTCAGAATACCGCGGCGCGCAGATCGCAGGCCGGGTCCTGCGGATCCAGAACACCGGCAAGGCGCCGGTATCGCTCGGTGAGGGGACGATTGCGCCGTCTAACGCGATCGCGGTCTCGGTGCCGCACCCTGACCTCAAGCCCGGTGAAGCCACCACCGTCTACATCGTCACGCCTTCGGGCCTCGCCAACGGAGTGCGGCCATGAGCCTCAGGGACATCTTCAATCGCAACAAGGCCAAGCAGCTCGATGCTGAGCCCGAGGAGGGCGACGACACCGGCATGATGGCCGGCAATGAGGCCGTTCGGAAAAAGCAGACGATGTGGTTGTCGATCATCGCCGGCTTCATCGTGCTGTTCGGAGGTTGGTACATCCTCAAGCCGTCAGGCAAGGCCACGATCGCGCAGACCGACGGCAAGGACGTGACGATCGCGACCGACGACATGGTCAACCGCAACATGTCTCAGCGCGAGTGGCAGGCCTCTTCCGAGGCGCAGATGCAGTCCATCAACAATCAGCTGAAGTCGGTCGATGGCCAGGCGGCGCAGATGCGCGCGCTTCAGGAACAGGTCGCGGCGCTGCAGGGCCAGAACCAGTCAATGGCCTCCGATGGCCAACGGGTCATGAGCGCCTACCAGCAGGAGAACGACCAGCTGCGCAAACAGATTTCCGACCGTTCCACCACGCCTGCACCAGCGCCGATCCCGACCCAGATGTACGGAGCCGGGCAGCCGAACTTCCGCACTCCCGGTGGAGCAGCGGGTCCGATGACGGCAGGGGAGGCGGCTGCGGCTGCGGTCGCTTCGCGCCAGATCAAGCTCGTCTCGTTCGAGGGTGGTCCCACCGGCACCGCCACCCGGATTTCCGGTGGCACCACTAGCTATACCGACAGCCCGAACTACCTGCCGCCCAACTCCATCGCCAAGGCGAAGGTCATCGTCGGCGTCGACGCTTCTGCGGGTGTCCAGTCGCAGTCCGATCCTCTGCCCGTCGTGCTGCGCATCACCGGACCGGCACGCTCGGTCTATCGGGACGGCAAGCTGCTCACGACACGGATCGAGGGCTGCCTCATCAACGGCGCGGCGCGCGGCGATCTCTCATCCGAGAAGGTCTATGTGAAGCTGCAGCGGATGACCTGCCCGCAGTCAAACGGCCGCTATGCCGTGTCGGACGTGAAGGGCTTCATCAGCTTCGCCGGCAAGACCGGCGTGCGCGGCCGGGTCGTCAGCCGCGAGGGTGGCCTGGTCGGTCAGGCGTTCCTTGCCGGCGTTGCGGGCGGCATCGGCCGCGGTTTCGCAGCCAACGCCAACTCGTCGCTGCTCGGCTCGAACATCACGGTGAACGGGAAGCGTCAGATGCTCGGCGCTGGCGAGCTCGCAACCGGCGGCATCGGCAACGGTGTCGCGGAAGCCGGCGACATGGTCAGCAAGTATCTGATCGAGCGTGCCGAGCAATACCAACCGGTAATCGAGATGCCCACCGGCATCGATGTCGAGATCGTCTTCCTCGAGGGCGTCTTCATCCAGAACTGAGCGGCCTCGACTAGGTCGGAAAGGCGGAAGAGTTATGATGCAGGGTTTGGGATCGTTGTCCCTCGCGGCCATGGCGGCGCTTCTCACCGGAAGCGCGGCGGCTCCCGACGGCGAAATCGTCAAGGCGGCGCTGGCCAAGAGGCTGCCTAAAACGCAGGTGACTTCGGTCGACTGCTCCAAGGTGGAAGGCTTGTGCGAGGTCGTCGCCGGGTCGAACCTCTTCTACGTCGACAAGTCGGCTCGTTTCCTTGTCATCGGCCGCGTCTACGACATGCAGACGCGCCAAGACCTGACCGCGGCGCGGTTGCTCGCGCTCAACCCCGACATGCTTGTTGGCGGCTCCGCGAAGGCGAATAGCGCGGCCGATGCGCCCGACGCACCGCCGGCGTCGGTGGGCGCGAGCACGCGCGTGACCCAGGCGGCGTCGCCGCAGCGCCTCGACCTATCAGTGCTGTCGAAGAAGGGCGCGATCGTCTGGGGCTCGGGCGCCCAGACGGTGACCGTCTTCTCCGACTTCCATTGCGGATACTGCCGGGCGCTCAGCCAGTCGCTCGAGTCGATGAACGTCACCGTGATCGAGCGCCCGATCTCGGTACTGGGGAGCCGCGAGGTTGCAGATCTCGTGCTGTGCGCGCGCGACAAGCATGCGGCGGTTCGTGCCGCCTATGCGCAGGACGAGATCCGCACGGGTCCCAAGTGCGACACCAGCGGGCTCGATGAGAACGAGGCGTTCGCCAAGGCACATGGCCTCAACGGTACGCCGGTCATCGTCCGCTCGGACGGCGCGGTGATGGAGGGCTTCAAGCCGAAGCCTCAGCTCGAAGCATGGTTGAAGGGAGCGAGGTCGTGAAGAGCGATGTCATCTACCTGCCGGCAGGCCCGGTGCCTGCGCCGCGGACCCGTCGCAATCGTCTGCTGACGGGGATCGCTCTCGCCGTCGCCGGGCTCGGCATGACCAGTTGCACGACGTTCGGTACGAACATTTCGGGCAAGTTCGGCTGCGGCGCGCCTGCAGGGGGAAGCTGTGCGCCAGCGACCGTCATCGACGACAAGGCGCTGGCCGAGATCACCGGCGACACTAGCTTCCGGCCGGCGGTGCAATATCAGCAGGGGCCGGTGCGACCCGCTCCGCAAAGTGTCGCGATCGCGGCGGCCGGGCCGGTCGGGGTCGGGCCGCAGAAGGTCCTGCGCATCGTCTTCCCCGCGCACACCGACGGCGCTGGACGTTACCATGAGACGAGCGTCGTCCAGGCGGTGGTCGACACCGGCCAATGGGTGGCGGCGACCAACGGGCATGGACCGGGCCTCGCTGCCTCGACCACACTGAACGTCAGCCCCGATATCCTGTCGCAGCTGGGCGCGCCGATCGACGCCGTGACCGCGAACGAGCAGGCGACCGCCGAGCGCCTGGTCGCGGATGCGCCGGCGGTGCCCCTTGCCGGATCGACCGCACCAACCGTCGGTGCGGTCGCGGCCGCGCGAGCCAAAGCAAAGACAGGTCGCCCTCTTGCCGCGACCAAGACGCCCGCGCCGGTGCCGACACCCTCGACGACCGTCGCAGCGGCAGCGCCCGCAGGGCAGCGGATCGCTTCCTCGTCGCCGACCAATCGGCCTGCGCGCTTCAGCCCGAACGTGGAGGACTGATCCCATGGCAGCCAAAAGGGGGTTTATCGCCCGGATGCTCGGCGACACGCGTGGGACGGACGAGGGTACGCCCGCCTTTGACGCGCCGATGCTCTCGAATTGGCTGCCGTACCGCAGCTACGACGCTCGACACGATATCTTCTACCAGACGAACTCCATCGGCTTCGCACTCGAGCTCGCGCCTCTCATGGGTGCAGACGAGCGAACCGGCGAGATCCTGGCTCAGCTTCTCTCCGAAAGCATCCCATCAAACGCGCGGGTCCAGATCCTCGCGTTCCAGAGCCCGCGCGTCGGCAAGCTGATTGCGCAATATGCACTGCCGCGTTTCAAGGCGGGCGGCGTCCACCGCAAGATCGCGGAGCATCGTTCAGCGTTCCTGCGCCAAGGCGCGTGGGTATCGATGTCGAAGGATGGTCCCTTCCACGTCCGCAATCACCGCATCTTCCTCTCGGTCTCGATCGCGAGCGGCAAAGCGACGCCCGAGGAGCTTGTCGGCGTACGGGACGGCATCGTCTCGACCCTTCAGTCGATCGATATGCCCTCGGTGAGGATGAAGCCGGTCGACCTCATCTCGCTGATCGATGACATCACCGCTCCCGCGTTCAACGTGGCGGAAGAGGTCCTCGAGTATTCCGAGCTCGATCCAATCGCCGATCAATGCATGCGTCGGGACGTGCAAACCGTGGTGCAGGCGGACCGGCTGCTCGTCTCGGTCGAGCCGCTTCGCGCGGTCACCAATCTGTCGGGTGAGACAGCCTACGAGGAGATCCGTCCGGACACGTTCGACTATCGCTTCTTCTCGGTCCGCAACCTGCCGAACCGCTGGGCGCCGTGGGACGTCCAGAAGCTGATCGGCGACATGTTCTCCGACAAGCTGCGCCCGGGGTGTCCGACGCTCACGTCGCTCTGCCTATGCTACCAGGACGAGCAGGCCGCATCCTCCAAGGCCGGCTATAAATTCATGCGCACCTCGAGCCTCGCTGACTCCAAGTCGGCGCGACTTCTCCCGCAGCTCAAGGATCAGAGCCGTGAGTGGGAGCACGTGACGCAGGAGCTTCGCCTCGGCAAGAAGCTCGTTCAGGCCTATTATTCGGTCGGCATCATCAGCCCGAAAGGGCAGGGCGACGCCAACGAGCGCACCGTCAAGTCGATGTACAAGGCGGCAGGATGGGATCTGCTCGACGAGCGTTTCCTTCAGATCATGGCGTTCATGTCATGCCTGCCGATGACGTTGGGCAACGGCATCGACAGCGACCTGAAGCGCATGAAGCGCCTGCGCACGATGCTCACCAGCACGACTGCGAATATGCTCCCCATCCAGGGTGAGTATCTGGGCGGCCACCTGCCGCACCTGATGTTCGTCGGGCGGCGAGGGCAGCCCTTCTTCTGGTCGCCCTTCGAGAACAAGGCGGGCAACCACAATGTGGCGGTGTTCGGCAAATCCGGCTCGGGCAAGTCGGTCGCGCTGCAGGAGCTGTGCGCCGCCTTCGCCGGCGTAGGTGCGAAGATCATCGTCATCGACGACGGTCGCTCCTTCGAACACATGGCCAAGAGCCTCGGCGGCAATTTCGTCGAGTTCCGCCTTCGCGACGGCTTCAGTCTCAATCCCTTCTCGATGATCGACGAGGCGCTTGTGGCTCAGGACGAGGACTATCTCGTCGACGCGCTTGCGATGCTTAAGTCGATCATCGGGCAGATGGGCCGTCATATCGACAAGCTCAATGACACCGAGCGCGGCTTGATTGACCGGGCGGTAAACCGGGTGTGGGAGGCAAAGGGTCGCGGCGGTAGCGTCGATGACGTGGTGCAGGAGCTGCGCACTGACGGTAGCCCGCAAGGCACCGATCTCGCCATCGCCATGTTTCCGTTCTCGTCTGAGGGCACCTACGGCCAGTTCTTCGTCGGCGAGGCGTCGGTCGATATGTCCAACGCGCTCACCGTTTTCGAGCTGTCCGACCTGGCCAGTCGCGAGGAGCTGCGCTCGGTCGTTCTCACCGCGATCATGTTCATGTCGAGCCAGACGATGCGCCGCATGGATCGCCAGATCCCCAAGGCGCTCTTGATCGACGAGGCGTGGCAGATGCTGCGCGGCGGATCGATGGCCGATTTCGTCGAGACGTACAGCCGTACGTGCCGCAAGTACGGCGCCTCGCTCATCACGGCCACGCAGAGCCTGAACGACTACTACAAGTCGGAGGGCAGCCTTGCGGCGCTGGAGAACAGCGACTGGTCGGTCATCTTAATGCAGAAGCCCGACACGATCTCGGACTTCCAGAAGCACGGCCGGTTCGACATGGACCCCTATACCGAAAGCCTTCTGCGATCGCTGAAGCGAAATGGGGCTGAATATTCGGACATCATGATCAAGGGGCCGGACAGCCAGGCGGTAGGCCGGCTCGTCCTCGATAAATATTCGGCCACGCTCTACTCCTCTAGCCCGCAGACGTTCGCCGCGATCGAGCACCTGATCGAGCAAGGCTTCTCGATGGACGAGGCGATCGAGCGCGTCGCGTTTCCGGAACAGTATCTGGAGGCTGCGGAGTGACCGCCACCAACGAGTTCGGCTTCGACAGCGACTGGCATGTCGCAAGCGGCCGGGACAGGACAGTCCGCTGGCAGCGCGACCTACGCCGGGCGATCGCCGACACCAGCTACATCGCGCTGCGGTTCTCGGGCTGGCTCGCCATGACGACGCTGGCCGCGCTGGGCGTCACCGTGCTGTTCTTCTTGATGCTGGGCAATTTCACCCCGCTCGGCTTCTTCTCCCAGGTCGCCAATTTGGGGTCGCACTTCGTTGCGGCTGACGCCGCGCGGCGCGCGACGTTCGTCGGCGAGCTGCGCATCGTTGCCCTCCTCATCTTCGGGGTCATCGCGCTGCTGCGCTGGCAGCTGCTCTTCGCGATCCTCGTTTCCTCGAAAGGCCCTCGTCATGGTTGACGTCCTCGACAAGCCCACGCCGGCCGCGGCCGCTCATCCGACATCACCCAGCGAGATGCTCGATCGTCCCGGCCTCGACGTGCCGAGCGCGCGCAAGCCGCCTCTTGCAACACCGCCGGCGACGAAGAAAGCCGAAGGCCTGCCTCCGATCACCTGGGCCATGGCAGCGATCGCGATTGCCATGCTGCTCTGGGGTGCTTGGGTCACGAAGCATATCGCCAGTCCCGCTGCTGCAGTGCCGATGGCGAGCGTCAGGCTCGAGGCGATCGTCAGCGAGTATGTTCAGGCGCAGAGCCACAGCAATGGCCAACCCGACGCCGTAGCGGCGCAAACTCGCGCTTTCATGGGCACGCTTGACCAGGAGCTGCAGAAGATAGGGGCCTCGGGTACGACGGTGCTCGTCGGCGAGGCCATCCTTTCCAAGAACGTCCCAGACATCACCGATCAGATCCGCCGTGCGGTCTATGCGAAGGTCCCGCTTCCCGTGGCCTCCGCAGCCCCGCCGGCTGGTCCCTCGGTCGGCGCGGTTACCCCATCAGCCTCCGGGGTAGCCGCGCCGATCGCGCCGGCCGCATCGCCGTTCGCATCGCCGCCACAGGGCTCCGGGCTCGACGCCGCGATCGCGCCCTCCGTCACGGGACAGGCCGGTGGCCAGTAACGCCACCTCTCTCGGCCCGATCCCGTCGGAGAGGGCCGTCCGCCCCGACGCGCTGGCGCGCCGCGTGCTCTTCACCAAGCGCGTGCGGCAGTGGAGCGCGGTCGCGCTGATGGCTGTCGCCTGGGCTTCCTACAACACCATCTCGGACTGGCAGAAGCACAACGCCTTCCTCATCAACGCCAGCGATAGCCTCCCGAACTGGGCCTTCTTCGTCCACCTCCACCATACACCCGCGAAAGACGACTACGTCTTCTTCGCACCGCCCGCGAACCCGCTCGTGCGGCGCCATTTTGGACCGGACTCCGGCCCGTTCGGAAAGCGAGTCATCGGCATGCCGGGTGCGCTCGTCGAGCACCGGGGATCTGACGTCTATGTTGATGGCATCCGCGTTGCCCATATGAAGCCGTTCACCCGCACCGGCGAGCCGCTCACCCCGGGACCGGTCGGCCGCGTGCCGCGTGGCTGCTACTATGTGGGCACTCCCCATCCCGACGGGTTCGACAGCCGTTATGCCGAGATTGGCTTCGCCTGCGCGAACCAGGTGATCGGAACCGGGACGCCGATCCTGTGAGCTCGCGTCGCCTCCTCGCTGCGAGCATGTTCGCCTCCGCGTTGGTCGCGAGCTCTTCATGGCCGCTCGTCCAGGGCGCGCTAGCCCGTGATCACGGCGTGATGGGTCAGACCTGGGGTATCGCCGAGCCTGACCTCCTGACGACGATCGACGGCCGTCTCAAGGCACTGCAGGCGAACGGAGGAATCGAGCGCATGCAGGCGACGATGCGCGCGAACGCCGAGAACCGCGTCCGTAATCCACTGGCCGTAAGTGGCATCATGCCGGTTCGCGAGGCGAAGAGCTGGACCTTCGATCCCTCGATCGTGCTCGATCGGGATTTGCGGGACGTGAAGGGCAACCTCGTCGCGGCGGCCGGCACACGGGTAAATCCGCTCGCATTCGTTTCGCTCAAGACGGACCTCGTCTTCATCGACGGCCGCGACGATGCGCAAGTCGACTGGGCGCTTAAGCGCTGGAGCGCGACGGCTGCCAAGATCATCTTCGTCGCCGGGTCGCCTTTCGAGCGCATGGGCGAGAAGAAGCGCCGCTTCTTCTTCGACCAGCAAGGCAAGCTGACAGGTCACTTCGGCATCACCCACGTCCCCGCGATCGTCGCGCCAGAAGGCCAGGCGATGCGGGTCAGCGAAATCGAGTTGCCGGGAGGCGCGTCATGATGTGGCTCGACATGCTTCGGACGCCGATGGCGGCGCCCGAGACACGCTCGCTCAAGAGCATGCGGTTGACGATCCTCGCTTCGTCGGCGCTGTTGATGCTGACCATCCTCGCGTTGGCGCCGTTGCGTAGCGCGATTGGCGTGGGGGCAGGGGGGATCGCAGCCGCGTTACTCGTCATGCTCGTCATCCTTGTGCCGGTCTATGCGACCGCCAAGAACCGAGCGGACAACGCCTATCTCGATCAACTCGGTGCGGCGCACGAAGCTGGTGACGCCGCATGATCCGGCGCTTGCTCGCCTTCCTCAGCGTCATCGCGGCGTTCGCCTTGTTGCCGGCGCCGGCGAGCGCAGTCCCATCGAACTGCACCGGCAAGTTCGTCAATCCGATTACCGACGTCTGCTGGTCGTGCCTGTTCCCGCTGTCGGTCGGTGGCTTGCATATCTGGCCGGGATCGCGGCCCGATACCAAGAACCCCGATCTCCCGGTCTGCGCCTGCGGCAGCCCGGTGCCGCGCATCGGCATCGCGATCGGCTTCTGGGAGCCAGCACGCCTCGTCGACGTGACGACAAAGCCGTGGTGCTTTCCGAACCTTGGCGGTCTTCGGCTCAACCCGGGCCTGGACATCGGGCAAGGCCAGTACACGGGGCCGCTGATCAGGGGGGGCTCCACCCAAGCGTCGGCGAACTGGCAGGCTCACTACTACGTCTATCCGCTGCTCTACTGGCTTGAGATCCTCACCGACTTTGCCTGTTTCGAGCAAACGACGTTCGACGTCGCCTACATCACGGAAATCGATCCGCTGTGGAACGACGACACGCTGACCACGATCATCAACCCCGAAGTCGCGCTGTTCAACAACCCGATCGCGGTCGCGGCGTGCGCGGCCGACTGTGCTGCGGCCACCGCTAAGCTGCCGATCGATCAGATGTTCTGGTGTGACGGCTGCAACGGCTCGATGTTTCCGATGAACGGGAACGTCGCTGCGCACAATTCGCCTGTTCAATCGTCCCGGCTCGCCGCAGAGCGGTTGTTGTTCAAGATGCACCGGCAGGGTCTCGCCTGGGGCACAGCGGGCTCCAAGGCGCTCTGCAACAAGTACATCATGCCGATCCTAAAAAAGTCGCAGTACCGGATCCAGATGACGAACCCAACGCCGACCGTGAGCGGGAAGTACGCCTGCTCTCCGATCGGTGCATCGACACTGCCGCCAGATGCCGGCCGCGCGTTCCCTGTGGGAGGCGAGGACTTTGGCTACCTGCTCTGGCGCAAGCGCAACTGCTGCATGCTGTGAGGGCCGGACCGATGCGCAAGATCCTCCTTTCCGCAGCCGCGCTCGCCACGCTAGGCACCGGCGCTGCCGTGATCGCGCAGACGGTCGAGGGACTGAACCTCGACGCAATCCGGGCTCGCTCGGAGACGATGTCGGCCGACGCGCAGGCTCTATCCAACGAAGTCCAACGCCGCGGCGACGCCTTCCGCAAGGACGCGGAGACTGTCCACGCGGTCGCGATGGAGAAGGTTCGGACGATCGATCGCGCGGCCCTTCCCAAGGGACCGACCGGCGCCGTCGACTTTGATGAGATGATCCAGACGGCCTCGGCGAACATGAAGGATAATCGCGGCAGCGCGCCGCAATTCATGGTCTTCGTCTCGACATCGATGCCGGAGCAAGCGCTCAAGCAGATCATCGCGGACACCTCGGCGGCAGGAGGCGTGGTGGTGTTCCGCGGCTTCCCGAACAACTCGGGCAAGGCCTTCATCGCCGCGCTCTCGAAGGTGGTCACCAAGGATCAGCAGTTCGCATCGATCGGTATCGATCCGCGCCTGTTCCGTGCCTTCAACGTCGATGCGGTGCCCGCCATGGTGGTCACCTCCACGGACTTCACACCTTGCGACGGCCTCACCTGTCGCAGCGAGCCGCCACCTTTCGACCGCATCGTCGGCAATGTGACGGTTCGCTATGCGCTCGAGACCTTCGCCGATGCGAACGGACCTGGCGCGCTGATCGCAAAGACCGCGCTCGGCAACCTCGGCCGGGCTCCCTGACCATGACGGGGGGCCGCCTCATCCTCGCCGGTTTGGCCGCGTTGCTGGCGGTTCCCGTCGCGCTCGATGCTCAGACGAGCGGACAGCCGCAGTCCCAGTCTGGTGGCGGCTATTACGACATGGGCGACTATTCCTATTTCAACGAGCCCAAGTCGGCGACGCCCGCGCCGACGCCCACCCCGACGCCCCGGGCAAATGTCACGACAGCCAAGACCCTTTCGGTAACCCAGGCCCCGAGCCAGACGAATGCGCAGGCGGCCGTGAGCGCGCAGGCGGCGCAGCAACCTACCGCGCAGATGGCGGGACAGCCGTACGTCTACCCCAAAGGGGACCTGGACAAGGCCAGGGCAGACGCGAAAGCGCTCGCCAAGCCGGCTCGCGCGAATGCCGCCAGTCTGCCCACGTCGACGCCTCTGACCGACGTTCCGGGCTACTCGCCGAACGCAAACCCAGCGGAAGCTTATGCCGACGACCCTGACGGGTTAACCGCGGCCGGCAATGCCGCGGTAGGCAGCAACGATGCTTGGAAGATGGTCACCGACCCGGACCGTGTGAAGGTGACCCTCGCGCCGAGCGAGATCGCGCGGGCGCAGGATGTTGAGAAGGATCCGAACAGCTTTCTCGATGGGCAATCGATGGGGGCAACTGACGGCAGCTGCAAACCTCTGCCCCCGGGTGGCAGCGCGGGGTATTACGAAGCGACTTGCAACTCGGGCACCAAGGTCGAGGAAGGCGAAGCGGTCTGCCGTACGCCGCTCGTCGTCGACGTGACCCCTGGGTCGACCAAGTATGTCTACACTTGCGAGAACTGGATCGGTCGTCGCCCGACGTCGAACGACAACACCTCGCGCCGCTGCACGCCTGCGTTTACCCAGCCCGTGGCTCAAGGCATCTGCCGCGAGCGGTCGCGCACCACCGTCCTTTATGACGTCTGCCGCCAAGGCACGATCACTAAGTGCTTCGAGCCTGACTCCGAAGAGGGCGAGGAGATCACCTACGAGTGCGATTCTCCGGCAGTGGCGCGTTATTATGCGACGGAAACGGTGGGTCAGGTCGTCAGCGAGCGTCGCAACGAGGCGATGTGCAACGCGACAACGTCAGGCAAGACGTGCCAGCTCAAAAGTGAAACCTGTGTCGATCCGGATCCGACCACCCGAACGATCAACGGTGTTCAGGTCACCCGCGCGTGTTGGAACTGGGAACGCAGCTACACATGCACCAGCATGACGCAAACCTCGGATTGCGCCAGCCTGGCCGGCAATCCGAAATGCACCTACGTCCGCGACGAATGCCTTGATGATCCGCAAGATGGCCCCTGCAAGGTTTCGACCAAGGTCTACAAGTGCCCGCTTCCTGACAAGCAGGACGACGCCAAGCAGTATATCTGTGGTAGTGATGTCTATTGTATCAATGGAGACTGCGAACCCGTCGAGCGCGAGGCATCGACCGAGTTCAAGGATGCGGTCGTCGGGCTCCACGCCCTGGGGCAAGCCAATGCGGAGTTCAACGAAAGCACGCTGACGCTGTTCTCGGGCACGCGCGAGACCTGCAACAAGAAGATCTTCGGCGCCTCGAATTGCTGCTCGGGCAAGGGCGTACCGCTCTTGACCCCTTGGTTATGCAGCTCTGCCGAGAAGCAGCTCGACCAGAAGGACGACAAGGGGCTGTGTCATAAGCTTGGATCCTACTGCTCTGACAAGGTGCTTGGCATCTGTGTCACTTCAAAGGATGCATATTGCTGCTTCGCCTCGAAGCTGACCCGCATCCTGCAGGAGCAGGGCCGCCCGCAGCTCGGCAAGCCTTGGGGCAGCGCCAAGAAGGGCACCTGCGAGGGCTTCACGATCGACGAGTTCTCTCGTCTCAACCTGTCGGTGATGGACTTCTCCGAGGTCGTCGCCGAGTTCACGGACGCCGCCAAGCTTCCGGACGAACTCGCGACCTCGACCATGATCCAGCAGCGGATCAAGGACTATTACGAAACGAGGAAGCCGAAATGAGCGATGTGGCGCCCTTCGACCGTCATCGCCGCTTCACCGACATGTCGGTCATGGAGTTCGCGTTGCTGATCGCCCTGATGCGGGTCGGTCCGCATCCGCTGGCCTTTCTTCTGCCGACGCTGGACGCGTGGTTTGACTGCAAGCTCGGCGTCTCGGATCTCGAGCCGACGGCAGGTCGGCTCGAGAGGGCCAACTACGTGCTGCGTCGTGGCGACACCCTCTACCCGCGCCGGCACACCGCAGGGATCGTGATGGGCCTCTACGGCTCTCTGTTCAGGGTCCTCGCGGACGACATGACCAAGCTCATCTCGGCGCATGAGCCGAACATGCTCTCGACGATGAAAGCGTACCTCGACCGCAAGGCGACCGAGGACCGGAACCAGGACAAGGACGGGGATCAATAATGCGCACCACACTCACGCTCGCTCTTGTTGCGTCTCTCACGACGGCAGCAATTGTGCCGCCTGCGGCGATCGCTCAGGCCCGGTATGCCGAGGAGCCGATCGCCGGCGTCGAGGGGCCTGGCGATCTGCCTGACAGCGTTTCCATGCAAGGGCAGGGCGGTGTTGACGGCGATCGGGAGGAGGAGGATCGTCGTACCGCGAGCCAGACGGGCGATGCTTTCTACTGCCAGCAGCGCAAGCTCGGGACCTGGTTCTATTGCGACAAACCAAAGCCGAGCCCTGCCGATCGCAAGGCAGCGCAGCCCGCGCAGTCCGCGCAGTCCGCGGCCGAGCAGCTGGCGGCGATCGGTAAGGAACTGGACGAGAAGAAGGCGAGGGCGATCCTCGACCCGACACCGGAGAACGTCTCGTCCTACATCAGCTACCAGCGCCAGCAGCTAAACCGCGCCTCGTCGTTTGCGGACATGTGGCGCCGCTCGATCTGGCAGAATCCGGAACTGGATTACACGCTGCAGCGACCGGTTAACCAGCTGGGCAAGCGCACATGGCTCGATACGCGCACGGCGGACAAGAACCGCGTCTTGGGCTCAATCTCCAAGCGGTACGGGGTCTTCTACTTCTACTCGTCCGCCTGCGCCGCGTGCGAGGTGTTCGGGCCGATCATGCGTAGCGTGTCGGATCGCTTCGGACTGACCGTGATGGCGGTCTCCCTCGATGGCGGACCCTCCAAGACGTTTCCGAACTTCACCGTCGACACCGGCCAGTATCGCGCCATGGGCATGCAGGGCGGCCAGGTGCCGGCGCTTGTCCTCTTTGACACTGTCACCAAGCGACCGATGCCCATCGGTTACGGCGTCATGGCCGCGGATGAGGTGATGGACCGCATTTTCACTCTGACCAGCGTCGAACCCGGGAGCGACTTCTGATGCGCCGCCTGATCCAGTGCTTCACCCCGCGCCGGCTTGCGAAACTCGCTGCGGCGACCTTCGCGCAGCTGACCATGCTGCTCGCGGTGTTTGGTCTCGTCTCGCAGCCGGCGATGGCCGACGTCGGATCGGAGATGAACAGCTACTTCAACGCGGCTGGCTCTTCCGCGAACGTCACCGGTCCGGCTGCGTTCAACGGTCAGTCGGCCGGATACTACTCAGGCGGGTCGGTTTGGAGCCGTTTCCCGCAGAAGTCGATCAATCCGGTTAGCGTGGCATTGCCCTCCGCGCGCGCCGGCTGCGGCGGGATCGATCTCTTCGCCGGCAGCTTCAGTTTCATCAATGCCGACGAGATGGTTGCCACGCTGAAGGCGACCGCGAACAACGCGATCGGTTTCGCCTTCCAGCTCGCGATCGACAGCATATCTGCGCAGATTGGCGGTGTCATGAAGGACATGAGCCAGCGCGTGCAGGCCCTCAACGCGTTCAATATGTCGAGCTGCGAAGCCGCACAGCAAGCGATCGGCTCGATCTGGCCGAAGATGGATGGCGCAAGCTCGACGATTTGCCAGCAGGTTGGTGGTGCCAAGGGCTTCTTCTCCGACGCCGCCTCGGCACGTCACGGCTGCACCAACAAGGGTGAGCGCGAGGATACGATTGCCAAGGGCGGCGACGACGCCGAGCTCGTTCAGTCGAAGAACTATACCTGGTACGCGCTCAACGCGAAAAGTGCGACCAAACCATCAAAGGAATACGCCGAGTTCTTAATGACAATGGTCGGCACGATAATCTACGATTCGACCAAGAAGGCCGACAGCATGGGCGGGTTCCGATTCATCGCTCCTGCAAGCTGGGACACGTACCAAGCCCTTCTTGATGGCACGGCATCGGCGCCGACCGATGTTTGGTCGTGTGACACTACGGACGACAAGGGCTGCCTTTCGCCGAGATCGGAAAAACTCAGCATCCCAACGGAAGTGGCGCTGCGTACCCGCGTCCTGAAGATGATGGATAGCATGAGCGCGAAAATTCGCTCGAACGCGGCATTGTCTGGCGACGAGATCAACCTGCTCGGCATGACCTCCATCCCGCTCTACAAGATCCTCGTCGTGAACGAGGCAGCGCACATGGGCCTCGGCTCCGGCGACAAGGCCACACTCTCCGAGATGGTCGCGATCGATCTCCTCATTTCGATGCTTGATCGTATGCTCGACACGATCTCCCAGGCGCAGCAGGGCGCGAACTACGTCTCGACCACCGAGTTCGAGACATGGCGCAAGCAGGTCGACAGCGTGAAGACCGAGCTTGCGCGGCGCAGCACGAAGATGGCTGGCGAGGTCCAGAACACCTACCGCGTGATCCAGCAAACGCAGTTCCTAGAGTCCACGCTCAAGAACACCATGAGCCCGCAGATGACCGCCTCGCTCCGTTTCGGACGCGGGTTAAGCTCGCAGGGTCTTCGGTAAGCGACAGGGCAGGGAGCCAGGACGATGGGCGCGCTCGAGGTTTTCACGATTGGCGGGGGCGAATACATCGTCAACGTCCTGAATGCGGTCGCAGCATGGTGCGGGGGCGGAGGCTACCGCTCCATGCTGCAGGTCGTCATGGTGATGGGGCTCACCTACTCGCTATTCGTCGTCGCCTTCTCGCTGGATTGGCGGGCTTGGTTTAACTGGTTCCTCCAGTCGACCCTCATCTACATGATGCTGATGGTGCCGACCGTGACGATCAAGGTCACGGACCGGATCAATCCGGGGCTGGCGCCGGCCGTGGTCGACAACGTGCCTCTGGGCCTCGGTGTCATGGCGTCGTTTACCAGCCAGGCAGGCGACTGGCTGACTCGATCGGCCGAGACAGTTTTCGTCATGCCGAACGCGCTCGCGCTCTCGACCAACGGGATGATCTACGGCGCGCGGTTGATGGATAAGGCTCGCACCTTCGAGCTGACGAACAGCGTGTTCCGCGCAAACATCGACGAGCACCTGAAGCAATGCACGTTCTATGACGTACTACTCGGCTTCAAGTCGATGAACCAGCTTACGAAGTCCAATAAACTCTGGGAAGACATCGGTCCTGGTTCGCCGGCGCGTAGCCAGCGTTGGATTACGTCAACTGGCCCCGACACGACGGAGAACTCGATTATCCCGTGCAACGAGGCCTACTCGCGGATGAACAACCAGTGGAAGGCCGAGTACGACAACGATATTCCCTGGTTTAGCAAGAGCGCCTACCCCGGCGTGGCCGATGACATCGCGGCGGAGCGCCTGAAGAACGATCTGCCGATCGTCGCGGCTCAGATGCACGGCTCGAGCAGCGACGCGTATGGCTATTTGCGGCAGGTTTCGATGATCGACGCCTTCCTTGCGGCGCGGGAGAGCTTCTCCGAGGCCGGGTGGGATGCCTATGCGGCGCAGCGCGCTGACGCCCAGGCAAAGAACACCTATACCTCGATCGCGCAGCAGGCGATGACATGGGTCCCGCTGCTCGGCATCGTCCTCACCGTCGTCTTCTACGCCATGTTCCCGGTGCTCTTTCCGCTCTTTCTGTTTCCGCGCACCGGAGTGCAGACGCTAAAGGGCTACGCGACCGGCTTCTTCTACCTCGCCTCGTGGGGGCCGCTCTACGTCATCCTGCACATGTTCGTCATGAGCAGGGCGGCGAGCCTGTATCATGCTGTCTCCCCTAACGGGCCAAGCCTCCTTGTGGTCGACGGCATGGCGAGCGTGAACGAGTCCATCACGACTTTGGCCGGCTTTTTAATGATGAGCGTGCCGTTCATCGCCGGCGGCATGGCGCGCGGCGCCATGGCGATCGCGGGACACGCGACGTCGATGCTTCAGCCCGCACAGAGCGCTGCCGAGCAGGCCGCGACCGAGCGGACGACCGGCAATTACTCGTACGGCAACACCTCGTTTCAAAACCTCACGGCTGGAAACACTCAGGCCAACAAGTTTGACGATCAGCCGAAGTTCAACTCCGGCTATGCCTCTAGCTCCTTCACGAATGCCGATGGCGGCGTGACGTATGGCTTCTCCGACGGGTCGAACTCGTTCGACACATCCCAGGGTATATCTCGCCTCGGCTTCCAACCCACGCGAACGGCCGGTTTCGACAGTCAGATGAGCCGCGCTCTTTCGGACGGGCAGTCCCACACCGAATCGTTGCGTAACTCGGCATCCCAATCGTGGAACGCGACAGCGACAACAGCTACCGATCTGCTTACCGCCTCGGAGCACCGCCGCGGCAGCTCGACCGAAACGGGCTCGGGCTTCAATAACAGCGTAGCAAAGATGACGGATGCGTCGCGCAGCCTTGCCACTGGCCTTAGCCATCGCTTCGGCTTGAGCGAAGCTGATGCTCAACAGGTCGCTCGTGCTTCACAGACCTCGGGGGAGGCCAGCGCTGGTATTGAGGCTCTTAAGAAGCTTTGGGGTGTCACCGGAAGAGCCGGCCTGAGCGGAAAACTAGCTTCGACAGCAATCGAGAACACTAACCGCAATGTCTCGGCAGACAATGCCTACGGCGAGCTAAACGAGTATCTAAATAGAGAAACTAACACGATACAGGCTCGAGCAGCCCGTGACGATTTCTTCCGAGAGACTAGCACTAGCGGTGACAGCGAAGTGCGATCGCTTTCCCAAAAGCTGGGGGTTAGTGTCGGCGAGTCGCGGTCCGCTTCTCTTGAAGCCACTCGCGCCGAGGAGACCTTTCAGCGCGTCAGCAACGACGTCCGCGAAGCGTCCTCGAGAGGCTGGTCGCTCAGCCGAAACGAAACGCAAGAGTTCGTCACATACGCGCAGGAGCGGCTTCTGCAGGACGACAACCTATCACAGTCGGGCTGGACGCCCGGCATGGTCATGCCGCGCACTCCACAGCAGGAGCAGGTTCGCGATATCCTCTTGAGCGACTTCATGGACCGGCGGGTATCGGCAGTGCGTGAGGAGCTTGGTGTCAACGTCCCTGATCGACTGAGCAACAACCTGCATGGACCCGCGTCGACCACCGCGGCGGGTGTTCAGCAGTGGGGAGGACGCCGAGCTGGTGGCGTTGCCGCGCAAGGACCAGAGGTCTCAGTCCGTGATAGCTCTCGTGACCACGATCTCGCCGGTGAGGTGTCTGACGCAATACCGAATGCGTCCGCGCGGATCACTCGCGGCGCCTTCGATGTTGGGAACCAGGTCGATGACGCCAGAGGGACCGCTGGGCGACTTGGCGATCATGTTCGTGAGCGGAACGATGCGTGGATCCCGACGACGCTGCCGGGCGTCGAGGGCGCCCGTGATTGGGCGCGCGACACGCTGGGCGTGGGCCAGGGGACGAGCCACGTTTATGAACTACCGCGGGGTGAGCGCGCGATCCTACCGATTTCGGGCCGGCTGAGCTCGAACATGGGAGGACGGATTGATCCGGTGACGGGGCAGCCGGGTCACCATCATCGTGGGGTGGATATCGCTGCTGCGGCTGGCACCCAGATCCGAGCGCCCGCATCTGGCCGGGTCATGAAGAACGAGTTTCAAGAAGGCGGGGCCGGAAACTACCTCGTGCTACAGCACAGCGATGGATCGCAGAGCAAGTACTTCCACATGCAGGACCGTTCGGCCTTTCCAGTCGGAAGCAGTATCGAAGCGGGCTCTGTTCTAGGTCGGGTCGGGACCACAGGTAGGTCGACCGGTCCTCATCTCCATTACGAGCTATGGAAGGATGGCGCCCCGGTCGATCCTAAGAAATATCAGCTCAAGAACGGCCGGGAATGATGAAACAGGCGACCAGCATGAACACTAGAATGGCCACGAAGAACGCTTTTGCGTACCTGTTGTCTTCGACCTCGGCGTGCTCGGCCGTCACGGGGCGAGGTGCATCGTAAAGTGCCTCGCGTCCCACATGTGTCATTTGATCATACACGTTGTTCGGATTGAGGTAGCCGTTATTAGTTGAAGCCGAGCTTGGATCTCGCCAGTCCATCTGGCCAGTATCATGGTTCAACATGGCCGCTCCTCCTGCACCCAATCGGCCCATGCGGACACGATTTACGCTTGCAAAGCGTAGCAGACCAGATTGAACTAGGCGAGGAGTTTCCCGCGTTTGTTCTTCTCGACGCTACAGGGAGCGCGATGACGGTGAACGAGGCAGATAAGGACCCTCGCATCGCCGCCCGATACGAGGAGCTGTTGGCGGTGCACCTCGGCTTCTACGAGGCGCTACGGCTGCGCGAACGGCGACCGAGAAGCGCTGCCCAGCGGCAGTTTCAGGATGTTGCCTGGGGAAAAGCCGAACCGGTCAGCGATCACGAAAAAGCTTACGTCTGGTGTCACTGTTCATGTCAATTGAGACTCTTTGCAACCAATTGAGACCAGTCTCACCTTGGTTGGATTTCGTAGATTGGCGAAAATTGTGTAAGCCAATGTAGTAGAATGGAAAATAAGACCTCGTCCCGAAAGAGGCAGGAGAACTGACAACCGACAACGTGGATGACCTTCTGACGAAGGGAATCAGACGGTCTCAGCCTCATCGTCCGTATATTGGCAGATTACCTGATGGGTCGGATTGCCGGTGGAAGGACGTTCAACGATAATAGTCTGGTTTTTTAGCGTAGATGGGAGAAGCTGAGAGCCGATCTGCGCAGCACCAGTTATGCCTCCAGCTTGGATTAAACCGAATAAATCCGTAGTCAGATTGTGCTCGCGATCGTTCCGCGCCAAACGGGGATCTAAATGTTGCAAATTGGTTCGAGGCGACGCTACCCACGTCGTGAAGTCAAGATGGACATCTCTCACTTAAGGCAGCACGGGGCGGCTGTGATCGAGAGGAGTCGGATGGATCGGATCATCGTAACTCGGGGCGGAAAGCCGATCCTTGTATTGATGCAATGGGAGGCGTTCCGTGCGCTCAAACAGCGGGCAGGTGAGAATGTCCGGACATTTCGGTCAACGCACTTTTTCCGAGCCGAAAGGCGCCAAAGCGCGACTTGGCGTCAAAGTGCTGCAAGATATTAGCGACCTGGTCCTCGTCGATAAGATCGACGAACTATATCTGAAAATGAACCATTTGGTCGGAGTGTGCTAGAGCGGCGAAAAGGCGCGACGGTCGCGGCTTTCGAACGGTTCGAACGGTCTCGAACGGTCGTGTCCCGGGTGGTGGTGTAGCTCAGCGGTAGTGAAGCTGACCGGCCGCGCGCTATCATCCAGCGCTGTAGCGGCCGGTCAGGTTCACGGG
>NZ_JACIAP010000011.1:0-131548 GCF_014194875.1 Sphingomonas sp. BK481 | reverse complement strand
CCCTAACCGGACCGTCGCGGGGTGGAGCAGCCCGGTAGCTCGTCAGGCTCATAACCTGAAGGTCACAGGTTCAAATCCTGTCCCCGCAACCAAATCCTACGACAGCCCCGAAGCGAAAGCTTCGGGGCTGTCGTCGTTATTATGCCAGCGCGTAGTGCGAACATTAAGACCAACTCGCCCTATAGATGCATGGTGGAATCAGCTCTGGTCAAAGCCGGAGCGCTGAAACGTGCCTGCCCAAATTTGGCATTCGTTCACCGTGGTCGATGCGACGCCGTAGCGATGCTCGACAGATCGATTGTCGAATCGATCGGCACGCCGGCGTCCTTCCGTTCCGAATACCGGTCGACGAGCTGGGCCGCGTGAGGGCGGAGCACGACCGTGAAGCGGACTATCTTCTCCATCTTCGCAAGGCCGATCTGCCGGTCGAGATTTGCAAGTCCGACCTCACGATCCGGGCGGATGCTGACCGTCTCGGTCTCCAGCGCTGCGTCTCCACCTCATACCCTGCAAGGAATGCCGCGAACATATCGCCGCATATGGGGCGAGCCCACAGAAGAGCTACAGGGCGGTCGGTGAATTAGATAAAGGTGTGTCGCCATCAATTGGCCGACGTTTGCAAAACTTTACCCGGTACACATCTTGAAGCCAAGGCGCGCTGCCATTGCAGACCGGCCAACGAATAGTTCGTCGGCTGAATTGGATGGAGCGCTGTGCAATGAACCGATATTTTCAACGACGCCGGACAGTTGCCGGACTGCTGGCCGTTGTGGCCGGGACCGCAGCAATCACCGGTGCTGGCCTAGCCTCGGCGGTACCGGCCTTACACGGGTTGCCTGGCCATTCGGCAACAGCAGATCCTGCGATCAACGACGCGCACTTCAACAAAATTCTAACGCAAATTCTGCCTGACGGCACGCCAAAGCAAAGGGCGCAGCTGAAGCTAATCGCCAATTCGGTCCATGCCGATCTGGATGCCTTTCACGCACAGTTCCGGGCCGCGCACCAACGTACATACGTCCTGGTGTTGCAGCCGTCGATCGATCGCGCCGGGTTGGAGGCATTGCGTGTCGAGCAGGTGCAGCAGGCGGACCGTGCCTCGCGGCGGATCGTCCAAGGGCTGGCCGACGCGGCCGAGGTGCTGACACCATCACAGCGCGTCCGATTGGCTGCTCATCTTAAAGCGGTTCATCACAAGGGAGCAGGGCTGTGAGCCCCTTTTTGGCTGGCGTATGCATACTGGCCGTCTCAGGCGACGCCAGCGCCGCGCCGCTGACGTCGCCATCCAGCCAGACCTTGATAGAACGCGTCAGCGTTGCCGATCTTGACCTACGCGGCGAAGCCGGCCGGGCAACCCTTCAAAGGCGCATCCACGGAGCAGCGCGTCGGGTATGCGCCACCCAAGGTGTTTTGCCATTGGCGATGAACCTGAGCGAGATGCGCTGTACTCGAACGGCCATAGCCCGTGCGTCGGCTCAACTTGACCAGATTGCTGCCGCCCATGCGGCAGAAGCGGTCGAGATCGCAGCACTCGCGGTCGACACAGGTCGCTGACGGCACGCGATCGTCGGACCTGGCATACAGGCTTTGCGCATTGCGCGAAGCCTGTATGGTCTGCTGGACATCCCTGCATCATCTTCCGAAGGCTAAGGCCATCATTCAGCATATCCTGATGATCGAAGACGATTGCCGCCTGGCGGCGATGGTGAAGACCTATCTGGCCCAGCACGGCTATCTCATCGCGCACGCCACGACCGGCGAGGAGGGCCTAGCCGCGTTGCGCGACCACGAGCATGCGGGGTTCGCGGCCGTGCTGCTTGATCTGATGCTCCCCGACAGCGACGGGCTCGACATCTGCCGGCGCATCCGCACACTGCCGTCGCCCGCAGGCGCGGTGCCGATTGTGATGCTCACGGCAAAGGGTGACCCGTTCGACCGCGTAATCGGCCTGGAGCTAGGCGCTGACGACTATCTTCCCAAACCATTCGAGCCCCGCGAGCTGCTGGCCAGGCTACGCGCCGTGCTGCGCCGACCGGCCCTGGCGGCAGCGGACAGCCAGCCGCGGTTACGGTTCGGGCGGCTGGAGATCGACCGCGATGCGCGCGTGGCACAGCTGGGCGGGCAGGGTTGCCCACTGACCGCGTATCAGTTCGATCTGCTCGTGGTGCTCGCCGAGCGCGCCGGTCGCGTGCTGTCGCGCGACCAGCTGATCGACGCGTTGAAGGGCGGAAGCCACGAGCCGTTCGACCGATCGATTGACGTTCATATAGGACGCCTGCGTGCCGCCATCGAAGATGATCCCAGGCAGCCTCGGCGCATCATCACCGTGCGCGGGGCAGGTTACGTGTTCGCAAGGGTGCAGGATGGCTGAGCCTGACGTGCTGGACGGAGACAGCGGCCGACCCCGCCTCATGCAGCGCCTGTATTGGCGGATCTATCTCGCATTGCTGGCGAGCCTGACCGTGGCGGCAATTCTCTTTGGACTGGCGCACCTGCGCTACGGCGCGGCGCCGGCGGCCATGCAGGGCTTCGGTGGCCATCTCGCCATGCTGGCGCTGCTGCTTGCGATTGCGGTTGTCGTGGCGGTCGCCGCATTCCCCGTTGTTCGCCGACTCACCCGCCGGCTCGAGCGGCTCCAGGCCAGCGTCGATGTCTGGGGGACGGGCAATCTGTCGAGCCGGGTTGCCGTCGAGGGGCGCGACGAAATTGCGCGGCTGGCAATGAGCTTCAACCAATCGGCCGGGCGGATCGAAGCGTTGATGAGCGCGCAGCGGATCCTGCTAGCCAATGCCTCCCACGAACTGCGATCGCCGCTCGCGCGTATCCGTATGGCGACCGAGTTGCTGTCCGAGGCACCGTCCGCCGCAGTACGCGCCGAATTGGCGCGCAATGTGATGGAGCTCGACCAACTTGTTGAAGAAGTCTTGCTGGCAAGCCGCCTTGAAGAAATGTCAGCGCATGCGAATTCGCGAACGGTCGTGGATCTGACCGCGCTCGTTGCCGAGGAATGTGCGCGGGCGGCCGCACACTTCGCTGGAAAGCGAGTTGAGATGTCCGGCGACGTAGTCCTTCTGCGGCGGATGATCCGCAATCTCCTCGAAAATGCGCAACACCATGGCGGCGGAACGCCGATCCTCGTCACGCTGACCGCCTGCGCAAATGAGATCGTGCTTGAAGTCCACGATGGTGGCGCAGGCGTCCCGCCGAGCGAGCGTGAGGCCATCTTCGCGCCGTTCTACAGAGCACGCGGCGCGAACGAGGGTGATGGCGGACATGGCCTCGGTCTCAGCCTCGTCCGTCAGATTGCACGCCAACACGGAGGTGAGGTGCGCTGCATCGCAGCCGAGGCGGGCGGTGGTCGGTTCAGGGTGGCATTGCCGAGATGACAGCTCTGCCGCAATGCCGCCCGGAAAGCGGCCGGCAATCTAAACGAACGGACGACCGAAGTTTGGGGAGCACATAGGGCGCGAACGCCCGCTTGTGGGTTAAATTTGCGAAAACGACGCCGGACTTAGGATCTGGTTGTCTATTCCGGTGGTGATTTCGCGGTCGGTAAGCCCCGGCGTCGAGATAAGCCGGCGCCAAGCGGGATCCGACCCGAAGGCACGCCAGTTTCGTTCACGGGTCGCAAGGTCGGGAAAGGTCAGCAGGTAGGTCAGGCTCGGCAGGCGAGGTCCGGTGAGGTCCTGGGCGAAAAAGACCGGCGTTAGGCCAGTCCGACGGAATATCTCGATCTCACCGCCCGTGTCGAACATCCCGATCTTGGTCATTCCTGCCGCGTCGCTATGGCTGAAATACGTCCGGAGTTCGAATATGCGCGGCGTGTTGCTGCTCGAGGCGTCGGTCAATTCGAGCCGAGGAAAGTGAGGGAACGCGCGCATCAACTTCACTTCAAGGGACGTGTATGGCGGTGCGTCTGGCGTCGCCTTCAAAAACGACCCGGCAGCCGCGGTGTAGCTCGGATCGGCGGTAAGCCTGCCGGGCAAAGCCACGAAATCCTCGATCGAGGGATAGGGGACGAGAACATGGACGGTTGGACTTTCGGACCCGATCGCCACCGTAAATACACCCACCGGCCCGCAACCTGCGCGTCGTGCCGCCGGGATAAAGGCGTTCCTCAGATATGCGTCCAGACGCTCCTTCATGGGGCCGTGTACCAGCCGATAGGTCCGCAGCTCGTAGATCTCCAGCTTTGCGGCCGCGTCGTGAGGCTGAGCCTCGACAGTTGCAACCGCCACACCGCTCATAGCGACACCTGCGAGCAATGAACGTCGATCAATTGGATATGCCATCATGTCCTCGCAAAGCCGTACGGGCCAGTCGAGCGCAAGCCGCAACCGTCGTCAATCGGCGATGTCTGCCGCTGATGATCGACCTACGCCGACCTCGCGGCATTCCTGCGTCAAATGTGCCAGCAGGATGACGTCAACTGGTTCAGCGCTATGATATAGAGATAAATGGTGACAGCGCTTAATCATCGAAAGCGGCTGTCCAGCTAGCATGTAAGTGCGACCCAAGCTGGGGATCTGGGACGGGCAACCGAATGGCCGACCTCGGTCATCCCATGGCAGCGATTGGCAAGAGCCGCTGTCGAGCGCACGGCGCAGCGGTCCCCCCTGTCGGCATAGGCGGCCAGCCGGCTTATGCAGCTGGCAGCCGATAGGGTGTACGGTAGCGGGGCGTGATTAGTCCGTTCGCTTCTGCGTCATCCCTGAACTGACCTGATGCAGCATCCCAATTCACCTTGCGGCCTGTGCGCAACGCGATGTTTCCCATCTGGCACACGATGGCGGTGTTGGACGCCGCCTCAATCGTACACGCTGGCGTGCGGGCGCGATCTTTGACGCAGGCAATGAAGTCGGCTGTGTGCCGGTCGAGCCCCTCGTCCTTGGCTTTCGTGACCGGGATCTCCCGAGTCATGGCTTTGCCATCGCTTGTCTCTGGCGTGACACGCCACTGGCCACGATCGACGACAAGTGTGCCGGTTTCGCCGACGAAGGCGACGCCGTGGTCGCGGCCGCCATAGGGGCCCTGACTGATGCCGACCGCATGCTCCCATTCCACGGAATAGTCGCCAAAGTCGTAGATGGCGGTCTGCGTGTCCGGAGTTTCCATCGCAGAGCCCGGATAGCCATAGGCGCCGCCAAGCGAACTGACCGAACGAGGTGCCTCTGCCTTCATGCCCAACAGCGCGATGTCCATCAGATGGACGCCCCAGTCGGTCATCAGGCCGCCCGCATAGTCCCAGTACCAGCGCCAGCTGAAGTGGAAGCGATTGGAGTTGAAGGGGCGCAGCGGTGCGGGGCCCAGCCAGCTATCATAATCGACGCCGGCGGGTGGGGCCTGATCCGGTTGGGGAACGACGCGTTTCATCCATCCCATGTACGCCCAAGCCTTGACCTTTCGGACCCGACCGATGCCGCCGGACTGAACATGCGCGATCGCGTCTGCCCAGTGCTGGTTGCTGCGTTGCCACTGACCAACCTGAACCACACGATTGTGACGCTGTTTTGCGGCGACCATGGCACGGCATTCGGCAATGGAGTTTCCGAGCGGCTTTTCGCAATAAACGTCCTTGCCCGCGGACATGGCATCGACCAGCTGAAGCGCGTGCCAATGGTCGGGCGTGGCGATGATCACCGCGTCTATCGACTTGTCGTCCAGCATCCGACGATAGTCGTCGTAGAGCTTCGGCGTGCGGCCTGAGACCTTCTTCAATTCGGCACCGCGTGCCGCAAGGACCGTAGCGTCGACGTCGCAAAGGGCTACGGGCGCCACGTCGGCCCGCTTGCACATGGCCGATAGATCCGACCAGCCCATGCCCTTGCAACCTATTAGACCCACCTGGACCTTGTCGTTCGCCGAGACCCGGCCGCGGCGCTGGGCAAAGGCCTGGCTAAGCGGCACCACGGTAGCAGCCGAGGCTGCGAGGCCGCCAACCAAGAGGGCGCGGCGGTCGAAGCTGGTGGTCATGTTGGTCCTCCCCAATCTGTCCTGACGGCATTGGTAGCGCCCAACCGCCCCTTCGCAAGACCACGGACGCAAAGGGAGTGCGCCGCAAAACGCAGTTTTCGCTCCTCATCAAGGTCATCCACGCGAAAAGCAGCGTTTGGTAGGCCCTGACCAAGAGCGTCAACCATCGTCGAAATAGTCGATCCGAACGATAGATGGGCGTCCGAAGTCGGGAAGGCGGCGATGCCTTTGTGTGTTCAGATGGTGGTTTTCAAAGTGAATTGTCGTGGCGATGGGCCGTCTACACCAACCTGCGAACGCGACGGCCGTTCGTAGACTCCGGGCCCACCAAAATTAGTGCGTTAGGCATCGCCCCCCAATCGGTGGTCTTCGATCGTCAACACCATGCTCCCATCCATCGGGAACAAGTGATGATCTGATGCATGTTGGCCTGGTTGATGAGGATGATATCCGTCCTGACGAAGCCGCGCTTGCATTGGCGCTCCTCGACCACGCCGGCGCCGACCGTGCTACCTATGATGACGTGCTCGAAGCCATCTCCGTCCGACTGGCGGCCGTTGCTCGTGGTTCGACCGCAGCGCTAAATCAGGCCGCCGCGCTTGCGACGGCCCTTGTCGAGGAATTCGAGGTCGCGACGCTCACTTTCGCACCAAGATTGCGCGCAAGGTGCCCAGTTCGGCGTCTTAACTTAAAACGCGACCTTGAACTGGCCGCCGATGATCCGCGGCTCGTTGATCATGCCCGTCAGATTGTTGAAATCGATCGCGCTGATGCTGCGATACTGGTTGGTGATGTTGCGCACGAACGCGCCGACCTCATACCCCCGCGGCGATTTATAGCCGACCTTGAGCCCGCCTTCGAGCGACGACTTGCCGGTGAACTCCACCGCTTCGTACAGGAAGAAGTTGATGCGGCTGCGATAGACCCAGTCGGTATAGGCATAGACCTCGCCGCCATTGGCGAGCGGGATCCCGTAGCGCGCGGTCCAGTTTGCGATCCAGCGTGGCGCCTGGGGGAGATCGTTGCCGTCGATCATCGCAAACCCGTTCACGATCGGATCGAGCACGGTGCAGGTCGCGCAGACCCCCACGCCGATCGAGCGATCGCGGATCTCGGTGAAGTTGTAGCTGCCGCTTGCGGTCAGCGACAATTCGGGCACTGGCCGTGCCTCGAACTCGCCCTCGACGCCGTAGCCGATCGCCTTGTCCGCGCTGATCAGACGGGCCGAGTTGCTGCTGCCGCCGACTGCAGTGATCTGCAGGTCCCTGGTGCTGTACCAATAGGCGTCGATCGAGAAGTTCACCTTCCGGTCGAGCAGCGTCCCCTTAAAGCCGCTCTCGCCCGAGAAGGTCGTCTGCTTCGGTGCGGTGCTCTGGACGCTGCCGAACGTCACGCGGTCCTGGATCGCCGGCCCTTGATAGCCGGTCGCAAGCCGCGAATACACGTTGATCGCGGGCGTCAGCTCATAGGTCGCGCTCGCGTCCCACGTCACGTTCGAGCCACGGACGACCGCACGCGCGGGCAGTGTGTCGCTGATCCCGGTCCCGGGGATCGGTGCGGTCACGAGGTCGTTGCGATAGTCGTGCGAATAGCGGACGCCTGCGCGCAACGTCAGCAACTCGGTCGGCTTCGCCTCGATCGACGCGAAGGCGCCGTAATTCTCGTTGCGATTGTCGTGGAAGACGTCCTGCGTCAGGTCGGTCGCACGCGATCCGGTACCGCCGAACGCATAGTCATATTGATGATAGCGCAGCGTCTGGTAGAAATAATACAGCCCGCCCTGCAAGCGGATGCCGTTCATGTCCTCGCTGGCGTAGCGCAGCTCCTGGCTGAACTCTTTGGGCTTGGTGAGGCCGCCGGTGTTCGACGGGAACAGCCCGACGCCGATCGCGCCGATCGTGCCGCCCGTGAACGGGTAGCTGTTGCCGCCATCGACGTCGCCCGTGCTCTCGACCTTGGCCTGCTCATAACCGGTGACCGAATAGAAGGTGCCGATGCCGTCAAGATGATAGTCGAGCCGAAGGTTCGTGCCCCATTGCGTCAGGCTCTGGCTGGTATAGCCGTCGAGCGTCACGTGCTTGGGGTCGAAGCCGGTGTTGAAATCGTTGGTGCCCGGTTTGAACAGCCCGGCGCGGAAGATGCGCGGTGAGCCCGTGAGATCACGGACGTGGACGTTCAGCAAGGCGTTGAAATCGCCGCTGGTATAGCCGAGCTGGAAGCGGCCGGCGACATCGCGATACCCTTCGAGCTTGCGATCGGCATTGCCCGTCGTGGAATCGTTGGTGACCCAATCGTCGCGCGACTGGATCAGGCCCGATGCACGGAATGCGAAGCCGTTGCCGATCGGCAGGTTCAGCGCCGCGTCGCCGTTGATCGTGTTGTAGGTCGCCCAGGATCCGGTTGCATAGCCCGAGGCCTTGTCCGGATCCGGCTTGGCGGAATTGATCTTCACGACGCCGGCTGGCGTGTTGCGCCCGAACAGCGTGCCCTGCGGCCCGCGCAGCACTTCGACGCTTTGCAGGTCGAACACCGGGAAGGATTTCAGCATCGGATTTTCGAGTGCGACGTCGTCATACACCACCGACACCGGCTGTGCGGCGTTCGGATCGAAATCGGTATTGCCGAGCCCGCGGATGTAGAAACGCGGGAAGGTGCGGCCGAACGAGGATTCCACCTGAAGGCTCGGCGTGCGACCGGCGAGGAACCGGATATCGAGGCCGCTCGAGTTGAGCACGTCGAGTTTCTCGCCGCTGATCGCGGTGACCGCGAGCGGCACGTCCTTCGACGATTCCCGACGGCGGGTCGCCGTGACGACGATGTCGCCGACGCCCTGTTCGCCGGCCGGATCGCCGACGGCTTGCCCCGTCGGCGCCTGGTCCTGCGCGACGGCGGGTGTGGCACAGACGAATAACGGCGCGCTGGCGGCCAGCAGCCGGGCGATGGCAGACGTACGAACGGGCAAGCGAATCATGGATGGTCCCCCTTGGGCTTCGAACATCCTCCTGCGTCGATCCGTGTGGCCCGGATCCGACCCTGACCGGTAACATCACTGCAACGTGCGGCAATAGACACGATCGGCGGCGAAGCATTTTTGCGGCGCACCGCGACATCTTTGCCCCAGTTGGCGCCGCAGTTATCCCCGACGATTGGTTGCGGGGAGCGCAATGGCGAAGCTATTGCGGCCCGGCAGACGCGGCGATCGTGCCGGACCGGGGAATAGATATGCGCGTGCTTCTCATCGGGTTGGGTGACATCGCTCGCAAAGCATATCTTTCGGTTCTGTCGACGCGACCTGGCCTCGACATTCACCTGGCGACGCGCGATGCGGGCGTCCTCGACGAGGTCGGCCGCTCGTTTCGTATCGCGCATCGGCACACCAGCGCTGCAGATGCGCTTTCCACCATGTCGTTCGACGCCGCCTTCGTTCACGCGTCGACGCAGGCACATGGCGAACTTGTCAGGCACCTTGTTGAGAGAGGCGTCCCGACCTTCGTCGACAAGCCGCTCGCCGATAATCTCGGCGAGGTCGAAGCGCTTGTCGCCTTAGCCACGGACCGTGTCGTTCCGCTCATGGTCGGCTTCAACCGGCGGTTTGCGCCAGATTATGTCGCATTGCGAGGCATCGACGCGAACCTCATCATCCTCGAAAAGCACCGCTACCGGCAACCCAACGAACCGCGGAAGGTCGTCTTCGATGACTTCATCCATGTCGTCGATACGCTGCTGTTCCTGGCCCCAGGACCGGTTTGCCGACGCAACATCGAAACCCATGTAGTAGACGGCATGCTCCACACGATCACCCTCACGCTGGCAGGCGACGGGTTTACCGCCATCGGCACAATGCATCGTAACAGTGGGCTCGACGAGGAACGCCTCGACCTCATTGGCGGTGGGGCACGTCATACCGTGCTGAACCTCGCTGATCGCGTCGAGACGAGCGGGACACAGCGCTTACATCGACGAGGCGATTGGGTCTCGGTAGGACAGCAGCGCGGCTTTGCGGCAATGTGCGACGCCTTCCTGCTTGCGGCGCGTGAGCGAAGGCCGGTCGATGCAGCCGCTATTCTCGCAACGCATGAAGTTTGCGAGGCCATCGTCCGTCACACGGAGGAATGAAGTCTCGGACACGGCTTCCGAAATTTGAAGGCGTCGGCGCACAGCCCGCACCGCACCGACAAGGTCGCCCCCACTCCATGTACGCCCGTGCCGACAACCGGCGAAATGGCGGCATGCAGTGGCTTAGCCGGAAACCTCATTGAATGAGTGTCCGCAGCTCGGCGGGGGGAATGCCCTGCAACGTCAGCTTGTGGGTCGTAGGGCAAATAAGGTCGTGCGTGGCGGCAGTCCCTCGGACTGCCATGGGCCAGGTCTGTAGCGAATTGCGTTGTAGAACGACCCAAGGGTTATTGGCCGGCATTTGGACGACGCGAGTCAGCTGGTGGACCCGTCAGATGCTACGATCACCGTCACGCCGTCGCGTAAACCCTAGAGCGGGTTGCGTGCCTTCAGCGAAGCGTCGAACGTTTCGTTGGACGGCCCGGTCGACTGACCTGCACGGTAAAAGGGGGCGTGCAGGAACAATGGATCGCCCGCTCGAAACAGGCGGGCGGCCCCGGCGAGCGACCCGAGCATCGCCGACCACAGGCTGAAATGGACCATGTTGATGCACGATATCGGCCCCGCGCTTGCGATCGGTCAGTCTTCGACGGCAGTGTCGAGACCGAGTGGCGGTCGGACATTGTCTGCCTTGTCGCACCACGCAACGGTCGAGAGGCGGGCGGCGGACTCCGGATCGCTCGGTCGCCATCGGCGTCACAATCCTGCAACAATATCATACTAATCTAATGGGGTATGGAACCGAACAGCCCCGCGCATATGGCGCGAAGGATTCTCATTGGGAGGATCGAGACCCTGAGCATCGGCCAGCCCGGTGCAGCCCTCAGCTTCGAAGGGAGGCTGGCCGCAGAGAACGGATGGACCGGGTCGTTTGCAGACCGGGTCGCGACGGAATATCGTCGCTTCCTCGCGCTGGTCGCGATCAGCGATGAGCAGCTTACGCCGTCGGACGCGGTTGATCAGGCGTGGCATCTGCATCTGGCTTATACCCGCGATTATTGGCACGGCCTCTGCCGCGATATCGTCGCGCGCGATATTCATCACGAGCCGACATCGGGTGGCCCCGAGCAGCGCGAGCACTATCGTAACCGCTACGCGCATACGCTCAATTTATACCGGGACACCTTCGGTGCTACGCCGCCCGACGATGTTTGGCCCGATCCCACCGGACGATTCTCGGGAAATTTCCAGCGGATCGACCGGACCAGAAAGATGCTTCTGGGCGCGGAAGAGGCGACGTTGGTCGGGTTCACTTGCGCCGGCCTGGTTGTCCTGATCGTTCAAGATATGGTGGCGCTGGTTGCCATTTTCCTCCTTGCCGTCGCGATCGTCACTTGGATCCAAGGTGCGCGACTAAAGGCCGGCATAGCTGGTCGTCGTTTCGATCTGAATATCGACGGTGACGCTTGCGGCTCGGACGGGCACGGTAGCGGCGATGGCGGGTGCGGCGGGGGATGCGGCGGGGGGTGCTCATGACCCACCCCGTCTTGCAACGGGCGACGAGGAGGGGCGCACCGCTGCCAAGCGAGACATGCGCGTCGACGGCGGTGCGCGCCAGCACCAACCCGGATACTGTAACGCTGTTCGCACTACCTTTACTCAGGAGTGGTGCCCGCGGGATTTGCCGCCACGCGCACTGCGTCCTGATATTCGCGCACGAGCGGCAGAGTTGAACGGACGTCCGCTTTCGGGCTGCTCAAAGACACTGCTGCGGGAGTGGCTCTGGGTCTTTGCGGTGCCGTCTTTCGAGCGGGAGTGAGCTGCAAGTTTCCAGCTGTGGAAACGCTGCGGGGGTGCTCGGATGCGCGCAGGTGAGGCGACTGGCCTCCCTCCGAAATGTAATCCCTAGCTTTGGATGTCGACGAAGCTACGCTGATCGCCATGGATCTGGTCTTTGGCTGGCGCACGGCTGTCCTCACGGTGGCAGCGGCAATTCTGCTTCCGCTGGCGGTCGCCTTGTCGACGTCGTTTCAGAACCGGCTGGCCGCGCGCGCGCTTGCTGCGCTGCTGATCATCATGACCGGCGTCTTCGTGCCCTGGCTGATCGGGTTTGCCGGCTTTTATGATCGCTGGTGGTGGCTGACCTTCGCGCCCTTCTCGAACGCGCTGCTGGTCCCGCCGCTCCTCTATCTTCACGCTTATGCTCTAGTCACCGGCCGCTGGTCGCCCGCGGTCGGGCGGCATCTGCTTCCGGGCGCGATCCAGTTCGCCTATCAGACTGCCGCGTTCCTCCTGCCGACGCCACTGAAGCGTCACTGGGCGGATCTTGCTTTCACGACCGGCAATGCGATCGTCGCATCGCTGCTCGCGATCAGCTTCGTCGTCTATGGCGCGTGGACGATCCGGCTGTTGCACGACTACCGCGACGCTCTGTCGCAAAAGCGCAGCGCCGTACCACCGCGCACGCCGGCGTCGATGCGAGCGGCGACACGCCGGTCTGGACGATCAAGCGGCGCGGTGACGCCGCGCTTCTGTCGATGCCGAGCTGGGGTCTCTACGATAGCAAGTGGGATTGGCGCGGCTGGCTCGATCAGGCGGTCGACCGGCTGGTCGCCGAGCGGGTGCCGCGATTGGGTCGTCGATCTGCGCGCGAACGAGGGGGGGGGGGGGCTCGACTGCGGTAATGCGTTCGCCGAACGGTTGGTGAAACGCGAAACGCCGTTCGAGGAGGTCGACAGGCTCATCCGCTACCGCACCGTGCCCGAAGACCTGCGCCCTGTGCTCGACACGTGGGACCGCAGTTTCGACCATCTGGGAGAGAATGCGACCAGGATCAACGACCGATTCCTCCGGCTCGATGCGCAAGGCGACCGGGTCGACCCGATCAGACCGCGCGGTACGCGCTATGAGGGCGACGTGCGCGTTCTGATCGGGCCACAGAACAGCTCGGCCACGTTCCAGTTCGCCGATTTCGTCCGCCGCAACCGCCTGGCAACGCTGATCGGTGAGGCATTCCGGACAAGCGGCATCTTCCTAGAGAACGAAAATGATTTAAACTCGACATCGCTCAAACGAAGTACTGCCCAAAACACAGGGTGGACCATCCGACGGATGCAGTATAGCGTTTATATTCGTTTTATACGGGCAGATTTATAGACGAACGGTTATTTTCATTACAGGGTGGAAGATTATATGAAAGATCTAACGTCGCGGCCGTTTTTATAACTGATAAGAATTATCATGAACTTACGCAGTTTTCAGTGGCTGGAATATGTATGTTCTCGTCCTCGCCGATGGACGTATATTTTTATCAAGTGGGCTACGATGTACCGTTAGACGAGGATCTTCTGCGCTACGCATCTATGCGATCATTCACCATACATAGACGTATATTGGAGTGCGATCAAACTTCCGGCGCAGATGATTCATCGATTAAATTGCACGGTCACATCAGCCCTGTGACACTTTTAAAAGCAAATGCCATCGAGCAAGTGGCGCATTTACGCGAAAACATAATCTACATGGATGGCGATGTCCTCCCGTGTCGCTCTTTCGAGTTCAATAGTTTGTTTGGATTCACGACCAGTTTCGCTGCCGTCTACGACTTTGTATCGTATATGCTGTATGATCAACAAAACCTCATTGCTCATGCATTGAAAACTGACAGGTCGCCGAATTAATTCAATGCCGGCGTTATCTTGATCTCTGGCCGGCAGTGGCTAGGCAAACGCTTACACCAAAAACTCATTGACGCCTTGCTTGAACATGATCGGCATTGCCCGTACCGCCATGATCTACATGGCCTTTATCCCGGTGGCTGCAAGGGGGCAGATCAATGTGCCTTCAATATTGTCGCCGAATTTGACTGGACCCCGCTGGACTTTCGCTGGAACGCACAGAAGCCGATCCGGCATGTTTCGACTTGGACGAATGCGTTCCTACGGCACTACACCGGACCCAACAAGTTTTTGGTGGCGAGTGCGCGGACCCGGGATGGGATCGAGCAAGGAGTCTTGCTGGCAATCGAGAGAGTTGTAGGAATTCGAGCGCGCAAGCGCCGCCGCTAACTCGGTGGGCTGCCATTTCTATTGGACGCCATACGTTATCGCGCCACGACTAAGCGCTACGATGAGATCCTAGAGACTTTGTCGGCGCTGATGCTGGGGAAGCACACCCCTTTGCACTGACAAATCAATTGCAAACCACCTAGGCTTCGTCCGGGGATCTGACACTCCGCCAAGGCGGCGGAGCGTCGTTCCTTGTAGGTCTGCCGGTCGACGAGGTGGCGTTCGAGATTGAACTGGTTGTGAACGTTGGCATGGACCGAGGCAAGATTTTGCAGCGTCTTCATTCGCCTGAGACGCAGCATTGCGCGCTCCCTTCGTCGGAACGACAGGTGGCTGTTCTCGAGCCGTTTGTTGGCCAGCGTCCAACCTCCTGCTTATTCAGGTTGACCAGTTCCTTCACCGCCGCACCGTACGGGCGCAGTCCGTCGGTAGTGATCGCCTCAGGCCTGCCGTGAAGTTTCAGCGCCTTTTCATGAACGTGAGCGCTGCATCCTTGTCCCTGGTTTTGGTGATGTATCGTTCCAGGATCTCCGCCTCATAAGCCCCTGCATCGCCACCTGAACGAACGGCTGTTTACGGTAATCTTCGGCCGATAGTGGACAGGCTGCTTTCTCAGCAATACCGGACGTTCGGAGTGGCTTTATGGGCACCCGATTACGGGCATTCGTTAAGCGCCATCTTTCCCGTTTGTTGCAGCCGACCGGCCATTTTCGAATGCGCAATTGGGCGCAGGCTTTGGGAAAGCGATTGCCCTGGAGCGCTCTCGGCGCGGTCGCCCAGGCGACTGCCTCTCTACCGGTTCGACGCTTACGTTGAGCGTGATTGAGCTACGCGTTCATCGGACAATGGAAGTACGGCTGCGGCTACGGGCGACTTTCGCTACGCTGCAAGCCGCATCCTGTTGCGACCCTCGTTCTTCGCACCATACAGCGCATCATCGGCTCGCCGCAGAAGCGCGTCGCATGTCTCCCCAGACGCCATTTGAGCCACGCCAATGCTCACCGTGACGCCGGGCGTACCGCTGGCCGTGCCGATAGCATGACGCACCCGTTCGGCGACCTTGCTTGCCGCATCCGCTGCGGCGTCCGGTAACACGATCACGAATTCTTCACCGCCGAAGCGGCCGATCGTATCGCCGCTGCGCAGTTCCGCGGCAGCGCCTGCTGCCACCCTCTTCAGCACCTCGTCGCCTGTGTGATGTCCATAGGTGTCATTGATGCGCTTGAAGTGATCAATATCGAACATCGCCACGGACAGTGGGTGCCCGGTTTCGCGGGCGAGCAGCAATGTCTGCTCAAGCACGAAGCTGGTACGGCGCCGGTTTGCAATTCCGGTAAGCTGGTCCGTCTCGGCCAGAATTATCGCGTTGCGGGCGGCAGTCTCAGCACGAATGCGGGCCCGTTCCATCTCGGCTTCGTGCGCAACCTGGGTCGTTATGTCCTGGATAATGCCGAACAGGCCAACCGACTCATTGACGCCGTTTCGGTCAATCTCACCCTTCGAAAACACATGGCGTACCTCCCCGTCGGGGCGGACGATGCGAGCGGTGAATTCAAAACCTACGCAGTGTTCGAGGGAGCGCCCGATATGTGCCGAAACCGCATCCCTATCGTCAGGGTGATAGGCGTCTATCGCGGTGTCGAGTGACGGCGGAACGCGGGTCTCCACACCATGAATGCGAAAGACTTCGTCCGACCACGTTATGAGCTGGGTCAACAAATCCAGATGCCAATGACCCACGTGCGCCGCACCTTCGGCAAGCTCGAGCAACCGCAGCTTGTTCGCGTTGCTATCGATCAGCTGTTGTCTCGTGGCGAGCAGGGCGGCAATCGGCAGGGCAGCCGCAAACAGGGCCAGCAGATAGAATTGCAGAAAGATGCTACGTGCGTACGCCTGACCATCGGCGATTGCCTGCGGATCAGAGCCGAAAATATGGGCGAGTGAGCTGGCCGTGGCAACGATCAACACACTTCCGGCGGCGCCAAACGGTCCCATTCGCAACGCCGCCAGAAGGACTGCCAGCATCGGCAGGAAAAGCAGCGAGTAGTTGACCTGTGAGAAGGCAATGATCGACACGCCAGCCACGAGCAGAAATACCGCGATGGCTTGAGGGGCTGCTGCCAGGCCATCGCGAAACCGTTTGCGATAGAAGGCTCGGCCTGCGATCAGGATGAGCGGGGCAACGATCAAGATCCCCAGCAGATCGGTCGTGAACCACGACAGCCAGAAGCTGATCCCGACAGCCGTTGTCGCGCAGGCGGCGATCGTTGCGCCCAACGCCGCCGCGGCCGCCGCGGCGATGCAGAACCAGACCAGGCCCCTTGGATCGGTGAATGAATCACGACGCCGGGTTCGGTTTCGTAAAAGCCATGCCGCAAATCCGGACTCGGACACGTTAGCGAGCGTGAATCCGATCGAAAGCAGGACGCCATTCCCGCCGCCGAGGTTGGCAGCGAGACTGGCCATTGCTGCGGCGCCTATGTGCCACACGATGCGATTCCGAGGTTCGACCAGTAAGGCTGCGAACAGAATGCCGCTGGGCGGCCACAGCATTGCGATCCCGTCAGCACCGCGGGTGAGGTAGAGGGACGCGAAGGCCGCCAGATAGTAACCAACGCCTGTGGCGATCGGTAGCGCTGCAAAACGTGTGAGCTCGGTTACACGGTGGGCTATTCGGTTCATGCGCAAAATGTAGGAGGCGACGGTTAACGGATCATAAGGACTGGTGTATTTTCAATCGGTTGTGAAGCCCGCTCCAAACTTCTGGTGTTGAGCCCCATCGCCAATAGCGAGACTTGGCCGGCACCATGCGAAACAGAGCAGGCCGTCTGATTTGTGCACCCGCCCTTGGGGATGCCTACGTGGCGTTATGTGAAGATTGCGGCGCATGAACCCGCACGCCGCGGATCTTCAGCGCCTCAAGCTGATCCAGGGTAGCGTGGGTTTGGCAAAGCGGGGCCACGACGGCCTCCAGCTTGTTTGCCCGAAATCCAGACAGCACGCTTGGGGCGGCGGTGCTAGGCACCGTGCCCAATGCCAGCCTCGCCCGCGGACACGCTGGGGCGCTGCAACAGATTTAGCAGATGCTCGTGGACCAGGGGTCGGCGGCAAGCGCAGTGACGAGCCGGGCAGGGCGAGCGCACGGCTAGCCCCTGACGTTCCAAGGCATCCTTATGATCGCAGGCGTCACGCTGGCGTTCTCGGTGTTCGTACGGCAAGCGACGAAGGAGCACGTGGCGCCAACCTAAACCGATGTCTGAGCGCAAGCAGCTGAAGCAGCGGCATCAAAGTCTGCCTGTGGGTCAACATCGCAAAGGCGCGCGGCAAATTCCGCCCAGGCCTATCCCCCCAACGCTACCGTTCAAACAGACGCCTCAAGAATACGGTTTCCACCTCGCGCCGCAGATCGTTGTTCGGCTTTTTCAGAAAGCCGTGCCCTTCGTCGGCGAACACCACATACCAAGTGTCGTTGCCGTTTGCGCGCAGCCGCGTCACGATCTGGTCCGATTCCGATTGGGGTACACGCGGGTCGTTGGCGCCCTGCATCACCAGCATTGGCTTCGCAATCCGCGCGACATTCGTGAACGGCGACACCCGCGTTAGTACCGCGCGCATCGCCGGATCGCGCTCGTCGCCATATTCTGCGCGGCGATTGTCGCGACGATAGGCCTCGGTGTTCTGGAGGAACGTGTTCCAGTTGCTGATCCCGTAGCGCTCGACCCCGCCGACCAGTCGGTCCGAATAATGCGTCATGACGGCAAGGCTCATATAGCCGCCATAGGACTGACCATAGACCGCGACACGGCCTGCATCGAGGCCCGGCTGCGTGCCGATCCAGTCGAGCAGGGCGCCGATATCCTTTACCGAGTCCTCGCGCTTCACGCCATTATCGAGGTTGAGGTAGCGTTTGCCATAGCCGTCGCTGCCGCGGACGTTGGGAAGGATCACCGTCGCCTTCAACGCATCGGCAAAATATTGCGCGCCGTAGTTCCAGATCGGGCGTGTCTGCGCCTCCGGGCCCCCATGGATGTCGATGATCACCGGGGTCCGCGTGCCTGCCGGCAAGCCCTTGGGCCGGTAGACGAACGCCGGGACCGACAGGCCGTCGAAGGACTTGAAGCGCACCAGCTCGGGCTCGGCAAGCGTGGTGGGATCGAGTTCGCCCAGCTCCGACACGGTCCAGCGTGTCAGGCCGCCTCTGGTCACGCCCCAGCTCCAGACGTCACCGGCAGAAGTGGCCGAGGTCAGGCCAATCGCCAGATTCCTGCCGTCGGGCGAAAATCTGAGCGCGGTCAGGACACCGCGCGGCAGCACCGGCTGCGGTAGCGCGCGGCGGGTGACCCGATCCTGCACCACCACGCGCGAGAAGCCGTCCTCGTTCACGGAATAGGCGAGCACGCGCCCGTCATCCGTCAGGTCAAAGCTCTCGACGTCCCATTTCAGGTCCGGCGTCAGGACCGTCTGCGCGCCGCTGGCGATATCGATCTCGACCAGTCGGCGCGTGTCGCTGCCGGAATCGGAGATGGCGATCAGCTTTCGTCCGCCCGGCAGATAGCGGGGGTCGGCATAGACGGCAGCGTCTGCCTTCGGCGCGATCCGGTCCGCCTTGCCGGTCTTAAGATCCAGCTCGAACAGCTGGTCCTCACGGTTGGAAAGGCTGCGCACAAATATCAGCCGCGCAGCGTCGGGCGCGATATCGGCGGGCGCCACCGCGCCGTCGGACTGGTAAAGCGAGCGCGGGTTGCCGCCCGCTTTTGGGTCGACCCCCAGGATTGCATAAGCGGCGCTTCCCTTGGTCGCCCGCGCCCATGCCATCAGCGCGCCATCCTTGCTGAAAACCGGCGACTGGTTGCGGGTGCCGGCTTCGGTCACCGGCGTGGCTACACCGGTGAGGCCGCGCGTATAGAGTTGAAACCACTCGTCACCGCCCGTGTCGCGCGTCATCACGAAACGATCGCTGCGGGGGATCGTCGTCGCGGCGGCAATCGGCTCGGCGCCGAACGTAATCTGTGTGCGTGCGCCACCGGGGGTTGCGACGTGATGCAATTGCTGCGTCGCGCCAAAGCGCGTGGCGATCAGCATCGAGCCGTCCGGCAGCCAATCCTCGAACTGCGCCGCCCGACTATTCTGATAGCGCTGCACCGCCTCGCGCACCTCGACGGGGATATTGGGCACGCCAGAGAGCGTGGCGCTGCCGACCTGCTGCGTCGGCACGGTCTGCGCTGCGGTTCCGGTAGCGAGCGCGAACAGCGCGACGGTTGCGACGAGAGGCTTGATCATTCGCCGGTTGTCGGTCGCCGGGCACCGTTAGGTCAAGGGCGGGTACAGCGGGTCCGCTGAATTGCTAGCGGTCTCGCGTGATCGACATCGTGATTTATCGCCCCGATTCTATCCTCAGCCGATCGGCGAACATCTCGCGTCCATCGCAGGGAGTGCGATTTGCGTCTCAACAATAGAACGCTCGATGATCGCAAGCGTCGCCTACAGCTTGAGCCAAAAAATGGTCTTTATCGCAGTTCCGGTCGCTTCTCGACGCAAGCCGATATAGTTAACTGCTAACTTCAGCATCGATGGAATGCGTAGCCATGGCGGCGCTTCTCCTCCATATATCTAGGACGCCCATGCTGCTTGAAGCAATGTGACCCAATGCAAGCGTTGACGGCAGAACCACGCTTAAGACGAGGCACATCGACGTGCCGCCTTCGCTTACCGCTTAGGAGTGTCTAGGCAGGTCGTGACCGGACCGACGATGGCGCGAACAGCCGAGCGAGATCCCTGTCCGGTAGGCCCGGAGGTGGGCATCGGCGTCGGTACCGGATGGGCGATCGGCGCCAACTTCTATTTCAGCACATAGCGCGGTATCAATCTGCATGGCTCGTGCGCAAAAGCTGAAAGTTTACAGGACCGTCGCTGGCTTCAATGATGCCTATGTCGCTACAACGAGTCAGAAGGCTGCCCTCGAGGCCTGGGGCAGCGAGCGAGACCTGTTCGCGCGAGGCATAGCAGAGCTCGTCACAGACCCGGCGCTTACCGCAGAGCCTTTGGCCTCGCCAGGCGTCGTCGTGAAGCACTCTCGGGGCACGACTGCGGAGCAGATCAAGGCCATGCCGGCCCCCGAACTGCGGACAGCGCGGGGGGATGTTTCGGCGCGCCCCGAAACGTCCAAACAGCCGCGAAAACCGAAGTCTACACCGAAACCGAAGCCGAGCAGCGCGAAGCTCGAGGGGGCGGAGGCTGCGCTGGAAACGGTTACGGCCGACTACGATGGCAGGATGATGGAGTTGGCGGATCGGAAGGCCAAACTGGCCCGCGAGCGACGTGAGCTTAAAGAACAACACCGCGCAGACGTCGGCGCGGCAGAGGCTGCAGTCGAAGCCGAGCGTCAACGATATGACGCCGCGATGCGACAATGGCGAAAAGCAAAAAACAACACTTGAGTCGCAGCTGCCTACGGACATGGTCTATCCCGCCTATGGCGTCCTGTGTCGCGACGCTGCTATTCATGGTTACCAGCTTGGTAACCCTCAATATCCGGAACGATCATCCTTCGACACGGCTTCTAGATCCGTGAGCAACCGAACTGTCGACAGGAATCATCATGAGCACGACCCTCGTATCAGCCGTTTTCGACAATCACGCCGATGCAGAGCGCGCCGTTTCAGAGCTGCGCGCTGCGGGCGTTAATGACAGCGCGATTTCGATCGTGGCGCAGCACGATGGCAAGAACACGACGACAGACGGCAACGGCGACACGCAGGAGTTTGTCGGCAAGGTCGCAGCCGGCGCTGGTATCGGGACCCTGCTCGGTATCGCGGCGCTCGCAATACCCGGCGTCGGCCCCCTCGTTGCAGCGGGAGCGATCGCGTCGGCAGCGATCCCCGGTGCAGCCGTCGTCGGTGCGGCGCTCGGTGGCGCCGTCGGGGGGCTGGAAAAAGTCATGACGGACCATGGCGTCAGCCGGGTCGATGCCAGCTATTATGAGGGGCGTATCAACGAAGGTGGTGTGTTCGTGTCGGTCGATACAGCCGGGGCAGGGGTCGCTCCCGAGGATGCAGCCGATGTGCTGTATCGCTCCGGCGGTCACACATCGACGCGTGCCAAGGTCGCGTCGGCGTAATCCTCTCTGATTTGCTGGCTCGAAGAGACGGGGCGTTCCTAAGGGGGCGCCCCGTCTCGGCATTGGACAGCATCGAAGGCAAGCATCGCGACGCCTGAGCCGAACCCGTGTGCGCATCATGCCATTTGCCAAGGCGACCAGGCCCGGTACAGGGCGCCCCGCAATGGCGTATGTCAGGACCTCATGATGATCAGTACACCCCGCTCGATTGACGACCGCATCGCAGAGGTGGCCACGCACGGGGACGCGGCCTGGTTCGACAATAATCCCGATCGACGCATCCGGATACGCCAAGCGGTTGCAGGGGAGTTCGCCGAGAATATCGGTCAGCCGCCTGTCGGAATGCGGTGGTTCGTACTCGTCCTCGAGGCGCAGCCCGGTGCTCGTCTCCGTCAGCCCATTGCCTTGTCGATCGGGTTTGACATCAGCGGTTTGGACGATGGCGCGCTGTTCAGTCTGTTCAAACAGGCGGCCCCTGTGGAAGCACGAGATCTGCTAAGCAAGCTCCGCGTGGCGAAGCTACCAGGGATCACGAAGCCGGCGAGCTAATGGTATCCCAGAGCTCGACGATCTTCTCGCGGGCAGAGGCCTTCCCAAGGAGCGCTTGGGGTAGAGCCGGTCCACCGCGACGTTCACGAGGGCGTCGGCCGGGGAAGGGCATCGAGCGCTGCCGATACCTGCAGGCGCAAATCGTCGTCCCGGGAAATCTCGAGCATCGCGCTGAGGCTGTTGCGGGCGCCGGCAACATCTCCCGCGACCAGCTGAAGTCTGGCTCGCTCCCACCAACCATGGGCGTGCGTGGGCGCCACGATCGTCATGCGATCGTACACGACTAGCGCGCGCGCGGTATTGCCGGCCCGCTCGGCACGGGTCGCCTGGTTGAGCAGCAGTCGAACAAGCGCCGATCGGTTCGACAGGGGCAGCATACCGTCGGAAAACCGCGTTTGGCCCGTCATCTGCTCCAACAAGGCTTCCACCTGTTCGGGGGCGACGATGCGACCGTCATTGAAGGGATCGATGATCAGCGCATCCGGTGCGTCGCCAAGGCGGACCAGGACGTGGCCGGGGGTATTGAGCGGCGTCGCCGACCATCCAAGGCGTCGGGCCATTGCCACATAGAGGATCGACAGACTGATCGGCAGACCGAGCCGTCGATCGACAACAGCGATCAGGTCCGCGTTCTGGGGATCGTCGTAGTGCGTGCGGTCGCCGGAGAATCCGAAATCCTCGACCATGACGCTGCGCAGGGTCTGGGCCTGAGCGACGCTGGCTGCTGCGTCGCCGTCCGCAGCGCGCAGGGCCAATTCTATGCCAGCCAGTTCGTCGATATATTCATCGAGATCGATACCGGGATGATCGAGCGCTGCGAGTTCCAGGGCGGCCAGATCGAGCTCGATCTCCCCGTCTTCCATGAGCCCGAGATGAAGAATGCTATTGGTCATAAGACGCTAGATGGGGGCTCTTCCGATCGTTCCTATGCCCGACTTGACTGCCGGCATGATCAGCCGAGCGACAACCGGATCGGCGTCGAGGATCAACAGGCCGCCACCGATCGGACTGGCGTGAAGGCTGCGCTGACCCGAACGAAACTTACCCCGGAGCCGGCGCGTTGCGGCGGTGCCGGAGCAGTTTGCTTCGCAGCCATTTGCTTAGCGAGGACACTATCATGGGCCTGTTTTCCAAAGACATCGTAACGTTCGACGACCTGTTCCTGCACCAGTTGCAGGACGTGTATTACGCCGAAAACCAGATCACCAAGGCGCTGCCGAAGATGGTGGCCAAGGCAACGGCGCCAGCCCTGAAGCAGGGTTTCGAAACCCATCTGCGTGAGACGGAAGGGCAGATCACGCGCCTTGAGCGGATCTTTGACCTGCTGGGCGAGAAGGCGAAGGCCGTGACCTGCCCGGCGATCGACGGCATCATCAAGGAAGCCAACGAAGTCGCCGGCGAGATCGAGGACAAAGCCGTTCTGGATGCCGCGCTGATCGCGTCGGCACAGGCTGTCGAGCATTACGAGATCGCGCGCTATGGTACGCTGATCGCTTGGGCGAACCAGCTCGGCCGCGCCGATATTGCTGCGATCCTGAAAGAAACGCTCGATGAGGAATATGCGACCGACGACAAGTTGACCGCGATGGCAACGTCGAGCGTGAACGTCAAAGCGGACGCGGTCACCGCATAAAGCGTTTCGGCGTCGGGGGGCCAATGCCCCCCGACCATATCCAGTTCATGAAAGGCACGTTCGATGGCTGATGATATCGCGTTCACGCTTCCCGAAGCCTTGCGTGCGCAAAAACACATGCGTGATGCACTGGGCCTGGGTGAGGAACGGTTCCCAGTCCCCGCCTTCATCAACATGGTAAGCGACGAGATCGAGCAGCTGCGCAACGCCGGGAAGACCGATGGCGAAATCGCCGCGCTTGTTGAAGAGTCGAGCGGTCATGCCCTCACCGAAGCGGATATCGCGCGCTATTACACGCCGGCCGAAGACCGGCATTCCAACGAGCACTGAAATCGTCCCGACCAGCTCGGGAATTGTGCCTCTTGTTGAGGGCAGGGGCCACAGATTTGCTGTCCTGAACAAGACCGCCACTTCCAGCGTCGAGCGTCCTACCGGTCCTGATACTGTGATCTACGCGTGGGTGGGTGATCATGAGCGCCGGCGATGCGACCCATCTCAGGGCGATACGCCATAGGCTGCGAACTCGTCGGCGGGTGCGCTTCGCGGTGAACATGCCGCCCTTTAACGTGACACGGCGGCGATGTTCGATGCCCGCGACTGTCCTGGCGATATCGTTCTTGCGGCAACAGGATCGTTTCCACCGTGCGCGTATGCAGTGGATAGGGGACGGCGTACGGCGCATCACGGTCGCGCCCGGCGTCGCGGGCGAAATCAGCACGACAGCCGCTCGCCATCCCGTCGGTTGGATACCAGCCTGAGGTCCAATCCATGCGCGCGTTACCCGTCATCGAAAGGCGTCGCTCGCCCGTCCTCGGATCGAAGCTGCTGGCGGTCGAATCGACATCGACAAAGTCGTATTCGCTCTTCCAATAGTCTCGCAACGCCTGGTCGTGCGCATCGCCGACCAGCCTGTGCTGGTGATCGTGGCGAAGATGATCGGGTCGCACCCCTTGCCGGAACTGGTACCCGATGGGCGGCAGGCTCAAGACCTATCCAGGCTATCCACATGACACGCCGACGTCATCAACGCTGACATGCTGGCGTTCATCCGCGGATGAGCGACGGGCGCAGGCGGGATACGTATCGCGCCTGCCAACCCTCTATCGAAACAGGTCGATGCCGGCGATGGCCATATGCGTCCTGGGGGATGCAAGACCGATGAAGGTCATGCGGACGTAGACGGCGTCAACCTTCGTGTCGAAGACGATGCGTTGCGGCGAGAGCGCGTTGGCGATATTCGAGAACTCGTCGGCAGCCGCCTTGACCCATGTCCTCCCGTCGAGGCTTGTCTCGACGAGGAATCGCTTCGGTGGCGCGGTATCCGTCATCACCGCGCGCGAGGGCGTCAGGATAAAGCCAGCCAAGTGCTGAGGCGTGGTCAATTTGAATGTGACGGTCGACCGATCCGCAGTCGACGCAACGGGAACCTGCCAGACTGTGTTCGAATCATTGTCGAGCACGGCGGCCGCGGTCTGTCCCGATGCCGAGACGATTGATATCTCGGGGGGCTGCAGCACATCGCGGCTACGCGCGGCGGGCAGTGCGACCGCGGTCGCCGCGATCTGGCGGAACAGCGCGATTTCGCTGATCGCCGGACACGCCTGTGCGGCGACGATCCGCAGCCGCAGTCGTCGTGCGACGACGGGCGCGGGCAGGCGGACGACGCGCTGGGCGGCGATGCACGTGCCCGATGCGATCTCCGACCACCCCTTGCCGCGATCGACGTCGATCGCAAAGCGGTCGACGCGGACGCCAAGCGGCAGGAACTCCCGGATCCGGACGAGATCGAAGCTGCGGCCGGGCGGAAGGTCGAGGACAAGGCTCGGCGTGTGGACGGTGTCGGGGGTCGACCAATAATTTGCGGGGTTACGATCGAGCACATTGGCCGCCGCAAAGCCCGGCCCGCGAACGTGATCGGCCGACGCGATCGCGCCGGTCGCATGATTGTCCGCGAACGTTGCGCGCTGCGCGGTACCGAATGCTTGCAGAACGGCGACGTCGGGATCGGCCAGACGCCCGCGCCGGTCGGGTGGCAGGTTCAGGATCAGATTGGTGCCACGCGCGATTGATTCGTCGAACAATTGCAGCATCCGCTCAGGATCCTTGACCTTCGCATCCTCGTCGGCGTGGTAGAACCAGCCCGGGCGGATCGAGGTGTTGGTTTCGGCGGGCCACCATAAGGGGCCGTTGCGAAGACCGGCGTTGCCGTCCGCCTGGCTCGGCTTGCGGTTGGCCATGGTCGGCCAGCACGGATCGCCGGCGACACCATCCTCGTTGCCGACCCACCGCACGTCGGACCCCAGCGGTTCGAAGGTGCAGGCCATGGGCTGATGCTGATGCACAAGGGCGAAGATCGACGGCCAGTCATAATAGGTCTCGGAGTCGATCTTCCGTGTCTCGCGGTCGCCGCCATAATAGCCGTCGCCGCCGTTGGCGCCGTCGAACCAAAATTCGAACAGCGGGCCATAGCGCGTACAGAGTTCGACGATCTGTTTGCGATAATAGTCGAGATAGGCAGGGCGGCCATATTCGGCGTGATTGCGGTCCCAGGGCGACAGATAAAGGCCGAAGTCGAGGCCGGCACGCCTGGCCGCTTGCTCGAATTCGCGGACCACATCGCCTTTGCCGTCACGAAACGGGCTGTTCCTGACGCAATGCTCGGTCAGCATCGTCGGCCAGAGACAGAATCCGTCATGATGCTTGGCGGTAAGCACGATCCCGCGCAGGCCGCCGGCCTTGGCCGCTCCGACGATCTGATCCGCCGAGAAGTCGGTTGGTGCGAACAATTTGGGGTCTTCGTCGCCATAGCCCCATTCGCGATCGGTGAAGGTGTTGATCGAAAAATGGACGAAGGCGTATTGCTCGCGTGCGTGCCAGGCGAGCTGGCGCGGGGAGGGGGTTGCTCCCCAGGACGCGGGTGGAGTTCCAGGCGATCGCTTGCGCGCCCAGCCGCTAGACGACGCTGTCGATGCCAGGCCGGAGGCGAGCCCCGAGGCTAGCATAGCGCGGCGGGTAATGATCGGCATGGGGACTCCTGGAACGTTTCGGGTCATGTGGCATCGCTCTCGCGTGGCGTGCTGCTGGCGGCGCCCTGAGCGGTTCTGCGTAGCGCGACGTCGTAGCGTCGGCCCTTCACAGTCTCGAACGTGATAGACTGTGCATCCTTCTCGAATCGGACGATCGTCCCCCGCTGAACAATCTTGAGCGGTTCGAACCCTGACGGCAATCGGACCGAAAGGCGCGTGTCGCCGGCAATTACCGTCGCGTCGACATGGCCATCGCTCCACGCGATCGCAACCTCGTGACCGCCCCGCGCGCGGAGCCCGACGACGCGACCGCTGGTCCATTGCGGGGGGACCGCAGGCAGCAGCGCGATCTCGGTTTCGCGGCTCTGTAGCAGCATCTCCGCGATCGCCGCGGTGATGCCCAGATTGCCATCGATCTGGAATACGGGCCGTGGCTTTGCCGGATGCGTGTCGAGCAGGTTCGCTGCGACGCTGTTGGCGATGAACGCGGAAAGCGATCGCCCGGCCTGCGCGCCGTCACCCAGCCGGGCCCAGACCGCGGTCGCCCAGGCACGGCTCCAGCCCGTGCTGGCACCGCCATGCGCCTCGCGGCGCGTGATCGACGCGCGCGCAGCCCGGGCGAGCGCGGGCGTCCGGACGGGGTCGATCGCATCGCCGGGATAGAGCGGATAGAGATGCGAGATGTGTCGGTGGCCCGGGTCCTGCTCGGCGAAGTCGGTCGCCCATTCCTGAAGTTGGCCATATTGGCCGGTGCGATAGGGCTCGATTTGCTTCAGCAACCCGGCGAGCTGCGCCGTGAGCCCGTCGACGTCACCGATAACCGCCATTGCCGCGATGCAGGTCGTGAACAATTCACGGATCAGCGCCAGGTCCATCGTACAACCTGCCGAAATTGCGGCGGACTTGCCTGTGGCGGTCAGAAACAGATTCTCGGGCGAGATTGACGGCGCGGTCGTGAAAAGGCCGCTTCGCGGGTCGCGAACCAGCCATGCCGCACAGAATTCTGCGCAGCCGCGCATCAACGCAAAGCCCCGCGCCTTGAGGAAGTCGCGGTCGCCGCTGAAGCGGTAATGTTCCCAGACATGTTGCACCAGCCACGGGCCGGCCATCGGCCAGTTCGCCCAATTGGGATCGCCGACGCCCTCACCGACGGGGTTGCTCATCGCCCACAGATCGCTGTTATGATGCACGCACCAGCCCGGCATTCCGTAGAATTGCCGCGCGGTGCGCGCGCCGGTGACCGCGAGCCGTTCGATATGATCGATCAGCGGAAGATGGCAGTCTGCGAGATTGCAGGTCTCGGCGGCCCAATAGTTCATCTGGAGATTGATGTTGGTCGTGTAGTTCGAGCTCCAGGGCGGACGTACCGCCGCATTCCACACGCCCTGAAGATTGGCGGGCATCGTATCGGCACGGGAACTGGCGATGAGGAGATAGCGGCCGAGCTGGAACAGGCGTTCGGCACGCGGTGTATCCCCGTCCCCGATCGTGCCGTTGAGTTCGAGCGAGGCGCGGCGGTAGAGCGACTGATGATCGCTGACGTGACGCTTTACTAGTGTCGTATAGTCATGATGTCTGGCAGCCGCGAGGTCGCGTTCGGCCGAAGCGCGGACCGCGGCGATGGGTGTGTCGGGCGCCAGGTCGAAGCGGCGAAACCCTGTGGCGGCGGCGATCCGGACGATCGCGGTTTTGGCGCCGCGGATGTGCAGCGCGCCCTCCGACGCGGTGATTGCGCCGCCATCGGTTTCGACCGACAGGATCGTCGCGAACGCCATGCCCCGACCGGGGCTATCCGAATACCGAATGGGGTCGGGGACATCGCGGTAATCGGGCTCGCTCTGCGTCGGCGCCTTGCCGAGCAGGGTGATCTGGTTGCTGCCCGGTTGCGCGGTGGACGTCGCCGTCGCGCGCAGCTTGCTCGTCAGCATCAGGCGGCAATTGATCATGCCGCGTCGATCCGCGGTAAGCCGCAGCGTGATCACGCCATCGGGGTGCGAGGCGAACAGGTCGCGGCCGAAGCCTGTCCCGCCAGAGCGATACGTGACAGATGCAACCGCGCGATCGAGGTCGAGCGTCCGGCGATAGTCCTGCGGGGCTTCGCGATGGTCCATCTCGAGGTGGAGATCCGCCATCGGTGCATAGCTCGCACTGAACGGCCCCTGGAGCGCATGGCTCAGTTGATCGGCACTGATCGGATCATCGGCGAACACGGCGCGGCGCACCGCAGCGAGCGCATCCCGGTTGCGAGGATCGGCATGGTCTCGATCGCCGACCGCATGCCCGGGGCTGACGTCGGGCTGGCCGCTCCACAATGAATCGTGATTGAGCGATAGCATGTCGCGTACGACCCCGCCGCCCATCATCGCGGCGAGCCGGCCGTTACCGACGGGATGCCCGAGCAGCCACTCGCTCGCGGGCTCGGTCGCCGTGATCCGGTGGCGCTCGTCCGCGCCGGGGGCGCTGGCTTCGGCGGCGCCCAGCCCTGTGAAGAGCCCGGCGAACATGGATCCGGTCCCTGCTGCCATCACGCGGCGACGTGACACGCTGGCGAATGCGTCGGCGACGCCCGGTGGTTGACCCGTCATGCTTTCCCTTCCCGCATGGCGGCGCGTCCGGTGGCGCCGCCATGCCCGGCTACGGCCCTAGAAATCCAGGGTCGCCCCGATGTTGATAGACCGGCCGAGCGCATCATAGACCGAAGGCGAGGTGTTGACGCGCTCCGCCGCCTCGAGCGGGGGGCTGGGACGAACCGGCGCCGCCCGGTTGAGCACGTTGTTGACGACCAGTCTCAGCGTCAGCGCCCGCGATACGGTGACGCTCCCGCTCAGGTCGAACACGTCATAGGCCGGCAGATACTTATACGCATCCGGCACGTTCGGATCGTCCTCGCCGAAGATCGGATTTCCATCGAGGCGCGAGTTCTTCAGCCCCGAATTATGCCTCCAGTTGACCGAGACCAGCGCCTGAGTCTGCGCAGCTTCGGGCGAGCTGAGCGTAAACCGGAAATTGTGCTGATACCGGCGATAGCCCTGCCCGGCATAGGGCCCGAACAGCCCGACCACGTTGAAGTCGGTGTCGGGGAGGCCGAGATCACCGCCCTTGGCGGTCTGCAGCGTCGCGACATAGCTGGTGGAGAACCGCGCCCAGTTGCCCATCCGCGTGTCGTAATTGGCAGAGAAGTTGATCCCGCGGGCATTCGTTCGGCCAAGGTTGCTGTATCCCTGGTTGATATAGCCCGTTGCTGCTCCGGCGTTGCTGAACAGCGTCCCGTCAGCGTTGCGCTTGAGCTGTCCGCAGAAGAAATCATAGCCGGTGTTCGCGCAGGTCTGCAGGAAGTCGATCGCGCGGTAATAGCCGATGCCGTTCTGGATCTCGATGCTGTAATAATCGGCGGTCGCGGAAAAACCGCGCAGCATGCGGGGCGTCAGGACGAGGCCGTAGGTGTAGGTGTGCGCGACTTCGGGCGTCACCAGACCTTCGGAACCGTTGCGGACAGTGCACAGGAAGTCCGGACATTGCTGGATCGCGCCATATTGGGCGGCGGTCACGCCGGTGCTCGCGCAGACCTCGCGGCTCGCAACGGGGCTCGTCCCTGCGCACGGATCGCCCAGCGTGTTCGTGTCGAGCACGCCGTAACTGGCGTTGGCGTTCGACGAGAGTTCGTAGATGCTCGGTGCGCGGGTTGCCTTGTTGTAGCTCGCCCGGAAGAGCAGATCCTCGATCGGCCGCCAGCTGCCGTCGATCTTGTACGTCGACCGCACCCGTTCGACCCCGGAATATTTCGATCCACGGATCGCGGCGCCGATACTCAGGTCGCGGATCAGGGGGCGATCGCTGACCAGCGGCACGTTGACCTCACCGTAGAGGTCGACCGCGTTGTTGGACAATGTCGAGGGCGTCGACCCGAACGCAGCCTGATAGGCGGCGTCGGGGCGCGAACGATAGCCGCTCGACCGATATTCCCCGCCAACCGCGATGTTGATCCCCTTGGTCGAAAACGGGCTTCTGATGCCATATTCGCCGAGGTCGCCGGTGACGTTGGCATTGCCCACCCATTGCTCATACCGCTCGCGGAACACGCCGCCGCCTTGCGCGAACGACAGATAGTCGACGGCCGCGGCGCTGGGCCCGTTGGTCGAGAAAATGTCGAGCGGGACGCAGCTCGGGTCGGATCCGCTGACCACCGCGGCGCAGGTCGGCGTGCCGTTGACGTCGACCACTTGCAGTGCGGTGGCGACCTTGGCGGGGTCGATGCGGCCGAGCTGTTGCTGGCGGTAGAGCGTGGTCGAATAAACGCCGCCTACGTCATAATGCCATGCGCTGCCCAGATCGCCGCGAAACCCCGCCACCGCGCGATAGATCTCGTTGGACGACAGCGTCGATTGGGCGTCGGTAAAGCGGTAGCGGACATCGGTGCGGACGTTCGTTGCCGTCCCCGCGGCAGTACCGCACAACGCCCCCGCCTGCTGTTGCGACAGTAGTGGATTGTCGCAGTTGATGTCATAGGGGATCGAGCCGGGCTGGATCGTGGCCGGATCCGACTGGCTCCGCGACTCGGATCTCAGATAAAGCCCGTTTGCATAGAGCTGCAGCGCGGGGGAAACCTCGTAGTTGAGGAAGACGGCGCCGTTGTATCGCTTGTTCTCGCGCTGGAAATAGAAGCTGTCGTTGTAGTTGTAGCTGTTGGCCCCCGTGAACGGGACGAATTCGCGACCGCCACCCGCCGCGTTCGTGAGGACGGAGCCATTCTGCGCCGGCCCGGACAGCGCCTGGAAATAGCCAGCCGGCGTTGCCGAGGACGGTGAGGCGCAGACGACCGACTGCCCCGACAAGGTGATCGGGCAGACGGAAAACGATCGCGACGACGCAAGGACAGGCTCGACCTGACTATAGGCCCCGAACAGCGAGATGTTGCCGCGGCCGCCGGCGAAATTTTTGCCCATGCTGATATTGGCGTCGAACCGGCCGCCATCATTGGCCATGCCGCTGGGCACGGCGAAGCCTGCGTCACGCGCGGCCTGCGCCGCGATGTTGTCGCGGTTGTCGGCGTTGTAGAAGCCGTAATTGACGTTCGCGTTGACGCCCTCGAAATCCTTGCGGAGGATGAAGTTCACCACGCCGCCGATAGCGTCCGAGCCATAGACGGCAGAGGCGCCGCCGGTCAGCAGATCGACGCGCTCGATCAGTCCGACCGGTACGACGGATGCATCGATGCCCTCGGTGACACCGATCCGCTGACCATCGATCAGCGTGAGCGTCCGGTTGGTCCCGAGGCCATGGAAATCGAACTGCTGGCGCCCGTTGCCGTTCGATAGATTGGTGTCATTGTTCTTGATCGCCGGAACGCGGTTCAGCACCTCCTGGACGCTGAAAGCTGCCTGCAGCTTGATGTCCGCCTGGCTGACGCTGGTCACCGGCGCGGTTTCGACGAGATTTTTCGAGCGGATGCGCGATCCCGTCACGACGATGTCGCCACCAGGCGGCGTCGGACCCATCGTGTCGTCCTGTTCCGTGTCGGGCTGGTTCGCCGGGCGTTGCGGCAAAACCTGTGATTGAGACCCCGTCATTGCCACGCGCGTCAGCGCGGCGGGGCGTGCGATCACATAGACGCCCTGTCCCGTTCGCGACGTGACGAGACCACTGCCCTGCAGGAGCCGGTCGATCGCCACGTCCGGCGTCATCGAACCGCTGATTGTCGGGGATACGCGGTCGGCGAGGAGGGTTTCGTCGAACACCATCTGCACGTGCATCTGGCGGCCGAGCGACCGTAGCGCCGGGCCGAGTGGCTGGGCCTTGATGTCGACGCGAACCACCCGCTGCGCCTGTGCCGGAGAGACCGCCATCACCGTAGCGATTGCCACGCAGCTTACGCCAAGAATTCGTCGGTCCCTTAACATCATCGATCGCCCCTCTTCCTCTGTTATACTTTTGTGACGTGCGAGGGGGTCGAACACTCACATCATTACGGAAATTATCTTATAATTTCGCTTTATCTCGGTTTCAGCGACGGCGGCTCAAGCGGATCGCCTCGCCGTTAACAGCGGCATCGACCGGGAAGGTTGTGGCGATTGCGTCGGCAAAGGCATCGACATCACCATTGTTGAAGACCCCGCTGACGCGAATGTCCGCGGCACCGGGATCAACGATAATCCGGCGGCGCTGGGCATAGCGGTTCATGCGCTCGGCGGCGGCGACGAGCGTCTCCGACGTGAAACTCACCTGCTCCGCGCCCCAGCCGTCGTTTCCGATCGATGAGCTCACGGATCCGACGAACCCCGATACCGGCAGGCCGATCTCATGCCCCGGGGTCAGCGCGCGCTCTGCGGTCAGTTGGTGCCCACCCAGCCGAACGACCTCGTTCATCTGCCCCTGGGGGGTATCACGCAACACCGCGACCCGACCCTCGAACAGCGCGACCCGCACTTCGCGGCTGAGCCTTTCGACCGAAAACTCGGTCCCGGTTGCGATCACCACGTTTCGCCCGCTGCGCACCGCGAACGGGCGCAGCGGATCCTTTGCGACCTTGAAGCGCGCGCGACCCTTCTCGAGGACGATGTCGCGGCGTTGCGGGCTGAAGGCGACCGTGACCATGCTGTCGGCGTCGAGCGACAGACGCGAGCCATCTGCCAGCGCGATGACACGTCGCTCACCGATCGCGGTGCGATATTCGTCGCGGGCGCCGTGGCGCCACGCCAGCGAGCCCAGCGACAGCGCAAGCAGGAGCACAGCCGCGATCGCCCAGACCACAGGTCGGGACACCATCGGCGTCCGGATCCAGCGACGCTGCCCCGCGCGATGTACGGCACCGAGGGCTTCGCGGCGTAGCGCGAGCATCTCGGGAGCGTCGGCATTCTCCTCAACCGCGTCCCAGGCGGCAAGCGCTGCGCCCAGGCGCTCGCCCCGGCGCGGGTCGTCGGCCAACCACGAGTGCAGGTCGGTGCGCTCCTTTGGAGACAAGGCCCCGTCGGACAACCGCAGGCACCAGTCGATGACGGTGTCCGCATCGGATTGCGGCGCAGTCATTACGAGTCTCCCATGGCGGCAAGCAGCGCGCGCATTGCGTTCGCGATATGTTTCTCGACCGCGCTCACGGAAATGCCGAACGCATCGGCGATCGCCTTACGCTGCATGCCTTCCAATCGGTAGAGAATGAAAATTTGGCGAGTCCGGTCAGGCAGGCCGCCCAGCGTGCGCGCGACGCACCCGACGCTCTGCCGCGCGGACAGCAACCGCTCGGCGTCGATCGGATCGACGCCAAGGTCAGCATCGGTCGCTCGTGATTGCTGATATCGGTACCTGGTCGCATCACGTCGATATTGATCGCGCAACAGGTTGGCGGCCGCTTGGAAAATATAGCCTTCGGGATTGTCGGTGGCCGGCCCCCTCATCGTCGCCATGCGGATGAAAAGATCCTGGATCAGATCTTCCGCCTGCACGGGATCACTGAGACGACGGACGAAGAACGCCATGAGCGCCGGCCGCATGCGTTCCATGACCGCCGAAAGATCGCGTCCCGGCATCGCGCCGGCCGGAGGCCTATGCTTCATCATGCTAGATAGACGGGCAGGCGCGCAATGTGCACAGTTTAAACGAGCGCTTTGGTCGGTGGGGTTCGTCAGGCAGCTCCACGATCAGCAGCGCGTACCGCGGGCGGGGTGGGTAGATACATATTGCCAGCTTGGCGAGAACGGCCGAACGCAACGTCTTGGCGCGAGAGCGTGACCGCGGACTGAGAGCCCTGCGGCGCATGCGACGACGAGGATGGCGATGAAGCAGAGGATGATCCCGGTTCCCCGTCTGACGACTTTCGTCGCAGTGCCGCTTGCGCTGCTGCCGTGCGCCTGCACGGGTGGGCCGAGCACCGCGTCGATCGCCCCGCAACCGGCCTTTGTCGCCGAACGGTTCTTCGCCGGGCGGCTGGACGGCACGGGCGTGCTCAAGATCGCATTTCGGGCGCCGGTCCGGACGCATGTCGCGAGCGTCGGTCGCGTCGCTCCCGACGGCACCTTGATCCTGGACCAGCATATCGAGCAGCAGGGCAAGCCGCCGCGCGATCGGCAATGGCGGATCGTTCCGCTCGGGCAAGGGCGCTACACGGGCACATTGACCGATGCGTCCGGACCGGTGACGGGCGAGGTGGTCGGCAATCGCCTGCATCTGGCCTTTCGGATGCGCGGCGGCATGATGGTTGATCAGTGGCTGACGCTGTCACCCGATGCCCGGGTCGCGCAGAATCGGCTGATCGTCCGCAAGCTCGGCATGACGGTGGCGACGCTCGGCGAAACGATCAGGATACTGCCATGAGCGCGCATCGCGAACGTCATCTTGTATCGCGGAGCGGCTGGCTTCGTGCCGCGGTGCTCGGCGCAAATGACGGGATGGTGTCGACCGCGAGCCTGATCGCGGGCGTCGCCGCGTCGGGCGCAACGACCGGCGCCGTGTTCGTGGCCGGCGCGGCGGCGATGGTCGCGGGGGCGATGTCGATGGCCGCGGGCGAATATGTGTCGGTCAGTTCGCAGGCCGACAGCGAGGCTGCCGATCTGGCGCGCGAGCATGGCGAACTCGCCAGCGACTGGGCGCATGAGCATTACGAGCTCGCGCAGATCTACGTGGCGCGCGGTCTCGATGCGACGATCGCGAGCGAGGTCGCGCGGCAATTGATGGCGCATGATGCGCTCGGCGCGCATGCCCGTGACGAACTTGGCATCTCCGAAATCGTCATGGCCCGCCCGCTCCAAGCGGCATTCGCGTCCGCTGTCAGCTTCGTCGTCGGCGCGATACCACCGCTGCTGGTGGCCATCCTGACGCCTGCGCCACACCGGCTGCCAGCGGTGACTGCAGCGACTTTGGTCTTCCTTGCGCTGCTGGGCATTGTCGGGGCGCGAACGGGTGGCGCAAGCCCGTGGCGCCCGGCGCTTCGCGTCCTGTTCTGGGGTGCGGCGGCGATGGCCGCGACGGCCGCGATCGGGCATCTCGTGGGTCGCGCGGTCTGATACCTGGCCCCGATCCGGGTACGGATTTCCGCGGCTCGCCTGAATGCGAGCGCGGCGGCTTCGACGAAAGGGCGCAATTAGCAGCGTTTTGATCGTGGGTGCGACTGGTAACCGTCTCCTATCGGCGTATACGACCGGATCGTAGACGGGAGGGCCGGGGACCGGCCCGCAAGGAAAGATGCTGCTGCACCCTTATGGATTCTGCTGATCAGACCCTGGAACAGCTTGGCTGGGACGCACATTTCGAGAACCAGATCTCGGCCGCCGAAGCCGCCTATTGTCATCCCGCCAGGGTCATGGCCGTCCACCGCGGCCAGATTGCCGTGGCAGGGTCGGGCTGGGCTGGCGATCTCTCGCCCTATATTGCCGGTGCCACGCCGTCGGACGATCACCCGACCGTCGGCGACTGGCTGCTGACCAGCGCGGACAGGGCACAGGCGCTGCGTGTGCTCGGTCGCAAAAACCTGTTCAAGCGCCGTGCGCCGGGTGACCCGCGCGGTGAGCAGATGATCGCCGCGAATGTCGACACGGTCTTCCTCGTCGCGTCGTGCAACCAGGATTTCAGCGTCGCGCGGCTGGAGCGCTATCTTGTGCTGGCACGTGAGGTCGGGGTCGATGCGGTCGTGATCCTCACCAAGATCGACCTGACGGACACGCCGGAGACCTATGTGGACGCGGTTCGCGCGATCGAGCCCGGACTGATCGTCGAGACCGTCGACGGGCGCGAACCTGACGCTGTCGCGCGGCTCGCCGCCTGGTGCGGTATCGGCAAGACCGTCGCCTTTCTGGGGTCGTCGGGCGTTGGCAAGTCGACGCTCGTCAACACGTTGCGCGGATCCGCAAGCATCGCGACCCAGGCGATCCGCGAACATGACGGGACGGGGCGGCATACGACGACGGTGCGCCAGATGCACCGGCTCGACCAGGGCGGTTGGCTGCTCGACCTGCCGGGCATGCGCGAATTGCAATTGTCCGACGCGGCCGCGGGCATCGCGGAAGTGTTCGATGACTTTACCTTCGCCGCGCAGGAGTGCCGGTTTTCGAACTGCGCGCATGGCGGAGAGCCGGGCTGTGCGGTGCGCGCGGCGATCGATGCAGGCACTTTGACGCCTGAACGCTTTGCGCGCTGGCGTGCGCTGGAAGCGGGCGAGGCCGCCACCACCGCACGCACATCCCGACGGCGCCCCCGCTAGCGCCGCGTCGGGGGGCTTGCAGCCATGGTCGAGGTCGAGAACGGGCGCGACGATTCGCTCTTCCCCCATTGCCGGTTCGGCCGAGCGCTCATCACGAACCGCAAGTCGCCGCCCTGCCGGATCTCGTCGTCGCGAAGATAGGTGCGGGTGAGGGGCCGACCGTTCAATGTGACCGATTGGACGTAGCGATTGGCGGTCGAGAAATTGTCCGTGCTGATCACGAACCGCTTGCCGCCGGGCAACATCAGTGTCGCCTTGGGCAGGAAGGGGCGGCCGATGACATATTCGTTCGCGCCCGGTGCGACCGGGTAGAAGCCTAGCGCGGTGAACACAAGCCAGGCGGACATCTGTCCGAGATCGTCGTTGCCGCTCAATCCCGCCGGCGTGTCGGCATATTGGCTGGCGACGATCTGCCCCAGCCGCTCCTGCGTCCGCCAGGGAGCCCCGGCATAGCTGTAGAGATAGGCGACGTGATGGCTCGGCTCGTTGCCGTGGATATACTGGCCGATCAGCCCGGCAATATCCTCGGCGTGGCTGTAGTCGATCTTCGACAGGTCGAAATCGAACATCGCGTCGAGCTTCCGGATCGTCTTGGCGTCGCCGCCCAGCAGGCGGAACAGCCCCGCCTGATCCTGCGGCACGAACCAGCTATATTGCCACGCATTGCCCTCCGTATAGTCGGAGCCGTAGTTGATTGCGGTCGGGTCGAAGGGGGTGCGGAACTGTCCGTCGGTCTTTCGCGCGCGGAGCCAGCCCGACGACGCGTCGAAGCTGTTGCGCCAGTTGCCCGCCCGCTTCTCGAAGCGCGTGGCGATATCCGACCGGCCGAGTTTTCGCGCCATTCGCGCGATCGTCCAGTCGTCATAGGCATATTCGACGGTCTTGGAGGCGGCTTCGGGTTCCTTGTCGATCGGCACATAGCCCCGCGCGATATACTCGCCGAGACCGCCATAGCTGGCATGGTCGGCGCTCGCGACCATCGCGTCCAGCGCCGCATTGGCATCGAAGCCGCCAATCCCCTTCATATAGGCATCGGCGATGACGGGTACGGCGTGATAGCCGATCATCGTCCACGTCTCGCGCCCGGCGAACTGCCAGACCGGGAGGATACCGTCGGGGCTGTGCGTCTGGCTGGCGAGCAGCGAGCGGACGATGTCGGTGTTCGTCTTTTCCGGCTGGATCAACGTGAGCAGCGGGTGTTCCGCGCGGAACGTGTCCCAGAGCGAGAAGGTCGACCGGACCGTGAAGTCGGTCGCCTGGTGGATCTGGTCGTCGGGTCCGCGATAGCGGCCGTCGCGGTCGCTCCAGATGCTCGGCGCTAACAGGCTGTGGTAGAGCGCGGTGGCGAAGATGCGGCGCATCGGCGCCTCGGCCTCGAACGTGACAGCGCCGAGCGCGGTGTCCCAGGCGGCCTGCGTCTGCGCATGGATATCGTCGAAGCCGCCCGCTTCACCGTCGAGATTGGCGAGCGCGCCGGCTTCGTCGACGCCTGAGATCCCGACCTTCACCTCGAGCGGTTTCGTCAGGACGCCGAAATCGAGACGGGCCTCGAGCGCCTGCCCGAGCTTTTCCGCGAGCGCGTCGCTGTCGCGGCCCGGCCCCTGGAACCCCTTGTAGGGAATGGCGGTCTCCCGGTTGACGAGTGCGTGGCCCGTCAGGGGGGCGGAGAAGCGCATCGCGAAAAAGAGCTTGCGCCCGGGGGCCCATCCGCGGGTTTCGCGAAAGCCGGTCAGGACGCCGTCGTCGCGCAGGTGCAGCCCAGACCACAGGATCTTGCCGGGGTAATTGTAGAGTGACGAGCGGAGGTCGAGAACGAGATGCGCCGCCTTGCCTGCGGGAAAGCTGTAGCGGTGCACGCCGACCCGTGAGCCGGCCGTCATCTCGGCGCGGATGCCGCGATCGGCGAGCGTGACGGCGTAATAGCCGGGCTTCGCGGTTTCGGTGGCGTGCGAGAAGCGCGAGCGATAGCCGGGGGCGGCGGGCGTGCCCGGGTCCATCGGCACGTCGTCGCCGGCGACCGGCATCACCAGGACGTCGCCGAGATCCGAATGGCCGGCGCCGGAGAAATGGGTGTGGCTGAAGCCGACGATCGTCGGGTCGTCGTAACGATAGCCCGCGGCGTGCGGATAGCAGTCGCGGAGGACGCAGGAGGTGTCGGTGTCGGGCGAGAGCTGGACCATGCCGAACGGGGCGACGGCGCCGGGGAAGGTATGCCCCTCACCACCGGTGCCGATCAGCGGATCGACCGAGTCGCTAGGTCGCGGCGCAGTCTGGGCGGGGGCGGGGCACACGGCGAGCAGGGCGAGCGCCGATCCGGCGAGGCAGAGACGCTTGAGCATTGGCATGGCGGTCACCCGGTCTGGGAGGGGAAGGGGCTCCGGAGTCTGGGGCCGGAGCGGCAAGGCCGGGTGCTGATACCGGCCGAGTTGAAGACGACAGCATTCAGTTTGCGGGGCGATTTGGCAAGACGGCGCGCCGCCGGCGAACCGCCCGGCAGGATTAGTGCCGGTTCGGCCAAGTTCCGAGCCGCGGCGAATGTTGCGAATGTTGAGACCGAAACGGCACAAATCTGCTCCGCATAATCCATTTGACAATTTACTTTTATAATTGGCAAATAGGCAAGCAAAGACGACGTACCGTGATGATCCGATGAACCGGACGTCCCACCCGAATACGGGGGCAGGCACGCGATCGGCAGGGAGACGTGAGGGGGCAAGGACGTCCCGCACGCCGAAAAGGGGAAGTCTGATGAGCGCGACCAAGACACTATATGCTGTTCCGTCGCATCGCCGCCGCGCGCTGCGGTTTCTGCTCGCGGGCGCAAGCCTGAGCGCGGCGCTGGCCGGGACGGCGGGCGCGCAGGAGGTCGCGCCGCCATTGCCCGCAGCCGCCACGACACCGCAGACCGGCGACACGACCGGAGCGCCCGACGCGGTAACGCCCGCATCGACGGCGACCGCGCCCTCGGGCCAGACGGCGGACACCGCGTCGGCCGTTGCGGGTGAGCAGGATATCGTCGTCACCGGCTATCGCCGCTCGATCGAGAAGAGCCTGAACCAGAAGCGCGAAGCCAATGCGTTCGTCGACGTCATCACCGCCGAGGACATCGGCAAGTTCCCCGACAAGAACGTCGCCGACGCGCTGCAGCGCGTGCCGGGCGTGGTCATCACGCGCGACGGCGGCGAAGGCGCGCGGGTCAGCATCCGCGGGCTCCAGTCCGACCTGACGCTGACGCTGCTCAACGGCAACTTCCTGGCCGGCGCGGACAGCGGCGATCCACAGCGGTCGTTCAACTATGTCCTGCTGCCGTCGAGCTTCATCGCCAGCACCGAGGTCTACAAGTCGCCCGAGGCACGGCTGGAAGAAGGCGGTGTCGGCGGCACGATCATCCTCAACACGCGCAAGCCGTTCGACGTCCCGGCCTGGTCGGGCTTCGTCTCGACCGAGGGGACCTATTCGGACACCACCGAGAAGTTCGAGCCGCAGCTCGGCGGACAGCTGTCGTGGAAGAACGAGGACGAGACGTTCGGCCTGCTCGTCGGCGGCGTGTGGCAGAAGCGGACCAACCGCGAATTGCGCAGCGAGGCGGAAAGCTGGCTGTGGTGGAGCGACCGCGACGCGCAGGGCAATGTCCTGACGCCCGCGACCGACGTCAACGGCAAGCCCTTCGCCAATGACGACGCGATCTCCTATTGGCCGGGGCAGGGCACGACCACGCGCGACGGCACGCATTATTCAGGCTATTGGGCACCGCAGACGGTCAATGCCGAAGTGTTCGACCAGGAACGCGAACGCTATGGCATCCAGGCGACGGCGCAGTTCCGCCCGTTCGACAATGTCACGGTGACGTCCAACTATTTCCGCTTCGGCTACAGCAGCGACTTCACCTCGAATACCGTCAAGATCCCCGAATGGGGCTATAACGACTTCTTTACCGGCGCGACGCTCGACAAGAGCGGGACGATCTTCCAGTCTGCGAATTTTGCGGTGCCGGCGGCGGGGACGGGTTGTCTGCTCCGTGCGACCCCGTGCACGATGGAAACGCCGCAGATCGCGGGCACCTACAGCCGCGAGAAGCAGGTCTCGAACACGTTCGAAACCGAGGTCAAGTACAGCCAGGACCGGTTCGACGCGGTGCTGAAGCTCGGCAAGACCAAGTCGAGCGGCGGGCCGTCGGCGCGGTTCAGCGCCGCCGCGAAGCCGCGCGTGACGGTGCCGGGGCAGGAGCAGAACGGCAATCTGGTGAGCAACTGGGACGTTTCGAACGGGATCGGCGATTTCACCTTCTCGCCCGATCTGCAGCAGAACATCCGCAACGGCATCGCGCAGATCGACGTCGGTTCGACCAATTCGAGCTTCACGAACAGCGACCTGGCGCAGCGGTATCTTCAGCTCGACCTGACGCGCCGGTTCGACGGGTTCCTGAAATCGGTGCAGATCGGCGGCAAATGGCGTGACCTGAGCATCCACCGCGAGACCGGACGCAATGAATGGTATGCGGATGCGGCCAGCGAGCTGCGCTATCAGGATACCGCGGCGGGCGCGGTCGCACGGCCCGAATTCTTCTATGAAAACCCGATCGGCAACGTCAACGGCGGGTTCAACGCCAACGTCATGCCGGGGATCAATTTCGACAAGTATCTCAGCTATCTGAACGCGACCTATGGCGACGCGGTCCGCGTCAACGAGCGCGACTTCGTCTATGATCTTGGTGAGCGCGTCTTCGCCGGTTACGCCCAGGCGAACTTCGGCACCGGCGGTCTGCGCGGGAATATCGGTGTGCGGATGGCCAATACGCGTCAGTCGGGCAACACGTCCGACCGGCTCCAGTATCTGAACGACTATTGCGTCAACGGGCCGAACGGCTCGTTCGATCCGAACCGGCCACTCGGCGCGGACGGTAATTGCCAGCTCCTGCCGCTGAACGTCCGCGAGACGATCGTCAACACGCGGGCCGACCAGACCAAGACCTACACGGACTGGCTGCCGAGCTTCAACGTGTCGTACGAGATTACCCCGGACCTGCTCGTCCGCGGTGCGGTCGCCAAGGTGATTTCACGGCCGTCCTTCGCCAATCTCGGCTCCGAACGGTCGCTGACCTATCGCTCGCCCGAATATGCGTTCGACCGCGGCCAGTTCGGCGAATTCGAGGGCTGGTCGGGCAGAGGCGGCAATTCGGAACTCAACCCGTTCTCGGCATGGCAGTATGACGCCGGCATCGAATGGTATTTCCATCGCGGCTCGGTGCTGGGCGCGACGCTGTTCCGCAAGGACGTGTCCGATTTCGTCGTGCCGCTGGTGCTGAACGTCACGCGCGAGGTGGCGGGCGAACAGGTGCTGATCCAGCCCTATTCGACGGTCGCGAACGGATCGAACGCGCGGTCGCAGGGTGTCGAGCTCTATGCGCAGCACACTTTGTCCTTCGGGCTGGGTGCGCAGGTCAACTTCACCTATAACGACACGTCGGTCGCCGACGTGACGCTCGACGGCCAGTCGGTCGGCTCGTCCGCGCTGGTCGGGAGCGCGAAGACGCAGATGAACGCCTCGGTCTTCTACGAACATGGCAAGGTTCTGGTCCGCGCGTCGTACAACCGTCGCGGCGAGGTCGTCGGCGGGCTCCAGTCGGGGCTGAACGTCTATACCAGCCCCTATGAACAGGTCGATCTCAACGCCGCCTATGCGCTGACCGACCGGCTCAACATCACCGCCTCGATCATCAACCTGACCAAGTCGGAAGAGAGCCAGCATCTCGGCAACGATACCAAGGATCGCTTCGTCTATCGGAATTACTTCGGGCGCCGTGCCTATGTCGGCGTGTCGTTCAACTTCTGATGGCGGGGCCAAAACCTTCCTCTCCCCTGGTGGCTCCTTCGCGGAGCCACCGTTTTTTTGATAGATTTTCCCGCGTCCTGCGCCGGGCCCTGACGCTGGCGGGCCTGCTCGCGTGCGGAGCGGCGACCGCGTCAAACCCGATCGTGCCGGGCTGGTATGCCGATCCCGAGATCCGCGTGTTCGCGGGGCAATACTGGATCTACCCGACCTATTCCGACCATGCCGGAAAGCCCGTAGCGCCGAGCCGCTTCACGCCTGCGCAAAATGCGGCCCGACTGCGCAAGACGGTCCGCCCGTCCTATGGCATGCAGACGTTCTTCGACGCGCTTTCGTCGCCCGACCTGGTGCACTGGACAAAGCATCGCCGCGTGTTCGACGTGCAGGATGCGGGCTGGGCCGCCTATGCGATCTGGGCGCCGTCGGTGCTCCAGGCGAACGGGCGCTATTACATGTTCTTCAGCGCGAACGACATCCAGAGCGATGGTGAGCTGGGCGGCATCGGGCTTGCGGTCAGCGCGACGCCCGGCGGTCCGTTCAGGGATGCGCTGGGCAAGCCGCTGGTCGGCGCGTTCCATAACGGCGCGCAGCCGATCGATCCGTTCGCATTCCGGGATCGCGACGGGCAGGTCTATCTCTTCTACGGCGGCTGGAGGCATTGCAACGTCGTCCGGCTGAGCCCGGACCTGAAGCGCGTCCTGCCGTTTCCCGACGGGACGATGTTCAAGGAGATCACGCCCCCCGGCTATGTCGAGGGGTCGTTCATGATCGAACGCCACGGCGTCTATTATCTGATGTGGTCGGAGGGCGGGTGGACCGGGCCGGACTATAGCGTCGCCTATGCGACCGCGCCGAGCCCGACCGGGCCGTTCACGCCGAAGGGCAAGATCCTGTCGCAGGACCTGCGCATCGCGCGCGGCGCGGGGCATCATTCGGTCGTCAACGTGCCCGGCACCGACGACTGGTACATCGCCTATCACCGCCGGCCGCTCGATACCGATCGCGGCGAACACCGGCAGATTGCGGTCGACCGCATGGTCTTTGCCGCCGACGGGACGATCAAGCCCGTCGTCATGACCGATACCGGCGTCGCGCCGCGGCCGATCCGTGCCGGGTCAACCGCTTCAGGACGCGACGAACATTCATCTGGGAGAGCGATGTGAGACACAGGGTAATCGCCGCATTGCGCGGCACGGTGGCGGCGGTCGCGTCGATCGCGCTCATCGCACCGGTGCCGCTGTCGGCACAGGCTGCGGCCAGCGCCGAGGCGCAGCCGTCGGTCGACATCGTCAACCCGCTGATGGGCACCGATTCCGACTATACTCTGTCGTACGGCAACACCTATCCCGCGGTCGCGGTGCCGTGGGGGATGAACTTCTGGACGCCGGTGACGGGCAAGCCGGGCAGCGGCTGGGGCTACACCTATGACGCCAACAAGATCAACGGCATCAAGCAGACGCACCAGCCCAGCCCATGGATGAACGATTATGCCGCGTTCGCGCTGATGGCGACGACCGGCGCGCTAAAGGTCAAGGCGGACGAACGCGCCTCGTGGTACAGCCACAAGGCGGAGGAGAGCCGGCCCTATAGCTACAAGGTCTATCTCGCCGATTACGACGTGACCGCGGAGGTCGCGCCGACCAACCGCGCCGCGCAGTTCCGCTTCACCTTCCCCGAAAGCGACGACGCGCACATCATCCTCGATGGCTATGCGGGCGGATCGATGGTGTCGGTCGATCCGGCCAAGCGCCGGATCACCGGCTATGTCCGCAACAATCACGGCGGCGTGCCGGGCAATTTCCACAATTACTTCGTCGCCGAATTCGACCACGCCTTCACGGTCAGCCGGACCTGGGACGATAATGGCCAGATCGCCGCGACGCCGGTGCGCGAGGGCGATCATGTCGGCGCGGTCGTCAGCTTCAAGACGCGCAAGGGCGAGCAGGTCGGCGTCAAGGTCGCGTCGTCGTTCATCAGCCTCGACCAGGCCGAGCGCAACCTGCGCGGCGAGATCGGCGGCGACGGCTTCGAGCAGACCAAGGCCAAGGCGAAGGCGGTCTGGCAGCGCGAGTTCGACCGGATCGAGGTGAGCGATCCCGACATCGACAACCGGCGCACCTTCTACTCCGCGCTCTACCGCATGCTGCAGTTCCCGCGCATGTTCCACGAGGTCGATGCCAAGGGGCAGACGGTCCATTACAGTCCCTATGACGGCAAGGTGCATCCGGGCTTTCTCTATACCGACAACGGCTTCTGGGACACGTGGCGTGCGGTCTTCCCGTTCTTCGCGCTGATGTATCCCGAGCGCGACAGCGAGATCATGCAGGGGCTGGTCAACACCTACAAAGAATCCGGCTGGCTGCCCGAATGGGCGAGTCCCGGCCACCGCGACGTGATGATCGGGTCCAACTCGGCGAACCTGATCGCCGACGCGTATCTGAACGGCGTGCGCGGGTTCGACGTCGAGACGCTGTACGAGGCGATGGTCAAGAATGCGACCACCTCGCAAGGGCGTCCGGTCGACAAGAAGGGCGAGGTCGTCGGCGCGGTCGGGCGCGAGGGCGTCGAATATTACAACCGGCTGGGCTATGTGCCCTATGACGTCGGCATCAACGAGAATGCCGCGCGCAGCCTCGAATACGCGACCGCCGACTTCTCGATCTCGCGGCTGGCGAGTGCGCTCGGCAAGACCGAGGATGCGAAACTCTATGCCGCGCGCGCGCAGAATTACCGCAAGCTCTACGACACGCAGAGCGGGTGGATGCGCGGTCGTAACCAGGACGGCAGCTGGTCGGCCCCCTTCAACCCGTATAAATGGGGCGACGCGTTCACCGAGGGCAATGCGCTCCATTACAGCTGGTCGGTGATGCAGGACGTGCAGGGGCTCGCCGACCTGATGGGCGGCAAGGAGGCGTTCGTGAAGCGGCTCGATTCGGTCTTCACCACGCCGCCGATCTTCGACGACAGCTATTACGGGCAGACGATCCACGAGATCCGCGAGATGCAGATCGTCGACATGGGCCAATATGCGCATGGCAACCAGCCGATCCAGCACATGCCCTATCTCTATGACTGGGCGGGCGCGCCGTGGAAGACGCAATATCATGTCCGCGACGTGATGAAGAAGCTCTACGCGCCCACGCCCGACGGCTATCCGGGCGACGAGGACAATGGCCAGACCTCGGCCTGGTACGTGTTCTCGGCGCTCGGCTTCTATCCGGTCACGCCCGCGGTCGGCCAATATGCGATCGGCAGTCCGCTGTTTCGCACCGTCAAATTGACGATGCCGGGGGGCAAGAGGCTGACGATCGAGGCGGCGAACAACGGGCCGGGCAATGTCTATATCCAGTCGGCGAGCTTCAACGGGACGCCGCACGACAAGCCGTGGCTGACGCGCGAGGCGCTGCAGAAGGGCGGTACGCTGCGCTTCGTGATGGGGCCGACGCCGAACCGGAAATGGGGGGCGGCGAGCAGTGCTGCGCCCTTCTCGATGAGCGCACCGGTGGCCAAGCCATGAGCGACGCGCGCTTCACCCCCCGCCGCCGCGACGTGATGACCGGCGCGGCGGCGCTCGCACTGGCGACGGCGTTGCCCGGCGGGGCGGTCGCCGCGCCGCTGGCGAGCAAGCGCCCGCCGCGTGGCGAGCGTCGCTTCGTCAGCGCCGCAGTCGAGGCCGAGATCGCGCGCGTGAAGGCGAAGATCGCCGACCCCGAACTCGCCTGGCTGTTCGAGAATTGCTACCCCAACACGCTCGACACCACGGTCCGGCTGGGCATGGTCGACGGCAAGCCCGACGCGTTCGTCATCACCGGCGATATCGAGGCGCTGTGGCTGCGCGACAGCTCGGCGCAGATGCAGACCTATGTCCATCTCGCACCCAAGAATGCGGGGCTGCGCCGGGTCTTTGTCGGGCTGATCGCACGGCAGGCGCGCTGCATCCTGATCGACCCGTACGCCAACGCGTTCATGGACGATCCGACCGCGAAATCGAACCTGGGCGCGCGGACCGACCAGACCGAGATGAAGCCGGGCGTCGCCGAGCGAAAATGGGAGATCGACTCGCTCTGCTACCCGATGCGGCTCGCGCACGGCTACTGGACAGCGACGCGCGACAAGACGCCGTTCGACGACCTGTGGGCGCAGGCGATGGTCCGCGCGGTCGCGACCTTCCGCGAACAGCAGCGCAAGGACGGCAAGGGTCCGTATCATTTCCAGCGGCTGAACGTCTCGCCCACCGAGACGCTGATGTTCGAGGGATACGGCGCACCGACGCGCAAGGTCGGGCTGATCCATTCGATGTTCCGCCCGTCGGACGATGCGTGCCTCTACCCCTTTCTGATCCCGTCCAACCTGTTCGCGGTGTCGGCGCTGCGCATGCTGGCGACGGTCCAGCGCGAGGCGCGCGGCGATACCGCGGGCGCGGCGGACAGCGAGGCGCTGGCGACCGAAGTCGAGGCGGCGCTGCGCGCGCATGGCCGGATGCCCGACGGGCAGGGCGGCGAGGTCTGGGCCTATGAGGTCGACGGCTTCGGCAATGCGATCTTCATGGACGACGCCAACGTGCCGAGCCTGTCGGGGCTGCCGCTGCTCGGCGCCGCGGACCGCGCCGACCCGCTGTTCCGCCGCACCGCCGCGCTCGCCTGGAGCGACCGCAACCCCTATTTCTTTGCGGGCAAGGCCGCGCAGGGGATCGGCGGGCCGCATATCGGCCTCGACATGATCTGGCCGATGTCGATCGTCACGCATGCGATGAACAGCGATGACGACGCCGTCATCCGCCAGTGCCTGACATGGCTGAAGACGACGCATGGCGGCACGGGCTTCATGCACGAATCCTTCCACAAGGATGATCCGACGAAATTCACGCGCAGCTGGTTCGCCTGGGCCAACGGGCTGTTCGGCGAGCTGATCCTCGACCTCGAGCGCCGCAAGCCCGGCTTGCTCGCCGCGCGCTACTGACATGGATTCACGGGAGAGACACATGACCACCGCCAACCGCCGCCAGGTGCTTGCCACCACCGGGCTTGCCGGCCTTGCGGGCGTGCTGCCCGCCGCCGCTGCCACCGCGCAGGGCCAGCGCCCGACCGCGGGCAAGCCCGATCTGTTCATCGGCACGGGCGGGCACGGCCACACCTATCCCGGGCCGTCGCTGCCATTCGGGATGGTCCAGCTCGGCCCCGACACCGACAACAGCCGCTGGGACGCGTGCTCGGGCTATCACCAGGATGACGGCTCGATCATGGGGTTCAGCCACACGCATCTGTCGGGAACGGGGATCGGCGACATGCTCGACGTCCTCGTCGTGCCGACGCGCGGGCCGCTGAAGCTGAAACCCGGTGCGCTCGACAAGCCGCAGGAAGGCTATCGCCAGCGCTTCTCCGACGAACTGGCCGAGCCCGGCTATTACCGCGTGAAGCTCGAATCGGGCGTGCTCGCCGAGCTGACCGTGACCGAGCGGACGGGGCATCACCGCTACACCTTCCCGCAGGGCGCGGGGCACATCCTGATCGACTTCGCGCACATGATCCTCGACGTCTGGGACAAGGGTGTGCTGATCGACGAGGCGTCGCTGGCGCTGTCGCCCGACGGCATGCTGACCGGCAGCCGCCGCGTCCACCGCTGGGCGAAGGGTCGGCGGATCCATTTCGCGATGCAGCTGTCGCGCCGCCCCGACCGTGTCGAGTTCTTCGGCGACGACGACACACCGGCAGCCGCGGGCGCGAAGGCGATCACCGGCAACCGGCTGAAGGTCGCTTTGTTCTTCGACCAGGCGGGCGGCGAACCGATCCTGATCAAGACGGGCATCTCCGCGGTCGACGTCGCGGGCGCCAAGGCCGCGCTGGCGGGCGAGGCCCCGGGCTGGCAGTTCGACAGCGTGCGCCGGTCGGCGGCGCGGACCTGGCAGACGCAGCTCGACTGTATCCGTGTCGAGGGCGGCACGTCCGATCAGCGCACGATCATGGCGAGCGCGCTGTACCATACGTTCCTGTCGCCGACGCTCTTCACCGACCGCGATGGCCGCTATGTCGGGCTCGACCGCAACGTGCACACAGCGGCGGCGGGCGACACCGCGTACAGCACCTATTCGCTGTGGGACACGTATCGCGCGCTGCACCCGCTGCTCAATCTGGTCCAGCCCGACAAGGCCGCGCAGTTCACGCGCGATCTGGTCCGCCAGACGATCCAGAGCCCGGCGGGTTCGCCGGTCTGGCCGCTCCAGGGTGTCGAGACCGCCTGCATGATCGGCTGGCATTCGGTGTCGGTGCTGGCCGAGGCGTGCGTGAAGGGCGTGAAGGCCGACTATGCCGCCGCCTGGCCGCAGATCCGCCGCCGTGCGTTCGACCGCAGCTTCCGCGATCTCGAAAGCACGCTCGGCCGCGGCTATTATTACGACCTCGGCTTCATCCCCGCCGACAAGGTCTGGGAATCGGTCAGCCGGACGCAGGAATATGCGTATGACGACTGGGCGATGGCGGTGCTCGCGGACGCGGCGGGCGCCTCCGCGGACGCGCAGGCGTTGCGCAAGCGCAGCCTCAACTACCGCAACGTCATCGATCCGAAGATCGGCTTCGCACGGCCGCGCTTCGCGGACGGGACCTGGTGGGCGGACTATGATCCGATCCAGCTTGGCCACAACCCCGACAAGCACCGCGATTATACCGAGGCGAATGGCTGGCAGGCGACGTTCCTCAACCAGCACGACATCTATGGACTGATCGACCTGTTCGGCGGCGATGCCGGGTTCGTGAAGAAGCTCGACGCGCTGTTCGCGGCGCCGTCGACCCTGCCCAAGAACGCGCCGCCCGACATTTCGGGGCTGGTCGGCCAATATGCGCATGGCAACGAACCCGACCAGCATGCCGCGTACATGTATGCCTATGCCGGTGCGCCGTGGAAGACGCAGGCGATGGTGCGGCGGCTGTGCACCGAGATGTACAAGGCCGATCCCGACGGCGTGATCGGCAACGACGATTGCGGGCAGACGAGCGCGTGGTTCATCTTCTCCGCGCTCGGCCTTTACCCGGTCGATCCGGTCAGCGCGGTCTATGTGTTCGGCTCGCCGTTGTTCGACGCCGCGGAGGTCGCGCTGGGCGGCGGGAAGACGCTTCGGATCACCGCGTCGGGCAATGGTCCGCAGGCGCCCTATGTCCAGTCGGTGCGGTGGAACGGCAAGCCCTGGACGAAGAACTGGATCAGGCATGCGGACCTCGCCCGGGGTGGCGAACTCGCCTTCGTGATGGGGGACAAGCCGTCACGCTTCGGCACGGCGAAGGCGGATCGTCCGCCATCCTATCACCCCGGACCGCGCCCGACGCGGGCTTGAGGGCGACCGCGCCGCGCCGGGTAAACCGGGCGCGGCGCGGGGGTGCGTCAGCGGACGACCAGACGCGTATAGAGGTGCCAGGTTGCATAGCCGAGCCAGGGCAGCACCACCGCCAGCCCGATCGCGAGCGGGATCAGCCCGAGGACGAGCAGCCCGGTGACGCGCGCGCCCCAGCCGAACACCGCGCGCGGGTTGCGCCGCGCTGCCGCGAGCGAGGTGCGCAGCGCGAGGCCCGCATCGACCGGCTGATCGACCACCATCGGGAACGCGACCAGCGCGAAGACCAGCGTGGCGATCGCGAACGGCGCGCCCGCCAGATTGCCGAGCAGGATCAGCGTCCACCCCTCCTGCGTGGTGAACAGCCGGCCCGCGACGTCGCCGATCCGCAGCGGCGGGGTCGCACCGAAGGTCAGGTCATAGACCGCATAGGCCGTCGCCAGCCATCCGACCATGAGGGCGGCGAGGCCGGCGGTGAGGATCGCGAGCGGCAGGCGGCTGCGCCCGTTGAGCGGATCGAGGAAATGCCACCAGCTCGAGTCGCGCCCCTCTTCGCGGCGGCGCGCGAGTTCGTAGAAGCCCGAGGCGGCGGCGGGGCCGAGGATCGAGAGCCCTGCGACCAGCGGGAAGAACAGCGGGAGCAGCGGCGCGTTGTACGTCACCACCGCGGCGACCAGGCAGACGATCGGGTAGAGCAGGCCGATCACGATCAGGTCGCCGCGCTTGGCGAGAAAATCCTTCCACCCCTCGGCGAGGGCCCAGCGCAGGTCGGCGGTGCCGATCTCGCGGATCTCGGGGATGGCGGGTGCTGGCGCGATGAAGCTGTGCGGATGGGTGGCCATGATCTGCTCTCCGTTCAGGGGGTGGCGTATATCCTCGTCATGCGGGGTATCGTTGGGCGGCGTGACCGAACGGCCGGTTCAGCCGCACGATCGCCCAGTTGAGCCAGGCCGCAAAGCTGACCCACAAGAGATAGGGCGCGATCAACAAGCTCGCGAAGCGGTCGATGGGCCACAGCCCGACGACCAGCGCGACCAGCGACGCCCAGAGAAACACGACCTCGATCAGCGCCCAGTCGGGGCGCCGGGCGCGGAAGAACAAGGGGCTCCACAGCAGGTGGAAGACCGCGTTGACCGCAAACAGCGTGACCACCTCCGCGCGCGTCGCGGCGTCGGGCGCGGCGGTCCAGGCGATCGACGCGGACCAGGCGGCCAGGCCGAGGATGATCGTCCAGGCGGGACCGAACAGCCAGTTTGGGGGCTGCAACCGCGGCTTGCGAAGCGTGCGGTACCAGGGGCCGATCGGCGTCATCAGTCCGCCGACGACGCAGAGCGCGATGGCGGCACTGCCGCTCACGACAATCGGGTTAAGCATTACATTGTCCATCTTGCCGAGTGTCCAATGCGTGTTACACCTTTGGCATGCGCGTGTCTTTCCCCTTTTCGGCGATCGTCGGCCAGGACGAGATGAAACGCGCGCTGCTGATCGCGGCGGTCGATGCCCGGATCGGCGGGGTGATGGTGTTCGGCGATCGCGGCACGGGCAAGTCGACCGCGGTGCGTGCGCTCGCCGCGCTGCTGCCGCCGGTGCGGGCCGACCAGGCGGGGTATCAGGACGGAACGCCGCGCAGCGGGCAGGTGCCGGTGCCGTTCGTCGACCTGCCGCTCGGCGCGACCGAGGACCGGGTGGTCGGCGCGCTCGATCTCGAACGCGCGCTGGGCGCCGGGATCAAGGCGTTCGAACCGGGCTTGCTCGCGCGTGCCAATGGCGGTTTCCTGTATATCGATGAGGTCAATCTGCTCGAGGATCATATCGTCGACCTGCTGCTCGACGTCGCCGCGTCGGGCGAGAATGTCGTCGAGCGCGAGGGGCTGAGCGTCCGCCATCCGGCGCGGTTCGTGCTGGTCGGCAGCGGCAATCCCGAAGAGGGCGAATTGCGGCCGCAGCTGCTCGACCGGTTCGGGCTTTCGGTCGAGGTCCGCACGCCGCAGGAGCTCGAGCAGCGCGTCGAGATCCTCAGGCGCTGCGACGCGTTCGAACGGTCGCCGTCGGCGTTCGTCGAGCACTGGGCGGCCGACGAGCGCGCGACGCTGGCGGCGATCGCGCGGGGGCGGGCGGGGTTGCCGATGGTCGCGCTGCCCGACGCGGTGCTCGCCTTCGCGTCGCGGCTGTGTATCGCGGTGGGGGCTGACGGGTTGCGCGGCGAACTGACGCTGATGCGGGCGGCGCGCGCGCTCGCGGCGCTCGAGGCGGTGTCGGAGGTGACACAGGCGCATGTCGCGACGATCGCGCCGATGGCGCTGCGCCACCGGTTGCGGCGCAACGTGCTCGACGAGACCGGGTCGACCGCGCGGATCTTGCGCGCGCTGGAGGAGGTGGCGGGGTGACCGGGCGGGCAGCGGGGGCGCCTGATCCGCTGGCCGATGCGCTGATCGCGGCGCGGCTCTGTGCTGCCGATCCCGGGCTTGGCGGCATCGCGCTGCGCGGCGGCGGCGAGCTGCGCGATGCGGTGATCGCGGCGCTGCGGTCGCATCTGCCGCCCGATGCGCCGCTGCGGCGGGTGCCGGTTCATGTCGATGACGACCGGCTGTTCGGCGGGCTGGATCTGGTCGCGACGCTGGCCCAGGGGCGGGCGGTGCAGCGCGCGGGGCTGCTCGTCGAGGCGGATCGCGGGGTGCTGGTGCTGGCGATGGCGGACCGGCTGTCCGATGCGGTTGCGGGGCGGATCGTCGCGGCGATGGACGGCGGCGGCGACGGACGATGCCTTGTCGTGGCGCTCGACGACGGGATCGGGCCCGACGAGCGCCCGCCCGCGGCGCTGCTCGAACGGCTCGCGTTTCGCATCGACCTGCACGACGCGAAGCCTGCGGCGACGATGCAGGGCGGGGAAGATTTCGGGGATGCGGGGACGCCGCCGACGCCCGACGCGGTCCTTGCGACGCTGGTCGCGACCGCGGCGGCGCTCGGCATCGAGACCGCGCGCGCGCCGCTGTTCGCGTTGCGCGCGGCGCGGGCTGCGGCGCGGTGTGCGGGGCGCGACGTGATCGGCGATGAGGATCTGATGCTCGCCGCCCGGCTGGTACTCGCGCCGCGTGCGACGCGGCTGCCGGCCGAGCAACCGGACGACTCGCCGCCGCCCGAGCCGCAGCCGCCTGACGCGCCGCCGCCGGACGTGGGGGATCGCGACCAGCCGGAAGGAGAAACCCGGCCGCTCGACGACGTCGTGCTGGAGTCCGCACTCGCGGCGCTGCCGAAGGACGTGCTGGCACAGATCGCGGCGGGGGGCGTCCGGCGTGGCAGGACGCGCGCGTCGCACGGTGCGGGCGAGCGGCGTCGATCGCCGGCGCGCGGCCGGCCCGTCGGGGTGCGCCCGGGGGGGCCGGGCGGCGGGCAGCGCCTGAGCCTGATCGACACGCTGCGCGCGGCGGCGCCGTGGCAGCGGCTGCGGCGCACGGCGGACACCGCGTCGCGGGTGCTGGTCCGCCGCGACGACCTGCGGATCCGCCGGTTCGAGACGCGCGCGGAATCGGTCACGATCTTCGTCGTCGATGCATCGGGATCCGCCGCGCTGTCGCGGCTCGCGGAGGCGAAGGGCGCGGTCGAACTGCTGCTCGCCGACTCCTATGTGCAGCGCGCGCAGGTCGCGCTCATCGCGTTCCGGGGCAATGGCGCGACTGTGCTGCTTCCGCCGACCCGGTCGCTGGCACGCGCGCGGCGATCGCTCGCCGAGCTGCCGGGCGGGGGTGGCACGCCACTTGCGGCCGGACTGCGTGCCGCGATCGACGTTGCCGATGCGGCACGCGCGCGCGGCCAGACGCCGTTCGTGGTCCTGCTGACCGACGGGCGCGCGAACATCGCCGCGGATGGCCGGGCGGTGCGCATCGTCGCCGCCGCGGACGCGAGCGCCGCCGCCGCCGCGCTCGGCCGTGCAGGGATCGCCGCGGCATTCCTCGACATCTCCGCGCGGCCGGGACCCGAGGGGGCGGCGCTCGCCGCAGCGATGCAGGCGCGCTATCTGCCGCTGCCGCGCGCGGATGCGGTGCGGATGCACGCGGCGGTCCGCGCGGTGCAACCCGCATGAGCGCGCCGCGCTGGAGCGTCGAGGGACGCGACTGGCCCAATCGCGCCGCCAGCCGCTTCGTCGCGGCCGGTGGCCTGCGCTGGCATGTCCAAACCTTCGCGGCCGAGGCGCCCGACGCCCGCGATCCGCCCGCGACGATCCTGCTGCTCCACGGTACCGGCGCGGCGACGCATAGCTGGCGGGCGCTCGCGCCGTTGCTCGGCCGGGAGTACCACGTCGTCGCGGTCGACCTTCCGGGGCATGGCTTCACCACCGGCCGCCCGGTCGGCAGCCTGTCGATCGCGGGAATGGCGGGCGCGGTCGCGACGTTGCTCGGTGCGCTGCAGGTCACGCCGCAGGTGATCATCGGTCATTCGGCGGGGGCGGCGATCGCGGCGCGGCTGGCGATCGACGGCAGGGCGTCCCCCGCGGCGATCATCGGGTTGAGTGCCGCGCTGCTGCCCTTTCCGGGGTTGGCCGCCACATTGTTCCCGACGATGGCGCGCGCGCTGTTCGTCAACCCGATCGCGCCGCATCTGTTCGCGCGGATTGCCCGCACCCCGGGCGAGACGGGTCGGTTCCTGTACCGGTCGACCGGATCGCGGATCGATGATGCGGGCGTGGCCTGTTATGCGGCGCTGCTCGGCACGTCGGCGCAGTGCGCGGGCGCGATCGGCATGATGGCGGCCTGGGATCTGGTCGGATTGCGGCGGGATCTGGCGCGGTTGAAGACGCCGGTGCTGCTCGTGCACGGCGACGCCGACCGGGCGATCCCGTTGTCGAACGCGCGCGAGGCAGCGGCGGCGGTCGGTGACGGGCGGCTCGAGACGCTGCACGGGCTCGGCCATCTCGCGCATGAGGAACGCCCCGAAGAGGTCGCGGCGATCATACGACCGTTCATGGAGGCCCGTATATGACCGGCGTTCTCGGCCTGCTCGACCTGATGATTGTGGGCGCGCCGGTCATCATCTTCTGCGTGTGGCAGCTCGTTTCGGTCAATCGGGCGATCGCGAAGGACAAGGTCGCCAGAGACTCCCTGACGCCGCCCGACGCCGCTTCACCAGAACGCGCTTCACCAGAAGGCGCGGGGCATCCGGTAGGGGAGCATCGACTGGACGACCGGTGATCGAAAGCGGCCGAGCGCGAGGCTTTCGTGCACGGCGCGCACCTCCTCGCCGAACAGCCTCGTGGCGAGCGCGGAACGGGCATAGAAGGGGGCATCGATCCACGTCTTCACCACGCGGGGGCGATGTCCCGCATCGGCCCGGGTCGCGCGCTTTATGAGCCAGCCGGTCCGGGGCAAGGCCGCCGGGGCGGGCTGGACGACGTCGTGCCACCGGCCCTGCGCATCGAATTTGAGCGCGAGGTCGAACGGCGTGCCGTCGCGCCGTCGCCCCTCGTACAGCACTGCGACGTCGCTTTTCAGATGCGCGCGCGACCAGTGCCAGTCGTCGAACCCCGCCTCGAGCGGTTCGTCGCCGAAATTTGAATCGAAATAGCCGGGGCCCGACCAGCGGACGCCGGGATGCGTCATCGCGACCTCGACCTGGGCGCGCGGCGCGACCGGATGCCAGCGATGCCGCCCGCCCGGATCGAGCGCGAAGGCGGTGGTGCCGATCATCGCGGGGGTGACGCGGATCGTGCCGCGCACAGGGTAGGGCAGCGGCGCGGATCGTTCGCGGATTTCGATCACCAGCGTGTCGCCGTCCCAGCTGAGGCTGCTCGGGCCCACCACGAAATGATCGGTGCCCCGGTCGACGCGGTGCGCGGGACGTTCGGTCATCGCCCAGGCGCTGCCGCGCGGGCCGGTCAACGCGACGTTGATCGCGCAGTGGTTTTCGGGGTTCGCGCGGCCGCTGAGCTTGTAATAGGGCGAGAAGACGCTGCCGATGAAGGCGATGATCGTCAGCCCATGGGCGCCGTCCGCGCTGGTCGCGTCGACATACCACCAGGCATAGCCCTGGGCATCGACACGAACGTCGAAGCGTGGTCCCTGAGCAGGCAGTCGACGGCTAGCCGGCCGGAAAGCGCCGCCATCGGGACGCCCGCGCCGGGGTGGGTGCTCCCGCCCGCGCAATAGAGCCCAGGGATCCGTGTCCGGCTGCCCTGCCGGCGGAAGGACGCCGCCCACCCGTGCGAGGCCCGTCCATAAAGGGCTCCACCCGTCGAGGGACACAGCGCCTCGAACGCGTGCGGCGTCGTCATGACGGTCGAGGGCGCCAGATCGAGCGAAAGTCCCGCCTGCGAAACGCCCTCCAGCATGCGCCTCGTCCATGTCGCGATCTCCTCCTGGCTGGTGTCCGGGCCGTCGCCGGTGGGCGGCGCGTTGACGATGATCTGCACGCGTTCGGGGCGGGCCGGGGCGGGCGCGCCGCGGCGGTCGTCGTGGCCGCTGTCGCTGCGATCCTGCGCGCAGACATAGACGCTCGGCCGGGCGGCGGCGCGACCGGCCGACAGCGCGGCGAATTCGGCCGGATAGTCGTCCGAGAAGAAGACGGTGTGGCGGGCGAGCGGAAAGCCCGCGGCGTGCGCGTGTCCGGTCCAGACCATCGCGCTGAGCGATCGGTGCGCGGCGGCGACGGGGGCGACCGCGTGACGGACCGCGGCGCCGAACCGGCCGACGGCGAGGGCGGCGGGATCGGCGTTGCAGATCACCGCCGACGCGGCGATGCGCTCGCCGTCCTCGAACATGACCCCGGCGGCGCGGCCGCGCTCGATGAGGATCGCGCGGACCGGTGCGTCGTAGCGGAAGTTGACGCCGTTCTGCCGGCCAAGCGCCTCGAGTGCGAGCGCGAGCCGATACATGCCGCCGTCGATCAGCCACACGCCGCTCGCCTCGACATGCGCGATCAGCATCAGCGTCGCCGGGCACTGCATCGGCGACGCCCCGCAATAGGTCGCATAGCGTGCGAAGAGCTGGCGCAGGCGCGGGTCGGTGAAATAGCCGCCGAGCGCATGCCACAGCGACGTATAGGGGCGCAGCGTGCAATAATCGCCAAGGCCGCGCAGACCCATCCGCCAGCCCAGCGTCAGCGGCCCCGGGCGTGTCGCGTGGAGAAAGGGCCGGTCGAGCGCGGTGAACAGCCGTTCGGCCTCGGCCCGGAACGCGCGATAGCCGCGGGCATCGGCCGCGCCGGCAAAGGCGCCGATCGCGTCCTCGCTCGCAGCGGGATCGGCGAACAGGTCGAGGCGGGCGGGACCCCAGGCATGGCGGGCAAGCAGCGCGGCGGGGCGCATCGTCACGTGCCGGTCGAGCGTGTCGCCGCATGCCGCGAAGACATCCTCCATGACCGATCGCAGCGTGAACACCGTCGGCCCCGCGTCGATCGCGTCGCCGTCGACCGCGATCGTGCGCAGCTTGCCCCCTGGCCCGGGTTGCGCCTCGACGACCGTCACGGTGCGGCCTTGCGCGGCGAGCAGCGCGGCGCTGACCAGCCCGCCGACCCCCGCCCCGATCACCACCACGCCCGCATCCGACACCGGCATCCTCCAATTGACGCGATGCTAACATCTGTCCACAAATATGGACACATGAAAACGTATCATCATCTTTTCGCCCGGGTGCGGGAGCGGTGGCTGGACTGTCGCAACCGCCTGCTCGCCGATCCGCGCGTCCAGCATGCGGCGCAGCGCTTTCCGCTCAGCCGGCCGATCGCGCGTCGCCGGGCGGGCGCGCTGTTCGATCTGGTCGCAGGGTTCACCTATTCGCAGATCCTTGCCGCCTGTGTCGAAACCGGGCTGCTCGCGCTGCTGGCCCGCGGCCCGGCGGACGCGCAAGCCCGGCGAGCGCCCCAGAGTCAACATCATCGGGCCGATGTACGGCAGCTTCAACATGCCCTCCGATCTCGCCGAGATCCGCCGCCTGATCGAGGGGATCGGCGCGGATGTGGGCATGGTCTTCCCGCTCGGCAGCCATCTCGCCGATGTCCGCAAGCTGGCGGACGCGCAGGTCAATATCTGCCTGTACCGCGAGTTCGGACGCGGACTGTGCGAGATACTCGAACGGCCCTATCTGCAGGCGCCGATCGGGCTGGAGAGCACGACGCTGTTCCTGCGCAAACTCGGCGAGCTGCTCGGGCTCGATCCCGAGCCGTTCATCGCGCGCGAGAAGCACACGACGATCAAGCCGCTCTGGGATCTCTGGCGCTCGGTCACGCAGGATTTCTTCGGTACCGCGAGCTTCGGCATCGTCGCGACCTAAACCTATGCTCGGGGTATCCGCAACTTCCTCGAAACCGACATGGGGCTGCCCTGCCATTTCGCATTCGCGCGCTCGGCCGGGATCAAGCCCGACAACCAGGCGGTGATCGAGGCGATCCGCGGCAACCCGCCGCTGATCGTCTTCGGCAGCTTCAACGAGCGGATGTACATGGCCGAGGCCGGCGCGCGGGGCGTCTATATCCCGGCGAGCTTCCCCGGCGCGGTGATCCGCCGGCACACCGGTACGCCGTTCATGGGCTATGCCGGCGCAACCTATCTGATCCAGGAGGTGTGCAACGCGCTGTTCGACGCGCTTTTCCACATCCTGCCGCTTGCCGGACAGCTCGACCAGGTCGAGGCGACCCCCGCGCGGATCGACCGCGACGTGGCCTGGGACGACGATGCCAAGGCCGCGCTCGACGCGGTGATCGAGCGCGAACCGGTGCTGGTGCGGATCTCTGCCGCCAAGCGCATCCGCGACGCGGCCGAACGCGGCGCTCGCCGCGCGGGCGAAGCGTCGATCAGCACGGACCGCCTCGCGCACGCAATCACCGAAAGCCGCGGGCGATGACCCCGGCACTGCCTTTCCCGTTCGGCCCGACCGGTGCCGATGCGGGTGACTCCTTCCTCGCGGGCATCCGGTCCGCCTGGATCCAGGGAGCGCGATTCACGCTCCCCTTCTCCTCGGGAACAACGGAGACGTCATCATGAGCGACCTGAGAGACAAGGACGAGAGGATGGGGCTTGGCACCTACCTCACGCCCGAAGAGGCCAAGGAGTTTCACAAGCTGTTCATCACCAGCTTCCTGATCTTCACCGTCGTCGCGGTCATCGCGCATTTCCTGGTCTGGAACTGGCGCCCCTGGTTTTGAGCCGCACGCCCTAATCGCAAACCAATGAGAGGAACCACGTCATGTGGAGAATCTGGCTGATCTTCGATCCGCGGCGTTCGCTCGTCGCTCTGTTCACGTTCCTGCTGGTGCTGGCACTGCTGATCCACTTCATCCTGCTCAGCACCGATCGCTTCAACTGGCTCGATGGCCCGCACAAAGCGCCCGCCGTCACCGCGCCCGCGGGCAGTTGATGCGACGATCGGCGGTTGCGGAGGACGGGGGCAGACCGAACCCGTCCTCCCATACCCCCTGGCTCCACCGCAGTCCCGACCCCGGCCGATCGGCACGGGGTGATGGGACGGCGTGACGGGATGCCGTGACGAAACGGGGAAACGGAGACGTGCCATGGCGCTGTTGAGCTTCGAGCGAAAATACCGGGTGCGCGGCGGGACGCTGCTTGGCGGCGACCTGTTCGACTTCTGGGTCGGGCCCTTTTACGTCGGGTTCTTCGGCGTCACGACCGCGATCTCCGCGCTGCTCGGCACGTTGCTGATCTTCTACGCCGCGTCGCTCGGGCCGAGCTGGAATCCCTGGCTGATCAGCATCGCGCCGCCCGACATCGCCTATGGCCTGGGGCTGGCGCCGCTGCGCGAGGGCGGGTTCTGGCAGGTCATCACGATCTGCGCGATCGTGGCCTTCGTGTCCTGGGCGCTGCGCGAGGTCGAGATCTGCAACAAGCTCGGCATGGGCTATCATGTGCCCTTCGCCTATGGCTTTGCGATCTTCGCCTATGTCTCGCTGGTCGTCGTCCGACCATGGCTGCTCGGCGCGTGGGGCTTCGGCTTTCCGTACGGGATCTTCAGCCATCTCGATTGGGTGTCGAACACCGGCTACCAATATCTCCACTTCCACTACAATCCCGCGCACATGCTCGCGGTGAGCTTCTTCTTCACGACCGGGGGCGCGCTGGCGTTCCACGGCGCGCTGGTGCTGTCCGCGGTCAACCCGGCGGAGGGCGAACCGGTCAAGTCGCCGGAATATGAGGACGCGTTCTTCCGCGACACGATCGGCTATTCGATCGGAACGCTCGGCATCCACCGGCTGGGCCTGTTCCTCGCATTGTCTGCGGGGTTCTGGAGCGCGATCTGCATCATCATCTCGGGGCCGCTCTGGACGCGCGGCTGGCCCGAATGGTGGACGTGGTGGCTCAACCTGCCGATCTGGTCCTGAAGGGGGTATCTGCTGACGGCCATTCCGGGCGTCCATCATGACGTCGCCACGGCGGCGGCGGTGCCCGTGGTGATCGCGCTTGTCGCGCTGGGGCGCTGGCGGATGCACAAACACCTGGCGGCGTGACGCCCGGCGACGGTGGTCCAGAGCCGTCGGCGCCCTTTAGACGCCGACGGCACCCGGTCAGGCCGCCATCGCCCGCCGCGCCAGCGCGCATTGCGACCAGATCTCGCTGAGCGCGGTCACCAGCGTGTCGATATCGGCATCGCTATGCACCGGCGACGGCGTCAGCCTGAGCCGTTCCGTCCCGACGGGGACGGTCGGGTAATTGATCGGCTGGACGTAGATGCCGTGATGTTCGAGCAGCCAGTCGCTGATCCGTTTGCACTTGTGCGCATCGCCGACCATTACCGGGATGATATGGCTCGGATTGTCGACCGTGGGGATGCCAGCGGCGTCGAGCCGGCGGCGGACGGTGGCGACGCGATCGCGGTGCCGCGCACGCTCGACCTGGCTTACCTTGAGGTGGCGGATGCTCGCGGTCGCGCCCGCGGCGAGCGCGGGGGGGAGGGCGGTGGTGAAGATGAAGCCGCTAGCGAAGCTGCGGACGAAATCGCACAGCGCCGCCGACGCGGCGATATAGCCGCCCATTACGCCAAAGGCCTTCCCGAGCGTGCCCTCGATCACCGTGACGCGGTCCATCAGCCCCTCGCGCTCGGCAACGCCGCCGCCGCGCGGACCATAGAGACCGACCCCGTGCACCTCGTCGAGATAGGACAATGCGCCATGCGCCTCGCAGACGTCGAGCAGCTCGGCGATCGGCGCGATGTCGCCGTCCATCGAATAGACGCTTTCAAAGGCGACGATCTTGGGCCGCGACGGATCGAGTTGCGACAGCCGGCGATCTAGATCCTCCGGGCTATTGTGCGTGAAGACCTGCACCTCGGCGCGGCTGTGGCGGATGCCCTCGATCATCGACGCATGGTTGAGCGCGTCGGACAGGATGACACAGCCGGGCAGCCGCGCGCCGAGCGTACCCAGCGCGGCCCAATTCGAGACATAGCCCGACGTGAAGAGCAACGCCGCCTCCTTGGCGTGGAGATCCGCCAGTTCGGCCTCGAGCAGCACATGGCTGTGTGTCGTCCCCGAGATGTTGCGCGTCCCGCCCGCGCCCGCGCCGCACCGGTCGATCGTCGCATGCATCGCCTCGAGCACCGCGGGATGCTGGCCCATGCCGAGATAATCGTTCGAGCACCACACCGTCACCGGTCGCCGGGTCCGGCGGATGACCTGTTCGGCGGCGGGAAAGGCGCCCGCGGTGCGCTCCAGCTCGGCAAACACCCGGTAGCGCCCATCGTCGCGGAGCGCCGCGAGTTCACCTTCGAAAAATGCCTCATAGTCCATGCGATCGTCCCCGTCCGTCGGTGATGGCGGCCTGTGCCGCTCGTGTGGAGGAAGCGGCCCAGCGCCAGAGGCGCGCATCACGCATCGGCAGGAGCAGAAACAGATGCTCGACGAGCCCGAGAACCGCCAGCCCCGCGAACAGCGTACCCGCGGCCGCGGCGCCGCTGCCGGCGGGGGCGGCCTCCGCGACCGTCCAGGCCCACGCCGCGATCGCGCCACTGGCCAGGATCGAGACCGGGAACAGCGCGTTCAGCCGGCGCTTGCGGAAATAGCTCTTGAGATAGGCCAGATGCGCGGGAAACACCTCGTCGCTGAGATTGGGCACGCCCAGATACAGGTTGAACTTGGCGGATAGCCGCAACACGAACAGCAGCAGGAAGGTGAGCGGCGCGGCCTGGTTCGGCCCGCCCCAGCTGACCGCGAAGAGCAGGATCGCGGTCGCGGCGATCGCGAGCTCGTGATGGATCACGGTGGCGGTCGCGGCGCGGAAGCGGGGCCACCCGGTCGCGTCGGGCGGACATTCGGTGCGACGCGGACCCGCGACCGCCCCCATGAGAAAGCTCATTTCGTGCCAGCCCCAGATCAGGATCGCCGCGGCGAACCCGGTATAGGCGGCACCGGCGCTCGCCTGGTCGGCGATCGACCCGACCAGCGCGACCGCGGCGATCGCGACCAGCCCGGCCAGCGTCAGGCTGGTGCGGAACGTCGCCGCCGGACGGCTGTCGAGCCAGACCACGGCGGCGGTCCCGATAAACCACATCAGCAGCGCGAAAAGCAGCGGGGGGACGCTCACCACGCCGGCGCCCGACAGATGGTTGTCGAGCGTGACGATCACGACATGCAGCGGGACCGGGCGGCGGATGGCGCTATCGGGCATAATGGGCCTTCGCATCATAGAGCGTGTCGATCGTGATCGTTGCGACGTCGCGCTCGGCGGCGAACCGTTCGGTGTTGCGACGCGCCTTGCCGCGGACGAAGAAGGGGATCTTGAGCAGCTCGCGCTCGGCATCGGCGGACCAGACACGCGCGGCCCTGGCGTCAGGGGCGGGGCGGGGCGCGACCTCGGGCGATACCGGCTGCGGCGCTGTCTCGGGCGCCACCGGGAGGGGCGCAAGATGGCTCGCGCCGGCCATGTCGCTGAACTCGAAATCGTCGCGGAACATCGTCAGCAGATGCTCCTCCAGCCCCATCACGAGCGGATGGACCCAGGTGTCGAACAGCACGTTCGCGCCCTCAAACCCCATTTGCGGCGAATAGCGCGCGGGGAAATCCTGGACATGGACGGGGGCCGAGATCACCGCGCACGGGATTCGGAGCCGCTTGGCGATATGCCGTTCCATCTGCGTGCCGAGCACCAATTCGGGCTGCAGCGCCTGGATCGCCTCCTCGACGACCAGATAATCGTCGGTGATCAGCGGCGTGACGCCGTAGAGCGCCGCGGCGGTGCGCAGGTCACGCGCGAATTCGCGGTTGTAGCAGCCGAGCCCGACGACCTCGAACCCGAGTTCGTCGCGCGCGACGCGGGCGGCGGCGATCGCATGCGTCGCATCGCCGAAGATGAAGACGCGCTTGCCCGTCAGATAGGTCGAGTCGACCGAGCGGCTCCACCAGGGAAGGTGACCAAGGTCGCACGCGCCCGTCGGATCGATTCCGGTCAGCGCCGCCAGCTCGGCGATGAAATCGCGCGTCGCGCCGTGGCCGATCGGCACGGTGGTGACGACGGGCTGGCCGTGTTCGCGCGCGAGCCAGCGGCAGGCGGTGTCGGCGATCTCGGGATAGAGGCAGATGTTGAAATCGGCGTCGGGCAACCGGGCGATGTCCGCGGTGGTCGCACCGAGCGGCGCCACGACGTTCACGGCGATCCCCAGCGCGTCGAGGATGCGGCGGACTTCGATCACGTCGTCGCGGTGCCGGAAGCCGAGCGCGGTCGGGCCGAGGATGTTGGCGGTCGGGCGCGCGTTTGCCCGGTTGGGCGCGGGGTTGGGCGCGAGGGTCCGGACGAGCTGGTAGAAGGTCTCCGCCGCGCCCCAATTCTCCTTGCGCTGATAGCTGGGCAGTTCGAGCGCCACGACCGGGCAGGGCAGGTCCATCGCCGCGACCAGCCCGGCGGGATCGTCCTGAATCAGTTCGGCGGTGCACGAGGCGCCGACCAGCATCGTGCCCGGCGTGAAGCGCGCATAGGCATCGCGCGCCGCGGTCTGGAACAGCGCGGCGGTATCCTTGCCGAGGTCGCGCGCCTGGAAGGTCGTGTAGGTGACCGGCGGGCGCTTGCCGCGCCGCTCGATCATCGTGAACAGCAGGTCGGCATAGGTGTCGCCCTGCGGCGCATGGAGGACATAATGCACGTCCTCCATCGCGGTCGCGATCCGCATCGCGCCGACATGGGGTGGTCCCTCATAGGTCCAGACGGTCAGCTGCATCACACCCTCAGCAGGTCGCGCCGCCGCAGCGGTCGCGCGAAGAGGTCGGCGAGGTCGCCCGCCTGGTCGAAGCCGTGGACGGGCGAGAAGACGAGCTCGATCGCCCATTTCGTCGTCAGACCCTCCGCCTCGAGCGGGTTGGCGAGACCGAGGCCGCAGACGGTGAGATCGGGGCGATCCGCACGGACGCGGTCGAGCTGGCGATCGACATCCTGCCCCTCGCTCAGCCGCGTCGCGGCGGGGAGCAGTGCGAGTTCGCGCGCGAGGTGGCGGCGGTGCAGATAGGGGGTGCCGACCTCGACCGGGACCATGCCGAGCTCGGTCGCGAGAAAGCGCGCGAGCGGGATTTCGAGCTGGGAATCAGGGAGGAAGCTGATCCGCCGGCCCTCGAGCAGCGGACGTGCATGCGCGAGCGCACGCTTGGCGCGTTCGCGGCCGGGCGCGATCGTGCGCAGGAACTGCATCGCGTCGACGCCGAACGCCAGGGCGGCGGCGTGCAGCCAGTCGGTCGTGCCCTCGGCACCGAACGGGAACAGCGCGTCGAGTCGGGTCGCGCCGCGATCCTCGAGTGCGCGCGCCGTCTCGCCGAGAAACGGCTGGGCGAGCAGGAAGCGCGTATTGGGGCCGACCGGCGGCATCGCGCCGGCGCGGCGCGCGGGCAGCGTATGGACGGGGCCGATGCCGAGCGCGTCGAACAGCCGGAGGAACTGGTCCTCGACGACATCGGGCAGCGCGCCGACGATCATCAGGCTCGGCGCGGGGGATGCGTCAGCGGCGAGGCCGGGGACCAGCGCCGCGAGGCAGGCATCCTCCCCCTCGGTGAAGGTCGTCTCGATCCCGCTGCCCGAATAATTGAGGATCCGGGTCGTGCGGCCGTGCTTGACCGACAGCCGGGCCGCGGCGCGCGAGAGGTCGAGCTTGATCACCTCCGACGGGCAGGAGCCTACAAGGAACAGCAGCTTGATATCGGGCCGGCGCAGCAGCATCTGGTCGACGATGCGGTCGAGCTCGTCATTGCAGTCCGCCATCCCCGCGAGGTCGCGCTCCTCGATGATCGCGGTGGCGAAGCGCGGCTCGGCAAAGACCATCACGCCCGCCGCCGATTGCAGCAGATGCGCGCAGGTCCGCGAGCCGACGACGAGGAAGAACGCGTCCTGGATCTTGCGGTGCAGCCAGATGATCCCGGTGAGCCCGCAGAACACCTCGCGCTGGCCGCGTTCGCGCAGCACGGGCGCGGCGTCGCATCCGGTCCGGCCGAGATGCTGCGCGGTTGCCAGGGGGGCGGTGGGCAGGGGGGTGGAAAGCGGGGCGGTCATGACGCGACCATGCCCGCCGGTGCACGCTGCAACCGCGCGGCCCGCAGCTTGATCAGGAACTGCGCGGCATTGACGACGTAGCTCGCATAGGCCGCGAGCGCGAGCCACATGCGTCCCGCCTCGCTGCCGAAGTCGCGGGCAAGCGCGACGAGATAGGCGGTGTGCAGCGCGAGCACGAGCATGCTCACGACGTCCTCCCAGAAGAAGGCGGGGGCGAACAGCCATCGGCCGAACACCTGCTTCTCCCAGATCGCGCCGGTGATCATGATCGCATAGAGCGCGCCCGTCTTGACCATGATCGATATCGTCGCGGCGACCACGCCATCGCCCGTCGCCAGATAGCGCAGGACCAGCGTCAGACTGACGAGGAAGATCAGGAACTGGATCGGGGCGAGCACCCCCTGGACCAGCGTCCAGGCCGACGAGTCGCGGCGCTCGCGCTGGTCCGGCGTGTAGAGCGGGGCGGCTGCCCGGCGGGCGCCCGGGACGGCCGTGCCGCCCTGCCGATCTGCCGGAGAAAGGTCGTTCGCTCGCATCGCGCCCCGCCTGCCCAAGTTCCGATCGGACCTTACGCCCGCCCCTCAAAAAGTGTCAAGTTATTTGGACGTCCATAATCCGGGACAGTTTGTGCGGTGCAGCAAAACCGTCCGGTTGTCAGTCAATTGCAAGTGGGATATGCTGCGAGTCGCCGCTAATCTGCCAAATGCAGGTCCCGGTCTGTAGTTGTTGGCGTGTCGACCAGGCTGGGGAGAGCCGGTAATGGCAGCGGTTACTCACTATTTGCGCGGTTTCCGGTGGAGCACCGGGTCGTTTGCACGTCGGGACTGGAGCGATGGCCGCCGAGATCTTGGTCCGGGGCCGCGTCGCGATGACGGGGACTATGATCGCCCTTTGTCGGCGCTGATCGAATGCGAGATCATTCCGCGGCTGATGGCTGCGCATGCCAGTGCGGCGATGCCCTCCGCCGAGATCGGGACGGATGGCCCGATCGACAGCGTCGAGGTGGGCATCTTCGCGCCGCTGGTGATGCAGGTCGATGCCGACCGCCTGCTCGCGCATATCGAGACGATCCTCGACCGCGGTGTCTCGGTCGAGACGGTCATGGTCGATCTGCTTGCACCCGCCGCGCGTCTGCTCGGTGAATATTGGGATGATGATCGCTGCGATTTCGTCGATGTCACGATGGGGTTGTGGCGGCTGCAGGAAGTCGTGCACGAGATTGCCGGTCGCATGCCGAGCATCCGGACAGATCCGGGCGACCGGCATCGGGCATTATTCGCGTCGTTACAGGGCGATCATCACAGCTTCGGGACGATCGTCCTCGACGAGGTCTTTCGGCATGGCGGCTGGCTGACGGACCGGATCAACGACGCGGAGACGCCCGTGTTGCTGGATGCCGCGACGGCGGACTGGTTCGGTATCATCGGATTGACGATCAGTTGCGACTGCCATATCGCCGGACTTGCTTCGATCATTGCTGCGTTGCGAAGGGTTTCGCGAAATTCTCGTGTCTGCATCATGGTCGGCGGCGCGATTTTCAATGCAGACCCGGATCTCGCCACCAAAGTCGGCGCCGATGGTACCGCGTCCGATGCGAAACTCGCGCTGAAAATGGCCGGCGATCTTCTCCGCGAAAGCGCATGGGGGACCACGGCGTGTAATTGATTGCTGCAGATTGGAGCGCGACGCTCGTCGATGGACAAGACTATCGCCTCTTCCCCGCATCTGGCCTTCGCCCGCCCCGACGCCGCGCCCGGGGCCCTGAGCGCGCGCGTGGCCGCGTCACTGCTCGCGGCCGTCGGCGACGTCGCCTTCATCCTCGCCGCCGATGGGCAAATCCTCGACGTCGCGGTGTCGCAAGGTGATCTTGCCAATCACGGTTTTGCCGGCTGGGTCGGCGAACGCTGGATGGACACGATGACGGTCGAAAGCCGTCCCAAGGCGGCCGAGATGCTCGCGGCGGCGGGCCGCCCCGAACCCGCGCGCTGGCGACAGGTGACGCATCCCGCGGCGGGTGGCGACGTACCGGTCCGCTATCTGGTGATGTCGCTCGGCACGCCCGATCGGCTCGTCGCGATCGGCCGCGACCTGCGCGGCGCGGCGGCGACGCAGCAGCGGCTGCTCCAGACGCAACAGGCGCTGGAGCGCGACTATATTCGCCTGCGCCAGGCCGAGACGCGGTACCGGATGCTGTTCGACATGGCGTCCGATGCGATCCTGGTCGTCGATGCCGGGTCGCGCCGCATCCGCGAGGCGAATCCGGCGGCGCTGCGGCTGCTCGATGCCGCCGCCGATACGCTGGTCGGTGCACCGGTCAGCACGATCGTCGATCCGCATGATCGCGACGATCTGGTCGCGCATCTCGGCGCGGCGGAGGCGGCGGACGATGTCGCACCGGTCGCGCTGCGCCTGAACGATCGCGCGGTCGACGTGCGAATCGATGCGAAGCTGTTCCGTCAGGCGCGCAGCCCGTCGCTGATCGTCCGGATCGAGGCGGTCGAGCCGGTCGTCGGTGCGCGGCGGCACGAGGCGACGCTCGGCGACGTGGTCGAGCGTATGCCCGATTCGTTCGTGCTGGTCGATCGCGACCTGACGGTGCTGACCGCGAACGCCGCCTTTGTCGAGCTGACCGAAATGCCGTCGATCGAGCGGCTGATCGGCGCGCGGCTGGGTGCGTGGCTGGGTAGGCCGGGCATCGATCTCGAGCTGATCGTCGCGCAGCTGCGCGAACATGGCTCGGTCCGCAACGTCGCGACGATCCTGCGCGGCGCGGCGGGTGCGCAGGCCGAGATCGAGGTGTCCGGCGTGGTCGCACCGATGGGGGGCAGCGAGTGTTTCGGCTTCACGATCCGCCATGTCGGACGCCGCCTGCGCCAGGTGCCGCTGGTCGCGCACGACACGCCGCGATCGGTCGAGCAGCTGACCGAGCTGGTCGGCCGCATGTCGCTGAAGGAGATCGTGCGCGAGAGTACGGACCTGATCGAGCGGCTCTGCATCGAGGCGGCGCTGGCCTATACGTCGGACAACCGCGCGTCCGCGGCGGAGGTGCTCGGCGTGAGCCGGCAAAGCCTCTATTCGAAGCTTCATCGCCACGGCCTCGGCAATCTCGTGTCGGGCGACGGCTGACCGGCAGGTTGTCGATGATTGGTGTCAACATATATTGACAGCCAAGACCGTCTGATCCTAGCTTCGCGACATGGATCGCCTGTCCGCTTCCCGTGTCGCGATGCCGCCGCCCGCGGCCCGCGACGTGCTGGAACTGCTCAAGCCGGTCACCTGGTTTCCACCGATCTGGGCGTTCCTGTGCGGGGTCGTGTCGTCGGGCGTTCCGCTGGGCGATCGCTGGCCGTTTCTTGTCGGGGGTATCCTGCTGACGGGGCCGCTGGTCTGCGGAACGAGCCAGGCGGCCAATGACTGGTTCGACCGCCATGTCGATGCGATCAACGAGCCGCTGCGGCCGATCCCGTCGGGGCGGATCGCCGGCAGTTGGGGCTTGTGGATCGCGATCGCGGGCAGCCTGATCTCGGCAGCGGTTGGGGCGGCGATGGGGCCGCTGGTGTTCGCGGCGACCGGCGTCGCGCTGGCCTGCGCCTGGGCCTATAGCGCGCCGCCATTCCGGTTCAAGGCGAGCGGGATCTGGGGGCCCGCGGTGGTCGCGCTGACCTATGAGGGGCTGACCTGGTTTACCGGCGCGGCGGCGATGACGGGCGGCTGGCCCGATGCTGCGGTGCTGGTCATACTCGGCCTCTACACCGCCGGCGCGCACGGCATCATGACGCTCAACGATTTCAAGGCAGTCGAGGGCGATCGGATGATGGGGTTGCGCTCGCTGCCGGTCGTGCTGGGAGTGAATCGCGCCGCCCGGCTGGCCTGTATCGTCATGGCGGTCCCGCAGGTCGCGGTGATCGGCCTGCTGGCTTTGTGGGGGCACGGGCTGATCGCGCTGTTGGTCGCGGCGTTGCTGGTGGGGCAATTGGCGCTGATGGTGCGGCTGCTGCGCGATCCGCTCAAGAACACCCCGTGGTATAATGCGACCGGCACGACGCTCTATGTCCTCGGGATGCTGGCGTCGGCGTTCGGGCTCGGCGGGGTGGCGGGGTTGTGAGCGTGGTCCCGCTCGGCTGGCTCGGTATCGTGCGGCTCGGGCTGGTGCAGAGCGCGATCGGCGCGATCGTGATGCTGGCGACGTCGCTGCTCAACCGCGTGATGGTGGTCGAATATGCACTGCCCGCGGCGCTCCCCGCCGGTCTGGTCGCCTGGCATTATGCGGTCCAGCTGTCGCGACCGGTCTGGGGGCATGGTTCGGATCGCGGCGCGCGGCGGACACCCTGGATCATAGGGGGCATGGCGGTGCTCGCGCTCGGCGCTTTGCTCGCGGTCGGTGCGCTGCCGCTGCTCGCCGCACGCGCGCCCGGGGGGCTGGCGCTGGCGATTGCCGCGTTTGCGATGATCGGCATGGGCGTGGGCGCGGCGGGCACCTCGCTGCTGGCATTGCTCGCGACCCGAGTCGCGCCCGAGCGGCGCGCGGCGGCGGCGGCGATCACCTGGATCATGATGGTCGCGGGGATCGCGGTGACGGCGGGTATAGCCGGTGCGCTGCTCGAACCTTTTTCCGCAGCGCGGCTGACCCAGGTCGCGGCCGGTGTTGCGGGGTGCGCGTTCGCGCTCGCGGTGGTGGCGCTTCTCGGCGTCGAGGGGGCTGCACCGTCCAGGGCGCTCGCCACGCCGGTCGACGCATCCCGGCGGGGGGAGCGATCCGCTACGCTGACGGCGGCGTTGCGGACGATCTGGGCCGATGGCGAGGCGCGCCGCTTCACGCTCTTCGTCTTCGTCTCGATGCTGGCCTACGCCATGCAGGATCTGATCCTCGAGCCGTTCGCCGGGCTGGTGTTCGGGCTCGCGCCGGGGGCCTCGACGCAGCTGTCCGGGGTGCAGCATGGGGGTGTGCTTGTCGGGATGATCGTCGCGGGGGTCGGCGGCGGGGCGTTTGGCGGCGGGCGGGGTGAAGGCGGGGAGACGCGCGGACTGCGCTGGTGGATCGGTGGCGGGTGTCTCGGGTCGGCGGCGGCGCTGGCGGGGCTCGCGCTGGCGGCGCGGATCGGGCCGGGTTGGCCGCTGACCGCCAATGTCGCGCTGCTCGGCCTGGCCAATGGCGTCTTCGCGGTCGCGGCGATCGGCGCGATGATCGCGCTGGCGGCACGCGGGCAGGCAGAGGGGCGGGAGCAGGCGGGACTCCGCATGGGCGTGTGGGGCGCGGCGCAGGCGATCGCCTTCGGGCTTGGCGGGTTGCTCGGCGCGACGGGCGTCGATCTCGGGCGGAGCCAGATCGAATCTCCCGCCACCGTCTTCACCCTGGTCTTCCTGGCCGAAGCGCTGGTCTTCGTCGCCGCCGCAGGGCTGGCGATGCGCAGGCCGGGTCGCCAGCAGGACATGACGCCAGTCGCGCGCGCGCGCGGCGGCGGCATGACGACCTATGACTGCGTCGTCGTCGGCGGCGGTCCGGCCGGGGCGACCGCCGCTGCCGAGCTGGCGCAGGCGGGGCGATCGGTGCTGCTGCTCGATCGCGCGGGCCGGATCAAGCCGTGCGGCGGCGCCATCCCGCCGCGGCTGATCCGTGATTTCGCGATTCCCGATCATCTGATCGTCGGGCGGGCGCGAACCGCGCGGATGATCGCCCCGTCGCGGCGTGCGGTCGACATGCCGGTCGATCCGAGCGGCGCGGGCGGCTATGTCGGCATGGTCGACCGCGACACGTTCGACGAGTGGCTGCGCGACCGCGCTGCCAAGCAGGGCGCGGAGCGGCGCACCGGGCGGTTCGAGGCGATCGTCCGCGACGGCGATGGTGGCGCACAGGTCCGCTACACCGATGGCGAGGGCGATCATCGCGTCCGCGCGCGGTGCGTGATCGGCGCGGACGGCGCCCGGTCGCGCGTCGCCGAGGCGGTGTTCGACGATGCGGTGCGCAACCCGTGCGTCTTCGCCTATCACGAGGTGATCCGTACGCCGCAACCCGGCACCGCGGCGTTCGACCGCACCCGGTGCGACGTCTTCTATCAGGCCGAATTTTCGCCCGACTTTTACGGCTGGCTGTTCCCGCACGGCGATACAGCGAGCATCGGCGTCGGCAGCGCGCACAAGGGGCATGGTTTGCGTGACGCGACCATCCGGTTGCGCGTGCGGCTCGGGCTCGAGTCGTGCGTGACGCTGCGTCGCGAGGGTGCGCCGATCCCGCTCCGCCCGTTGCGGCGATGGGACAATGGCCGCGACGTGTTGGTGATCGGCGATGCCGCGGGGGCGGTCGCGCCGGCCTCGGGCGAGGGGCTCTATTACGCCATGCTGTCCGCGCGGTTCGCTGCCGAGGCAGTCGATACCTTCCTCGCCAGCGGAGACCCCAAGGCGCTCGGCGCGGCGCGGCGGCGGTTCATGCGTGCGCATGGGCTGGTGTTCCGCATCCTCGCGATCATGCAGCATTTCTGGTACCGCGACGATCGCCGCCGCGAACGCTTCGTGGCGATGTGCGCCGACCGCGACGTCCAGCATCTGACCTGGCACGCCTATATGAACAAGCAGCTGATCTATGCGCGGCCGCTCGCCTATGCGCGGATCTTCGCCAAGGACATGCGGCATCTGCTGCAGACCGTGAGCTGATGCGCGATGGATAGGGTCTGGATCTTTCCGGTGTGCATCGCGGCATTGCTCGCGACATTGGTGGCGCTGGTGGGCGCGACGATCATCGACACCGGATCCTGGTATGGCAGTCTGCTCAAGCCGCATTGGGCACCGCCCGACGCCGCCTATGGTCTGGCCTGGACCGCGATCTACAGCTGCACGGCGCTGGCGGGCGTGACGGGGTGGCGGGCGATTGCGGGGTGGCGCGAGCGCGAATGGCTGCTCGGGCTGTTCGCGGGCAACGGGTTTCTCAACATCCTGTGGAGCCTCGTCTTCTTCCGGCTGCAGCGGCCCGACTGGGCGGTCGCGGAGATAACCGTGCTCTGGCTGTCGATCCTGGTGCTGATCGTCGTCCTAGCCCGGCATTCGCGGTCCGCGGCAGCGCTGTTGCTGCCCTATCTGCTGTGGGTGGGGTTCGCGGGTTACCTCAATCTGGCGATCGTCCAGCTCAACGGACCCTTTTCCTGACCTGGCTATTCGCCAGCGGGCACGCGGTCGATATCGTGCTGGGGGTGATCGCCCTCGAACTTCTCTGTCTGCGACGGCAGGGGTGGAGCATGGCGACCGCGGCGCTCCGGCTGGCGCCGGGCATGCTGATGCTGATCGCGCTGCGCGCCGCGCTGACCGGGCTCGACTGGCCTTGGATCGCGGTGCCGCTCATCGCGTCGCTGCCGGTCCATCTCGCCGATCTGGCGCGGACGGCACGAAGCTGAATGTCGGTTAGCCAGTTTGCAGAACCGGGCCTTGCGTTTCACACCCTGCTCTGCGGCGACCGGACCATGGTCACGGGGTCAAGCGAAGCTGCGACCGATCCCGCCCGTTCCCGCAACAGGCAGGAGCGGGACCGGTGGGGCAGGGGCGGCGGTTCTGCTCAGCCGCCGGCTTGCAGATAGGCGATCACGTCGGCGCGTTTCTGCGGATCGGGGATGCCCGGGAACGCCATCTTGGTACCCGGGACGACGCGTTGCGGTTTTTCGAGATACTGGAACAGCTTTTCGGGGGTCCAGGTGATCCCGCTATTCTTGTTGGCGGCGGAATAGGTGTAGCCGGCGACCGTTCCCGCGGCCCGGCCGACCACTTCGTGCAGCGAGGGGCCGATCTTGTTCACGCCGGCCTCGACCGCGTGACAGGTCTGGCAGGTGATGAACGCGGTCTTTCCTTTCGCGGCATCACCCGTGTAGCCGGCGAATTTGACGCCGCTGAGCGTATCGACGTTATCAGGGGCCGGCGCGGCGGTGGATGCGGTCGCCGCCGGCGCGGCAGTCTCAGCCGGAGCCGCAGCGTTTGCGGTAGCGGCTTCCGGCGCGGCGGCAGCGGTTTCGCCCGCGGCGGGCTCCTCGGCCGCCTTTTTCGAGCAGGCGCTGAGCACCGTCGCCGAGAGCGCGACGCAAAGTGCCAGATGTCCAAACCGAATCGTGGATGCTGATTTCATAATCCTGCTCCTCTCGACCAAGCGCCGGGTCCGCATGCCAGGCTGTGCACTGTCTATTATTCTTCACAGTATCTGCCGTCCAACACTTTGTTTCAACAACTGTAAGGAGCGGCCCCCGGAAAGGCGTTGGAGGGCGCGGGAATGCGCCGGAGATAGCGACCGCGAAATGCGCGGCATGGTTCGATATCGCGACGTGCCGGGCGATGTACGACAACGCGGCCGGCCGCTATCCGGCGCGGGATCTGCTCACGCTGTTGGGCAGGCTGCGTGCTGCGGGGACGGTGGAACGTCCCGCACCGGTGTGGGACTGCAAGACAACCACCGCGATGCCGATGACCGCGCCCGCAGCCGGCATCGCCCACGCCATGGCCAGGAGCTGCCCACCGCCGGTCTCGCCGAGCGGGGCGGTGCCGGTCCAGCCGGCCAGGGCGAGGCCCTGACCGAACAGCGCACCGCCGACTCCGCCGCCCAGCTTCAGCGTGAGGAGCAGCAAAGCGACCGGCACCGCCTCGAGCCGGACGCCGGTCTGGCGCTCGCCGTGATCGATCGCGTCGGCGAGCAGCGCCCAGATCATCATCTGCACGCCGGCATTGCCCGCACCGAACAGCGCGATCCCCGCCATCATGCCGCGCGGTCCCGTCGCGAACACCGCCGATCCGACCGCGACGAGGATCAGCGCGACCGCCAGCATGCCGCGCTGGCTGGCACGCCGGCTCGCCCCGACCCAGACGGGCAGCATGACGAGTTGCGACAACGCGAGCGTCGTGAGCGCGCGCGCGGTCCAGTCTGGGTCGTGGATCACGCCCTTGCCGATATAGGCGAAGGATCGCGCAAAGACCGGCAGCGTCAGCGCATTATGCGCGACATCGCAGGTCGCATAGGCGGTGCGGAAAACCAGTACGAGACTGATCGCCCAGGGAATTATGAAGGATGGCTGGGGGGTGGGGAGGAGGAAGAGGATGGTGAAGGGGATGGTGACGACGGGGGCGGCGATGACGAGGAGGCGGCGGTAGAGCCCCGCGCGGTCGGTGGCGCGGTCGAGCAGGCGGCCGAGCAGCGGGTTGCACAGCCCGTCCCAGACCAGCCCGAGCATCACGATCAGCCCGGCGGCGAGCGGCGATATCCCCCAATATTCGGTCAGCGTGAACATCAGGAAGACGTCCATCGTCGACGCGAGCAGGTTCTTGCCGAAATTGCCGCTCGCATAGCCGAGCATCCGCGCCGTGGCAGGCGGCGCGGCGGCGGCGTTATCGGGGGTGGAGCATGCCATCGACCGCGACCCTAGCGCGGCTGTCTTGCAGTTGCGGGACATTTTGCGAGCGCGGCGCCTGCGTCGTGACGACCAGCGTGCCGCCGCGCATCAGATCGGCATGGTCGATCCGCGTCGTGGACAGCGCGCGTCCGTCCAGGGTCACCCGTTGCACGACGCCGTCCGCCGGGCCGTCGCGGCGGATCAGCAGCACGCGCCCCTTGCCGAGATCAAGACGGACCCGTTCGAACGCGGGGGTCGTCGGGACGTACCAGGGCTCTCCCGGTACGAGCGGATAGAGCCCGAGCGCCGCGAAGACGTACCAGGCGGTCATGCCGCCCGCGTCATCGTCCATCCCGTTGGCGAATCCCTGCGGCGCCAGCGCGAAGCTGCGACCGACGAACGGCACCGCGAGCTTGCCGCTGTTGGTATAGGGATGCGCGATCGGCCGGGTCAGGATCGTCCGGACGAGATCCGCGGTCGGCCGGGGCTCGCCCAGCGCGGCGAACATCCAGGGGACGTGGATGTCGGGCTCGTTCGTCATGTTGAACAGGCCCTGCCCGAAGAAGGTCTGGAGTTCGCCCAGCAGCCGCGCGCGCCCGACGGTCTTGGTGATCCAGCCGAGATCGAAGACCGGTGCCCAGCGATATTGCCACAAGGTGCCCTGATAGAGCCCGCGCGCCTTGACGACGTCGCCGTCCGCGCCGGGCGACTGGAACACCGATCGCCACATTGGGCGGTAGGACAGCGCCTTGGCGGTGAAGCGCGCGGCGAGATCGGTGCGGCCGAGATCGCGTGCGAGTTCGGCGGCCGCCCAGTCGTCATAGGCGGCCTCGATCTGTTCGTCGGGGGTGCCGCGCTTGAGCGTGGCGCTGTCCGCGACCATGCCGGCGAGCGCCGCGTCCGTGTCGAACGCGATCCCCTTGCGGTGCATATCGAGCAGCGCGATTCCGGCATGTTCGGTGCGCACCGTCAGAAACGGCTCGTCGCGGGTCGACCATTGCGGCTTGCCGCCGGCGTATAGCGCGACCAGCGAGGCGGCGATGTCGGCGCTGCGGTCGGGCTGGATCAGCGCCAGCAGCGGCATCTGCGTGCGGTAATTGTCCCAGAGCGACCAGCTGGCATAGCGCGTCCGACCCTTGGGCGAGACGGCGATGCGGCCGGTCTTGTCGCGGTGACGGCCGTCCGGATCGTCGATCGCGACCGGGGTCTGCATGACACGGTAGAGCGAAGTGTAGAACAGCGCGCGGCGGTCGCGCGGACCGGTCGGCACGACCCGCCCGAGCACGCGGTTCCAGTCGGACCGGGTCGCCGCGGCGATGGTCGCGAACGGCCTGTCGCCGAGTTCGGTGTCGCGGGTCAGCGCCGCGCCGCCGCCGTCGACGCTCGACAGGCCGGTGCGGATCTCGATCCGGTCGCCCGCGCGGGCGACGAGGCGGAGCGTCGCCAGATCGCCAGCGCCGACACTCAGCCGGCGATGCACGAGGCGGCCGTTGACCCGGATCCGGCTGGCGGTGTGGAGGCGATAGGCGCCCTGGTCACAGACGGTGCCCGCGACGAGATCGGCACGCAAATCGTCGCTGTCGAGGCGCGCCCAGTTGGCCGACAGCCGTTTGGCATAGCTGCGTCGCGGGTCGATCCGCAGGTCGAGCGTGCCCGCGCGCGGTACGGTGAAGCGCAGCACGCCGCCGCCGCGCGTCGCGGTCGTCTCGGCAAGGATGCCGCCGTCGTAGCGGACGCTGTAGGTGCCGGCGCGGGCGCGTTCGCTGGTCTTGTCGACCTGTGCGGGAGCAGCATCGCGTGGAACGTCGCTGCCGGCATAGCGTAGCGCGATCATCAGGTCGCCGCCTGCACCGCCGCAGCCGACGCCGACGCCGCGCGTGTGCGAGAAGCCGAGCAACGTGGTGGCCGCGTGATCATAGCCGGCGTGGTTGGCGGGGCTGGTGTCGGGGCCGAGCTGGACCATGCCGAACGGCGCGACCGCGGCGGGGGTGAGCTGGCCGAAATCGGCGAGTGTCCCGACGAACGGGTCGACGAGATCGGCGGGGGTGTCCTGGGCGGATGCGGCGGCGGGAACTAGCAGCAGGGTTAGGACGAGCGGATGGGTGAGGATGCGGCTCGACCGTGACGGCCGGAACGGGGTCGGGATGGCGGGGGGGCACGTGCGTTGTCCCCGATCAGTGTCGTTTCCCAACTGGGCCCCGGCCTTCGCCGGGGTGAGGGGTGGGGGTGGGGGTGGGGGTGGGGGTGGGGTTGGGGAGTTCGTGTTTGCGGGGTCTGACCGCTGAAGGACATTGGTCATGGGTCGAGCGGATCGCGGGGATCCTGGCGGAGCGATTGGCGCGACGGGCGGAATTCGAGGTCGTAGACGGACAGCCGCCGGCCGATCGCGCCGGGCATGTAGCCGAGTTCGGCGGTGTTGCGCGTGGTAAAGGTCGGGCTTTCGATATAGGCGCTCTGCTGCGCGTCGGTGACGATTAGCGTCGGCCGGTCGAGCGGGATGCCGAGCGCGACCATCCGCCGCGTCGCGTTGCGCAGATTGGTCGTCGTATGCCGCGCATAGGGTTCGAGGATGATGCGATCGGCGGGAATCGCGTAGCGCTCGATCAGCGCGCGGCGGATCTCGACGGCTTCGACGAAGCGGGTGCCGCGCGGGTGGACCGCGCTGCCCGAGACGAGGATGAACGGGGCGAGCCCCTGGCGATAGCGCTGCGCGGCGAGCAGCGCGTGGAGCTTGCTGCGCGGGCTGAGCCGTGTGGCGCTGTCCTCCGGCCCGACGCCGGGCACGATCAGCGCGGTATAGCGGAAGGCGGCCCAGTCGGTGCGTGCGGCCGCGGCACGGACGCCGGCATTCTCGCGGTCGTCGAGCGGTTCGAACAGCGTCGCCGCGGTCGCGTCGTTGCCATCGAGCAGCGCGAGCGCGAGCGCGACGCTGCCGTCGAGTGTATCGGGTGCGGCACCCGAGGCGGCGCGGGCGAACTCGATGCCGACTGCGACGCCATCGGCGAAATACGGGACCGCGGGGGTGAAGACGGGGCCGTCGATCGCGGGATAGCGTGACGGCTGGCCGAGTCCATAGACGCGCAGCACCGCGTTCAGCCCGTCGAGCTCGGCATCGATCGCCGCGACCGGCGCGAGATCCGCGTTCGCCGCGAGCGTCGGCAGCACGCGCTTGGCCGCGAGCCGGTCGAGGATCGCGACGAGCGTGGTGCGATCCCCGGTCGTCCAGATCGCCGCCTCGATCGTGCAGGCGGCTGTGGTGCCGCACGCCGCGCGCCGCGCCGTGCGCGCAGCCTGCAGCGTGCGCATCGCCGGGTCGCGGTCGAGCGCCTGCGCCCAGCCCGGCGTCGTGCGCAACGCGACAAGCCGGGGAAACAGGCGCTGCGAGAGTGCGTCGATCGGGGCGTCGGGCAATCGCCCTACCGCCCCGACCTGCCCGGTTGCCGCCTGTGCCGGTACCTGCGCGCCGAGCGGCACCGATGCGCTGCCCGCCAGCGCCACCGCGAGGATCATCCGTAGGCCGGTCACCAGGACTTGCTGACCACGAGGCGGACGTTGCGCCCGAAGATCGGACGGCCGTAGATCGCGTCCGCGGTGCCCTGGCCGCTGAGCTGGTCGGTGCGCGTATTGCCCTCGGTCAGGCCCTTGGCGTTGAAGATGTTGTCGCCGACGACCTGCATCTGCCACGTGTCGCGCGTCAGCGTGATGCCCGCGCCGACCGTCCCATAGGCGGGCAGCGCGGTGTTGTTGAAGAAATCGACATAGCGTTTCCCGACATATTCGTAGCGACCATAGAGCTGGACCGCATTGCCCGCGATGTCGAAATCGACCGAGGGGCGGATATTGCCGTAGACCTTGGGCTCGCGGACGAGCTGGTTGCCCTCGACATCGCCCGCGCTGGCGCCGTTCGCGTTGACGAGGCTCTTGTACTTGGGATCGCTGACCGTGAGCGCGCCGGTGATCGCAAAGCCGTAGGGCAGCGCGAGATTGCCGTCGATCTCGATCCCCTTGATGTCCGCCTTGCCGACGAACGGCACCGACTGGTCGTTGCGGCCGGTGACCGGGTCAAGCGCGACGAACGAGGCGTTGAGCGGGTCGTAGCGCGTGTAGAAGCCGATGACATAGAGATAGGACCGGCCGAACGCCGCCTTCAGCCCGACCTCATACTGGTTGGCCTTGGGCGTCAGGATCGTCGGGTTGATCTGATAGGTGACCTGCGTCGAGGGCGGGGTTTCGAGATGCGACGCGCGCGCATAGGCGCCGAGATGCCGGGTGACGTCGTAGTTGATGCCCGCGGTCCAGTTGGTGATGTCGGGCGCGAGCGAGGAGCGGATGATCTGGCCGGTAAAGGCGCGCACGGCATTGTCGGCGAGCGTCGTCGGGTCGCCGAGATTGGCCGAGGTCGTCGCAAAGGCATAGCCGTCGAAGCTGTAGCGTTCGTGACGGATGCCGCCGTCGATCTTCAGCCCCGGGGTCAGTTCCCAGGTGTCGTTGGCGTAGAAGGCGTACATCGACGCGTCGGTGTTGCCGCGGTTGAGCGTGGTCGTGTAGCGCAGCACGCCATTGTCGGTCACCGAACCGAGCGCCTGGCCGGCGGCGTTATAGGCGATCAGGTCGAGCGTGCGCGGCTTGCCGCGGACCTCGAGCAGATAGTCCTGATAGGCGACCTCGTTGGTTTCGCCGTACAGGCTGCCATAGACGCCGACGCGCAGGTCGTGCGTGCCGAAGCCGGTTGCGATCGAGCGGGTGACGCTGAGATCGCCCTGGGTCGAGTAGAATTTCGACGTGACGTCGCGGAACTGCGCGGGGACGACCAGGCCGGAGGCCGCATTGGGGTCATAGACCTCGGCGCCGTCGGTGCCGGCGATCGCATAGCCGAGGCGGGTGACGCCCGCGCCGAAGGCGGTGCGCGCGGCGGTCAGATAGCTGCCCGCAAAGGCGGTGGCGTCGGACGGATTGCTGGTCGAATAGAGCGCGTTGAAGTGGAGCTTGCCGATGCTGACCCCGCCCTTTGCGGCGACCTTCCAGCCGTCATAATCGGCGTCATACTGAACGCCGACATTGCCGAACTGCGTGTGGCGGCCATTGCCGAGATCGGCGCCGACATTGCGCGTCGTGCCGTCGGCCTCGCGGTAGCGGATCGTCGCGTTGCGCAGCGCGGGCGAATTCATCGTGCCGCTGAAGAAGTCGATATACTGTTTGAGCGACTTGGACGGATCGCGCGGGTCGGCGGTCGGGATCGGCAGGTAGAAGACGTTGTGGTCGTTCAGGTAATTCCCTGACACCCGCAGCGACCCGTTCGAAAAGTCATGCTTGATGTTGGCGCGGACCTGACCGCCGCGGTCGTTGGGGAAGCCGTTGTCGCGATAACCGTCGTGGCGGCGGAGGAAACCGCCGATCGCGTAATAGGTCGAGTCGTCGATCGGCCCGGCCTGATAGCCGTCGATCCGGTAGAGGCCGGTGTCGCCGAGCGTGAGCTGCGCCTCGCCGCGCACCGTGTCGGTGCCCGAGACGGTGATGTTGTTGACGATCGCGGCGGCATAGCTCGCATAGACCGGGGCGGGGCCGCCGCGCACGACTTCGACGCGCTGCGTCATCAGGTCGAAGCGGTTAAGGCTGTCGCCGCGGAAGAAGTTGCCGTCATTCTCGTGGAACAGCGGCAGCCCGTCCTGCTGGAAGGTGACGAGGCCGCCGTCGCTGGGCAGACCGCGCAGCCGGATGATGTTCTGGACCTCGCCACCGGTGTTCTCGACTGCGAAGCCCGGCAGCTTGCCGAGCAGATCGGCGAAGTTGAGCGGCGCGAGCTTCTGGATGTCGGCATTGCTGAGCGAATTGACCGCATAGGAGACATCGAAGCGACGCTGTTCGCGTGCCGAGCCGGTGACGATGATGTCGGTGCCGGCTACGGGTTCAGCCTGGGCGGGATCGGGCTGCGCGGGATCACCCTGGGCGGGGTCGCTGGCCGGGTCGGCAGCGGTCGCGGTGGTGGCGGCGGGGGCCGACGGCGCCGTCTGCGCCCAGGCCGGCGTCTGTGCCGCAATCCCCAGCGCGATCAGCGCACATCCCGAACGCAAGCCGTGTTTTGTCATGATTGTTTCTCCCACCCGATTGATATGTCAGCCGTTGGTCGGGGAATATGACAAAATTAATTAATTTCACGAAATAAACTAATCGGCTATCCGGTGCGGCGAAGGGACGTGGGCGGATGGCGATGGCGCGGTTGAGGCTGGATGACGACGAGCGGCGCGTGATGCAGATCCTGCGATCCTGGGGAGCACGGTCGCGCAAGGATCTCGCCGCCGACCTCGGGATGAGCGCGACCAAGATCACGCGGCTGTCGGCGACGCTGCTCGCGCACGGGCTGATCGAGGAATGCCCGGGGGCGGCCCCGGTCGCGCCCGGCCGCCCGGCGGTCCCGCTGCAGATCTCGCCCGAGGCGGGATACGGGGTCGGGGCGATGCTCCACCGCGGGCTGCTCGAGGTGGCGCTGGTCGATTATGCGGGCGGCGTGATCGCGCACCGATCCGCGCCGTTCGACGATCCCGATCCGCGCGTGTTTGCGCAGCGGGTGACCACCGCGATGCACGAGATGGCGATCGCGAACCGGCTGCTCGGCCGGCGGCTGCTGGGCGTCGGGATTGGCGTGCCGGGTGCGGCGCTGTCGATCGAGGGGACGCGGCGCTGGACGGTCGACAGCCTGGCGGCGTGGCGCGGGATCGACCTGAAGGCGTTGTTCGAGGAGCATATCGGCCACCCGGTGTGGATCGAGAACGACGCGAACGCGGCGGCGCTCGCCGAATATTATGTCGGGGGGCTGATGCGGCGCTGTTCGACCGCGGTCGTCATCCTGCTCGGGCACGGGATCGGTGCGGGGATCATCGTCGAGGGCCGCATCCTGCGCGGGGCGATGGCGAGCGCGGGGGAGATCGGCTGCCTCTACCCGACCAGCGCGCCGCGCCCCTCGACGCTCGACCTGTTGTCGACATTGCGCGAGGCGGGCTGCGCGATCGACTCGCTGGTGGACTTCGACCGGGTGATCAAGGGCTATGAGCCGGTCGTCGATGCGTGGGTGCTCCGCGCCGCGGGGCAGATCGGGCCGATCATCAACTGGGGGATCGCCTGGATCGATCCGGGCGAGTTCGTGATCTCGAGCCCGTTGCCGACGCCGATCCTCGACGCGCTGGTCCGCCACATCGATTTCGGCGCGATGCATATCGGCGACCATTGCAGCGTCCCGCCGCGCATCTCGGTATCGACGCTGCAGGGTGCGGCCGCGACGATCGGCGCGGCGCTGATGCCGATCCACGCGACCGCGGTCGGCTAACGCCCGGCCCGCCGTTACGACGCCGATCGCGTCGCCGTCGCCGGCATCCGGACCCGCAGCGTCGCGGCCGCGCCGAGCACCATCAGCGCACCCGACACATACAGGATGTTGCGCGGGTCGCCGCCAAGCAGCGACTGGTAGAAGAGCGGGACGGTCAGGCTCTCGATGATCATCGGGATGACGATGAACATGTTGAAGATGCCCATATAGACGCCGTTGCGTTCGGGCGGGATCATGTCGATCAGCATGACGTACGGATTGCCCATCATGCTCGCCCAGCCGATGCCGATGCCGAGCATCGCGACGAACAGCCCCGCCTCGTCGCGGATGCCGGGAATGGCGAGCATCGCGACGCCCGATGCGAGCAGGCAGGCGGCATGCGCCGTCTTTGCGCCGAAGCGGCGGGCGACGGGCACCAGCGCGATCGCCGCGACGAATGCGACCGCATTGTAGAAGGCGCCGAGCTGACCGACGGTCAGCACGGTGTCGCGGAACGCCACGCTCTTCGCATCGGCCGTGCCGTGCAGCGAGCGCGCGACCGCGAAGGTGATGAACTGCCAATAGGCGAACATCGCATACCATTGGCACAGCATGGCGAGCGCGAGCTGGCGCATCGGCCGCGGCATCTCGACCAGTGCGGTCTTCAGGTCGCGCAGCGTGCCGCCGAGCGTGAGCGGTTCCTTCGCCAGCCGCGCCTTTTCCTCCTCGGGCAAGGGCAGCTCGGGCACGCGCAGGACCGACCAGAGGATCGTCGCGAGCGACAGTACCGCGCCGATCAAGAAGGCGATCCGCGTGATGTCGGGAATGCCGTTGCCGTCAACCGCATCCTTGTTGAAGCCGATCCAGACGAGCAGCGACGGCGCGAGATAGGACAAGGTCTGGGCGAGGCCGGTGAATGCGGACTGGGTCAGGAACCCCGCGGCGCGCTGATCATCGGGCAGCCGGTCGCCGACATAGGCGCGGTAGGGCTCCATCGTCACGTTGTTGGCGGCGTCGAGCACCCACAACAGGCTGGCCGCGACCCACAAAGTCGGGCTGTACGGCATGGCGAGCAGGCACAGGCTGCACAGCACCGCGCCGACGAGGAAATAGGGGGTCCGCCGCCCGATCCGGGTCGAGGTGCGGTCGCTCATCGCGCCGATGAGCGGCTGGATCAGCAGACCGGTCACCGGCCCTGCGAGCCAGAGCAGCGGCAGGCTCGCCTCGTCCGCGCCGAGATAGCCGTAGATCGGCGCCATGTTGGCCTGTTGCAGGCCGAACGAAAATTGCAGCCCGAGAAAGCCGAGATTCATCTCGATGAGGCGGATCAGCGACAGACGGGGTTTGGTCATCGACGCGCCCTTTGTGCGAGTGCCAGTGCGCCGAGCAAGCCGGCGCGGTCGCCAAGTCCCGGCGCGACGATGAGGGTGGCATAATCGTGGGTGCCGAAATAGCCGTTCGCCATCCGAGCGGCGTGGTCGCGAACCCGGTCGAGCAGCCCGGGGGTTCCCAGCACGCCGCCGCCGAGGACGATCCGCCGCGGCGACAGCAGCGCCTGCTGCGCGACGACCAGCTGGGCGAGGTAATAGGCGACGATGTCATGCGCGGGATGATCGGGGCCGAGCTCCGACAGCGACGCGCCCCAGCGCGCGGCGATCGCAGGTCCGCTCGCCAGTCCTTCGAGGCAGTCGCCGTGGAACGGGCAGGTGCCGGCGAAGTCGCGGTCGTCGGGATGCCGGCGGGGGAGGATATGGCCCATTTCGGGGTGGCGACTGCCATGCACCGGGCGTTCCTCGACCAGCGCACCGCCGCCGATGCCGGTACCTACGGTGACGTATACCGCGATGTCGGCGCCGGTGGCGGCGCCCCACAGGCTCTCGGCGAGGATCGCGCCGTTGACGTCGGTGTCGAACCCGACCGGGCAGTCGAGCGCGCGGGCGAACGGACCGACCAGGTCGGTGCCGCTCCAGCCGGGCTTGGGCGTGTCGACGATCCGGCCCCAGCCCGGTGAGGAGCGGTCGAGATCGACGGGGCCGAACGAGGCGATGCCGAGCGCGTCGACCGCGCCCCATTCGGCTTGCGCCGCGGTGAAGAATTCGAGCGCGGCGCCAAGCGTCTCGTCGGGCGTGGTGGTGGGGATGCGTGCGGTCCGGAGGACGGTGTCGGGATCACGCGCGACGCCGAGCACGAACTTGGTGCCCCCCGCCTCGATGCAGCCGAACAGCGGCGGGGCGGCGGTCATGCCGAGGGTCCTGCCCAAAGCACGCTCCAGGGACCGATCATGGCGTCGTCTCCGATGGGGGTATCCGCCACCCGGTCGTGCCAGCCGGCGAGATCGCCGACCTGGACCGCATGGGGCGAGAAATTGAGGAAGACGCGGTCGCTGCCACAGGCGATACCGAGCAGCGCGGACGTCGACGTGGCGATCGTCGCGGGCGCGCCGGCCCCGCCGCTGGCGATGCGCGCGGTGCGGAGCGCCCTGATGTCGCCGGAAATGCGAAGGGCGGCAACGCGGTCGAGCGCGTCCCAGTCCATCACCGGGCGGTGCAGCCAGCGCCCCTCATGCGCGCGATCGGGATCGTAGCGATAGCTGTGGTCGTTGAGCAGCCCGGCCTCGTCGCCCATATAGAGCGTGGCGAGACCGCCGCTGGCGATCGACAGCGCGTTGAGCAGCGCGATGCGGCGAAACGCATGCTCGCGCTCCTCATCGGTCCGCGCGGCCTCGAGCCCGGCGAGCGACGCCATGGTCCCGTTCGAGCCGTGCAGCACCGAACCGTCCGACTGGAACGGTTCGCCGCGCGCCCAGCTGCCCTCTGCGCCGTCGAGAAACTTCGCCGCTATGGTCAGCCGCGCGACGGGGTCCGGGTCGATCCCGGCAAGGTCGCCGATCACCGCGCCCCAGCCGATATCGTCGTGGCAGCGCGCATAGCTGAGCCAGTTCGCGCCGCGCGGCAGGCCGCCGCTCGCCGCGACGATCGCGTGGGGCAGCGCGGCTGACTGCTCGGCGAGCCCGACCCAGCCGGCGACCATCAGCGAGTTGTTGTAGACGAGATGGCATTCGGGCTCGAACCCGCCATCCCAGTCCGACCCCTCGTCCGCGCCGAAATAGGGCGGGACCAGCGCGGTCGGGACGATCGCCTCGGCCTTGAGCAGCGTCGCGGGGGCGACGATGTCGAGCGCGGCGCGCAGTGCGCGGACGATGTAATGCGCCTGCGGCCGGTTGCGGCAATCGGTGCCGAGCTGCTTCCAGAGAAACGCGATCGAATCGAGCCGGAACGCCTCGAACCCGTGATTGGCGAGCCGCAGCATCGTGTCGACGATCGCGAGCATGACCTCCGGGTTGGCCCAGTTCAGATCCCACTGGAACGGGTAGAAGGTTGTCCAGACCTGTCCGCCCATCGCCGGGACATGCGTGAAATTACCCGGTGCGGTGGTCGGGAAGACCTGCAGCAGGTTGGCTTCATAGGCCTGCGCCTCGTCGTCGCCGAGAACGTGGTAGAAGGCGCGATAATGCGGATCGCCGTCGCGTGCCGCCTGCGCCCAGGCATGATCGTCGGCGGTATGGTTGAGCGCGAGATCGACGCACAGGCTGATCCGCCCCTCGCGCAGCCGTGCGGCGAGCCGCTCGACATCGGCCATCGTCCCCAGTCGTGGCTCGACCGACAGATAGTCGGCAACCGCGAAGCCGCCATCGCTGTCGCCTTCGCGCGCCTTCAGCAACGCGAGCAGGTGGAGATAGCGGACACCGAGCGATTCGAGATGGTCGACATGCCCGATCAGACCCTCGACCGTCCCGGCGAACCGGTCGACATAGGTCGAATAGCCGAGCATGTCGGGCGCGACGAACCAGTCGGGGTCGGCGAGCCGCGCCTCGTCGAGGGCAGCCATCGCGGCGGGGCGTTCGGCGGCCCGCTCGCGCAGGATCGCCTCGAGCCGTGGCCAGATCGCCAGCCCGGTACTGCCATACAGGCGTTCGAGCTGGCGGCGCAGGCGGGGCCCGAGCGCCGCGAGGCGACGCTCGGTGGGGGAGGATACGCGCACCTGGGTCAGCCGATCAGAAGCCGAAGCGGACGGCGGCGGAGATCGTGCGACCGGTGATCGACCGGGCGCGGACGATGCCGTTGGTCGGGATCGCACCCTCCTCGGCCTCGGTGATGCCCTTCACGTCGAACAGGTTGTTGCCGTTCACCGACAGCGTCACATTGTCCGCCGGGCGGATCGAGACGAAGGCGTTGACCTGCGTATAGCCCGGCATCTTGAGGACATTGTTGTCCTGCGCATAGCTGTCAGTGGTGCCGATCACGTTCGCGCCGATTGTCACGCGGTCGAAATCGACCTGTGGCGTCGCCTGATAGATGAACTTGGCCTGGCGACGCGGACGGTTGCCCTCGACCCCGGGGTTGAGCACGTCGCGGGTGATCTCGGCATCCGTATAGGTGCCGCCGGCCGAGAGCGAGAAGGGTCCGCGTGCGATCCGGCCCTCGATCTCGACGCCCTTGGCGTCATATTCGCGGTTGAAGAAGCGCTGCGTCGTCGCCTCGAAATTCTGTTCCTCGGTGCGCGCCCAGAAGCCGGTGGCGTAGAGCGAGACGCCGCCCTGGCGGAACTTGAACCCGCCCTCGAGCTGGCGGACGAAATCGACCGCTGCGCCCTGGTCGGTCAGCCCGCCCGTCGCGGTGTTGATCGAGGGGCCGAACAACAGGCGATCGGCGTTGGCACGGCCGCCGCGGCTGTAGCGACCGAACAGCGCGGTGCTGTCGGTCAGGCGGAAGTTCACGCCACCCGAATAGGACAGGTAGTCATAGTTGTAGTCGAGCGGCGAGCGGGCGTTGGGGATCACCGCGACCTGACGCTCGGCGGCCGAGATCACGCCGTCGCCGTTGATGTCGAACGTCGTGATGCCGCTGCCGAACGCGGCGCCGAGATCGGAGCCGGCGACGCTGCCGCGCGCGCGACCGAAATCATAGCGCAGCGACCCGTCGATGTTGAATCGGCCGAGCTCGAGCCCGAGCTGCGCGAACGGTGCGTAGGTCGTGTAGTCGAGATCATAGGAGCGGCGGCAGCAATTGCCGAAGAAGCTCGCCGAATAGCCGGGGACGCCGTTCTGCGTGACGGGCACGCCCGCCGCGGTGCGGACGTCGACGAGTTCCGAGCGGCCATTGTCCGCGACGGTCTGGACGGACGAGGTCCACAGCCAGTCGCTCTTGATGTCCTGCCGCGAGGCATAGAAGCCGCCGGTGACCGCGAGCGACCCGCCGGCGAACGGCAGCGAACCGTTCAGGCGGATGTCGTTGGTGATGTTGTTGAGGCTCTTCAGGTCGACATCGAACAGGACGATGTTGGCGAGCAGGCCGTTGCCGTTGAGCGAGGCGGGGTCGCCGATGCGCTGACCCGCCTGCGCGCCGCTGGCGTAGAACAGCTGTGCGCCCGCGCCGCCGATGCCGTTGGCGATCGACTGCGCCGAATCGACGCTGGCGGGGAAGGGCGAGGTGAAGCCGCCCGAAATGTCGGCGTAGCGGAACCGCTCGACGATGTTCCAGTCGTCCGCGAGCGGGATCTGCGTCTCGAGGCCCGCCGAATAGACGACCGGGTGCTGGCCGTCACGGATCGAGCGCGTGGTCAGCCGGTTGTTGCCGTCGAGCGTCTGCGCGGTACGGATGTTGGCGCTGTGCAGCGTGCCGTTGTTGATCGAGAAATTGGCGATGCTGCTGTAGTCGGGGTCGCTGTTGCTGCCCGTGACGCGCACCGGGTTGGGGAGATAGCCGATCGCGCGGTCGTCGAGATACTTGCCGTACAGCCGGACATAGCCGCCATTGCCGAACGACTTGGTGATGTTCGCCTTGAGCTGGCCGCCCTTGACGCCGTCGAAGCCGACTTCACGCTGGCCGTCACCGATCCGGTAGAAGCCACCGACATGATAGGTGACGCTGTCCGAGAGCTTGCCGCCCTGGTCGAAGTCGACGCGGAATTCGCGGTAGTCGAGCCCGCTCGACAGCTGGAAGGCGCCGCCTTCCTGCTCGCCGGTCTTCGAGATGAAGTTGATCACGCCGCCGGGCGAGTTGGACGCGAAGGTCGAGGCGGAGCCGCCGCGGACCGACTCGACCGTGCGGACGTTGAAATCGGCGCGCAGGAAGATGTCGGCATTGCCGAAGGTGATGTCGCCGAACTCGAGGATCGGCAGGCCGTCTTCCTGGAGCTGGAGGAACTTCGAGCCGCCCGACGCGACCGGCAGGCCGCGGACCGAGATGTTCGCGTTGCCGTCACCGCCCGAGGCCTCGACGCGGATGCCGGGCAGGTTGCGCAGCAGCTCGCCCGAGGTGCGCGGCGCGAGCTGGATCAGCGCGTCGGAGCCGATCGAGCTGGTTGTGATCGAGGTGTTGAGGCGGTTGGTGCCGCGCGCGACCGCAGTGACGACGATGTCGTCCTGGCCGTCGATCGGCGCCGGCGTCGCGGCGGTGTCGGCGGGCTGCTCGCCCGGCGCGGGTGCGGTCTGAACGGGCACGTCCTGGACGGGCGTGGTCTGCGCTGCGGCCACCGTCGCGAAGGACGTGGCGGCGATTCCGGCGAGCAAAATGTAACGTGCTTTCATGATATCCTCCCTGCGCGGTGGCTTTCTATGAAGCCCAGAATCGCCTCATACGCTTTTCGCAATCGATTGCAAGACTTGTCATGCAATCGATTGTGAAGCGTTGAATTCAGCGCAGGCGGAGAGGTTCAGGCGGACTGGCGCTCGATCAGGACGGGGGTGACGATCGCGGATCCGGTCGCATGGCCCGCGATCCGCTGCATCAGGCGATCGACCATCAGCGCGGCGCCCTCGGCGAGATCCTGGCGGATGGTCGTGAGCGCGGGCGAGGTGTGCGCGGCCAGCGTGACGTCGTCATAGCCGATCACCGCGGTGGTGGCGGGGACGTCGATCCCGGCTTCGGCAAGCGCACGCAGCACGCTCATTGCGGCGACGTCGGACGCGGCGAAGATGCCATCGGGCGGCGGCGCGGCGGCGAGTCGCTGCGCCATCGCCGCGTGCACGGCCTCCGGGGTCATCGACGTTTCGAGCAGCTCGCAGGCGAGCCCCGCCTCCGCAGCGGCCGCGGCGAACCCGGCGTGGCGATCGGCGAATTCGGGCGGGGCGGGGTCGCCGACGAACATCAGACGGGACCGGCCCTGGTCGATCATGCGGCGGCCCGCGAGACGTCCGCCCGCGACATTGTCCGAGCCGATCGTCAGATGGTTCTGGTCCGCCCGGTACGCGCCCCACACGACCAGCGGCGCATAGCGGTGCGACACGCGTTCGATCACCGCCCCCTGGTCGGACTGGCCGACGAGGAGCAGGCCGTCGATGCGGCCGCTGTCGACCAGCCGGTCGAGCCAGTCGTCGCCGTCGGGGATGACCCGCGACAACAGGATGTCATAGCCGCGCTCGACCAGCAGATCGGCGAGCAGCCCGAGCAGGGTCAGGAAGAACGGATCGGTGAGATGTTGCGTGCGGGCATGGCCGAGTGGCAGGACCAGCCCGATCGCGCCGGTGCTCTTCAGCCGCAGGTTGCGCGCGAGCTGGTTGGGACGGACGTCATGTTCCTGCGCCAGCGCCTGGATGCGTGCGCGGGTCTGCGCATTGACGGACGAATGCCCGGCCAAAGCGCGTGACACGGTTGCAGTCGAAACGCCGGCGAGCACGGCCAGATCGGCGAGCTTCATTGCGATAGGATATCCTCATCGTCACGGGTGATCGCCCGGTCGTACCGTCAGCCGCGCCAAGCCGCAATTGCGCGCGGCCGAAGCGCAGGGGTCACGACGTGCGGGGGCTAAAACAGAAAACGTTTTCTGTTGCGTCCTGCACCTGCTGTCGGTAGGAGCGGGATACGCAAAGAGACAGAGCTGTGTGCCGCCCCGCCATCCGGTGAAGTCGGGGCGGTGGCGGCGTTCGCTCGTGCCCGCGGCTCCGGGGAGTCGTCACCGTCCACGCCAGCCCGAGAGACGCAATTGAGCATCGATCTTACCATTCAGAGCCATGGCGCGCGTCTGGCGGCCATCGGCGGCGTGCCGCTGGCGTTCCTGGCTTATGCGGCCTTCGCGTTCAGCGACGCGTCGGTACGGCTGCTCGAAGGCGCGTTCAGCCCGTTCCAGGTGACGTTCACCGGTGCGCTGCTCGGCCTGGTCGCCTTGCCCTTCGTGCGCACGCCGGGCGATCGTCTGCTTGACGTGTTCAGCGCGACGCGACGCTCGCTATGGCTGGCGCGCGCGATCGGATCGTCGATCAGCGGCCTGTCGAGCGTCGTCGCCTTCACGCGCCTGCCGATGCCCGAGGCGTTCGCGCTGATCTTCCTGATGCCGATGCTGGTGACGTTGCTGTCGATGCTGTTCCTGAAGGAACAGGTCGGCGCCTGGCGCTGGGCGGCGGTGGCGATCGGGTTCGTCGGCGTGCTGATGGTGCTGCGTCCCGGACTGCGCGCCTTCGATCTGGGCCATGGCGCGGCGATGCTATGCGCGCTTTCGAGCGCGATCGTCATCGTGCTGTTTCGCGCCGGTGGTGCGGGCGAGAAGCGCGTGTCGATGCTCGGCGCGGGGCTGATCGGACCGCTGGTAATCAACGGCGCGGCGTTGCTGTGGCTGCAGGCGTTCCGCTGGCCGGACGGGGCCGAGATGGTCCTGCTTGCCGGCTACGGCCTGCTCGCAATCCTCGGCCAGGCGCTGCTGATGCTGGCGGCGCAACGCGTCGCGGTCAGCCGGATCGCGCCGCCGCAATATAGCCAGATGATCTGGGCGGTCGCGCTCAGCTACACCGTGTTTCACCAGAGCGTCGACCTGCCGACCTTCGCCGGCATCGCCGTCATCATCGGCGCCGGCCTGCTGACCTGGGCGCGCGAGCAGATCCGCCTGCCGTCCTGGCGTCGCCGCTTCGCGCTGCGCCCCCGCTGAACATCCTTTCGACAACCACGGAGTCCTCCACGTTTTGACAGATCACAGCATCGCCCTATCCCTGACGCGGCGCAGCCTGACGGCGCGCAACGAGCCGAGAATTCCCGAACCCTATGCCAATGGCGACCGGGTGCTGCGCACCGCAGCGTTCGTCGCCGCGGTGTGCGGCGCGCTCTATGGCTATGACACGGGGATCATATCGGGGGCGCTGCTGTCGATCACCGACGAGTTCGGGCTGGATCACCGCATGCAGGAGATCGTCACCGCGGCGATCCTGGCGGGCGCGGTGATCGGTGCGCTGGCGACGAGCTGGCTGTCCGAACGGATCGGCCGCAAGCTGTCGGTGATGGGGGTGAGCGCGCTGTTCACGCTGGGCGCGATCGCCTGCGCCATGGCGCCGAGCGTCGGCGCGCTGATCACCGCGCGGGTGTTCCTGGGCATGGCGGTCGGCGGATCGACGCAGGTCGTGCCGATGTACATCTCCGAACTCGCGCCGCAGCATCGTCGCGGCAATCTGGTGACGATGTTCAACGTCGCGATCGGCGTCGGCATCCTGCTCGCCAGCATCGTCGGGTTCGGTCTGCACGACGTCTGGAGCTGGCGGACGATGGTCGCGGTCGCCGCGATCCCCGCTGCGATCGTCTTCGTCGCGATGGCGTTCATGCCGCGCAGCCCGCGCTGGGCCGCGGAGAATATCGGCATCCACGCCGCGATCGACGTGCTGCGCCGCGTGCGGACCACACGCCGCGAGATCCGCCACGAAGTCACCCAGATCCGCGATGCGACGACCGACGCGGATCCGGCCGATAGCAGCTGGCGCGGCATTCGTCAGGCCTGGGCGCGGCCTGCGCTGATCGCGGCGCTGGGGGTCGCGTTCTTCACCCAGTGCGGCGGGCTGGAGATGATGATCTACTATGCGCCGACCTTCCTGTCGGCGGTGGGGTTCGGCAAGGAGTCGGCGCTGCTCGCCAGCCTCGGCGTCGCGATCGTCTATGCGGTGATGACGCTGCTCGGCTGTCTGTTCGTCGACCGGATCGGGCGACGGCGGCTGATGCTGGTGATGATCCCGGGATCGGTCGTCAGCCTGATCGGGCTTGGCATTATGTTCGCCAGCGGCGCGCATGGCGGGTGGCAGGGCTGGCTGACGATCGGCTTCCTGCTGGCGTTCATGCTCTTCAATTCGGGCGGCATCCAGGTGTGCGGCTGGCTGCTCGGCGCGGAGATGTTCCCGCTGGCGATGCGCGGCCCCGCGACCGCGCTGCACGCGGCGATGCTGTGGGGCAGCAACCTGATCGTCACGGGGACCGCGCTGTCGCTGGTCCATGCGATCGGGCTGGGCTCGACGATGTGGGTCTATGCCGGGGTCAATCTGGCGTCGTTCGTGTTCGTGCTGTTCTTCGTGCCCGAGACGGCGGGCGCAAGCCTCGAGGATATCGAGACCGCGCTGCGCAACGGTCGGTTCCGCCCGACGCGCGGCCACACCGCGATCGCCGCCGCCGCCTGACCTGAAGCTCAGGCGGGGCTGACGATCGTCCCGTTAAAGACGAGCCGGACGGCGTCGCCCCCCGCACCGGTCATGCGTTCGACGAGCAGCGCCAGCGCGGCATGCGCCATCTCGTCGACCGGCTGCTCGACGATGATCGGTGCGGCGTCGAGCAGGCGCAACCAGGCGGCGTCGTCGAACCCTGCGAGCCGAACGGGCGATGCCGGCGGATCGGGTCGGGCGCGCAACACGACCGCCGCCTCGAGCATCAGGAACGTGTCGCCGACCAGCACCGCGTCGCAGGCGGTGTCGGCGAGCGCGGTCCGCACGCAGGCCGCGCGCGCTGCGGGGTCGTGCGGGACGTCGATGATCTGGGCTGGAAGCGCGTGGCGGTCGAGCGCGGCGGCATAGCCGCGACGGCGGTCGACCGCAGTGCTGCCGCGTTCGCCGAACAGGCCGGTGATCCGCCGACAGCCCGATGCGTGCAGCGCGTCGACAAGCGCACCCGCCGCGCCGGCATTGTCGAGCCGGACGCTGTCGACCTGCGGCGCTCCCTCGACGCGATCGACCAGCACGAGCGGCGTCGCGGTGTCGGGCACGCCGCCCGCGCGCGTCGGGGCGAGGATGATGCCCGATACGCGCTCGTCCTCGAGCAATTGCAGGTAATGGCGTTCGCGCGCGGGATCCTCACCGCTGTTGCACAGGATGACGCGCAGTCCCTCGCGCCAGGCATAGCCCTCGACCGCCTGGACGAAGGCGACGAAGAAGGGGTTGCCGATATCGGGCACGATCAGACCGATCACGCTCGCGCGCGTCGAGCGCAGCCGCCGCGCCGCCAGATTGGGGCGATAATCGAGCGCGGCGAGCGCATCGTCGACCCGGCTGCGATAGGCGGGGCGGACGGGCTTGCCCGACAGGACGCGCGACACCGTCGCGATCGAGACGCCTGCGCGTGCAGCGATGTCCTTCAGTCCGATCGTCACGTAACTCAGCCCTTTTCCCCGCCGACCTCTAGGCGGCGGCGGGTGTTTGTCCACCGTGATGGCACGGTGGTGCGTTTGACCGCGGCGAATGGCGAGTCCATGTTTCGCAAATGAACCGACCCCTGTTCCGCCGCCGCGACGCGCTTGCCGGCATCGCGGCCACGCTCGCCGCCGCACCCGTCTCCGCACAGACTGCCGGCCGCTCGTCGACATCCGCCGACGCGGCGGCTCTTCTCGACCGGCTCGCGTGGCAGCTGCTGACGCTCGATCCCGGCAAGGCGACCGGGCTCGGCCTCGACACCGGCGCGCATGCGGCGTTGCGGGGGCAGCTCGACGACCGGTCGCCCGCGGGCATCGCGGCGCGGCGACGCGTCCTGACCGACGGGCAGGCTGCGCTCGGCCGGTTGCCGCGCGACGGGATCGACCAGGCGACGCTGACCAGCATCGCCGTGACGCAGAGCGCGTTCCAGACCGCGCTGGACGGGATGGCGTTGCCTTACGGCGTCGCGACGATCGGCGACTGGCGCAACACGCCCTATGCCGTCATCCAGAATGTCGGCGCGTGGCTCGACGTGCCGCAGCTGCTCGACGGCGATCAGCCGCTGCGCACTGCGGCGGATGCCGAGGCCTATCTCGCGCGCGTGGCGGCGATGGCGAAACAGCTCGACGACGAGACGGGCAGGGTGCGCACCGCGCGCGAGCAGGGCCTGGTCCCGCCCGGCTTCCTGCTCGACAAGACGCTGGTCGGGATGCGGCGTACGCTGGCCGAGGCGGCGGCGGTCGACGGTCCGCTGATCGGGCCGCTCTCGCGCAAGACGCAGGCGATCCCCGGCGACTGGACCCGGCGTGCGACACAGATCGTGCGCGATGCGGTCATCCCCGCGCTCGAGCGGCAGATCGCGGAACTCACCGCGCAGCGCGCGGTCGCAACCGACGTCGCCGGGCTGGGATCGCGCCCGCATGGCGCGGCCTGGTATGGCTGGGGGCTGCGCGCGGGGACGACGACGCGACGGAGCCCGGCGGAGATCCACGCGCTGGGGCGTGCACAGCTCGTCGAGCTGCAGGCGCAGATGGACAGGATCCTCAAGGGATTCGGGCTGGCCAAGGGGACGGTGGCGGAGCGCGCGGCCGAATTGCAGCGTCGGCCGGAGATCGCCTTTCCCAACGACGATGCCGGCAGGCAGCAGATCGTCGCCTATATGCAGGGGCGGATCGACGCGATCCGCCCGCGCCTGCCAAAGGCGTTCCGCACGCTGGTGACCGCCAGGCTCGAGATCCGGCGGATGCCGCTCGCGCAGGAGGCAGGGGCGCCCGCCGCCTATGGCGGGCCGGGCGCGCTCGACGGATCGATCCCGGGCAAGATCTGGGTCAATCTGGGCGATCCCACGATCCACAACCGCGTCACGATCCCCGACCTGGTGTTCCACGAGGGCATTCCCGGGCATGTCTGGCAGGGGGAATATGCGCAGCAGCTGCCGCTGATCCGATCGGTGCTGGCGTTCAATGCCTATACCGAGGGCTGGGCGCTCTACGCCGAACAGCTTGCCGACGAGCTTGGCCTGTACGACGGCGATGCGGCGGGTCGGCTCGGCTATTTCATGGGGCTGTCGTGGCGCGCGGTGCGGCTGGTGGTCGATACCGGGATCCATGCGATGGGCTGGACGCGCGAACAGGCGTTGCGCGAATTCGTCGCCGCGACCGGACTGCCGATGAGCAACGCGGTGAGCGAGGTCGAGCGCTACTGCGCCTGGCCGGGTCAGGCCTGTGGCTACAAGATCGGCCAGACCGAGATCGTCGCGCAGCGGACGCGCGCCAAGGCCGAATTCGGTACGCGATTCGACGTGCGCGACTTCAACCAGGCGGTGCTGGCCGGCGGCAACGTCCCGCTCGACGTGCTGACCGGCAACGTCACGCGGTACATCGCCGCAAGCAGGGGCTAGTCGCGCCCCACGCTTACGGTCCGATATCGATGTCGCGGGCCTCGGCACGCCGCGCCGCCGATCGCTCGAACCCGAGCTGTTCGGCGACCGGATCGTTCCAGCCATAGGGATCGGTACGGAAGGCAACCTTGCCGGCGTCGCCGACATAGACATTCTCGTACAGCAGCCGCACCGGGATACGGCGCGGCAGCGGGACGAACTGCATCTCGCCCGACGCCTGCGCGGTCTGCCATGCCTCGGTGACGCCCTGGTCGTCGGCGAGCATCTGCGCGAAGCCGATCGCATCCTCGACGCGGACGCAGCCATGGCTCAGATGCCGCTGGCTGCGGTCAAACAGCCCAGGTGCGGACGTGTCGTGCAGATAGATCGCCTGGTCGTTCGCCATGTCGAACTTGACGAGGCCGAGCGCATTGCTCGGGCCGGGCTGCTGGACAATCCAGCCGTCGCGCAGGACCATGTTGTGCTCCTGCAGATAGGCATCGTCGACATTGGCCATCTCGCCGTTCTGGATCGACTTGGGCACCGTCCAGGTCGGATTGGCGACGAGGCGGTAGATGGGCGACGACAAGGCCGGTGTCTCGCGGCCGGGCTCGCCGACGATCACCTTGCGCTGATCGACGAGCACGCCGTCGCGGTAATAGCGCAGTTGCGAGGCGGCGGTGTTGACGTCGATCCGCGTCGCCGGGGGCGTCCGCTCGAGCCAGCGCCGCCGCTCCAGCGCCACCGCGAGCGCGCGCGCGCGGTCGCCGGGTCCGAGATTGAGGACCTTGAGCGTCTCGGGCCCGACGATCCCGTCCGCGGCGATGCCGTAATCGGTCTGCAGCCCCTTCATCGCGTCGGCGATCGCCTGCGTGTAGATCGGGGCAGTGGACGGGGAGGCCGGCTGTAGACCTGCAATGGTCGATGCGGATTGCGCCAGCGTCGGGGCGGCGACGGGGCCGGGCGTCAGGAGATAGCCGCTCTCGACCAGCTGTTCCACGATCGTCGCGACGCGCGGATCGCGGGTGCCGACGCGGATCAGCGCGGCAGCGCCCGTCTGGGAGGTCGGCTCCAGCGGTGCCGGGCCGGCTGGTGCGTTGAGCGCCTTCTCGCTGAAGACGCGATAGGCATCGGAGAGCAGGCGATAGTCGGCATCCTGCGGCGCGAGGCTTTCGAGCCAGTCGTCGACCTTGTGTCGCGCGATTGCGGCGACCAGCCCGGTGGCGAGATCGACGCTCGGTCGCGGCAGGGTATAGACCTGATGCAGCGTCGCCGGATCGACGCGGCCCCTTGCCAGCGCACCGGCATAGGCGAGCGCGACGCGTGTGCGGGCGACGTCGATATCCGCCGGGGCCGCGTCGGCGGGCAGGTCAGGCAGGAAGGCAACGTGATCGAGGCCATGGCGGCTGCGGTCGCCGAGCGCAGTGTTGAGCGCCGCGACGTCTGCATCCGACCAGACCGCACGCCACTTCCCCTTGGTGTAGACCGCGCGGACGGTCGCGTCCGTCACCGCCTGCCGGCTGATGACGACGCCGCCGATCGCAGCGGGGGCAGCACTCGGCTTGGCAGGAGGCGCGGCGCGTCTCGGCGCAGTCTGGGCGGGCTGGGCACCGGCGGCGCCGTTCGTCAGGAGGAGTGCAAGCGGCATCGCGCCGGACGCGAGCCGGGCTCGCAGGGTCGTCACTATCATCCCTGTTGAACGTACCAGTCGCCGCATCGGCTCAGATCGAGGGCGAAATTCCCGCGAACCATGCCGCATAGGGGGTGTTGGCGGCCATGTGGCGGTTATAGTCGGGCGACCCGTCATGCCACCAGACCGGGCCGCGTTCGCCGAGCCCATGCTTGGCCGCATCGACGTCGGCACGTGCAGCGGCGACCGCGTCGGTATCGTCCCGACGTCGGGCCACGCCGACCGCGCGTCGCGCCGCCATCAGCGCCCGCACCAACTCGGCACGATCGGCTTCGGGCAGCGACGGATCCGCGCACCGCCACAATCGGCCGCGGACGACGAAATAGCGGCCGTCGGGGGTCGTCGGATAGGCCTTGGGGGGCGTGCTGCCGGCCATGCCGCGCTCAGAGCATCTCGAGCGGTTGTGGTGACCGCGGGCGGGGAAACGCCGTGTCGAGCGCGGCAAGATCGTCGGCAGACAGCACGAGATCGGCGGCCGCCCGGTTTTCGCGGACATGCGCCACGCTCGCGGCCTTCGGGATCGCAATCGTCGCGGGACGTTGCAGCACCCAGGCGAGCGCGACCTGCGCGGGCGTCCTACCCATGTCGCGCGCGATCCGGGTCAGCGCCGGATCGGCGAGGAGCCGGCCCTGTTCGACCGGACTATAGGCCATGACGGGAATGTCGTGACGGTCGAGCCAGGGGAGGAGGTCATGCTCGGGACCACGCCGCGTCAGGTTGTACAGGATCTGGTCGGTCGCGCAGCCCTGTCCGCCCGCCGCATCGAGCTCGGCCATGTCCTGCGTATCGAGATTGCTGACACCCCAGTGCCGGATCTTGCCCGCCGCCTTGAGCCGTTCCATCGCCTCGACCGTCTCGGCCAGCGGCACTGACCCGCGCCAGTGCAACAGATACAGGTCCAGCCGGTCGGTCCTCAGCCGCGCAAGGCTCGCCTCGCACGCGGCGGTGAGGCGGTCGCGCGAGGCGTTCTGGGGATAGGCCTTGCTGACGAGGAACAGCGTGTCGCGGACATCGTGGAGCGCATCACCGATCAGCGTCTCGGCGGCGCCGTCGCCGTACATCTCCGCCGTGTCGATCAGCGTCATCCCGCACTCGACGCCTGCGCGCAACGCAGCGGTTTCGGCCTCGCGACGATCGGCGCGCTCGCCCATCATCCAGCTTCCCTGGCCCAGGGCAGGCACCGTCTCGCCGCCCGGAAGAATCACCGATTTCATCGTCTGCCCCAATCGCTCTGGTCGTCAGGGGTCAACGCCGGTCGGACGCGCGGGATGCATGAAGCAGCGGATCAAACCGCGCATGTCATAATGGGTGTGATAATATGTGTCATAATGACGGGTCGGGCTTGCCGACCACTTCCCGCAAAAAGCGAGGAATTCCAAGGCTTAAAAATGGCTCCCTGAGTAGGATTCGAACCTACGGCCACTCGATTAACAGTCGAGAGCTCTACCGCTGAGCTATCAGGGAACGTTACCGGAGGCGGCTCTATAAACGGCCAGTTGGACGATGCAACCCGGTTTTTGTCGATTTCTGCAACAAATTGCGCCGGGGCCGGGGCTATGCTGCGAACTGTTCCATCGTGATGCGGTCGTCGAGCGCATGCTCGGGATCGAACAGCAGGGTGAGTTCACGCGCACGGTCCATGCAGATGTCGACCTGTGCCACGTCGCGGATCTCGCGCTGGTCGGCGACCGCGGAGACGGGGCGCTTGCCGGGGTCGAGCACGCGGATGCCGATCCGGGCCTTGTCGGGCAGGATCGCACCGCGCCAGCGCCGCGGACGGAAAGGGCTGATCGGCGTCAGCGCGACCATGCCCGAGCCAAGCGGCAGGATCGGGCCCTGCGCGGAGAGGTTGTAGGCGGTCGAGCCTGCCGGGGTCGCGACGAGGATGCCGTCACAGGCCAGTTCGGCGAGCACGACGCGGTCGTTGACCGTCACCTCGAGCTTGGCGGTCTGGCGCGTCTCGCGCAGCAGCGAGACCTCGTTGATCGCGGGGAGGGTGAGGGTGCGTCCGTCGATCCCGGTCGCGGTCATGCTCAGCGGCGTGACCTTGAACGGCTTGGCGCGGGAAAGCCGGTCTTCGAGCCCGTGATGCCGCCACTCGTTCATCAGGAACCCGACGGTACCAAGGTTCATCCCGAAGACCGGGACCGCGGGCTTGCGCCGTTCCAACATCGCATGGAGCGTCTGCAGCATGAACCCGTCACCGCCGAGCGCGATGACGACATCCGCTTCCTCGGGCTCGACCCAGTCGCCCAGATCGGCAAGCTGGGCGGCAGCGGCCTGCGCCGGCGGGGTGGCGGAGGCTACCAGCGCCCGGCGGACATAGTCGGTCACCCGCCGGTGACGCTCATGTGACGCGCGACCGCGGGACCTTCGCCCTCGCCGATGCGGAAGTCGTGCCGCTTGGGCTTGGCGTAGAGGCCAGCATCGATCGCCTCGTCGAGTCCGGCGATGCCGCCGTCGCGCAGCGCACCCTTCAGGTCGACCTGATCGTCATGGCCGAGGCAAAGGTACAGCTTGCCCTCGGTGGTGAGACGAACGCGGTTGCAGCCTTCGCAGAAATTGGCGGTGAGCGGCGAGATGAGCCCGAGCCGCGTACCGGTGCCGTCGACGTTCCAGTAGCGCGCCGGCCCGCCGGTCTTGTACGAATCGCGCTCGAGCCGGAACCGGGTCTCGAGGTCGCGGAAGACGCCGGTGAGCGGGAGGAAGCGATCGGTGCGATCCTCGTCGATCGCGCCGAGCGGCATTGTCTCGATCAGGGACAGGTCGAACCCCTCGTCACGGCACCAGGCGAGCATCGGTGCGATCTCGTCCTCGTTGAAGCCCTTGAGCGCGACCATGTTGATCTTGATCGCGAGGCCGGCATCGCGCGCCGCCATGATGCCGCCGATCACCTGCGCGACGTCGCCGTGCCGGGTGATGTAGCGGAACCGTTCGGGATCGCGGCTGTCCATGCTGACATTGACGCGGCGGATGCCCGCATCGACCATCGCCGGCGCATGTTCCGCCAGCCGCGTGCCATTGGTGGTCATCGTCAGCTCTTCGAGCCCGCGGCCGAGATTGCCACCCAGTCGCTTGACGAGATCGCCGACGTCGCGGCGAACGAGCGGCTCGCCGCCCGACAGGCGGATCTTGGTCACGCCGCGCGCGATGAACCGCTCGGCGATGATCGCGATCTCGTCGAGGCTCAGCAGCTTTGCGCGCGGCAGGAAGGTCATCGCCTCGGACATGCAGTAGCGGCACCGCAGATCGCACCGATCGGTGACCGAAATCCGCAGATATTTGATCGTCCGCTGATGCCGGTCGACCAGCGGACGATCGACGGTTGCGGAGTGGCTCGAAGGGGAGTGAGACGCCATAGCAACAGAGCTAGGTGGTGCAGTGTCGAGCGGCAAGTGCGTTCCAGGATTGGCGACGGGCGATGGGGTGGCTAGGTTGTCGGCGATGACACCGGCCACACTGGATACAAAGGACATGCTGAACAGAACGATGCTGTTCGCATGCTCGTTCCGTCACTTCGCGGAGATCGCTGATATTGCGGTGGCTTGCGGCTGGGATGCGGTGGTCACTGCGACCGCCAGCGGTATCGACCCGGCCTATGCCGAAAGCGGCGCGCCGGTCGTGCTGATCGATGCGCGCGGGGCGATCGCGCAGGGACTGGCGGCGGCGCAGACGATCGCCCCCCGGGTCGCCGAGGATGGCGGGGCGCTGCTGTTCGTCCTGTCGCGCCGCGACTGTACGGCGCTCGACCGGGTGTTCGAGCTGGGGGCGACGCATTTCCTGATCGATCCGGCGAGCGACGGCGAACTGATCCAGTCGCTGCGCTTCGCGGCGCGTCAGGTGACGCGCGCGCCAGGCCGGCCGGGCATCGTCGATCGCCGCGACGCGATGGCGGGCGCACGCTTCGGCCGCGATCCGAACCTGGCGCAGCAGTGGATCGCCGCGCGGATCGGCGACGGACAGCCGGTCTCCGTCGTGCTCGTCTCCCTGTCGCGGCTCGACATCGTCAATGCCGCGCATGGTCGGCCCGCGGTCGATTCGCTGATCGAGGTCGCGGTCGAGCGGGCGGAGGCGGTCGCGGCCGAGGCGATGGCGGGCGCCGCGCGCGTCGCGCGTCTCGGTGGCGCGGATCTCGCGCTTGTGGTCGGGGCCGGGGCCGCGGACATCGCCGCGCTGATCGCGGCGCTCGACGAGGCGCTGGCGCGGCCGTTCGCGGTCGCCAACGCGCTGGCGGTGCTCGGCTGCCGGTTCGGTGTCGCGAGCCACCAGCCGGGGGATCCGAGCGATCCGGCGGACGGCGCCGCGACGCTGATGCGTCGCGCGTTCGGTGCGCTCGCCAAGGCCAAGACCAGCGACGGCGCGATGCTGCAGATCGCATCGGCGGCGCACGACATGTCGCTCGATGCGCTGGCGATCGACCTGCATCACGCGATCGAGCTCGACGAGATCGACATCCGCTTCCAGCCGCAGGTCGAGATTGCGAGCGGGCGGATCACGGGCGTCGAGGCGCTCGCGCGCTGGGATCACCGCAAGCTCGGGCCGCTGGGCGCGGATGCGCTGTTCGCGGCCGCGGACCGCGCCGATCTGGGGATCGCGCTGTCCGACCATATCCAGCGGCTGGTCCTGGCGCGCGCGCTGGCATGGCCCGAGGCGCTGGCGACGCTGCGCGTGTCGCTCAACCTCACCGCGGCGGATATCGCGCGGCCCGGCTTTGCCACGCTGTTCCTCGCGCGGGTCGACGACAGCGGCTTTCCGCGCGGGCGCCTGACCGTGGAGATTACCGAGACCGGGCTGATCGCGGATCTGGCCAGCGCGTCGACGCTGCTCACCGAATTGCGCGGGGCGGGGTGCCGCGTCGCGATCGACGATTTCGGCACGGGCTATTCGAGCCTCGCCTATCTGAAGGACCTGCCGCTCGACTATGTGAAGATCGACAAGGCGCTGGTCCACGACATTGGCGGCAGCCCGCGCGACCGGGTGGTCGTCGCCGGCGCGATCACGATGGCGCGGTCGCTTGGCCTGTCGGTGATCGCCGAAGGGGTCGAGACTCGCGAGCAGCTCGAACTGCTCGCGGCGTGCGGGGCCAGCCTGTATCAGGGCTTCCTGCTGTCCGAGCCGGTTGGCGACGCGGCCTTGCTCGAACTGGTGACCCGGACATGAGCCGGGCAGGATCCGCCATGATCGTCGCGGTTGCTGCGGCGACGATCGCCGTCACGCCCGCGCTGGCCGCGCCCGACCGGGCACCCGCATCGGTGACGATCCGGGAGGCGATGGCGGCGAGCGCGGCGGGGTGGAATGCGGGCGATCTCGCCCGGTTCGTCGCGGTCTATGCCGACGACGCGGTGTTCGTGACGCCCAAGGGTCTGGTACGTGGAAAGGCTGCGATAACAGCGCGCTATGCGCCGAGCTTCACGGGCGGTGGCAACACCCGGGGGCAGCTGAGCTTCGCCCCGGCCGAGCTGCGCGGGATCGATCCGACGCATGCCCTGCTGGTCGCGCGCTGGACACTGACCGGCGCGACCTCGACCGAGACGGGGATGACGACCTTGCTGTTCGAGCGGCGCGGCGACGCATGGAAGATCGTCGCCGATCACAGCAGCTGAGCGCTGCGGCGCTCAGCCCGCCGCCTTTGCCAGCCCCTTCGACAATTGCAGCGCGCCGTGCAGCCGTGCCTTGGGATCGCCCCAGGCGCGCTGGAGCACCAGCTTGCTGTCGGGCCGCAGCCGCGCGACGCCGTTGAGCCGTTCGACATAGGCGAGCAGCTTGTCGATATTGGGCGGGGTGTCGTTGTGGAACGAGACGAGCACGCCGCGCGGGCCGACGTCGATCTTCGACACGCAGGCACGCTTCGCGTTCAGCTTGATCTCGATGACCCTGATCAGATTCTCGGTCGCGTCGGGCAGCGGGCCGAAGCGATCGATCATCTCGGCGGCGAACGCCTCGATCTCCTGACCTTCCTCGAGCTCGTTCAGGCGGCGATACAGCCCCATGCGGAGGTCGAGATCGGGGACATACTCCTCAGGGATCAGGATCGGCGCGTCGACCGTGATCTGCGGCGAGAAGTCCTTCGGGCGTGCGGACGCGAGACCACCCGACTTGGCGTCCATGATCGCCTCCTCGAGCATCGCCTGGTAGAGTTCAAACCCGACCTCCTTGATGTGCCCGGTCTGCTCGTCGCCGAGCATGTTGCCGGCCCCGCGGATGTCGAGATCGTGGCTCGCCAGCTGGAACCCGGCGCCGAGCGAATCGAGATCGGACAGCACCTTCAGCCGCTTCTCCGCGGTCACCGTCATCTGCCGCTCGGGCGGGGTGACCAGATAGGCATAGGCGCGCGTCTTCGAGCGGCCGACGCGTCCGCGCAGCTGGTAGAGCTGGGCGAGGCCGAAGCGGTCGGCGCGGTGGACGATCATCGTGTTGGCAGACGCGATATCGATCCCGCTCTCGATGATCGTGGTCGAGACGAGCACTTCGAACTTCTTGTCGTAGAAGGCGGACATGCGCTCCTCGACCTCGGTCGGCGACATCTGGCCGTGCGCGACGACGAAGCGGATCTCGGGCACCTGTTCGCGCAGGAACTCCTCGATCTCGGGCAGGTCGGCGACGCGCGGGGTGACGACGAAGCTCTGGCCGCCGCGATAATGCTCGCGCAGCAGCGCCTCGCGCAGCACGACCGGATCAAACGGCATGATGTAGGTCCGCACCGCGAGGCGATCGACCGGCGGGGTCTGGATCACCGACAGTTCGCGGATGCCCGACATCGCCATCTGCAGCGTGCGCGGGATCGGCGTCGCGGTCAGCGTCAGCATGTGCACGTCGGCGCGGAGCGCCTTCAGCCGCTCCTTGTGCGTGACTCCGAACCGCTGCTCCTCGTCGACGACGACAAGGCCGAGCCGCTTGAAGTCGATGTTCTTGGCCAGCAGCGCGTGCGTGCCGATGACGACGTCGATCGTGCCGTTCGCCAGCCCCTCCTTGGTCGCCTTCGCCTCGCTCGCGGTGACGAGCCGCGAGAGGCGGCCCATGTTCATCGGGAAGCCTTCGAACCGGCTGACGAAGTTGTTGTAGTGCTGGCGCGCGAGCAGCGTCGTCGGGCAGACGATCGCGACCTGCTTGCCGCCCATCGCCGCGACGAACGCGGCGCGCAGCGCAACCTCGGTCTTGCCGAAGCCGACATCGCCGACGACCAGCCGGTCCATCGGCTTGCCCGCGGACAGATCGGCGAGAACCTCCTCGATCGCGCGGTCCTGATCCTCGGTTTCCTCATAGGGGAAGCGATCGACGAAGCTGGGGTAACCGCTGGCGTCGGGTTCGAGCACGTCGCCGGGATGGAGCGCGCGTTCAGCGGCGGTCGCGATGAGCTCGCCCGCAATCTCGCGGATCCGCTCCTTCATCTTCGACTTGCGACGCTGCCAGCCTTCGCCGCCGAGCTTGTCGAGCGATGCGCCTTCCTCCGACGAGCCGTAGCGCGAGAGGACGTCGATATTCTCGACCGGCACGTAGAGCTTGTCGCCGCCGGCATAGCTGAGCGCGACGCAGTCGTGCGGGCTCTGGCCGACCGGGATCGAGGTCAGCCCCTCATAGCGGCCGATGCCATGCTCGGAATGGACGACCAGATCGCCGGGCGTCAGCGTGGCGAGTTCGGCGAGGAACGCGTCGGCGGATTTCTTGCGCTTCTTGCGGTGGACGAGGCGGTCGCCGAGCATGTCCTGCTCGGTGAGGACGGCGACGCCGGGCGCGGTGAAGCCATGATCGAGCGGGAGGACGACCAGCGCGACGCCGAAGCTTTTCGCGGTATCCGCGACGCCGAGCGCCTCCTGCCAGGTTTCGGCCTGCTTGCCGCCCTTCATCCCGTGATCGGCGAGCAGGCTCCCCAGCCGTTCGCGCGCGCCGATCGAATAGCTGGCGAGGATCGGCTTGCGACCCTGTTTGCGCAGTTTCTCGACATGATCGGCGACGGCTTCGTAGATGTTCGCCTGCGCGGCGCGCTCGGGGCCGAAATCGCGCGGGCCGTCGACGTCGAAGTCGAGTACGGTGGCGCTGGTCGGCTCGTGGAAGGGTGTGACGATATGTGCGGTGGCGGCGTCGAGCGCGACGGACCAGTGTGCCGCGTCGAGATAGAGCGCGGTTGCCCCCAGCGGGCGATAGCTGCCGGGCTGCGCGGCTTCGGCGCGCCGGCGGTTCGCGTAATAATCGGTGATCGATTCGAACCGGCTCTCCGCCGCGGCGCCGACCCCGCTGTCGCGGACGACGACGTCGTCGCCGCCGAGATGGTCGAACAAGGTCGCCATCTTGTCCTCGAACAGCGGCAGCCAATGCTCCATGCCGGCGATGCGGCGGCCGTCCGAGATCGCCTGATACATCGGATCGCCCGTCGCGGTCGCGCCGAACGCGTCGCGGTAGCGCGTGCGGAAGCGCTTGATCGATTCCTCGTCGAGCAGGGCTTCGGAGGCGGGGAGCAGGACGAAGCCGTCGATCCGGCCGGTGGTGCGCTGGTCGGCGGCGTCGAAGGTGCGGACGCTTTCGATCTCGTCGCCAAAGAAGTCGAGGCGCAGCGCATGGTCCTCGCCCGACGGGTAGAGATCGACGATCCCGCCGCGGACCGCATATTCGCCCTGGTCGTGGACGGTGTCGGTGCGGACATAGCCGTTCGCCTGGAGCAACGTGGCGAGCGTGTCGCGGCCGATCCGTTCGCCGGGCGCGAGGCGGGCGACGAGCTGGCGGACACGGAACGGGGTCAGGACTCGCTGGGTCGCCGCGTTGACCGTGGTGAGCAGGAGCTGCGGGCCCTTGGGCTTGGCCTGCAGGCGGTGCAGCGCGGCGACGCGCTCGGCCATGATCCGCAGCGTCGGCGAGGCGCGGTCATAGGGAAGGCAATCCCAGGCGGGGAAGCTCAGCACCTCGAGATCGGGCGCAAAATAGGCCGCGGTCGAGGCGATCGCGCGCATCGCCGCATCATCGGGCGCGATGAACACCGCGCGCGTCTTTGCGGCGCGGGCGAGGTCGGCGAGCAGCGACGGCTGGAACCCCGATGGCACGCCCGACAGCGTCAGCGGGGTGGTCGCGGAGAGGATCGTGTTCAGATCTGGCATATCGTTCCTAGAGCCCTCTCCCCGTCGGGGAGAGGGTTGGGTGAGGGGCTGTTCCGGGCGCCTTACTGCTCGGCGGCCCCTCACCCCGACCCTCTCCCCCGAGGGGAGAGGGAGTAGGTTACTTCACGACCGTGACGTAGTTGATGTCGCGCATCGCCTGCATCATCGGGCCGTCCCATTCGGGCGGGCAGGGGATCGAGCCGATCGCCCAGCCCATGATGTCCACGTCTTGCTGTTCGAGCAGCGCCTCGAACCAGTCGAGCTGCTCGGGTGTCCAGCTGTGGCCATAGGTTTCGAAAAAGCCGCCGATCATCATGTCGGCTTCGCGCGTGCCGCGGTGCGAGCTGCGGAAGCCGAGGCGCTTGAGGCGGGTTTCGTGGTCCATCATATCTCCAACGCCGATTGACCGGCGACCCGCTGGCGGCGGGCGTCGGCTGGGCTATAGGGGGCAGATAGTCATGCGACCCGAAATCCTCAATCCGCTGTTCGCCGAAACCCTCGTCCTGAAAGGGGTGGGGCCTGCGCTCGCCAAGCCGCTCGACCGGCTCGGGCTCGCGCGCGTCGTCGACGTCGCCTTCCATCTGCCGACCGGCTATGTCGATCGGGTGCCGCGCACCGAGCTGATGTCGAGCGATGCCGGGCGGATCATCGTCATCACGCTGACCGCACGCGAGTATCGCGTCAGCGCGGGGCGTGGCCCGACGCGCGTGCAGGCGACCGACGAGCATGGCAACTATGTCAGCCTCGTCTTCTTCGGCGGCAGTTCGGGCTGGGCGAAGAAGCTGCTGCCGATCGGCGAGGCCAGGCGCGTGTCGGGGCGGCTCGACGAATATGGCCAGGAACTGCAGATCGTCCACCCGGACATCGTCGAGCAGGACGAGGAGTTGCGCGAGCGCGAGCCGATCTATCCGTTGTCGGAGGGGCTGACCTCGCGGCGGCTGGCGGCGCTGACGACGCAGGCGGTCGCGCGTGCGCCCGATCTGGCCGAATGGATCGAGCCGGGGCTGAAGGCGAAACGCGAATGGCCGGGCTGGCACGAATCGCTGGCGCGGATCCACGCCGATCCCTCGGACGCCAAGGCGCGCGAGCGGCTGGCCTATGACGAGGTGTTCGCCAACCAGCTCGCGATGACGCTCGTCCGCGCCGATACGCGGAAACGACGCGGGCGTGCGCTGCATGGCGACAGGCGGCTGCGGGGCATGCTCAAACTGCCCTACACGCTGACCGGCGCGCAATCGCGGACGGTGGGGGAGATCGAGGGCGACCTCGCGCAGACCGCGCCGATGCTGCGGCTGCTGCAGGGTGATGTCGGCTCGGGCAAGACTTTGGTCGCGGCGATGGCGATGCTGATCGCGGTCGAGGCGGGCGCGCAGGCGGCGATGCTCGCGCCGACCGAGATCCTCGCGCGCCAGCATTACGAAACACTGCGAAAGACGCTCGCCGGGCTGCCGATCGAGGTCGGCGTGCTGACCGGGCGCGACAAGGGGCGCGTGCGCGAGGCGACGCTGATGGCGCTGGCGAGCGGCGAGATCGATATCCTCGTCGGTACGCACGCGATCTTCCAAGACGCGGTCGCCTATAAGGACCTCGCGCTGGTGGTGGTCGACGAGCAGCACCGGTTCGGCGTCGCGCAGCGGATGACACTGCAGGCCAAGGGGATCGCGCCGCCGCATTTGCTGGCGATGACCGCGACGCCGATCCCGCGGACGCTGACGCTCGCGCAATATGGCGAGATGGACGTCAGCCGGCTCGACGAGATGCCGCCGGGCCGCCAGCCGATCGAGACGCGGGTGATCTCGGAGGATCGGCTCGACGACGTGGTCAACGCGCTCGGCCGGCATCTGGCGGACGGGGGGCAGGCCTATTGGGTGTGCCCGCTGGTCGAGGAGAGCGAGAAGAGCGATCTTGCCGCCGCCGAGATGCGTGCGGAGACGCTGCGTGCGCGGTTCGGCGACAAGGTGGCGCTGGTTCATGGCCGGATGAAGCCCGCTGAGAAGGACGCGGTGATGGCTGAGTTCTCCGCCGCGCGCACCGCCGTTCTGGTCGCGACGACGGTGATCGAGGTCGGCGTTGACGTGCCCAACGCGACGCTGATCGTGATCGAGCATGCCGACCGCTTCGGCCTTGCGCAGCTGCACCAGCTGCGCGGTCGGGTCGGGCGTGGGACCGGCCGGTCGATCTGCCTGCTGATGCGTGGGAGCTCGCTCAGCGAGACGTCGCGCGCGCGGCTGGCGCTGATGCGCGAGACCAATGACGGGTTCCGGATCGCCGAGGAGGATCTGCGGTTGCGCGGCGCGGGTGAACTGCTCGGCACGAAGCAGTCGGGCGAGATGGCGTTCCGGCTCGCGACGCCGGACATGATGGCCGACCTGCTGCAATGCGCGCATGACGATGCGCGGCTGTTGATCGATCGCGACGGTGGGCTGGAGGGACCGCGTGGGCAGGCGGCGCGCACCGCGCTGTACCTGTTCGACCGCGATGCCGGGGTGGCGTTGCTACGGTCCGGGTAACGATCTGCCCGGTCAGCTGGTGCGGAGCATCGCCGCGAGCATGGCGTAATAGGCCTTGGGCGGGATCGACCGGTCAAACGCGCAGCCGATCCGTCCGCCGAGCGACCAGCGGACGTGCGCAAGGATGTCACCGACGATCGGCATCCGGACATGGAGCCGCTCGCCGGCGTCCAAAACGCCGTCGCAGCGCGCCATGAGGCCGCTTGGCGAGACGTTGACGAGGATGAGCTTGAAGGCGCTGCCGGTGCCGTTCGTCGCCTGCGTTCGGTGCATCACCTCGTCGCGCGGCTCTGACCGCGTCTCGTCCCTCGACGTCGCTTGGTTCGGCATTGGTCGGTCCCCGCTGTGCCCCGGTCCGAAGGCTAGGCCGACATCATGAAGCCCGTCCCACCAATCATCCCTAACGCAGTGTTCATGCCTGTGCCGGTCCGGCGGTTCAGCTGGGCAGCAGCATCCCGTGACGCTTCTTGCCGAGGCTGAGGCGGACCGGCGCGGCGACGGGGATCGTGGCGGCGGGGTCGCGCAGCGGTTCGCCGTCGACACGGACTGCGCCTTCGCCGATCTTGCGTCGTGCTTCGCCGTTCGATGCGACGAAGCCGAGCCCGACCAGCGCCTCGACGACGCCGATGCCGGTCCCGGTGCAGACGAGACTCTGCAGCGCGTCGCCCGATGCGCCCTCCTCAAAGGTCTTGCGCGCGGTCTCGGCGGCCTGCTCGGCGGCGTCGCGGCCGCGGCACATCGCGGTTGCCTCGTTGGCGAGCACGACCTTCGCGGCGTTGATCTCGGCGCCTTCGAGCGCCTCCAAACGCGCGATTTCGTCGAGCGGCAGGTCGGTGAACAGCCGCAGGAACCGGCCGACGTCGCGGTCATCGGTGTTGCGCCAGAACTGCCAGTAATCGAAATGCGGCAGCTGATCCTCGTGCAGCCAGACCGCGCCCGACATCGTCTTGCCCATCTTGCCGCCGTCCGCGGTCGTGATCAGCGGGGTGGTGACGCCGTACACTTCGGTGCTGTCCATCCGGCGCGAGAGCTCGATACCGTTGACGATGTTGCCCCACTGGTCCGAGCCGCCCATCTGCAGCCGGCATCCGGCGCGGCGCGACAATTCGAGAAAGTCGTAGGCCTGGAGGATCATGTAGTTGAACTCGAGAAAGCTCAGCGACTGTTCGCGGTCGAGGCGGAGCTTGACCGAATCGAATGCGAGCATCCGGTTGACCGAGAAATGCTGGCCGACGTCGCGCAGGAACGGGATATATTCGAGCGCGTCGAGCCACTCGGCATTGTCGAGCATCACCGCGTCCGTGGGGCCGTCGCCGAACGTCAGAAAGCGTTCGAAGATGCGGCGGATCGAGGCGACATTGGCCTTGATGCCGTCTTCGCCGAGCAGCTTGCGCGCCTCGTCCTTGAAGCTCGGATCGCCGATCTTGCCGGTGCCGCCGCCCATCAGGACGATCGGCTTGTGCCCGGTCTGCTGAAGCCGGCGGAGCAGCATGATCTGGACGAGGCTGCCGACGTGCAGCGACGGCGCGGTCGGGTCGAAGCCGATATAGCCGGGTACGACCTGCTTGCCCGCGAGCGCGTCGAGCGCGGCGGCGTCGGTCATCTGGTGGACATAACCGCGCGCGGTCAGCGTGGTGAGCAGGTCGGACTGGTAGGTCATGGAGGAGCCACTAGCAGCGGTTGTGCGCTCCGTCATCCCGGCGGCGTGGTCATCGTCACGTCCCGCCGTCATCGCATTCTGGACGGTCATCGCATCCTCAAACGTCATCCTGACGAAAGTCAGGATCCAGGGTTACAGGCCCTGGCGCTCATGGCTCTGGATCCTGACTTTCGTCAGGATGACGGATTTTGGCACGGTAAGTCCGCGGCACCGTACGCGCCGATTACATCCGCGGCAGCTGCGACGACGGGTCGACCGGGGTGCGGCCCTTGCGGAGTTCGAAATGGAGTTCGGGGCGATCGGCGAACCCGGTGTCGCCTGAGAGCGCGATCGTCTGGCCGCGCTTCACGCTCTGGCCACGCTGGACCAGCAGTTTCGAGGCATGGCCATAGACGCTGGTCCAGCCGCCGCCATGCTTGACGATCACCAGCCCGCCGAGCGCGGCAATGCCGTCGCCGACATAGGCGACGACGCCGTCGGCGGTGGCGCGGATCGGGGTCGATACCGGAACCGCGATCTTGATGCCGTCGTTGCGTTCGCCACTGGCGCCGTGACCAAACCGCTTCACGACGCGGCCGTCGACCGGCCAGAGAAAGCCGCCGCCCGCGAGCCGTACGGGCGCGGTGACGACGGCGCTTGGCGGCAGGACGCGCCGCGGGGTCGGGGTGGGGCGAACCGGCGCCTGGTTGCTCGCAAGCGCAGGCTCGCCGCCGGTCAGGATGTCGTCGACGTCGAGCGTGAACGCGGCGGCCCGATCGGCAAGACTGGTGCCGCCTTCGGTATCGGGGATGACGATGCGCTGGCCCGCACGCAGCACATAGGGTTCGAGCAGCGCGTTGACGGTGACGATGCGCGACCAGGCGACCCCATAGGCGCGGGCGATCGCGATTCCGGTCTCGCCGCGCCGGACCAGGTGATAGCGGCCTGCCGGGATGGTCAGTCGCTGTCCCGCCTGGATCGTGAAGGGCGGTTCGATCGCGTTGGCGCGTGCGATCGCCTCGCTGCTCGCCCCCGAGCGTTCGGCGATGGCGAGCAGCGTATCGCCGGGGCGGACCGTATAGAGTGATTGATCGACGCGTTGCGCATCCGCTGCGACCGGGCGCTCCTCCCAGGCGGGGCGCGGCGCCGGCAGCGTCGAGACGGGCACGGGGGTGCGATCGGCGCGCCGGACGGGTGAGGGGGCAGGGCTGGCGTCCTGCCGCTCCACGCGGCGCGGATAGGTGCGCCGACGCGGCGGAGCGTCATAGGTGTCGGATCGGGCGGCGTCGCTGCGATCGCGCGCGTCGTTCGCGGAGCGGTCCTGCGGGTCGGCGGGTGGGAGGCGCTGGATCCGTTCGAGCGACTGTGGCGTCGGCCCGCGGTCGGACCGGACCGGCGAGTCGACGCTCGGGATGCATCCGGCGAGAGCCAGCGCCGCGCCCAGGATCGCGGCGGCGCGCGTCACGCGTAGGCACGTCCCAGCATGTCCAGCGAATCGGCATGCGTCAGATCGAGATGCAGCGGCGTGACCGAGATGTAGCCGTCCGCAATCGCCTCCAGATCGGTCGCGTGGAGCGGCGTCTCGACCGCGCCGCTGAGCGCGAACCAGTGATACTCATAACCGCGCGGGTCGGTGTTGGTGACGATCTGCAACCGGCCATAGTCGCGCAGGCCCTGGCCGACGACGCGAATGCCGCGCACCGCATCCGCCGAACCGACGGGGAAGTTGACGTTGACGAGGGTGCGGGGGGCGAGCGGCGCATCGAGCAGCGGGCGCAGGACACGTTCGCCCCAGGCGGCGGCGACCTCGAACGGGACCGAATCGCCCATGCCTTCGCGGCTATAGACCTGGCTCAGCGCGATCGACCGGACCCCGGCCAGCGCACCCTCCATCGCAGCGGAGACGGTGCCCGAATAGGTCACGTCCTCGGCGAGGTTGGCACCGCGATTGACCCCCGACAGGATCAGGTCGGGGGGGCTGTCCTTCATGATGCGGGCCAGGGCCATCATCACCGCATCGGTCGGCGTGCCGGCGACGGCATAGCGTTTCTCGGCGAACTTGCGCACGCGCAGCGGTCGCGACAGCGTCAGCGAATGGCCCGCGCCCGACTGCTCCTCCGCCGGCGCCACCACCCAGACATCGTCGGACAGCGTCGCGGCGATCGCCTCGAGCACCTTCAGCCCGCGCGCGTGATAGCCGTCGTCATTGGTCAGCAGGATCCGCATCAGGCAGTGGGCTCGAGCAGGGTAAGGCCGCCCAGATAGGGCTGGAGCGCGGTCGGCACCGCGACCGTGCCATCCGCCTGCTGATAATTCTCGATCACTGCGACGAGCGTGCGGCCGACCGCGAGGCTGGAGCCGTTGAGCGTGTGGACGAACCGCGTCGCCTTCTCGCCCTCGGGGCGATAGCGCGCGTTCATGCGACGCGCCTGAAAATCGGTGCAGGTCGAGATGCTGGAGATCTCGCGATACTGCGCCTGGCCGGGGAGCCAGACTTCCAGATCATAGGTGCGTGCTGCGGTGAAGCCCATATCGCCACCGCATAGAAGCATCCGCCTGAACGGAAGCTGCAACGCGTCGAGCACGCCCTCGGCACATTGCGTCATCCGCTCGTGCTCGGCCTCGGACTGGTCCGGGGTGACGATCGCGACCATCTCGACCTTGTCGAACTGATGCTGGCGGATATAGCCGCGGGTGTCGCGACCGGCCGACCCGGCCTCCGAGCGGAAGCACGGCGTCAGCGCGGCGAAGCGGAGCGGCAGTTCGCCGTCGGTCAGGATCCGTTCGCGCACGATGTTGGTCAGGCTGACCTCTGCGGTCGGGATCAGCCAGCGGCCGTCGGTGGTGCGGAACAGGTCCTCGGCGAACTTGGGCAGCTGGCCCGTGCCGAACACCGCCTCGTCGCGTACCAGCAGCGGCGGCGCGACTTCTTCGAAACCGTGATCGCGCGTCAGCCGGTCGAGCATGAACTGGCCCAGCGCGCGTTGCAGCCGGGCAGCGGGGCCGCGGACCAGTGTGAAACGCGCACCGGACATCGCAACGCCGGTCTCGAAATCGAGCCCGATCGCCGGGCCGACGACGTCATGCTCGCGCGAGGCGAAGGCGAAGTCGGGCTTCGTCCCGCGTGCATGGACGAGCACATTCCCGCTCTCGTCGACACCCGCAGGGACGTCCGATGCGGGCAGATTGGGAATCGCCGCGAGCGCCGCATCGAGCTCGGCGGTCAGCGCCGCCTCGTCGGCCTCGAGCGTCGGCAGCGCGGCCTTCAATGCGGCGACCTCGGCCATCAACGCCTGCGCGCGCGGCTCGTCCTTCTGCGCCTTGGCCTGGCCGATCGCCTTGGACAGCTCATTGCGGCGGGTCTGCGCGGCTTGTGCCTCGGCGATCGTCGCACGGCGGCGCTCGTCGAGGGCGACGAGCTGGTCGCTGGCGGGGGCAGCGCCGCGGCGGGCGAGGGCTGCGTCGAACGCGGCGGGGTTTTCACGGATCAGACGGATATCATGCATGGCGCAAGGCTATGCCGAGGCCGGCAGGTACGCGCAACCCGGTGCGCCCGCGGGACGTTGGGGAGGGCAGAGGCACAGATCAAAGAGGAGAAAGCCCGTGGATCTTCCGCACAAGTCCGTCGTCATGGTCGCCGATGGCCGCAAGATGTTGTTCCTGCGCAACGAGGGCGATGCCGCCTTTCCTAACCTGGTCGTCGAAGAGGCAGTCGAGCAAGAGAACCCCGCGACGCGCGACCAGGCGACCGACTCGGCCGGCCGCGCCTCGTCCCCGCAGGGTGCCGCGCAGAGCTCGGTCGAACCCACCGATTTTCATCAGATCGAGGAAGACCGGTTCGCCGCCGACGCAGCCGAGCTGCTCAAGACGCGTGCGTTGAAGAACGACTTCGATTCGCTCGTCATCGTCGCACCGCCCAAGACGCTGGGGGAGATGCGCAAACATTATCACAAGGCGGTCAGCAGCAGGCTGGCGGGCGAGCTTGCGAAGGATCTCACCGGGCATCCGATTGCCGACATCGAGACGGCGCTCAAGAACGCCTGATCATTGCCACCCGATAGTTGAAAAGGCCCGCAACACGTTGTTGCGGGCCTTTTTTTTGTGTCCGAGATTTATGCAGGATCAGTCGGCGGCGCGTTTCGTGAACCGCCGGCGGGCAACGAGGGCCGCGGCCGCTGCGCCGAACAGCAGCACCATCGGGGGTGCCGGAACCGGGGCGGGTGGCCCGCCACTTGAGCCGGTGCTGCCATTGCCGCCGCCGTTTGAGCCATGCCAGCCGCCGTTCGAGCTCCAGCCGCCATTGCTGCTCCAGCCGGCGCTGCTCGATCCATAGCTCGACGACGAGGTCGAACTTGATCCGCTGCTGGTCGACGACACGTTGCCGCCCGAACTGCTGCTGGTCGACGAGGCGACGTTGCCGCTGGACGAGGAAGACACGTTCCCGCTCGACGACGACGAAACGTTGCCACTGGATGAGGAGGATACGTTGCCGCTCGACGAGGACGATACGTTACCGCTGCTCCCGCCGCTGGCGGACGACGAGGTGCTCGACACCGACGCGCCGCCGGTGCTGGACGACGATCCGCCTGTCGATGATCCGCCCGTGGATGACCCGCCGGTCGACGAGGTGCTGCTGACGCCACCGCTCGAGGTCGATCCGCCGCTCGTGCTCGATGAACCGCCGCTCGTGCTCGACGAGCCTCCGCTCGAGGTCGACGAGATGACGATGCTGCCGCCCGAGCCGCCGCCGCCGAAGAAACCGCCGCCAAAGCCGCCGCCGCCAAAGCCGCCACCCGGGCCGCCGCCGCCGAAGAAGCCGCCGCCGCTGTTTACCGGCACGGCGGTCGGGCTGCCGGCGCCGCCCACGAACGGGTCGGCGAACCCCACGGGGACCGGGGGCGCATTGGCGACCGTCACCATGGCCGGCGCGCAGGCGGTCGTCCGTGTGGTGACGACGCGGCGGATGCGCGGACGGGCGACGGCGCCAATCTGGCGGGGGACAACGCGCTTGGTCATCGTCTTGGTCTGAATCGCGCGCTTCGGACGCTCGGCAACATGGACGGCGCCGCCTCCGATGATCGCGCCTCCGCAGGCGCACGCGCATAATTTGGCCAAGGCCATCCGCACCGACATACTTAAAGTCTCTCTCGTTGCCGACGCGCAGACGACGTCGGATCGCGTTCACGGCACTCGGACACCGTCATCGCACAAAGCGCAAAACAAAGCGTTAAGCGCAAGCGCCCATGACGTGATCTGGTGGTCATTCTTACAATATCGCGACGGGCGGGGCGCTCAATACGCAGACCGTGCCGTGGCGGGACAGTTGTCGCATCCAGGATCATGGCGACGGGCTCGTTCGCGGGACTCGCTGAGGCCGTAGGCAGGCGGTGTAACCCGGATGCATCGGTACGCAAGAATGTGTCTTCATTATCGATCCAAGCGCAAGTCTGCTCGCTTGTGGTCCGGAACACGTAAGACTATAGGCCCTTTCACCATTTGGGGGTGGCTTCGAGACGCGGCTTTTCGCGCCGACCGGCCAGAGGGAGAGTGGTATGGCAACGGTAATGAATCGCGTAGACGAGCACGGTACCAATCTTGCAGCAGCCAATGATGCCGATGGCTATCGACCGACGGCGGACGAGCCGTTCATGAGTCTGCGTCAGCAGGCCTATTTCCGGCAGAAGCTGCAGCAGTGGAAAGATGCTATCCTGCGGGAATCGCAGGAAACCTTGTCGCAGTTGCAGGTCGATTCGCTGCGCGAGGCGGATCTGACCGACCGGGCGTCGAGCGAAACCGACTGGTCGATCGAACTGCGGACCCGGGATCGCCAGCGCAAGCTCGTCTCAAAGATCGAGGCGGCGATCCGCCGGATCGACGATGGCGAATATGGCTATTGCGAAGTCACGGGCGAACCGATCAGCCTGGCACGCCTAGAGGCGCGGCCGATCGCGACGATGACCGTGGAGGCGCAGGAACGCCACGAGCGCAACGAAAAAATCTCCCGCGAGGACTGATATCAGGTCGGCGAACAGCGCATAGGCACGTGGTCCGCCTTCTGATATATGCGACGCATATCTCGACGTCGGGACACAGGAACACGGATGGACATGAGAAACCAAGGGTCGTTGGGCGCCGAGGGTGCGGCAGGGGCCGGCGCCGGGGAGTCCGTCGAGGATAGCGCAGACCCGGGCCAGAACCGGCCGGTCCGTGACAGTCTGCTGATGATCGCGCGGTTCAGCTATACCGACGGTGCGGGTGTGTACGAGGTGCGGGTCCGCAACCTGTCCGAAGGCGGGCTGATGATCGAGTTCGATCGGCCGCTCGCCGTCGATACGCCGGTCACGATCGACCTGCGTGGGATTGGTGAGGTTACCGGACGGGTGGCGTGGTGCACGCAGGGCCGTCTGGGAATCGCGCTCGACGAGACGATCGACCCGATGAAGGCGCGCAAGTCGGTCGGGCAGGGGCAGACGACACCGACCTTCGCCAAGCCGATCGTGTTCCGGGAGCCGCGGTCGCGGTAACGTCGTTTCAGTAGATCGGGGCAGCGGCATCTCGCCAAGCACGTCCGAATGGACGGCCGGGGGGGCAGGGCGTATCCGGCACCCCGCCAGTCCGGCTTTCCCGAGGGGGAAGGAATCGGAAAAGCCGGAACCGCGTGACGACAGGCCGGTCGCCCGCCGCCACGAACGGCGTGGGGTCTAGAGGTTGGCGAGTTCTTCCTTCAGGCGAAGCTTCTGCTTCTTCAATCCTGCGAGCGCCAGCGCGTCGGGCATGGGCCGGTGTACCTCTTCGGAAATCCGGCGGTCGAGCATTTGATGCTTGGTTTCCAGCGCAGCCTGGTGCGTCGTTTGCCTGGTGGAAAAACTCCTTCTGCATTCGTGTTGGGGTCCCGAGTAAACCATCGCCCCACCAAAAAGTCTTTAACGAAGATTGGTGAATCGACCGGGCGAGCTGTCACGTGCGACGGGCCGAGTCCGGGCGGTCGAACGGCGCCCCTCGGGCAGTTTTTGGTGCTCGCGCAATGCCCTGCATTTGCTAAGGACCGCGTAGCAGGGGTGGGCGAAGGACATGATGGTGGACGAGGCACAGATCAGGGTCCGGCTGGACGAAATCCGGACCGAGCATCGCGACCTCGATTCGGCGATCGCCGCGCTCTGGTCACTCACCGTTCCCGACCAGCTGCAGATTGCCCGGCTCAAGAAGCGCAAACTGCGGCTGCGCGACGAAATTGCCGCGTTCGAGGACCAGTTGATCCCCGACATCATCGCCTGACCCGTCCGAGCAGGCGCGGATGCGGGGCGTGATTTCGGACAGCGCCTTCAAATTGCGTCATAATATAGATTGAGCGGTCGATCGAAGCGGCGCGTTTCGGGACACATCCTGGCGCATCGCTGCGTTTTCCCGATGGGCGCGGCGATGCGGCTATGGCAGTCGGGCAGAATGATTGGTCGACCGCTCGAACTGCCCCTGCAAGACCGCATGATCGGTGCGCTGTACCGTGAGGCGATGCGGCTGGCCGAAGAGGCGCGGGCCTATTTCGACGATACGGGACGGACCGACCGGGACGGGCTCGAACCGCTCGTCCGCGTCAGCCTGAGCTGTGAATCGCTCAAGGTCACGACCCGGTTGCTCCATGTCCTCGCGTGGTTGCTGACACAGCGCGCGGTTCAGGCGGGCGAACTCACGCGGGGCGAGGCGCTGGATCCGGCGCGGCGGCTCGGCGAGGCGCCTGTGACCGATGACGCGATGCTGGCAGCGTTTCCGCCCAGCGCGAGGGCGCTGATCACCGCGAGCATGCAGCTTCACCGGCGCGTCGCGCTGCTCGACGCCGCGCTCGATGCGCCACGGCCCGCCGCCAGCCCCGCCTTGTCGATGCAGGATCGCCTCGCCCGCGTGCTCTAGCGCGGCGGGCGGGGCGTACCGTCAGACGGGCCTAGCCTAGGCGAGACCGAGCCGGGTGCGTGCCGCGCGATATTCGCGCTCGAGCCGGTCGACGCGGTCGGCGACACTCTCGACTGCGGTGACCGCGCCGATCCCCTGGCCCGATCCCCAGATATCCTTCCACGCCTTGGGCTTCGATCCACCCTCGGCATTGGCGCCGGCCCCGAAGTTCATCGTCTTCAGATCACCCTCGGGCAGCGCATCGGGATCCATCCCCGCCGCGACGATCGACGCGCGCAGGTAATTGCCGTGCACGCCGGTGAACAGGTTCGAATAGACGATGTCCGCCGCGCGCCCCGCGACGATGCCGTCCTTATAAGCCTGGTCGGCATTCGCCTCGACCGTCGCGATGAAGGGCGAGCCGATATAGCCGAAATCGGCGCCCATCGCCTGCGCCGCGAGCACCGCGTCGCCGGTCGCGATCGCGCCCGACAGCGCGAGCGGACCGTCGAACCACTGGCGAATCTCCTGGATGATCGCAAAGGGCGACAGTCGTCCGGCATGGCCGCCGGCACCCGCCGCGACCGCGATCAGGCCATCGGCGCCCTTTTCGATCGCCTTGCGCGCGAACCGGTCATCGATGACGTCGTGCAGCGTGATTCCGCCCCAGCCATGCACCGCGGTGTTCAGATCCTCACGTGCGCCGAGCGAGGTGATCACGATCGGCACCTGCCATTTGGCACAGGTTTCGAGATCGCGTTCGAGCCGGTCGTTCGACTTGTGGACGATCTGATTGACGGCGAACGGTGCCGCCGGACGGTCGGGATTGGCGCGGTTGTGCGCGCTCAGTTCCTCGGTGATCCGGTGGAGCCATTCGTCGAGCATCGCCTGCGGTCGCGCATTGAGCGCGGGGAAGGATCCGACGATGCCAGCCTTGCACTGGGCGATCACCAGGTCGGGTCCGGAAATGATGAACAGCGGCGACCCGATCACGGGCAGGCGCAGGCTCTTTAGAATAGCGGGTACGGTCATGGCGCGTTTCATAGCGCAGCCGAAACGGCTGCGCTAGCACTCTGGTTAGAGCGGCAGTCACGTGTGATTGCCATGAGACCGCAAATGCTTAGAGCGGTCGGCATAGAATGTTCCGGAGATGTGCCGCCATGAAGTTTGCCGTTGCCGCCTTGCTGGCGCTGTCCGTGTCTGCGCCCGCGCTTGCCGCAGGTCAGTTGCCGCGCAGCGTCGTGCCGATCCTTTACGATATCCAAGTGCGCCCGGACGCGAAGGCGATGACGTTCAGCGGGACCGAGACGGTGACCATCGACGTCAAGCAGGCGACCCGGACGATCCAGTTGAACGCGGCGGATTTGAACATCATGTCGGCGACGTTCGACGGCCGCCCCGCCACCATGAAGGCGGACGCTGCCGCGCAGCTGCTCACGGTGACGCTGCCCGCGGCGGCGAGCGTCGGGCGGCACAGCCTCGCCTTTGCCTGGACGGGCAAGATCAACCAGTCCGCGTCCGGGCTGTTCGCGATCGACTATGCCAATGCCGACGGCTCGTCGTCGCGGATGCTCGCGACGCAGTTCGAGGCCCCCGACGCGCGCCGGTTCGCACCGATGTGGGACGAGCCCGCGTTCAAGGCGAAGTTCCGCCTGTCTGCGGTCGCGCCGGGCGCGCAGCTGGCCTTCTCGAACATGCCTGCGACGGCGATCACGAAGCAGGCCGACGGCACGCAGCTCTACAAGTTCGGCGAGACGCCGCTGATGTCGAGCTATCTGCTGTTCCTCGGCATGGGGGACATGGAGCGCAAGACTCTGATGGCGGGCAAGACCGAGATCGGCATCATCAGCCGCAAGGGAGTCGTCGATCAGGGCGATTATGCGCTCGCCGCCGCGAAGGACCTGCTCGCCTATTACAACGATTATTTCGGCCAGCCCTATCCGCTGCCCAAGATGGACATGATCGCGGGGCCGGGATCGAGCCAGTTTTTCGGCGCGATGGAGAATTGGGGCGCGATCTTCTATTTCGAGAACGAATTGCTGTTCGACCCGAAGCGCGCGACCGAAAGCGCCAAGCAGCGCATTTATACCGTTGTCGCGCATGAAATGGCGCACCAGTGGTTCGGCGACCTCGTCACCATGGCGTGGTGGGACGATCTGTGGCTGAACGAGGGGTTCGCCTCGTGGATGGAGGGCAAGTCGAGCGGCGTACTCGTGCCAGCGTGGAAATCCGAGGCGGCCGCGGTGTCGGGCGAGCGCGAGGGGGCGATGGGGATCGACGCAACGTCCGCGACGCACCCGATCATCCGCAAGGTCGAGACCGTCGACCAGATTGGCGAAGCGTTCGACGGCATCACCTATTCAAAGGGGCAGGCCGTGATCGGCATGCTCGAATCGACGCTCGGCCCCGACGTGTTCCGCAAGGGCATCCGCAGCTACATGGCCAAGTATAAATACGGCAACACGGTCACCGAACAGCTCTGGGCCGAATTGTCCGCAGCCGCGGGCAAGCCGGTCGCCGAGATCGCGCACGACTTCACCTTGCAGGGCGGCGTGCCGCTGGTGACGATGACGGGCGCGACCTGCAACGGCGGCGTTACCACCGCGACGCTGACGCAGGGCCGGTTCGGGCTGGATGCGGCATCGAAGACGCCGCAGACCTGGCATGTGCCGCTGGTCGTGGGCAATCTCGGCGGTGCGCAGGCGGCGACGATCGTCACCGGCGCAGCGCCGTCGCGAGTCACGATCCGGGGATGCGGTACGGTCGTCCTCAACCGCGGCAAGGGCAGCTATACTCGCGTGATGTACGACGATGCGGGGCATGCCGCGATCGTCCGCGACTATGCCAGACTAGACCTCGCCGACCGGCTGGGCACGCTGGGCGATGATTTCGCACTTGCGGCGGGCGGCTATCAGGACCTGTCGCGCTACTTCGCGGTGATGGACAAGGTCGGGCCGGACGCGGATCCGCTCGAATGGTCGTCGGTCGCAGGTGCGCTCGGCAGGATCACCGGGCTGTACGACGACACTCCGCTCGAGGCGCCGCTGCGCGCGCGGTCGGTCGCGATCCTCGGTCCCGTGCTCGCGCGGATCGGCTTCGAGGCTAAACCGGGCGAATCGCCGCTGACGAGCAATTTGCGCGAGACGCTGGTCGGGCGGCTCGGCACCAATGGCGATACGGGCGTCGCGGACCGTGCGCGGCGCTATGTCGCGGCGCTGGCGACCGATCCGACCGCGATCCCGCCGGCGATCCGCCAGCCGATCCTGTCGACCTATGCCGTCAATGCGACCCCGGTGGAATGGGACGCGCTGCTTGCGCTCGCCAAGGCGGAGAAGAGCCCGGTTGCCAAGAACCGGTTCGTGACGCTGCTCGGGGTCGCGCGTGATCCCGCAACCGCGGGGCGGGCGCTCGCGCTGCTTAAGACCGACACGATCACCGCGCCGCAAAAGGCCGGGCTGCTCCGCGCCGTCGCGGGGGCGCATCCCGACCTGGCGTTCGACTGGGCGGTCGCGAACCGTGAGCTGGTCGAGAGCTTCCTCGAGGCGAGCACGCGATCTGGCTATATCGTCGGGCTCGGCGCGGGCTCTAACGATCCGGCGATGCCGGGCAAGATCAGCGCCTTCGCGGACAAATATCTGCCCGCCTCGTCACGGGGCGGCGTGACGCGGTCGCTGTCGACGATCGCGGTCCGCAAGGCCGCCGCCGACCAGCTGCGTCCCGCCGTCACCAAATGGGTCGCACGCTGACACAGCGGCACCGGACCCCGGGCGATTCCCGGGGTTCGGTGCGCATGGCTAGTCGATACGGGTCAGCCCGGTTGCGCAGGCGCGGGCCTTCTCGACATAATGCCGGGCGGAGACGCGGAGCGCCGCGATCGCCTCCGCATCGAGTTGCCGGACGGCGCGGGCAGGGCTGCCGATGATCAGGCTGCCCGCGGGGAAGGTCTTGCCCTCGGTGACGAGCGCGCCGGCGCCGACGATGCAGTCCTCAGGAATCACCGCATGATTGAGCAGGATCGCCCCCATGCCGATCAGCGACCGGTCGCCGACCGTGCAGCCGTGAAGGATCGCGTGGTGGCCGATCGTGCAATCCTCGCCGATCCGAAGCGGCGCGCCGGGATCCGAATGGAGCATCGCGCCCTCCTGGATGTTGCTCCGCGCGCCGATGACGATCGGCGTATTGTCCGCGCGGACGACCGCCCCGAACCAGACGCTTGCCGCCTCTCCGAGCTGGACATCGGCGATCAGATCGGCGCTTGGCGCGACCCAGGCGGTCGGGTGGCAGGTGGGGCGTTTGTCGCCCAGGGCATAAAGCGGCATCGCGTCGTCTCTCCGTCGAACCCGCGGTCCGCGGCAATGCCTGAAACGACACCGCCGCACCGCAGATCATCAGTTCGATGTCTGCGATACGGCGGGATCCTCTGCAAGGGCGGCAGGACGGGCCGTCAGGCGACGGGCGGCATGCCCTTGATCACCTTGTCGAGCGTCAGCGGATATTCGCGGATCCGAACGCCGCAGGCATTGTAGACCGCATTCGCGACCGCCGCGCCGACGCCGCAGATGCCGAGCTCGCCGACACCCTTGGCCTTCATCGGCGACGACTTGGCATCGGTCTCGTCCATGAAAAACACGTCCTGATAGGGCACGTCGGCATGCACCGGGACATGATATTCTGCCATGTCGTGATTGACGAAATAGCCGAACCTCTTGTCGACGACCGCGTCCTCCATCAGCGCCGCACCGACGCCCATGGTCATCGCGCCGATGACCTGGCTGCGCGCCGACTTGGGGTTGAGGATCCGCCCGGCGGCAAACGCACCGCTCATGCGGCGTACCCGAACCTCGCCGGTCGCCGAATCGACCGCGACCTCGACGAAATGCGCGCCGAAGGTCGACTGCGCATAGGTCTTGGTCAGATCGCCGAACTCGATCGAATCCTCGGCCGACAGGCCCGCATCGCCCGCCGCCTCGGCGAGCGAGACGCTGCGGTTGCCCGACTTCACCTTGCCGTCCTCGAAGACGATGTCCGTGGGGTCGAAGCCGAGCTTGCGTGCGACGCTGTCGCGCAGTGCCGAACAGGCGGCATAGACGCCCGCGGTCGAGCTGTTGCCGCCCCATTGGCCGCCCGAGCCGGACGAGACGGGGAAGCTGCTGTCACCGAGCAGGACGATCACCTTGTCGAGCGGCACGCCCATCATCTCGGCCGCGGTCTGCGCGATGATCGTGTAGCTGCCGGTGCCGATGTCGGTCATGTCGGTGGCGACGGTGACAACGCCCTTCTTGTCGATGCCGACGCGCGCGCCCGACTTCATCGTGACATTGTCGCGGAAGGCGGACGCCATGCCCATGCCGATGAGCCAGCGCCCCTCGCGGACCTGGCCCGGCACGGGATTACGCTTGTTCCAGCCGAACCGCTCCGCGCCCGTCCTGAGACAGCCGACGAGATCGCGGTGCGAGAAGGCACGCTTGGGCGATTCGGGATCGACCTGCGTATCGTTGACGATGCGCAACTGAACCGGATCCATCTTCAGCGTCTCGGCAAGCTCGTCCATCGCCGCCTCGAGCGCGAGCAGCCCGACCGCCTCGCCGGGGGCGCGCATCGCGTTGCCCTCGGGAAGGTCGAGCGTCGCGAGCCGCGTCGCGGTCATCCGGTTCGCGCCTGCATAGAGCAGCCGGGTGACGTTCGGCGCGGTCTCGGGTCCACCGCCGGGGAGATCGCCCGACCAGCTTTCATGCGCGATCGCGGTGATCGTGCCGTCCTTGCGCGCGCCGATCCGCAGCCGCTGGATCGTCGCCGGACGGTGCGTCGTGTTGTTCATGATCTGCGGACGGGTCAGCGCGACCTTGACCGGCTTGCCACCGATCGCGCGCGAGGCAAGCGCGGCCATCACCGCATCGCTGCGGATCCAGAGCTTCGACCCGAAGCCGCCGCCGACGAAGGGCGACAGGACGTGAATGTCCTCCTTCGGGATGCCGAGCGTCTCGCTCATGTCGCGCACCGCCCAATTGAGCATCTGGTTCGAGGTCCACAGCGTCAGCTTCGACCCCGTCCACGCGGCGGTCGTCGCATGCGGTTCCATCATCGCATGGCTCTGATCGGGCGTGGTATAGGTCTGGTCGAGCTTGACCGGGGCCTTGGCAAAGGCACCGGCGAAGTCGCCAATCGCCGTATCGGGTTTGCCGTCCTTCGGCTTCACCGCGGCGGACTTCTCCGCGGCGAGATCGAACTTTCCGGCGCTGCGGGCATAGGTGACGCGGACCAGCTTGGCGGCTGCGCGCGCCTGTTCGAACGTCGACGCAACCACGATCGCGACGGCCTGGTCGAAATGCTGGACGTCGGGGCCCGCGAGCATGCGCGCGGTATGCGCCTGCGCCTTGGCCACCGTACCGGCATTTTCATGCGTGACGACGGCGAGCACGCCCGGCGCCGCCTTGGCTTCGGCGAAATCGATCCGCTCGATCCGGCCCTTGGCGATCGCCGCGCCGACGATATAGCCATAGACCGCGCTGGGTGCGGCGTCGTTGCGTTCATAGGCATAGCGCGCGGTTCCAGTGGTCTTGCGCTTGCCGTCGATGCGGTCGACCGGTTGACCGACGACCTTCATGCGGTCGATCGGGTTGGTCGTTGCGGAGGTATCGAACTTCATGGCGATCAGGCCTTCGCTTCTTCGAGCACTGCGTGGATCGTGCGTTCGATCAGCGGCAGCTTGAATGCATTTTGCGACGTCGTGCGGGCACCAGCCAGAACGGCCGCGGCCGTGGCCTTGGCGCCCTGGGGCAGTTGCGCCTCGGCAGCTTCGACCCGCCACGGCTTGTGCGCGAGGCCGCCAAAGGCAAGGCGCCCGCGACCGTCGGGCTGGATGACCGCCGCGACCGACACCAAAGCGAACGCGTAGGAGGCACGGTCGCGCACCTTCTGATAGATGTGCGTGCCGCCAATCGGCTTTGGCAACGTGACCGCGGTGATCAGCTCACCCGGGGCGAGCGCGGTCTCGATATGCGGCGTGGTGCCCGGGAGCCGGTGGAAGTCGGCGATCGGGATGGTGCGCGTCTGGCCCGCCGAATTGACCGTCTCGACGGTCGCATCGAGCACCCGCATCGCGACCGCCATGTCGCTCGGATGAGTCGCGATGCAGGCATCGCTGGTCCCCATGACCGCGAGATTGCGGTTGAAGCCGCCGATCGCCGCGCAGCCGCTGCCCGGCTGGCGTTTGTTGCAGGGCTTGGTGGTATCGTAGAAATAGGGGCAGCGGGTCCGCTGGAGCAGGTTGCCCGCGGTGGTCGCCTTGTTGCGCAACTGGCCGGACGCGCCCGACACCAGTGCCCGGCTGAGCACGCCATAATCCTTGCGGACACGGGCGTCAGCGGCGAGGTCGGTGTTGCGAACCAGCGCACCGATCCGCAGGCCGCCGTCGCTGGTCGGTGCGATCGTATCGAGATCGAGGCCGTTGACGTCGATCAGATGCTGCGGCGTCTCGATCTGCAGCTTCATCAGGTCGAGCAGGTTGGTCCCGCCCGCGATGAACTTGGCGCCTGGGGTGCGGACGGCGGCTGCCGCGGCGGCGCTCGCGGTCTTGGCGCGTTCGAAGGTAAAGGCCTTCATGCCATGCGCTCCGTGCCGGCGACGTCGTGGATCGCGTCGATGATGTTCGAATAGGCGCCGCAGCGACAGATATTGCCGCTCATCCGCTCCTGAAGTTCCGCGGTCGTCACCTTCGGCTTGGCGGCGATGTCGCCGGTGGCATGGCTGGGGATGCCTTCCTTGATCTCGTTGAGCGTCGCGACCGCGGAGCAGATCTGGCCCGGCGTGCAATAGCCGCACTGATAGCCGTCATGCTTGACGAAGGCGGCCTGCATCGCGTGCAGCTTCTCCGGCGTGCCCAGACCCTCGATCGTGGTGATCGAGTCGCCCTCGTGCATCACCGCGAGCGTCAGACAGCTGTTGATCCGCCGGCCCTCGACGATGACCGTGCAGGCGCCGCACTGGCCGTGATCACAGCCCTTCTTCGTGCCCGTCAGCTTCATCGTCTCGCGCAGCGCGTCGAGCAGGGTCGTCCGCGTATCGACCTCGATCAGGGTATTGCGGCCATTGACCTTGAGCGTCACCGGCATCGTCGTCGGCGGGGTCTGTTGCGGTGCCGCCACCTGCGCACCCACCGGGGTCCCGGTCAGGGTCGCGGTCGCTACGCCACCCGCGATCACGCCGCGGCGCGATACGGGAAATCCGTCATTGCTGTTCATAAAGATCTAAAGCTCCCTGATCCGCTAACGAACGGATCGCCACGGAACCGGTTGCGTCGCCACGCCGGAATCCGCCCTAACTCGGAAAAAATAGGTATCAGGCGGCTGCCGCGCCATAGGGCGGGACCGGAATAATCGACGGCCTAAGCCAAAAGTCCCAATCCGACACCGTCATTGACCCTTCAAATCGCACGCAATTCTGATATCGTCATGATCACGATCAAGGGATTGAGCGATGCAGAGTTACGCGCAGACGGTTGCTCGACTGAGGTCGATGGCTTTCCTCCTCGAGGAGGCGCTGCGCATCGCGGACGAAGGCGGCAATGCGCTGGTCGGCGCGAAGATCAGCGATTGTGTCGACTGGATCGAACAGGAGCTGACGTCGGTCAACGTGCGAGCCGCGCTCCATCCGATCACCGAACAGGGCAGCGCGGACCCCGCCTGAGGGCCTCGCGCTCGGCGAGTCGAAACCACGTCAGTCGTGGCGCCGGGGAAAGGTCCCGTTCTTGAGGATCGTCAGCTGGACCGTCTGGGCATGATCAATCTCGGCGTTTGATCGGCTCGCGCGCCGCCGATGCCAGTTAAGGCAGGCGATAACCGCGGCGATCCGTGACCAGCGTCGCTCGCGCTGACTGTGCGCGCTGCTGGTTGCTGCAGCGCGCGCGCAGTCCGCATCCTCGCGCTTTCATCGGTGCCGCGACTCGACGTCAAAAAAAGTCGGAGATGGAGCGATGGACAGTCTGCCCCCCCTGTGCTCGGATCTGTGCAGAGGGGAACAGCATGAGACCGGTTTTCAGATCTGGAATGGCGCTAACCGCGGTCGCCGCGACGATGGCTTATGGCATGACCCCAGGGGTGGCCCGCGCCCAGGTCGCAGATCCCCTAGCGATGACGACCGATCCCGCAGATCGCGCGGTGATGGCGGAGGCGGCGTCGGCGATTGCCGGACGATCGCCCGACATCGCCCGGCTCGATGCGGTCCTTGCCAAACTGCCGCGGCCGACGCCCTTGCGCGGCATGGTGCAGACGGTGCGGGCTGGTGTTCTCGCAAGCGCGCAGGCGACCGGCCCCGCGGTCGCGGCGATCGAGGAGGCGCTGCGGCTTCTGCCGGATGATCCGCGGCCGAAACTCGTCGCGACGGGAATCTATACGTTTTCCGGTTCACCGCAGCGCGCCGCGGATCTCCTCCTCCAGGCTAGCCGGCTTGCGCCTGAGATGACGCGGCATTTCGACCGCTACGTCGTCATGGCGTTGACGGGGCGTTTGACCGAGATCGGCGATCGGAGCCGGGCAGACCGGCTCAACGCCCGGCTTGGCGAGATCGGCTTCAGTTCGGGGCTCGCGCCCGAACGCTCGACCGCAGCCTTGTCCCGCACGCGCGAGGCGATGCGGATGTCGCCAGGCGCAGCGACTGACGAGGCGGTAAACCTCGTCACGACGATCGGTGATCCGGACGATCTGCTCACACTCTATATCGACCGACGCTATGCACCGCTCTGGCCGCGGATCGCCGAGTGGGCCGGTGCCGATCTTGCCGCCCAGTCGCGACGCTACCTCGACGAGCTGCGCGGCGACTGGGCGGCGGCTGCCAATTTCGACACCGCTACGCCCTATGCGCGTCGCCTTTCCCGCCTCGAGGCGTATCCCGCGGTGCTCGGCCTGTTCCTGCCGATGTTCGACGGGATCGAGATCGGGGCGGCGGTGCCGATGGACGCGCGAGCCGCGGGCGCGCCGCGGGGCGAGGGCGTGTTCCTCGCGCCGATCGTCGCCAGGGCGCTGGCGCATCAAGGGCACTATGACGAGGCGCGGGCATTGCTCGCCAGGGTCGCGACGACCGTGCCGGCCGACGACCAGGGCAATGGCCTCAATCTCGACGGCGCCTATCTGCAGCTGGCGGCGATGGAGACCGACTGGCCGCAGGTCCTCACGCGCGCCGACGTCTTTCTCGACCGGGCGAAACGATACGGGAGCAACGTCAACCGCGCGTCCGTCCTGCTCGTCAAAGCCTGGCAGGCCTGTGCGCTCGCCCGGACTGGACAGAGCGCTGCCGCCGAACCCGTCACCGCAGAGGTGCTGTTGGACGAAGCGCTGGTGCCGGGCGCCGCAATGCAGATGTATGTCTGTCGGGGCGACCAGGCCGCGGCGCGCGCGCTCGTCATCCGCCGGCTTGCCGACGAGACGACCCGCGACTGGGCGCTGCGCTATGTCCAGCCGACCGGCTCCGCGACGACGACGCCGCTCGACCGGTTGACGGACCCGGTCGACGACGCGGTCCGGACCGCGCCCGACGTCGTCGCCGCGGCGACGCGGGTAGGGCGGATCCTGCCGAATCCCGTCAGCGTCGGGCTGCCGCAGGGGTTCGATCCGTTCCGCCTCCAACCGCGGACGACGCCGCTGGACGCGAACGCGGTCTAGGCGGCCGCGACGCCGATCGACCTCAGTCGCCGCACTGGGTCATCGTCACCGGCGCCGAATCGATCCTCACGTCGGATACCGACACCCCAAGCGCGCCGTCGGTCGCCAGCACGAAGGGCGCGGTGACATCCGCCATGTCGACACCGCGCTTGGCAAAGCATTGTAGCGGCACGACGACCTGGCGCCATTCGCCCGGCGTACCAGTGGCGAGCGTCTTGGTGATCGGGACGGTCACCGCAGCGCCGTCATGGCTGACCATGCCGAGCGTGACGGGTGCGCTGGCGGCGCGATCGACGCGCAGGTCGACGACGAGGCTCAACTCGCCATTGCTCTCCCGCGTGAGATCGAGCGGACGATCCGCCTCGATGCGTGCCTCGGCCGCACCGCCCGACCAGACGAGGCTGCGTGCATCCTCCTGGCGGCGGCGGTCGACCGCCGAGGCGGTGAGCCGCCGGTTCGTCGTCGTCGCATTGACGCCGAGGAGGCGGACTTTCGACTGCCCCTGTTCGGCAAGGACGAGCGACCAGCCTTCGGGGACACGGCCCTTGCCGAACACGATGCCGCTCGATGCCACGGCGAGTCCGGCGGGGCGCGTCTCGTCGAGCTTCGGGACGGTGCCCGGCTTCGCGTAGCTCAACCCATAGCCATAGGCGAACAGAGGGTCATAGCCGGGGTCTGCGCGGTTGAGCACATATTGATCGGGGCGTTTGGGCCAGGAGAAGCTGAGCTTGCCGCGGAAGTCGTTGGCGATGCGCCCGTCCTTGGTGCGGAACAGCACGTCGGCGACGCCGCCGCCCTCGCTGCCCGGCAGGAACGCCGCGACGAACGCATCGGCGGCATTGAGCTCGGCGTTCACCCAGAGCGGCCGGCCGGAGAGGAATACCGCCACCACCGGCACGCCCGCCGCCTTGAGCTTGCGGAGCAGCGCGAGATCGGCCTTGTCGTCGGGGCTATAGTCGAGCGTCGGGCGGTCGCCCTTGAACTCGGCATAGGGCTGTTCGCCGAACACGACGATCGCCGCATCGGGTTTCTTCGCGAAGCTGCCGTTCGCCGACAGCGTCGCGGTGCCGCCCGCCGCCTTGACCGCCGCGTCGATGCCCGACCAGATTGACTGGGCATTGGGGAAGTTCGCATTGGTGAGGCCGCTACCCTGCCAGGTCAGCGACCAGCCGCCCGCCTGTTGCGCGATATCATCGGCACCGCCACCCGCGACCAGAATATTGGCCGAGGGCTTGAGCGGCAGCAGCCCGGCTTGGTTCTTGAGCAGCACCAGCGACTCGCGCACTGCCCGCCGTGCGATCGCACGATGGTCGGCCGCGCCGATCCGCTCCATCTTGCCCGCGAGCGCGCGCGACGACGGCCGCCCGCGGTCGAACGTGCCCGCGCGCAGCTTGACGCGGAGGATGCGGCGAACCGCGTCGTCAAGCCGCGCGGCGGAAATCTCGCCCGACTGCGCCTGTTTCAGCGTGTTGGCGTAGAGCGTCTTCCACCCGCTGCCCGAATACATGAACATGTCGAGCCCGGCATTGATTGCGGGGGCGCAGCTCTCGTTCGAACAGCCCTCGACCTGGCCGTGGCCGTTCCAGTCGCCGACGACGAAGCCGTCGAAATGGAGCCGGTCCTTGAGCACGCCGGTCAGCAGGCTCTTGTTGCCGTGCATCTTGGCGCCGTTCCAGCTCGAGAAGCTCGCCATCACCGACTGCGTACCCGCCTCGATCGCGGCGGGGTAGCCACCAAGATGGATGTCGCGCAGCGTCGTTTCGGGGATCAGCGCATCGCCCTGGTCGCGCCCGCCGGTGCCGCCGTCGCCGAGGAAATGCTTGGTCGTCGCGATCACGCGGTCGGGGGCAAGGAAATTTCTGGTGCCGACCTTGCCCTGCACGCCCTCGATCACCGCGCCGGCAAAATCGGCCTGGACCGCAGGCTCTTCCGAATAGCTTTCATAGGTGCGGCCCCAGCGATCGTCGCGAACCACCGCGAGCGTCGGCGCGAAGGTCCAGTCGATCCCGGCGGCGGCGGTCTCGATCGCGGTCACATGGCCGATCTCGCGCATCAGGTCGCGGTCGCGCGTCGCGCCAAGGCCGATATTATGTGGGAAGAGCGTCGCACCGGGGATGTTGTTGTTGCCGTGCACCGCGTCGGTGCCCCAGATCACCGGAATGGCGGGCCGACCGTCGCTGCGCGCCATCGACGCATCGTAAAAGGCATCCGCGAGCTTCAGCCACTCGATCGGCGGCGCAAGATCGTCACCGTTCGGACCCGAATTGCCCCCGTTGAGGATCGAGCCGAGCTTGTAGGTGCGCAGATCGGCGGGGGTGATGCTGGCGATGTCGACTTGGATCAGCTGGCCGACCTTGTCCTCGATCGACATGCGCGCGACGATCGCGTCGAGCCGTGCCTCGATCTTTGCATCGCGCAACGGCATGGCCTTGGCGGTCGGCCAGACATCTGGATTCGCGACCGCCGAAAGCGGTTTAGACGCCGGGCTCGAGGCCGGCACGGCAGATATTGGAGCAGATGTCGGGGCAGGGGCAGGGGGCGGCGAGGCCGGCGGTCGCGACGTGATCGGCACGGCCGCGGTCTGTAGCAGCAGTGCGATCGTCACCGATGAGAAACCCGTCGACATCCTTATCTCCCTGATCCCGGTTCGAAGCTCTCCGACTGATGCCGACGCCCCCGGGCATTGCCACCCTGCTATCGCCGCAGCGGGGCGTCGGGCAAATCATTTACGTTACAAGCATGGGAAGGATCGAGCTGGCATTCGAACTCCCGTGCTGCCTGCCACCGCTCGGTAGCCCAGTATAAGCGTCACGGGGGCGCAGAACGCGCCAGGGCGCAAAAATTGCCATAAAAGTGAAATTTGCATTTGACGGGGTTGGGGAGTGGGCCTAGAGGGGTGTCACCGCA
>NZ_JACIAP010000010.1:0-151306 GCF_014194875.1 Sphingomonas sp. BK481 | reverse complement strand
AGCAGGGCGGTGCTGTCGACCCCGATGCCGTAGGCCAAGACGACGGGTGGCGGGGGCATGTCCATGTCACCCGACCTCCGGTTGGCGCTCGGCGATCGTGACTGACACGCCCGCCGAGGTCATGGTGACCGTCACCGAGCGATCCGCTGGCACATCGACCGGATAGTCGCGAAACAGGCCGCGGATGTGTGCCTCGAGCGCAGCATCCGTTCCCTCGAGCAAAGCCAGAACCCGGTCGCTGGCGTCGCGCCGGAACCGTTCCTCCTGGGTTTCATAACTGTCGGCGCAGCTGTCGGAGCTCGGTTCGAAGGCAGCGCGCTGGAGGAGCGAGATAACGTCCCGGGCCAGCAGCTCCGCACCGCGTCGGACGAAGATCACGACGTCGTCGACTTCGGTCGAAAGATCGAAATCCGGACCAAAGGCGACGTCGGCGTCGCAGGCGACCGTCGTGACCGCGTCGCCGTGGGCGACGGTCACTTCGAGCGTCAGCTGCTCGACATAGCCGTTGTCGACGTCCGAAGGTGCCCCCTCCTCGTCGCGGATGTGGAAGGTGCGGCCCTCCTGCTCGATGGTGAAGCCGAGCGTCTGAACGCGCGCGAGCCCGTCATACCAGCGATAGCCGGCGAAGGCGGGCTCCCCGAACACGAGCGGACCAGCGAATGGCTTATGATGCTGAATAGCCAGCTCGGCAGGCTGCGCCACGATGGCGGCCACGTCCGGCATGATTATCATCGTGCCGTCGTTGAAGCTGCTGCCGGACATATAGCTTTCGCCCGCCGCGGCATGCGGAGCGCACCAACCATGGAGACGACATTCGGCCTCGGGCAGCGCGACGCCGAGCCGTCGGGCTTCCAGCCAGTCCTTATGCGACAGCCGATGCGATCCCTCCAACGCGATAGCGCCGAAGATCGCCTTGCTCGCGGCCTCGCGCAGCGCCGTAAGCGCGTCGTTCTGAACGACTTCCTTGCGAGCCGGGAGCACCAGCTGGAGCGCCGGGCAGTCGACGATATCGACCAGCACCGTCCATTCCTCGCCGCGGCCGACCTGCTGCACGACCGGCATCGGGCACGGGATCGTCAGGCCATGGAAATTGAGACGAGCCGCGCCTCCCCGGCGGTGATGCTCCTTCACCACGCCGATGCGGCACCCGTTCCAGCGCTCCTCATAGATCGCCTCGTCCAGCCACGGCGTCTGCTCGACGCTTTCGCCGTCGAAGGTCACGGGCAGAGGATAGTGACGCGCAACATGGCTCAGCGCCGGCAGGACCTCGTCCTCCCAAGCGGAGTCCATGCGGATGCTGATCGAGGTGCCTCGCCCGATCGGATCCGGCGAGATCGCGATCGGCCGGCTGCTTTCCCACGCTGATGCCGGGATGTGGGCGCACCAGCCTTGGTGGGCGGCCTGGGACCACGAACGGATGATGACGTCCCTACCGGCAAGACTGAAGACGCCCATGCCGGCGGGATCCTCGCGGCGAGCGATCGTGTCACTCCACCCGGAGCGGCCCAGCGTGACGATACTGGCCGGGTCGGCAATGCCGTGACCGTCGTCGACGATGTGCAGGAGACGGTCGCCGGCGCGGCCGATCGTGGACACGGCGACCGTGCTCGCGCCGGCTCGGCGCGCGTTCTGCAGCAGCTCATGCAGGATGTCGCTGACCGAGCCGTTGAACAGCCGGGTGACCTTGTTGATGGTCTCGGGCGCGACACTGGTGGAGATCGTGGCGGGAAGCATGGCGGATCCTTCGGAGCCGTGCGAGGGCAATTCCCCGCATCCGCCATCACCCTCCCTCTCCCCTTTTTCGCCCCTGCGGCGCCGGGATGCGCCGCCGAGGCGGACCGCTCACGGCCGCTGGGTCGCCGCGCGCAGCTTGTCTCGCGCGCCTGCCAGCTGCCGGATGCTCTCTTCGAGGAATAGACCCTCGGATGACGCCTCGGCGGTGGTCGCGGCGCGTTGTCTCAGTACCTCGAGGCGACGCTCGATCGCATCGGCCGTCACGGTGACCTCCTGCTCGGAGAAGGCAATCTCACGGGGCGGTGGAACAGGACGGATCGGCGCGGCGGTCACCGCCAAAGGCCGAGCTTCCTTTGCCTCGCTGGAGGCGAACACGCTCCAGAGGTGTGCCTCGGCGTCGAACAGCGTGTCGAAAGCGTGGCTCGTGTTGCTCACGTTCACGACCCACTGCCGCAGATCCCGCTCCATGAACCCCGGCTCGTAAATCCGCCCCGGCGTGTCGCCATCGTCATCATACGCCAGGTCCATGCCCGCGGCACGAAGGCCGTCAACTGCGCGCCCCGTCAGGCGCCAAGCGTCGAAGCGTGCGCCCTCCTCGGACGCAGTGAGGTAGCAGCGGGTGGCGATGTCCCACGCAGCATGCACCCGCTCGAGGTCGTCCTCGAAGCGCTCCCGCTCGCCACCCGGGAGCAGAGCATTACCGCGTTCCGCCTCCCATGCCTCAAGCATGAGGATGTTGGTGTCCATGAAATCGTGCGACGCGCAGACATTGTCCGGCGTGGTCCGATTCCGGAGCCTCGTCTCCTGCCACTCCTCTGCGGTCATCTCATAGGCGACCCGCTTGGAGAGGCTGCAGGCAAGCGCCTCGATCGACGCGTGTGTCAGCACAGCGTCGTAGTCGTCGCCCGCGTAGATCACGGTCAGCTCGCCGACTGCGTCGCGCCGGCTGAAGGTGAACCTCGAACTTTCGGGAACGTCACGCTTCGCTGGATCCGCGTAGTCGATCCATATCTGAGCAGCCTCGCCCATCGGGCCGACGCATGGGCCGAAACTCGGCGCTGCCTCATGCCGCCAGCTCATCTCCGACCACGTCGCCGGGATCGGCATCATGGTTGCGAGCGGGTAGTCAGGGAAGAGCCACGGCCATTTCGCGTCGACGGCGCTGGTCGTGTAGCCGTGACTTATCGAGACCATGCTGCTGTCGGTGGCCATACCCCGATATTCGGCGATGCGCTCGGCGTCGCCATCGGCGCCTGCGATCAGCTCGCGCAGCACGTAGGGCCAAATGCCGATACCCACGGACACGTTGAGGAAGCCGTTCCATGTCGTATCGTCGGTATAGCCAGGGAAGGTCGGGCCTTCGCCGAACGACCATAGGACGGGACGCATCAGATGGTGCGAAGGGGGATGCTGGGGGTCGGACAAGGGAGTTGCTCCTGACCGGCTGATTCCGGTGCGCGCTTCCCCGCCCCCTCCCCTCCATGGCCTTGGGCTGCCTGGACGCTCTGGCTATCCGGCGTCGCGCCCCGACAGCGCCATCAGCGGCGTTGCTGCACCGAAGCGCCGGAGCGTTGCCGCCATCTCAGAGCGCAGCTTAGCCTTGCTCGAGACGACGACGTCATGGGGCAGCTGGACCCCGTCCGCGCCGGCATAGCCGGTCGCAGGCCGATCATCGCCGACATAGACCCGGATCAGATGCCCTCGGCCGGGTGCCGCGCCGATATGCCGAGCGGTGAACTCGCCGAGCTTGCCCGTCAGGCCATGGATCAGCTTGCCCCAGCGGATGTGCCCTGCGGCCATGTTCTCGTCCGAGCCGTAACCGCGATCCAGCCACGCCCGTAGGTGAGCGCGCTGCTGCAGCTTGGTGTTTCGTGTCCGCTCCATGGTTCGGCAGAGCGGCAGGGCTCCGGCAACAGCGTCGAGGAGGTGCAGGTCTTCCCCCTGCAAAGCGACCAGGACGTCTTCTATATTCCGGCCCATAATCGCCGCTCGGAGCTGGGCGGCCGCATCAGCGTGGCTGACCTGCCGTCGACCGTGTCGCATTGCCTGAGGCAGGAAGCGCTCGATCGTGGCAAAGCCGTCGTTGCTAAGGACGATGATCGCCATCTCGTCTGCGCCCTGTCGCTCACGGATGATCCGCAGGAAGTCCCATTTGGCGCGCTCGGGCGCCTCGAGAGACACGTCCTCGTCGCTCAGAATGATGAGGCGGCGCGACCAACGGGCGGGCCGGGCTTCGTCGCCTGGTTTCGGCCAGCTGCTCGGTATCGGGCGTGCGGTAGCGACCGGCAACGCTGGAGGCGGCATGTTGCTTTGACGCAGCTGCGCGAGGTTGGTCCGGCGCGCTGCGTCGAACAGGTCGGTCCGATCGCCACCACCATCGGTGAAGCCCTGATCGTAGGCCGCGCGGCGGACCTGCAGGGGCACCTCGCTCGGGATGCCGTCGGGATAGCTGTGCGGCCATCCGACATGGGCCGCATACCAACCGTCAGCGTAGCGGTTGGCGACGTCCCAGTCGTAGCCATGATCGTCGCGACCGCGCAGAATGGCGAGATCGCGATCGTTCACCTTGCCCTCGCGCGCCTGGTTCTCGAGGAAGGCGAAGTTTCTCGCCTGGCGCTCGGCCTCGGCTTGCACGCGCATCGCCTCGAAGATGGGTCTGGTGGCGATCACGCGTGCACGGCTGCGGGCCTGACGGTCGGCAAGGGGTGCATCGTGCGGAAGATCCGGAAAGTCCCGCCACGATGCAGCGAGCGCCTCGGCCTGCTCCGGCGTTCGACCGCGCGCCAACCATGTGCGCGGATCTGCTGAATTGAAATCGTCGACGATCATGACACCCTCCGTGTCGTGGCGCCCGCAGGCGCGACGGATTGGCTCAAGCTGCCGCCCAACGGGCTCGGGCGAGCGCAGCTTCCTCCGGGAAGGCCGACGCGAGATTTGTGTGGAGCACCTCGAAATCCGGGATCGGGAATGTCCCGTCAGGATCTGGGCGTGTCGTCTGCAAGGCGCCGATCAGCAGCTCGGTAACGTCGAGCTGGTGGATCGTGGCAACGCTGCCCTTATAGCTGATGGGCGGCGAAAATCCGGCCTCCAGCCAGCTGCCAAGGCCGTTCTCGACCAGGTCGACATAGGCCCCTACCTGTTCGTCGTCCTCATCGTCGATGCGGAGGGAGAGCGTGCGATAGGTCCCGAAATCGTGGCGGTTTGCGAGAGGCTTCAGGCGGCAACCCGCGGGAGGCTCCCCGAACCGCGCGATGATCGCCAGTTTATAGGCGAAGACCTCGTGGGCGTTGACGGTATCGAAGTCCGGCGTCTGCCCAAGCTGGGCGCAATCCTCGTTGGCGGGCGCTCCGCCCAGGTCGATGATGTTGGACATGAGAGGTTCTCCGTTGATCCACCCGGATCAACAGCCCCCCCCCTCTTAACTTTGGCTTGGGTCAGCCCGTCCCGCTACAAAGGCGGCGATCCCCGCCATGCCGATCAGGAATGAGCTTCCTGACGCCAACCACCACGTCACCGGCCCTTGGTACGCGGCATACAGCGCGAGCGCCGCCACGTTCGTGCCGAGGAAGAATAGCAGGAGGTTCTTGATCGACTTTCCGGCTTGTGCGCTCAAGGGAAGTATAGCTGCGCCGGCAAGCAGGACAGGCAGGCAGCCCCAGATCATGGATTCTGCTGACGCGAACATAGGACTCAGTCTATCGTGCCTCGTCTGTCACCGCTAGAGCGGTCATCAGCGGTCGCGATGCTCGGAATAGGCTCGTTGCTGCCTCTTTCCCGCTGCCATCATCAGCGAAATGGCGATGATCTGCGCGGTCAGGGCCTTCAACAATCCGCCGTCATCAAGGATTATCGACATGACGGCGAAAGCCAGTGCGCCGAACGTAGGCGCGAGTACGTGGATCGCGCTGGTCGCCGGCAGCTCGTGACAGAACACGAAATACGTCATGGCGAAGGTCCATAGGAAACAGACTATCAATGTCATCCAGGCGACGTTGCCAAGGTACATAGGGGGCATAACTGCTCCTATCCGCTGGCGCACCGTGAGAAGCCCGCGCACCGGTCATGACAACCGATCGAGCTGTCGATCGATTGCCAGAACAGATGCTGACTTTCTAGCGATCGTCGCCGGGGTGTCGAGCCTCGATGAAGCGAGCCTGTACCTCAAGTCGCTCCCGGCCCAAGGCCTCGCAACCTTCGATCAGATGTTGAACGGAGTCACTGATCCGACCAAGCATGCTGGCGTAGTCCTCATCCAACGCATCGGCTTTCTCGGACGTTGGTGATACCGTCGAACGAGCCTCCCGGTGAGCGAGCCGGACGTCGGGAACGTGTTTCTCTTGGATGCGCTCGAACTCGATGCTGGCCTCGGGCAACACCATATTCTCGGGCATCGACCGGAACTGAGCGCTCAATGCGTTGAAGCGCGCTTCGGCTGCTCGCGCAGCCTCACTCATCGGCAACGTCGGGATACGCTTGGGCTTCTCACCCTCGGCGGTGGTTGAGCTCCTGAACTCGGCGCCGAAATTGCCTGTAATATAGGCCATTACGGCAACGGTGATCCCAACAAAGCACAAGGCGTCCCCAATAGGCCCCTGTATGGTGTCGACGATCCGGTAAAGCTGCTCGAACGGCAGCGACGAATTGCCCTCGGAAAGAGGTTCGCCATCGATCACGACACCGATCATCCACGACGCTGATCTAAGCACGATCACGAACACGAGGATGGTCAAGGCCATGCTTGGCCCGCTCGGTGCTGGTCTCGTGTTGTTGCTGTTCGGATCCATGACCAGATCCTCCTCAGAAACTGCCGTCACGACGGAATCGTCGCGCAGCGGCTTGGGCGGGGCCGTCGCTCTGACCGAGCGTCTTCATCCGGTCCGTTTCCAGCGTCGCGCCGAGATCGCTCGGCAGGTCGGCATAGTCAGCGGCTACCTTGAGGGCCGCAGCCGCGGTTGGGAGCTCGCCGTTGTCGGTGCCCAGCCATGCGACAATCTGGCTTTCGCCTTTGAGCGTCGGATGCGGCCGCGAGACCTGGACGAAGAACGTGCTCAGCGGACGATCCCATCCCACGGCCACCGTGGTGCCGGCGTGACCGGCGAAGGTATGACGGCTCATTGTCTAAGCTCCTTCTCTCAGGCGGCCAGCGTGTTCCACTCAGCGTGCCACGGGCGGGGATGCGGCGCAAAGCGAAGAGCGCCAGGCGTCGGGACTTGGCTGTCCACGCGATCGATCAGCCAGTCGATGTAGTGCAGGCCGATGGCAAGGTCCTCGTCCAGCAGCTCGTCGAGCATGGACGACTGGCGAACCTGTGCGTCAGTCATCATCGACCAGTCGAGGGCGTCGAGGAAGCGCTCTCGGCGCTCAATGAACCGAGCGATGTTTGCAACATCGGCTCGCGCGATGGCGAGGGCATCGTTGATCTGGATCATACGGAGCTCCTCAAGCGGCGATCAGGCTTGGTTCGGAGACGCTCGCCGGGGCGAGCCGAAGGCGCAGCTCGCGCGTCAGGCGCTCGGCAAATCGCGCGGGCCGCAGCAGATCGACCATGCTGGCATTCCGGTTGGTTTGATCCACACCGGGGGCGACGGCGCGATACGATACCTCGCGCCCCTCGAAGCGGCGCCCGACCCGCACCATGACGGCGACCTCGACCGCGGCGAGCAGGACATAACCGGATTCGGAAACCTCGCCTCGGGTCGAGGCGATGGTGTAACTCCCCTCAGCGAGCGCGAGCGCTGACGCGAGATCCTGCATCGCGGCCGTAGCGTCCTCGTGAAATCGTTCCTTGGCGGCCTGGTCGTATTCGACGCCGCGGATCGAAAGGGCCAGCAGCGCCGGGTAGCGCTTCAGCGACTGCAGTCGCTTGTCGCACGCATGACGGAGGACCGATCGCGGCGCGCGATTGGTCGACACGGTCGCCATGTGACGTGCGAGCAGCACCATCGCGGGATCCGTATTGGGGTCTACGCCCGCGTTGCGGCAATCATCCAGCGCCTTGGTCATCGCCTGGAGCGTTATCGCGATCGTGCTGAGCGCAGCGGGGTCCACCGCCTGTTGGTGGCGATAAGGCACATCGTAGAACATCGACGCCGTCTCCAATGAGTGTCGAGCGCGACATTTCACGCCCAAACGCTCACTCCCCCCTCTTCTCCCGCGCCTTCGGCTGCATCCGGGCCGTCAGCCCCTCAGGGCTGGGCGCATTGATAATCCTCGGAGAGTGCCCCGCTCGAAACCGCGAGCATGGGTTGGGCCACTGGAAAGATGTTGCCGCCTTTCGGAAACATCTTTCCAGCGCCAGCGAGCGCTATGCGATCACCTCGACACCGACGGACTTGAAGGTGCTCACCGTATCGCGAGCCTCGTAGCGGTTCGCGTCGACCAGCCCCTTCAGCTTCGGTCCGTCGTATTTGGCAAAGCCGAGATGATCGCATCCCGTGATGCGTTGCCCGACAACCCCGACCTTGCCGGTGGGGACCCAGTCGGCCCAGTCACCCCACGCGGCTTGAACACCGATCTCGCCGATTGCGGCCTCTAAAAGGGCAATCTTGCGGAGGACGTGACTGTCGCTCGGTTCGAGTACCTGCCCGGTGAAGCCGGTATAGTGCTTCGGCCGCCAGTGCCGTGCGGTTTGATGGGCGAGGTCGCGCTCGAGGTCGAACAACGGATCGCGCAACGCGGCGAACTCGGCCTCGAAGGCAAGGACTATCAGCGACCAGTCCACGTCCTCCTCATAGTAGATGCTGTCGAGGCGCAGCGCCTCGGGCATGGCCGCCTGGCGCTCGTCGGACAGAACGAAGCCGCCATGCGAGGCAGTGCTGACCGACCAGATGCCAGGCAGGCGCTGCTCGGCGGTCTGCGGGGCGTCCCATAGGGTATGAACAGGGGCCGGGGTCGAAGCAAAAGTGGGCATGATCGTCTCCTTGATCGATGCTCTCCCCCGCCCCCCTTCTCTCTATGCTCCGGTGGCTCCGCGCTCCTGACGCTTCATAGTCGTGAAGCCGCACCTGTGCACAGGTGCACTAACGCACATGTGTGGGCGCGCCTCTGCGCGCTTCGCAGGAGAGGCGCTCTCCGCGTCTCCATTTCGCTGGGTCGATGAAATACCCAGCATGTGCCCCGAGCCGCTGGCGCTCCGCCTTGTCATAGGCGGCGACATAGCGCTGGGCCCGCTCCGGGTCGCCTTTGAGATAACTTGTTACTGGCACCGCAAGCCCGGCTGCGATCATCGCTTCACCGAGGTCCCGTCCGGCGACTTCGATCGTGCCGATGGGGCGCCCGTAACTCTGTTTGCCCGTCAGCCGGATGGTCGAGGCGCCAGTCTTGAGGAGCTTCGAGGCATAGTCCTGCGCTGCCTTGCCGCAGGGCCAGCACCCCGACGTTGTCCTGCATAACTGACGCTTCTCGAAGGCGTCCGCGCCGAAGAGGCGGATGTCGATCGATACCGTGTCACCATCGATGGCGCGGCCGTCTGCCGAAAGGGTGGTGTTCTGGTCTGCGCGCGGCGCCGCGGCGCTGCAGGCTGTCGCGATCAGAGCAGCGGCGAGGATCAGGCGCATGCGCGCGCCGCGATGCTGTTGTCGCGCTCCGTCACTCGCCACGGCTGCAGTGGATCGTGACTGGCGACCACGATCACGTCGATGCCATGTTCCATCATTCGCCGCGCGACCCGGAGCGCGTTGCTCTGGCTGCATAGCGCGCGCCGCAGCGCGGAGAGAGCGGCTGTATCGTTCATAATAGGCTCCATCATGCCGTCATCGCAGGTGCCGGCGGTTTCGCGAAGATCGTGGCATGGACCTTTGTCTGGGGAACGACGATCCAGGGCAGATCACGGAAATTGCGGATGTGGTAGTGGCCGAAGCCATTTTCGCCGCGGAAGGTGATGCGGGCGCCACGCTTCACCACAACGAACTCGGCGCCGACGTGGTCGTCGCTGAAGGTCAGCGGTTGAGGCAGTCGAATCCGCATGCCGTCTTCAACGCGTCGTGCTCTTCTACGAAGGCGCGCCAGACAGCGCCTTCGCCAATTCAGCGCGTACTCGTTGTTCGTCGGGGGAAGCAGGCGCAGGATTTTTTCAGGGCAATCGTCCGAGTAGGGACCGGCATTCTCGCCCATGTCTTTATAGGCGAAGATGTAGCCGTCCTTCGCATTCGGCGTCCATCGGACCTCACAAATGAGCGCGGTGATGGAGGTGGCGACATCGTTTTCGAGGACTTCGACAGCGGCATACCAGACGCGGTTTCCGACGCATGCGCTGTCGATCACGCGCGCACCGCGCGTGCCGCCACCATCGGCGTCGTTGGTGTAGGTGAATTGTGCGTCCAGATACGCCTTGGGCGTGCTGTGGCGACCCATTCCGTCGCGCCTCATCGAAAGCCATCCCATGGCGGGTTCTCCTGTGAGAATGGGTCATGCTGCCAGCTTCGCCGGATGTACGGCCTCGGCCGAGAAGGTGCGAAGATATGCAAAGGCTTGCTCGGCCTTTGTGGCGGCAACGAAGATCACGCTCTTGTCCGACCGGAGCATACGCAACCAATCGCCAATGTAGCTTGCATGGCTATCGTGTATCTCGGATGGGAGACCAAGATCGCTACACACCATGGCTCCTGTTAGTTCTGCAACCAGCTCTTCGAGCGCGTAAGCCTTGTCACCAAATTTCTTCCCGAATGTTCGATCCAAGCGAGACTGATGCCCGGTCCAGTGAGCGTGCTCATGTGCGAGGATAGAGGCATGAGCGTCGGCGGACCTGAAGCTGCCGGCGTGCGGCATCTGGATGAAGTCGAAAGTCGGGCTGAAGAAGGCTCGGTCGCCGCCCCGACGCACTCGCGACGGTATCGCCGAGAAGAAGGCGTCGATGCGATCCTGTCGCGCCGACAACAGCGCAGGGGTCGGTGGGACCGGCCGGGCATAGAAGTAGCTCGGGAGGCCCTCGATCTCGTCGGCATTGAAGACGGTGTACGAGCGCAGGAATCGGATCAGCTTGTCGGCCGACAGGCCGAGCAGGTTCGGTTGCGCCTTCTTGCGGAAGGTGGAGCTGTAAACAGAGAACGATGGCTGCGCCTCACGGCGGACCAGTCCGCCAAGCTCCTCGGCCTGACGCGCCGTCATCCAGTAGCGGCTTTTGAAGCCGAGGAAGTCGGCCATCGCCCATAGCCAGATCGAGTTGATTCCGAGGTACGGAGTCCCTTCGTGGCGCAGCGGGCGCCCACCTTCTCCGGTCACCGACCACGGACGCTGCCATGGAACGGTGCCGGCCTCGAGCTTGGCGATGATGGTGTCGGTAATTGCGGCCGCGATGTCGCGAGTGCCTGCGGGCATGGCACGGCTCCTCGAATGGACGTGAAAAGAAGCTGCCGACGCTGCGGTGAGGCAGCGCCGGCAGCGAGGTTGCCCAGCGGGTGCGCTGTTACTCGGCCGCGACCAGGTGGTCGGTCGTGTCGTCGTTCTGGTTATCCGGGTGCGGGACCTCACCCGTGACACTGCCGTCGTCGGCCTCGGCGGTCTCGTCATCCTCGGTGGGTTCACCGTCCCCGTCGGCGATCAGTGCGCCAAGATCGTCGTCTTCGCCTTCGCCGTCGGCGTCGCCGATGAGCCCCGCAAGCTCGTCCTGGCCATCGTCCGCGGCCAGCTCGTTCGACGGCTTGTCATTGAACCGCATCGCCGAGGGCACCCAGGCGAGCGCCTTGTCCTTGATCTCGGTTTCGACGATCGCGTCACCGGCGAACAGCTTCTGGCACGACGCCGAGATGTCCGGCTTCTTGCTGCTCGCGTGACGGCTCGTCAGCGCAGGACCGCCGACCTCGTCGAGGAGCGACAACAGCGCGCCCTTGGGAACGCGGTCGAAGAAATTCTCCGACGTGGGACGCCACCAACTGGCAACGTCGATCTCGAGGATCGTGGCGAGGCGGTTCTGGAGCGGGATCTGCTGGGTGGCGCCGTAGCCTTCCTTCGCCTCGAACGACGTCGCGACGATCCACGCCATCCAGGCCGCCTTCGTCTCGTCGGCCAGCACTCGGAACGCCTCGAAGCGAGCGACCTTGTCGGTTGCCTCGGTCCAGGTCGCATCCAGACTGTCGTGGACCTCGGCGAGATAATCTCGCGCACGCGAGTTGGGCACGTTATTCGCCAATACCGGATCCTGCGGCAGCGCGGCGCGGATCGTCGTGCCGTTGCCGGTGCCGCGATGGCTGCGTGCTTCGATCATGGCGAAGATCATATAGTCCAGCGCGAGACCGGGGTTCGCCTGCAATGCCGCGCCGAGCACGTCGCGACGCTGGATGGCGAGCTGATCGAGGAGCACCTGGCTCATCTGCTTGCCGCCGGGGGCGGCGCGGTCGGGCTCGACGATCGCGGTGGTGCTGCCCCGGAAGCTCGACCGTCCAGTGCCCTCCTCGATGCGGAAGGTCGGGGTCTGGATACCACGCGGCGTGACCTCGCCATCGTCATCGCTGGTCGCGTCACCGTGCTCACCATCAGCCTCGCCAGCGACGTCATCGATCGCATCGGGCTCGACCATCGTGACCGTCAGAGGCGTCTCGCTGTAGAAGGTGTCGTCGAGCACCATCTCGCCCGCGTGCGACAGCGTGAGGAACGTGCCGACACGCGACGCGAGTTCGGGAGGCATCATTACCGGCCGATTTTCGAGGGCATGCAGTTCCGCAGCGAGCGCGTCGTACTGCTCCTCGATCGCGATGTACGCCTCGTCAGCCAACGTGCCGCTTTCGAGCTGCTCCTGCAGCGGCTCCAGCAACGCCTCGATCTCGACGGCGCGGGCGCCCTGCTCCTCGGTCATCGGCTCGGTCGGCAGGGCCACCGGATAGAGGCCGCGGGCGGCATCGTAGGTGCTGTTCGATGCGACCGGTCGGATCCAAGCCAGGCCGCGCTCGTCGCCGATGCGCTTCGCTTCGGCTTCCATCTTCTCGGCCGCGAGCTTCTGGACGATTTCGGGGTTCGACCAGCGATCGTCACCCTCGCTGAAGAGCTCGCGCTCGATGATACCGCCGGCGGCTTCGTAGGCGTCCGCGCCGACAAGCAATGCGACCGGATCGTTGCTGCGCATGTCGTCGTTGGCGATCATGCGACGGATCATGTCGGCGTTGTAGTAGCTGCTGTTGCCGTAGGTATTCCAGACCTTCAGCTGGCGGTCATGGCTGGCCGTCGAGCCGTATGCCTTGGCCATCTCGAGGCTGATCTTCTCGTCGGCGAGCGCATCGAAGATCGGCTCGGCGAGGTCGGCAAGCCGCAGGCGCCCTTCCACGAAGCGGCGGGTCACGCCGAACCGACGGGCAATACCATCGATGTCGCCGCCCTGAGATTGAATGATCTGGAAGCCGCGGCACTCGTCAGCCGGGTTCATCGCGTCGCGCTGGAAATTCTCGACCAGCGAGACTTCGGACAGTTCGCTCTCGGGGCCCGTCATCAGCTTGACCGGCACATCATAGTCGTCGGCGTTGATCTCGCCACGTTCGACCAGGAGCATCAGGCCCCGGTAGCGGCTTTCGCCGGCAACGATGCCGAAGTGACCGCGCGGCTTCTTCAGCGGCGTCACGATGAGGTTCTGGAGGATGCCGCGTGCGGAGATGCTCGCGGCGAAGCTCTCGGCCTTGTCGGCACGACGCTTACGGACATTGACGTCGGAGGGGACGAGCTTCGACAGCTTGACGGACTGGATCATGGGAAATCACCCTTATTGCTGAGCATCCGACATTCTCGCCGGACACCTTCTCCCTCCCCCTTCTCTCCCTGGCTCCGGCTGCTTCGGAACGTGACATGTTCCTGGCCCGTTCAGTGTTGCCGCGTGGGCGCTCCGGGCTATGAAGGTGACGTCGCGCCCGCGACCTTCCCCTGACTATCGGGATCCAAGATGAGCGAAGATACGAACCCCGTCGAACTGGCGACCGAGCTGACGATCGCGTGGCTATCAAACCCGAATACACGGACCTCGGCCGACGACGTTCCAGCTTTCCTGAAAGCGATGCACGAAGCGGTCGCGACACTAGGCGCCGGCCCGAATGAGGCGACCGCCGAGCCTGCTGCCGCTGAATATACGCCGGCTGTATCGGTGCGGAAGTCGCTGGCGAGCAAGGACCACATCGTCAGCATGATCGATGGAAAGCCGTACAAGACGCTGCGCCGTCATCTTGCGGGTCACGGCTTGACCCCGGATGATTATCGTCAGCGTTACGGGCTGAAGGCCGATTATCCGATGGTCGCGGAAGCCTACAGCGAAGCCCGTCGGGATATGGCCAAGAAGATCGGTCTCGGACGCAAGCCTGGTCAGAAGCCGGGTGCTGCAGCGGCCGAGGCCCCGGTCAGCAAGCCGCGCCGGACCAAGAAGGCTGCGGAAGCGGCCGAAGCCTGATTGGGTGGCCGGTCCGCCCGTCAGGGGTAGGATCGGCCAACCCTTCATGCCACCTTGAGGAGCTTCTCGAGGATCGTGCTGGCCTCGCCGACCGGTACGAACACGCGCGTCCGATAGGCGATGATCTCCGTGAAGCATCCCAGCGCCTTGAGGTAGGCAAGTTGCTGAGCTGGAGCGCGCTCGATCTCGATCCGCTGCGCACCGTTCACGAAAGAACGGCGGATCGTCATCTCGAACGGCCGAACCACGTCGACGCTGCGGCCCGACAGGACCGAATGTGCGATTGCCTCGACAGGCAGGTCCTCGCTCTTCGCGATCCCCAGCTTGGTGTAGAGCTGGACGACGTGTTGGTCGAACACGAGGCGGCCCAGCCACGAGTTGCCTTGTCCGTCGACGATACGGTTCACCGCGAGATGATCGGACGGGAGTGCCGACCAGATTGGCAGAAGCAGGCCCGTCGCGAGGCGGATCGTCTCGACCTCGGTCTGCCCTGCCAGTTCGGCGACCTCTTCGGCCCACTTGGTCTCGAACGTGGCGCGATCGATCACGTCCCAAGCGGACTCGAGCAGGTCGGTCTCGCCGATATATTCACGCCGGCACGGGCGCTGCAGTTCGAGCCGAGGGATCGGCTGCCCCTGTTCGTCCATCCACGGGCGAGCGTGTAGCTGCAACGCGACTTTGCCCGACCGCCCGTTCATGACAAAGGCCGCATCGCCGGCCCACTGCGCCGTTGTGAGGATGCGCTCCAAGGAAATCGGCGTCTTTTTGCGTGCGATCTCGATGGTGAGGAGATGGGACGTCGCGCCCGAAAGCGGGTCGGTGCGCAGCAGCGTATCATCGACGACGGTAGCGGTGTCCGCGGTGATGGTTTCAACGCCAACGTCGAGCGTGCCCGCTTCCCGGGCTGCAGCGACACGCGTTTCGACGAGCGAGAGGAACTCGTCGAAGATCACGTTCTGCAATCCGATCGGCAGGGCCAGGAGGCGATTGAGCCAGCGCTGGATAGGCGGCAGCTCTTCCTTCAGGCACCCGTCGCTGTCGTAGAGCTCAAGCCCGGTGCGCGCGCAGAAGTCGTCAAGAGTCGTGCTGGTCAGCTTACCTTTGTCGAGGAGGTGGAACCACGTAACGAGCGCGTCCTTGGCGTATTCGCTCTCGAGGTTGTCAGCCGGGTCGAAAAGGTTCTGCCCGCCGGTCTGGCGCTGCCCACGTGTCAGCGCGCCGAGGCTATCGAGCCGTCGTGCGATCGTCGAGGTGAAGCGGAGCTCACCCTTGCAGTCTGTCGTGACCGGTCGAAATAGCGGGGTCGAGGCTTGATGGGTGCGATGCGTGCGTCCGAGCCCCTGGATCGCTCGATCAGCGCGCCAGCCCGGCTCCAGAAGGAAGTGAACGCGCTGCTCTTGGTTCTTGGCGTCGAGGCTGGCGTGATAGGATCGTCCCGTCCCTCCAGCGTCGGAAAAGACCAGCACGCGCTTCGTGCCGGTCATGAAGGCCGCAGCCTCAACCTGGCTCGACCGAGCTGATCGGGTTTCGACCTTCTGGCGCCCCTCGGAGGTGCAAACGAGCCGTTTGGATCGGCCTGTCACTTCGGCGACGTGGTCGGTGCCGAAGTGCTCGATCAAGGCGTCGAGCGCGGACTTGATCGGCGGAAGCCCGCAGATGTGTTCGAGCATGGCTTCACGGGCGGCGATGGCGTCGGGATTGTAGACCGGATTGCCAGCCTCGTCTGCCATCGGCCGCGACCGCGCGGTGCCGGTATCGTCGGTATAGGTTTCCATCTGGCGCGTCGGGAACGCTCGCTGCAGATAGTCGGCGATATACTCGGTGGGCGACAGGTCGATCGTGGGATCGGCGCGCTCCTCTGCCGACATCTGGTTGAGCCGGCGATCGAGGATCGCTTCGGCGGTGGTCACCAGCTGAAGCACGACCGATTGCCCAGCCTTCAGGTGCTGTTCCACCGCGGCGATGACCGTCGGGAGTTTCATCGCGAGAAGGACCTGACCGAAGAACCGCTGCTTGCAGGATTCGAGGCGCGACCGGGCGGCCGCTTTTGCGCCGCTGTTGAGCGTCCCGCCTTCGAGGCCGTCGACGACGTTGGTAAACTCGAGCGCCGCCTCCATGTTCTGATGGATCACGCTCCAGGCCTGCGCATAGGTGTCGTAGATCTCGATCTGCAGCGGCGTCAGCTCGTGCTTGAGGACGTCGTATTCGACGCCTGCGAAGCTGAGCGCCCTAGCCGTGTAGAGCCCGAGCGCTTTCAGATCGCGGGCAACGAGCTCCATGGCAGCGATGCCACCTTTCCGGATCTCGGCGATGAACGTCTCGCGACCGGCGAACGCCGTCTCCGGCCCCCACAAGCCAAGCCGGACCGCATAGGCGAGATTGTTCACGTCGGATGCGCCCGTCGCGGACGCGTACAGAACGCGGGCGTCCGGGAGATGGTTCTGCAAAAGGACGCCGCAGATACCCTGCTGCGACCCATCCTTCTTGCCGAGCGCACCCTCGCCGCCCGCTACGCCGCCCATCTCGTGGGCCTCGTCAAATGCGATGACACCGTCGAAATCAGGCCCCGCCCAGTCTAGGATCTGCTGCAGGCGGCTGCTCTCGGTCCGCATCGAGCGCAGCGTCGGATAGGTGACGAACAGGACGCCCTCTTCGAGGCGGATCGCCTCGTCGATCTTCCAGTTAGAGACCGGCTGCACATCGCCCGCCATACCGCCCAGGGCGGACCAATCGCGCCGCGCATCCTCAAGGAGCGGCTCGTTCTTGGTCACCCAGATGTGGCGTCTGCGGCCCTGCAGCCAGCTGTCGAGAATGCACGCGGCCACCTGTCGCCCCTTACCCGCGCCGGTTCCATCGCCGAGGAAGAAGCCTTTCCGGTAGCTGCGGCCGTCCTCGTTCAGGGTGAGGCCAACGCCCTCCTTGTCTGGCTTGAACATCCCCGGGAGCATCTGCGACCATGCGTGTCCGGCATAAATCACGGTCTCGAGCTGCGACGAGGACAGCATCCGCTCCGAGACGGTGCGCTCGGGAAGGTGCGGGATATGGGCAGGGACCGGTGCCGGGATCGAGCCCATCGCGACCGATTCTACCAGCGCCGTCGGGTGCTCGCCGGCCGCGTCGAAGATGATCCGGCTCGGACGATAGGGAAGATACACTCCGACCTGGTCTGCGAGCGGTGCCGGAGCTGACAGGGTCGTATAGCCGACCGGCAGAACGGCGTTACGAACCGGCTTGTGGTAGGTGCGTGCCACGGCCGGCTTCGCGGTGCGTGCGGCACCGAAGAGACTTACCGCGGCAGCGGGAGCCCTCGCGCTCCGTGCTTCCGACACCAGCTCGGCTCGGGCAGGCATCTCAACCACGTCGAGGAAGTCGAGGACGGAACGACGCTGGATGACGGTGTGCGACGTACCCCCTGCCACCTTGTCGATGACGTAGAGCCGCACCGCGATGTCGGTGCCATGCTTGCGGTAGCAGCTTTCGAGCCGCAGCGACGTGCGGACGGTGCAGCCGGTGAGCACCGCTTCATAGGCAGCTTTCAGTTGCGCGCTCGGCGCGAACCAATCGGGCATGATCGCGACAATCCGACCACCCATCGAAACGCGGCGGATTGCCGCCTGCAGATGGCGGAGTGCCGCGAGATTGTCGGCGCCGCGGCCAATGCTGCGCGAGAACGGCGGGTTCATCAGAACGACGGTAGGCCGTTCCAACGAGGCATGGAGGCTCACGAGCGCAGCCCCATCGTGGCCGGTGATGATGGCATTCGGGAAGACGCTGGCGAGGCGTTCTCGACGGCGCGGATCGATCTCGTTCAGTTGCAGGCCGGCATGATGCGGCACCTGAACCGCAAGCAGCCCATTGCCGGCGCTCGGTTCCAGCACGATGTCGTCCGGTCCGATCGCGGCCATGACCGCTGCGAGCGCGCCGATATCGATCGGCGTCGAAAACTGCTGCAGCTCGATCTGCTCCTCGCTGCGCACGGTTTGCGTCGGGAGCCGTTCCATCAACGCTGCGGCATGCGTCACGCCGGCGATGTCAGCCAGTGGATAGGGCTGCTTGGCGACGTGCAGCGCCAAAGCGTGTTCCAGCATCTCGAAGCTGTCGCGCTGGGTCCAACGGCCCTCCGCGTCGGTGCCTCCGAACGCAGCCGTCATGGCGTTGTTGAGCGCGCGCCGCGTGATCGGCTCGCCAGACGCCAGTGCGAGCGCGATCGTGAGCGCGGCCGGTCGGTCGGTGACAGGCGGCAAGTCGAGGAGGTCGGACATGGAAGGCTCCCTTGGTCATGCTGCCATTCCGGCAGCTCACCGCCTCCCTCCCCCTCCCCTCTCTTTCGCCTCGAGCACCTCCGCCCAATCCTTGTAGGGCGCCGGCGGAAAGTCCGGCACGACGGTCAGGGTGTCGGACGCATATTGTTCGATGCTGCGCGCCACAGCGCGTCGCCCAGCGAGATCGCGATCCGCAGCCAGGATCAGCCGGGTGACCGACGATGGAATGGCCAGAAGGTCGAGTCGTCGTGACCCGAACGAAGACCAACAGGGGAGGCCACGCAGTCGCGACCATGCTTGGGCACTCTCGAAACCCTCTGCGAGCCCTATCGTCGAGGCCAGACCACCGCCACGCCACGCGCCATTGCCGAGGGTCCCGAGCGTCTGCTTCTCGGTGTAGGCGCTCGTTGCGGGATCGATGAAAATCCTTTGGAAAGCGACCAGGCGGTCAGCTTCGCGAACGGCGACGAGCAGTGCTGGCTTGAACACGGTGAGCGGCTTCGGCCCGAGTGGGCAGCGCGGGTGAAAGCGAATGTCGGTCGGCAGCGGTAGCAGGAAGCGCGACGCGAGATAGCGCTCCGCGCAGGTTCCTGGCACGCCACGAGCCTCATTCCATAATCGCTCGATATTGGCGGTGCCTCCTGCGCGGGTCACCTTGGGTGGCTCATAGCGCTGGCCTAGCGGTATGCGGTCGAGCTCGCGCAGGATGTCGGCAGGGTCGCAACCCGCAAAGCAGGTCACAAGGATGCCTCGATCGCCTTGTCGGAGTGACAGGCTTGGCGTCTTGTCCGTATGCGCTGGGCAGCGGCACGTCGCGACGTTCCGGTGCCAAGTTCCCCCGAGCGCGCCGACGAGGTCGACCAGCTTCTGTGACGGACGATTGGCGATCAGGGTCATGCCGGATCCCCCTCGCGTCGCATCGTCTTCGTCAGGCGCGCGATCACATATGCAGCGTCCCGCGCGGCGAAATAGCTGTCGATCGCGTCGTCGTCGTGGAGGGGGACGACATCGGCGTTCGGTTCGGACCGGCTCCGTACATAAGCCGCTAGGGCCGTGCGGGCCGATCGTTCACTGGGATGCACGTCGGTTTGATCGCGACCGTCGACGTCGCGGATGAAGAGCAGGAAGCGTTCCATGGCGAGCGGACCTCGTACCTGGCCGCCTGTACCGGCGAACCATTACCGCAAGGGAATGTCGGGCCACCCGAGCAGCCCATCCTTTCTCCCCCCCTCCGCTCTTCCTCTACCCCTGTTAAATCAGGGCTGATTTCGTATCCGTCCCGTTTACCCAGCGCTAAGCCCAGCCAAGTAGGGTGCTCTAGGAACTAGAATCGATCCGTGCTTGTTTGTCGACGCACGGCCTTAAAAAGAGGTGTGGATGTCTCAGTTTTCGCCAGTCGAGATCGCGAACTGGGTCGCCATCTATCTGGCGGCAGGAATCTGCTGCGGAATCGCCATGGTCATGTCAGTTTCGGTGACGCTTCACGAGATGTGGCAGGCCAAGGTCTGGCAAGATGCCCGCACGATCCGCGGTGCGGCTCTGCTGCTTCCGAAGACATGGTGGCGCTGGCAGAAGCTCTACCTACTTTCCACGCCCGTTACACTTGGCATAGTCTGTTACTTCGCCGCGACGATGAACTGGGGTTGATCCTCAGAGCCTGCAATTATTTAGCGGTCCAACGAGGCTTTTAGAGCCTCATCGCATTGGCGATTTGAATGCCCGCAGCATCGTCCTCGATATCACTCGGGCGTAATGTGAGCAGATCGCCCAGGTGGCGCATGCGCGGGTGGGTCACCGCCTTTGCGGCGAGATAATCGTCGTTGTCGAACCCCATCGCTTCCACAACGAGCGTGCGCAGCTCCCCGGTTTCGCGGGATCTCCCCTCGAGGACGAAGTCCGGACGACATGGGCCATCTGGTGTCATGGTATCGAAGAGCGGCTTTCCGATCGCCAGATCAATTGACTGCGAACGGAGAAGCCGTTGGGCTTCCAAGATCCGCTTGAGGGTTTTCCGCTCGAAATCCGACTCCACCGGAACGAACAGCCGGCCATTGTAAATCGGCTGTGCGTACCCCCGCAGCGGCGCATACCCATGGGCCTCCGGGTACTCGCCGGCGACAACCAGCACGAGGAACGGGCCGCTGATCCTGTTACCCCGCACCGATGGTGACTGAACCCGATTAGCGATTTCCACGGGAGGACCATCGGGCACGTAGATTTTGTGCCCTTGGATCGCGGTCGCATAGAGCAGGACGAAGCCTTGCGGCGCATGCGCCTTTGGCCAGTTTTCCGCGAGGCGTCGCAGCGTTGCATACACGACCTTGGCCTCGAGCGGCCGGGCGTGCGTCCAGATGGCGCGGCCTAACTCGATGCCGGGAGCAATCTCGATCTTTCCCGCCGCGCCGAGGATGGCGGCAAAGGCCTCCTTGATCGACCACTCCGGACCTGCGCCGATCGGCGGGACGCTGTTGGATCCGGCCGTGTCCATTAGCCGCCATAGAAGGCGAGCCAGCCGCGGCGTCGACGCGTTTCGCGTCCGATCGTCGTTGCTGTCTTCTTCCGGCCGTTGCGAGAGCTTCTCCGGCGCGGGCCTGAGCACCTCGAAAAAGCCAGCAGGCGGGTCGGTGGGCGTGTTGGGGGACCGGATCTCGGTGATCCGGTTGGTCACCTGGTCGCGGAAGAACGGGCAGTCTGCGCGATGCTCGGGACGTTTCTCGCTGGTCAGACGTCGAAGATAGTAGGTCTCCGCCTCGGACAGGAACGCGGGTGTGAGGATCGGTGGGGCCGCCTCCGCTCCAAGGCAATTGCAGGCGATCCAGCGGTGACCGATGCGCGCGTTCTGAACGAGCGTGATGCCGGCCTGCTCGTCGTGGAAGGTGCCTTTGCCCACGTACCAGCGTACCAGCGCCTCCCGCAGCGGCTGCGGAAGCTTGATGCGATTTGGACCTTTTCCGTCAGTGTCTCGATGGATCAACCACATGCTCGAAGAGCCTTTGGGCGACGTTTCTTGACCAGTTTCGCCCTCGGCCCCGGTCTTGACAAGGGCAAATCTCTTGATCTCCACTCTTTTAAACAGGGGGTCGAGGAGGTTTTTGTGCAGAAGTTTTACGCCGGTGTGGCGATCGCGAGCGTGGCGCTGGCCACATCTGCTTCGGCCGCGCCTGAAAAGCGCGGCAAGGTTCGGCGCGTTGAGCTGATCTCGATGACCACCGCGTCGGCGCTGCCAATGGCGGAGGGTGATGGCGGACCCGCCGATGACCTCCCAGCACCTGACCTCCCGCCTGAGTTCAAGGTGCACGATCTAAGCCGCCGCTACGTTGAGTTTCGGATGAAGCAGGAGCTCGCGTCGATCTTTCCCGAGGTCAGCGTATCCGACAGCCTGGCCCCGGCTGTAGCGGCGACGTCCTCCATCAGCGTGCCCGATTGGATGAAACCGGGCGTCGGATCGTTTACGGCGCCAGCCTTCGTTCCCGGCTGTGCTCCGCTCGCGTATCGGCCGTCAGGGTTTCTCTCGCGCGAGGCCGAAAGTCGGCGGGCAATTTACTATGGCATGATGAGCTCGATCGCCTGCGAACACGGCATTCCAACTGGGCTCTTCGACGCGATGATAATTCGCGAGAGCCGCTACAATCCAACAGCTCTATCGCCGAAAAACGCCTTCGGCTTCGCGCAGCTGATGCCCGGCACTGCGATGGGGCTCGGCGTGAACCGGTTCGATCCCTACCAGAACATGCGTGGCGGTGCCCGATACCTCCGCCAGCAGCTCGATAAGTTCGGCCGCGTGCAGCTCGCGCTCGCTGCCTATAATGCCGGTCCTGGCCGAGTGCGCGGGGGTCTCGTCCCCCGGATCACCGAAACGCAGGCCTATGTAACCGACATCATCGCCAATTGGTCGAGATTGACCGCAGCGCCTGGGTCACAAGCACTTCGTTCGACCTTGCCACAACCTGCCTATCGCTCGGTCGCACTCGCGCAATTCTGACCTCTCAGCGTTCGCGCCCTGCCGATGATCGACGCCAGAAAACGCATGCTCCTTTCGGGAGCAATGCGACGGCGTAGCCGGCGCTCCGACAGTCAGTCTTCGGGCCGCCGTCGAGATGCGCGTTGCGGTTTCGTTGCTCTCGCCGTCAGGCGTGAACGCCTTGGCCGGCTAGGCCAAGTCTTTCTGAGCTAATGATATATGAATCTAGGAGCGGTTGCAGGCCAGGTTGGCACTCGCTCTCTTTGGCATCGATCGCGGCGCCGAGGCGCGCGAGAACCTTGCCTAGTTGGCCGTCGACCGTCGCCAACGCATATTCCCGACGCGACAGTGAGCTGAGCATCGCGGCCGTCTGCTCGATCCGCTCGGCTTCCTGCTGGACGACATCCGCGGGCAAAGGAGCCGGACGCAGCCAGCGCGGAAGGTGAGCCTCGATCCAGGCCGGCATGAGCATGCGGTACGCATTGCTGGTTTGCTTATAGCGTGGTCCAACGCCGTCGATCTCGACGCGTTTGAAGCGACGCTGGGCAAGAACGAAGCCGAGTTCGGTCAGAAGCGCAAGTGCGCGGATGACGGTGCGGCGTCCGATACCGACAGTCTCGGCCAGATACTCGAGGGTGGGGTACACACGGCCTGCTTGGACTCGCGCGATCCTGAGCAATGCCTCGAGGACCGCCAGCGTGTTACGGCTGAAGCGCAGGATAGCGGCCTCCCGCGGTGTCGGCTCTCGTTCTTCGTGCGCGATCCTTGCGCGCAGGTTCGCCCGTCCCGCGCTCAGCGCCGCAGCGCGCTTGTAGATCCGGTCGGTTTCACCTTTGCTGGGACGCGAAAAGAAGGCGTCTTCGAACGTACCAGCCTCGATGCTGTCGCGCCGCACGGGCGCCCCAGTGCGGTGGGTTGCGCCAGATCGCGACGGCTTCCGCTTGAAGCGGGCACCGCCGAGCACGGCCAGAGCCGCCTCTGCCATTGTTATTGCAGCCAATTTCCTGCCCTCACATTGGGCCGGGACCGGGGCAAAACTCGTCCGTGGCGCGAAGCGCGCAACCCTTGAACCGAAGCTCGGAAACCAGTATATCTTGAGCGTTCAACGGCTCTTTCGATGCTTGCCGGCATCGGACATAGCGGTCTCAGGGTGCCCGGCCTCGTGCCGGGCATTCGTTTATGTGGTCACAGCCATTCCCAATTTTTCCAGGCCGCGGACTGCGACCCAGGCGGCCGCATAGTGGCGCACGATAGCCATTCGCGAAACACGCGTGATTCGTGCTTTCGACAACATTAGGCGGCTAATGTTCGTGCTTTTGAAAACACGTAGGCTGCCCCGTCCCGCGCCACGGGACAACAATTCGTGCTTTTGGAAACGCGAGAAGTTGGTGGCGCCGTGTTTGGAGTCGGCTTTCGTCGAATCGAAAACGTCTATGACGAGAGGCGCTTCACCGTGCTCTCTGGAATGATTTTGACGAGGTATTCGCGGACTGTTCGCCCGGCTGCCGTCACCGTTCCGAGACCTTGATCCTCGATCTCAAATCGAAAGCCTGGGATCGGGTCCTCTTTGATGGTTTTCGTAAGTGCGAATTTGAATTGGCGCGAGGATCCTTGGTAGCCCATCTGCAGCCGCAGATCCTCAAGCGGAATGGTAGTCTGACCGTCAACGCACAGCGATCGGGCAACCTCATAGAGTCGACGTTCGACCGGGCCGAGCTGGAAGTAGGTGGATGCGTATTCGAGGACCTGGCGGTCGACCATGATAGCCCGATACAGCCAGTCACAGAGGCGAATTTTGACCGCCTTCAGGCGCTTCACGCCACCTTCGCCCTTGCTGTATTGCAGCTTGGCCTCTTGTAGCCACGAGAAAAAGCCCTCCTCGCCTTCCCCGCCTGCTTCGATGTTGGTCTTGATCTGTGTGCCTTGAAGTCGCTCAAGAGCCTCAGACAATCTTGTGTAGGACCTAGCCGACTTGTTGACGCCGGTGACGCTGAAAAGGTCGTTCGCACTGAAGCTGAACTCCTGCCCAATGGCCTTCCCTGCCTCTACCTTGGAAACCATTAGGCTGGCGATATAGAGCAGGATTTCCTTGTCGTAGATCGTGGCCACCCCTTTTGGTCCCGGCCCGATTTCGATCGAGATGTCACCCTTTTTATAGGTAAGCGGTTGCATCCAGGCCTTCTTCGCCAACGCGAAGAACGGCCATGCCATGAGTGACCGCTCTCCGCGGACTGGTCCGTGGAGAGGACTGTCGAGCAGAAAAAGCTCGCCCTGTTCTTGCTCCGCCATTGTCAACTTACCTTCATGTGTCTCGGCATTCGCCGAGGAGAGCGGATCGGGTTCAGCCGGGATCCCCAGTGACCTCGACGCTCTCGTGTTTTTGATAATTCGCTTCCGGCGCTCTCGCGTTTTTGAAAGCACGAAAATTCGGCCGCTGGCGTTTCCGAAAGCACGAAATCCGACCCCAAAACCGGCTTTCTAGGCCCTGTTTCTGCCGATTTCGGACAGGTCCAGGCCGCCCGGCCGCCCTTCTTCGTGCTTTTGAAAACGCGAGAGGCTGTGTCGGTGTAGCGGTCGGTAAGGGGGGTCTGGATTACGGAAGCGTAAGCCATGCCTTGCCGTAGCACCGTGTCGGCTTCGGCTCAAACGGCATCATCCCCGTTTGCTGATGCACACGGTCCTCCAGCCCGCGTTCAACCTCCCCCTCCCCTTCCGATCCCGGGGGGCGTCAGATGCTCTAGGAGCCCTAAGGGACGCGAGATGGCAGGGCGGCGGGAGGTCTGTCCGGGACGGCGTGGCGGTGGTGACAGCGCCAAAAAAAAGGCACCTGAAGCGGTGCCCAATCCATCATTTCAGTCGAGGTGCCGTTAGAGCCCGTCGGCCTCTCTCTTTCGCAGCCGGAGCCCCTTGCGCTCAGCTAGGTCCGCATACCCTCGCTCGAAAGTCTCACATACCAGCTGCTGGATCTGCTGGCCGTGCTCACCCTTCACGTCGCTTAGATCCAAGCCGCCGATCGCGGACACAGCGTTCGCCAATCTCGGCGCCAATCCGCCGAACATCGTCGCGAGGAATGACGTCAGGCCTGCGGCCTCCTCGCGATCGTCACCCGACATGCAGCCGAGCAGCTCGGTCCCGAAGAACGCTTCTGACTGCGTGATGCCGAGCGCGGCGCAGATCGCCTGGGCCTCGTCCACGCGCATCGGCCGGCGCTTGGCCGTGTCCGAATGCAGGATGCAGTGGAGCCTCGTCCGCTTCATCATCGGCGTTGAAGCCTCGAGCACGCGGAACGTGACCCGCAATTCCTTCATCCTCGCGAGGAGGAAGTCGGCAAGTTCTGGCTTGGCGCTGCTACTGCTTTCGCCAGAATTGTAAGGATTAGACGCTCCCACCTCAGGGCACTCCCCACCCGCTAGCTTCGACTCAGGTACGCCCGAAAATGACAGAATGGCAACCCTGCCGTTAACGTTAATTTCATGTTTCCGAGGTGCTACCTGATTGGAATCACGTTCGTTTCGGTTCTTTTTGCCGCAGCTCGAAAGGCCTGGGCGTCCTCAACGTCCAGCCCCAGCTTATTAATCACCTCCGTCGTGTTCTCCTCAACGATGAAGTCGAAGAGGACCAGTGAAACGGCGGACGCAAAACTTACCGATGATCCGATAACCTCTTGAAGGTCTGGGATCGAACCGTCGATCGCCTCAGCGCTGCTTTCGAGGATCGTCAGTGATAGGCCGACATCGCCATCAGTTGGGATGATCCGCAGATGCTCCTTCAACGAGCCTGGTCGGTAGGTATCCTTGATTTGGGCGGCCGAGGAAGATCGATCGTTGACCACGTCGTTGATCGAAAGAAGTCTCTTCTTCTTGTTCGAGAAAAGGCGGATGCTTTCGGTTACGAGCCGAAAGAACGTTTCCGAGATCTTTAGATCGAAGGCGCGTTCACCCGCCGTCATCTTAGAAGAAGTCCTCACCTTGATAGCACACCCTGAAAAATACCGTCTCCGCGGCGTTTTAGCACCATCGAGTCCGCGTTGTGTAACACAATCAAAGAGCGGAGTCGCATCGCGGGATTAAGGCCTTCGCGCCGCTGTCCTCGCACGCGGACGCGTGTCCGCCAATACGGACAGCTGTCCGCTATTACGGACAGGCGTTCGTAAACGCGGACAGATGTTCGTGGGGGCGGACAAGTCGTCCCGAAGCGCGGGACAAGAGCCTGATTGGTAAGCTGGCAAAGCTCATTTCGTCGCAATCGCAGAAAAAACTTACGGCAACCTTACCAGTTCCTAAACGCGCCGATTGCGCGAATTTTTTTCCCGGTCGAGCCTTTGGTTGGGCGCGCTGAAATGCGCTCAATCAAAGGAGACCTTTCGTCATGAAGACCATGCTCAAGATGGGCCGTCGCGTCGAGACGGCCGCACTGGCCACCCTCGGCGTCGCAGCGGCTGCGGCCGTGATGGCCTCGCCCGCCTTCGCGGGTGCCGACGGCACGTTCGATACCGCGCTGAACGCCTTCACCGGCTTCCTCGAGGGTTCGGGCGGCAAGATCATCACCGTGCTGTCGCTGGCCGGCGGTGTCGTCGGTCTGGCCTCGGGCCGCTTCTCGCTCGGCCAGGTCGCGATCCCGGTGGGCGTGGGCGTCGGCGCCGGCACCGGCGTTCCGATCGTCACCTCGACCGTCACCGCCACCATCTAACTCGATCCGGCACCGGCGGAGATAGCAGCTCCGCCGGCGTCGTCACTGAAGGTGGCGTGATGTCAGCCGATAAGTACGTGATCCCATCGCACTTGGACGACCCTGAGCTTATCGGCTTTTGGACGTTGGACGAGTTCCTAGCGATGGTCATCCCCTTCACGTGGGGGATCCTGTCCCAACACATCGTCATCGGGATCGGCTTCGCCGTCCTGGGCTGGTGGGCACTCCGTAAGGCCAAGGCGGGACGGGCGACATCTTGGTTGATCCACCTGGCATACTGGCACCTCCCCGGCGGCTTTCCGTCTCTCAGGGCCACGCCACCTTCCTATCTCCGACTGATGGTGGGCTGACATGGACTATTCCTACCAGCACGCGCAGAGCCAGCGTGTCCTTCGCCAGCGCAATCTTCTCGGCATCGCCGCCCTTGTGCTGGCAGGCGCCGTCGCACTCCTCCTCCTCATGTCCGCGACCCGTAGTCGTGAGATCGTCCTGCAGCCGGTCCTCGGATCGCCGGTGACGGTCTCCAGCAGCGGCGTGTCGCGCGAATATCTCGAGCTCGTCACCCGCGACACGGCGGTCCTGACGCTGAACCGATCGCCCGGCAGCCTCGACTATTGGATGAAGTCGGTCCTCGCGATCGTCTCCCCGAGAGCGCAGGGCACGATCAAGGCCGACCTGCTGAAGATCGTCAACGAGCAGCGCAATTCGAGCATGAGCCAATTCTTCACGCTCGAGGGCATGGAGATCGACGCCAAGCACCTGCAGTCTACCGTGACCGGCAAGCTCAGCACGGTGGTCGGCCAGAAGATCGTGTCGAGCGAGCCGCGCACCTTCATCTACGACTGGGAGTATTCGGGCATGAGCCTGAAGCTGGTCGGATTCAGCATGGCGCAGCCGAAGGGCCGCCTGGGAGGCTCGCTGTGACGGACGCATTCTACGCCTTCGGCAGCGCTGCACTCGGCACGGTGCTCGCCTCGCGCACAATGTGCTGGCTCAGCCGCATCGCCGGCGCGGCGCTCATCGCAGTCGCGGTCTTTGTCTTTGCCGCGCCTGCCTTCGCAGCCAGCGACCAGACGCTGATGGTCGCGGACGGCGCGCAGGTGTCGTGCACCGCGTCGGCCAAGGATCTGACGCGCATCAGCCTCGTCGGCGACGAGTTTGCCGGTGTCTCGAAGATCAACACGGGCAACCCGTCGGACGACTTCTCGGTCGTAAACGAGCCAGTTCGCGGCGACATCTACCTGTCCGTTCCTGAGGGCTTCAACCGCCAGACGCTCTCCTTCTTCGGCACTTCGAAGCGCGGCTATGTCTACAAGTTCGCCTGCCGCATCGCGGGCGACCAGGCGGTGCAGGTGTTCCTCTCGAACCCCGCGATCGCCAAGGCCGACGCGGCCGAGGCGGCACCGACCAAGGTCGCCGCTGCGTCGACTCCTGAGGACGCGGCGGTGTCGTTGGTGCAGGCGATGTACGCGAACAAGTCGGTCGATGGCTACGAGCTGCGCCAGCGCTCTTTGAAGCCGGTCTACGTCGGCGACCTCAAGGTCCAGATGATCTCGGAATATCGCGGCGAGGCACTGACGGGTCGCGTTCTGCGGATCGAGAACAAGGGCACGCAGGAAAAAGTCCTGACCGAGGCACAGGTCGCGCCCGCCAGCGCCCTCGCCGTGTCGATCGCCGAGCCCAAACTCGCACCGGGTCGGGTCACGACCGCCTACCTCGTCTCGCGGAACGGAAACTAAGCCATGGCCATCAAGGACATCTTCTCGCGGTCGCGTAAGCCGCTCGACGGCCCCGAGGCCGCTCCAGAGACGGACGGCGTATCGCCGATCGCGTCCGAGCTCGACGGCAACAACGAGACCAAGAAGAAGCAGCGCATGCTTCTCGCAAGCGTCGGCGCGGTCGGCCTCGTTGCCTCGTCGTTCTGGATCTTCGGCGGCTCGGACAACGCCCGCAAGGTCGACCCCGACAAGCCCGAGCAGGTGAAGGTGTCGGTCGGCGACATGGCGAACAGGACCCTCTCCGAGCAGGAGTGGATGGCGCTGTCGGAGAACCGCTTCCAGTCAGCCGAGAACCAGCTGAAGAGCGTCGACGGCACCAACGCCCGTGTGGCGCAGCTTTCGCAGCAGATCGACGCGTTGAAGGCGCAGAACCAGTCGATGTCGTCGGACGGCCAGCGTGTCGTCTCGGCCTATCAGGCCGAGAACGAGCAGCTGCGCAGGCAGGTGAACGAGCGCGCGGCCGCCCCGCCGCCTGTCCCGGCCGGTCCGCAGGCGATGTACGGCCCGGGCAGCGCTGCGGTGTACGGCCGCGGCGCGGGGGCGCCGCCTGCCGGTCCCGATCTCTCCGCGCCTCGCCTGAGCGAAGTGAAGATGGTCTCGTTCAGCTCGACCGATCGCGGCACTGCGTCCAAGATCGCCAAGGGCAGCACGGTCTACACCGACAGCCCCAACTACCTGCCCGCGAACAGCTTCGCGACCGCCAAGGTCATCGTCGGCGTCGACGCCGCGGCGGGCGTGAACAGCCAGACCGACCCGCTGCCGGTCGTGCTGCGCATCACTGGGCCGGCGCGCTCCGTGCTCCAGAACGGCAAGCTGCTCACCACCAAGATCCAGGGCTGCCTCATCAACGGCGCCGCGCGCGGCGAGCTGTCGAGCGAGAAGGTCTACATCAAGCTGCAGAAGATGACCTGCCCGCAGCCGGGCGGCCGCTATGCCGAGTCCGAGGTGAAGGGCTTCATCGCATTCGGCGGCAAGACCGGCGTGCGGGGTCGCGTCGTCAGCCGCGAGGGATCGCTGGTGAGCCAAGCCTTCATCGCCGGCCTCGTCGGCGGGATCGGGCGCGGCTTCGCGGCCAACACCAACATTGCGCTGCAGCCCGGCAACGTCGTGCTCGCCAACGGCAAGCGCCAGCAGCTCGGGCTCGGCGACATCGCGCAGGGCGGCGTCGGCAACGGCATCGGCGAGGCGGGCGACATGGTCTCCAAGTATCTGATCGAGCGCGCCGAGCAGTACCAGCCCGTCATTGAGATGCCGACGGGTGTCGACGTCGAAATCGTCTTCCTGGAGGGTGTGTATGTCCGCAATTGATTACATCGCCTTCTGGCGTCTTCGTCCTCGCTTCATCGCCACCATCGCGGGTTGCGCGGCTGTCGTCGGCATCGGTGCCGCTGGCGCTGCGGCGGATCTCGGAATCATGTCGCCGTCCAACCAGAAGGTCGCAGCGCTCCTCAAGGCACGGCTGCCAAGGACCGACGTTTCCAAGGTCGACTGCGGCGTCGTCGACGGCCTCTGTGAAGTGACTGCCGGCAGCAATCTCTTCTATGTCGATCGTTCGGGCCGCTACCTCATGATCGGCCGGGTCTACGACATGGAGACGCGGCAGGACCTTACCGCCACCCGGCTCCTCGAGATCAATCCCGACACGCTCATCGGCGGGGCGGCTAAGGCCAACAACGCCGCCAGCAGCGACGAAGCACCGCTAACGCGTGGTGCCGGGTCCCAGCCCACCGCACCTGCAGCGCCGCAGCACCTCTCGCTCACGAGCCTGCCGGCGACCGGCGCGATCGTCTGGGGCAAGCCTTCGGGCAAGACGGTCACCGTGTTCAGCGATTTCCGCTGCGGCTATTGCCGCGCGCTCTCCAACACGCTCCGCACGATGAACGTCCGCGTGATCGAGCGCCCCATCTCGGTCCTGGGCAGCCGCGACCTCGCCAATCAGGTCTATTGCGCCAAGAACCGCGAGGAGGCCCTGCATCAGGCCTACGCCGGTGAGCCGCTGCGCAACGCCGGCACCTGCGACACGTCGGGCCTCGACGCCAACGAGAAGTTCGCGCGCGCCCATGGTCTCTCCGGCACGCCCGTCATCGTCCGCGCCGACGGTGCGATGATCGAGGGCTACCGGCCCAAGGAGGCGCTCGCCGCCTTCATCGCGGGAGGACGGTCGTGAACCCTACCAAAATCGGAGCGCTTGGTCTCATCCTCGCGGGCACTGGCCTTGCCAGCTGCACGACGATGGGTGGCAACATCAAGGGCAACTTCTCGTGCGTCGCCCCGGATGGCATCTGCGCCCCGAGTTCGACGATCGATGATCGCGCATTGGCGATGATCGCCGGCGAGGACGGCGATCGCATGATTACGCCCGCTGGTCCCTACAGCGTGCCCGCAAGCGACGGTCGCGGCCCTCAGAGTATCGCCGCGCGCTCGGTAAGTGGCGGCTTCCAGGCCGCATCAGCCGCGCCGGCGCGTAGCCAAGAGCGGGTGCTGCGCATCGTATTCCCCGCGCAGATCGACGCGGCGGGTCGCCTTCGCGAGCAGACCGCCATTCATGCCGTGGTTGAGCGTGGCGAGTGGCAGCAGGCTCTCGCTGCGAACGCGGTTGCGACCACGCCCTCCGAGGTAGCATCGGCGACGGGCGGCGATACTCTCCTCGCCGCGGTCGATCGGGCCGCCCCCCCCGTCACCGCGTCCGCGGATCCCGCCTTTGATCCCGACATGCCGAGCGCGGCTGCGGTTGCCGCTGCGCGCGTGCAGGCCGATCCTGTTGGCGACATCAAGGACCAGGTCGCTCGCCAGCTCGCGCGCAATCCAAGACGCGTGCCGGTGGCCACCCGGCCCACGTTCCGCCCTGCGCCGACAGGGGTAGCCGTCCAGACTGCACCCGTGGCTCCTGCCTCCCCGCCTCAGGCGCGAACGGCGACGACACAGCCGGTCGGCCCCGCCAAAACCCCCGCCCCTTCCCCTTCCGCGTCTGTTCGCCCTGTCGCGACGACGCCAACGGCGACGTCGGCCGTCACCGTCCCGCTTCATGCAACCCAGGCGGGTCGGACCGCGATCGCATCGGTCGCGGCAAACCCGGCAATCCGTGCGGGGCTCGCGCGCGTCGAGCCTGACGCGCGCGAAGCCGCCAAGGCCAACGGCGTCGTACCGGTGCTGCGCGCTCCCTCATTCCCCGGAGTGGATCAATGAGCTTCCTAAGCGGCCTGCTGGCGATGATCCTTGGCGATAATGCCAAGCCTGAGGGCGGACGGCCCGACACGGCGGTGCCGCGCTTCGTTCACTGGCTGCCGTATCGCAGCTTCGACCCGAAGACGAAGATCTTCTACAATAGCGCGACCCGCGGGTTCGTCCTCGAGTGCACGCCGATGCTCGGCGCGACCGAGCAGAGCCATGAAATGCTCGCGCAATTCCTCTCTGAAGGCATTCCGACGCCGGGCGCGCTGCAGGTTCATGGCTGGATGAGCCCGCGCATCAGCGAGTTGCTCTCCAAGTGGTATCTGCCGCGCTATTCGGCGGCCGGCGTCTATGAGCGCATGGCCAAGCACCGTACCGAGTATCTGCTCGGTGGCGTGTGGAACTCGCTGTCGTCCGCAGCGCCCTTCCACATGCGCAATCACCGGCTCGCCATCTCCTATTCGACGCCGGAATCGAGCCGCGTGTCCAACGAGGAAATCGTCTCCGTGATGGAGGGCCTCGCGTCCGCGCTGGAGTCCATCGGCGTCCATTCGCGCGCCATGGATCCCAAGGCGCTCATCACCTGGATCGATGACCTGACCTCACCGACGACGGCACCGGGTGACGACACGATCACCTACAATCCGTTCGATCCCATCGCCGATCAGGCGGTACGGCACGATCTTGAGATGAAGATCGAGCCCGATCGGATCCTGCTCCGGACCGAACGGTTCCGCCCAACGGGCAAGACGGTCGATAATGCACCCGAGATCGGCGAGATCTACCCCGACACCTTCGACGTGCGCTCGTTCTCGGTGCGCAACTTGCCGCAGCGTTGGGCGCCGTGGGATATGGCCAAGCTCATCGGCGACATGTTCGCCGACAAGCTGCGCATGCCCTGCCCCGTGTCGACCAACCTGTGTCTCGACTTCCCGGATGCGGAGGCCGAGGGGCAGCGCGCCGGTCGCAAGTTCATGCGGACCACGAGCCTTGCGGACTCCAAGTCGGCGCGCATGCTGCCGCAGCTGAAGGATCAGTCGGCCGAGTGGAAGTTCGTCAAGGACGAGCTGCGTCAAGGCCGCAAGCTCGTGCAAGCCTTCTTCTCGGTCACCTCTTTCAGCCCGAAGGGCAAGGGTGACTCGAACGAGCGGACGCTGAAGTCGGTGTACCGCGCCGCAGGCTGGGACCTGCTCGACGATCGCTATCTGCAGATCCAGGGCCTGCTCGCCGCTATGCCGATGACAATGGCGAACGGACTGTCGTTCGACCTCAAAAACATGAAGCGCATGCGGACGGTTCTGACCACGACCGCAGCGAGCCTCATGCCGCTGCAGGGCGAGTATCTGGGTGGCCTCCAACCGCACCTCATGCTGGTTGGCCGGCGTGGACAGCCGTTCTTCTGGTCGCCGTTCGAGAACACCGCCGGCAATCACAATGTCGCAGTGTGCGGCAAGTCGGGCTCGGGCAAGTCGGTCGCTCTGCAGGAGCTGTGCGCCTCGATGGTTGGAGCCGGCGCGAAGGTCGTCGTGATCGACGACGGTCGCTCGTTCGAGCACTCGGCCAAGCTGCAGGGCGGCGCCTTCGTCGAGTTCACCATGGCGTCTGGCTTCTGCATCAACCCGTTCGCGATGATCGACCCTGAGCTTGCCGGGCAGGATGAGGACTATCTCATGGACTGCTTTGCGATGCTGAAAAGCATCGTGAACCAGATGGCGCGGCACATCGACAAGCTCAACGACACCGAGCGCGGCCTGATCGACGGTGCCATCAACAAGGTGTGGGCGGCGAAGGGGCGTAGCGGTTGCATCGATGACGTGATCGCTGCCCTCGAGGAGACGGGTAATCCGGTTGCGACCGACCTCGGTATCGCCATGCGCCCGTTCTCGAGTGCGGGCACCTATGGCCGCTTCTTCACCGGCGACGTGTCGTTCCAGCTGAAGGCGAACCTGACCGTCTTCGAGCTGTCGGACCTGTCGTCGCGCGAGGAGTTGCGCTCGGTCGCGCTCACCGCGATCATGTTCATGGCGAGCCAGGCGATGCGCCGGGAGGATCGCTCCGTGCCCAAGGCGCTGCTCCTCGACGAGGCCTGGCAGATGCTGAAGGGCGGCTCCATGGCCGACTTCATCGAGGCCTATGCGCGTACCTGCCGCAAGTACGGTGCCTCGCTCGTCACCGCCACGCAGAGCATCAACGACTACTACAAGTCGGATGGCTCCAAGGCGGCGCTCGAGAACAGCGACTGGTTCGTCGTGCTGCAGCAGAAGGCCGAGACGATCGCCGACTTCAAGAAGCACGATCGCTTCGAGATGGACGATTACACGGATGCGCTGATGCGCTCGCTGAAGCGCAACGGCGTCGAATATTCCGACGTGCTCATCAAAGGCCCGGAATCGATGGCGGTCGGTCGCCTCGTGCTCGATCCCTACTCCGCGACCGTCTTCTCGTCCTCACCGCGCACCTTCGCGGCGATCCACGACCTGCTCGATCATGGTCTGACGATGGAAGAGGCGATCGAGCGCGTCGCCTACCCCGAGAACCCTGAAAAGTGGAGCGACGCCGGCGACGACGCGCTTCCGATCGCCGCGGAGTGACCGTCATGGCAACGCACGCAAACCCCCTTCTCCCGCTCGCCGCGCCCAAAAGGGCCGGACGGGTCGACTATGGCTTCCTGCTCTACTTTGGGCTGCACATGGCGGGCTTTCTCGCCACGACGTTGCTCATGACGTGGGGGCTCTTCGTGCTCTTCTTCCTCGTCCTGGGCGGCCTGTCGCTCGATGGGATGATGCACCACCTCCAGAACATGACCAGTCGCTATCTGGCGGCCGGATCTGACCGCGTCGACCAGTTCAAGATCACGGTGGGTATAGCGCACCTGATCCTGTCGACCGCCCTCATCTTCTTCCGCCGGCACGCCATCCTGCCGCGCGACCCTGCCGCCCGGGAGCGCCAAGCATGACCGAAGCATCGAGTGTCGACCGCAACGACGATGGCCTTGGCCTGTCGCCCGGTCTCGAAACCACGCCGGTCCGTGCATCGGGCCGCGCGGTGCCGCGGCGGGCTGTCTTCGCGGGCTACACGATGCCGCAGCTCCTTGTCGGCGCGGCGCTCCTGCTGGCCCTGATCTGGGCCATGTGGATCAGCAAGGCCGTTATGGCCGAGAAGCCGCAGCACATCGTGAAGGCGGACCTATCGCGCATTGTCGGCGAATACGTGCAGGCGCAGGCCCGCAGTGCCACGCCGCCCGACCAGGTGCAGGCGCAGATGCGGACCTTCATGGCGGCGCTTGATACCGAGCTTCAGCGGCGTGGCGCCGCAGGGCAGGTCGTCCTCGTCGGCGAGGCGGTCCTGTCGAAGAGCGTCCCCGACATCACCGGCGAGGTCGCCAAGGCTGTCTATTCGACCGGTGTTCGCGTGCCGCAGCCCGCCTCTCCCGCTCAGATGGGTGCCATGATGCGTGGACAGGCTCCGACTGCTCCCGTTGCTGCCCCCGTCGCCGTTGCGCCTGAAGTCACGCAGATTCCGACTGGTGCTCCCGCCCCATCGCCCTTTGGCGCGGTAGGGATGGACACGGCTCAAGCGGTCCCCGCCCCGGCCCCCGACCTTAGCGCTGCTGGCGCCAGCGTCTCGACCTTTGGTGGTCCCAGTGGCCAGTAACGCGGTCAGCGCACCGGCGCCGACTGAGCGCTTTCGGCCGAGGAAACGGCTTTGGGCGGCGCTCGGCCTTTTCATCGCTGGTGGCGCGTCGCTCAATGCACTCGCGGAATGGCGCGATACCCACGCCCTGCTCATCAACTCGTCAGAGTCGTTGCCGAATTGGGCCTTCGTGATCCACAAAACTGCGACGCCAGCGCGCGGTGAATACGTCTTCTTCGTGCCTCCTGCCTCGCCGCTCGTCGTTCGGCACTTCGGTGCAAAGAAGCAGATGTTCGGCAAGATCGTCTATGGCATGCCGGGCGACCTGGTTGAGCATCGCGGCGCCGACGTCATCGTCGCCGGTAAGCTCGTCGCGCACATGAAACCGCTGACAAAGTTCGGCGAACGACTTGTACCCGGCCCGACCGGCATCATTCCGCGTGACTGCTATTTCGTCGGTAGTCCGCACAAGGATGGCTTTGACAGCCGGTATGCGGCGATCGGCTTCGCGTGCGCGAACAAGATCGTCGGCGTCGGAAAGCCGATCCTGTGAAGCGGGCGCTGGAGTCCGTCGCGATCGTCGCCCTCCTCTCGGTTTCGCTGAGCTCGGCGACCCGCGCGAGCGACCATGGCATCGTCGGGCAGACATTCCCGATCGTGGAGCCGGATCTGCTCGCTACGATCGAGGCGAAGCTCCAGCGGCTGCAGGCGAATGGCGACATCGATCGCATGAATGCGGCCTTCGCTCGCAGGGCGGAGGCCCGCGTGCGGCGTCCGAAACCCGTCGCCGGTATCACCCCCGCGACCGAAGCGCGGACCTGGGCCTATGACCCGACGATCACGATCGAGCGCGACGTTCAAGATCAAAAGGGCAACTACATCGCCCGGCGTGGTCAGACGGTAAATCCACTCGATTTCACCGCCGTCACCCAGGCTCTGGTGTTCGTCGACGGTGACAACAAGGCCGAGATGGCGTGGGCGACCGCCCAATACAGCGACCTCAAGGCCAAGATCATCCTCGTCAGCGGCTCCCCCCTCGAGGAGATGACGGCGCGGCAACGCCGCTTCTACTTCGATCAGGAAGGTCGCCTGACGGGCAAGCTCGGCATCCGGCACACACCCGCCGTCGCCGTGCAGGACGGCCGCGTCATGAAGCTCTCCGAAATCAAGCTGAAGGGAAACAGCTGATGCCTCTGTGGCTCGATCTCCTGAAGACGCCGATGGCAGCGCCGGAAACGGCGGAGCTGCGCGGTATGCGCCGCACCTTCCAGTTCCTGTGCGTGGCATCTGCGGTTGGCGTCCTCGCCATCTCTCCGCTTGTGAAGCTCTTTGGTCGCCCCGCGTCCTTCGTGGTGGCGGCCGTCCTCGCGACGACGGCCCTTCACACGGCGCTCTACGTTTTCCGGAAGAACCGCGCGGACAACGCCTACCTCGACGCCGCCACTTCGCCGGAGGAGGCCGCGTGAAAGGCCTGCGCCTCCTCACCCTCGCGCTCTCCGTGTTCGCCCTATCGGCGGTGTTGAGCCCGCGCGCGGAGGCGCAGTCGAAGTGTACCGGCAAGTTCGTGAACCCGATCACGGATGTGTGCTGGTCGTGCCTGTTCCCGCTTTCGGTCGGTGGCCTCAAGATCTGGCCGAGCAATCGTCCCGACACAGACAACCCCAGCTTGCCCGTCTGCGCCTGCGGATCACCCGTCCCGCGCATCGGTATTTCGGCCGGCTTTTGGGAGCCGGTGCGTCTCGCCGACGTGTCGACCAAGCCATGGTGTTTCGTGAACCTCGGCGGGACCAAGATCTCGCCCGGCTTCGACATCGGACAGGGCAATTTGTCGGGGCCGTCGCAGAAAGGTGGGAACGGACAGAACACGTCGAAGTGGCATGTCCACTGGTACGTATATCCGCTGCTCTACTGGATGGAGATCCTCGCAGACTTCGCCTGCTTCGAGCAATCGTCCTTCGACATCGCCTATATGACCGAGGTCGATCCGCTCTGGCAGGACGACTCTCTCACCGCGCTCATCAATCCTGAGGCGGTGCTCTTCTCCTCACCGATCGCGCAGGCCGCGTGTGCCGGTGACTGCATCGCAGCGACCGCCAAGCTGCCTCTCGATGCGACCTTCTGGTGCGCTGGCTGTCAGGGACCGATGTACCCCGTCAACGGCAACATCGCTGCCTCGATCGGCCACGTTCAGGCGTCGCGCCTGGCGCTTGCGCGCTTCGCCTTCAAGATCCACCGCGAGGGCCTCGCGTGGGGCACGATGGGCTCCAAGGGCCTCTGCAACAAGTACCCGATGCCGGTGCTGCGCAAGCAGCAATACCGCGTCCAGATGACCAACCCGATCCCGACCGTCAGCGGCAAGTATGCCTGCTCGCCTCTAGGTGCCTCGACCATGCCCCCGCAGGCTGGCCGGGCCTTCCCCGTGAAGGGCGAGGACATGGGCTACCTCGTCTGGCGCAAGCGCAACTGTTGCGTGCTGTGAGGAACCACTGACATGCGTCGCTTCACCATCGTCCTCGCTCTGGTCGCCACGATCGGCGGGATTCAGGCAATCGCTCAGACCGTCGACGGTCTGGATCTCGACGCCATCAAGCGCCGCTCGGCGGCCATGCAGGGCGATGCCGAGACGTTCGCCGACCACGTCCGCAATCGTGGCGACGCCTTCCGCGAAGAAGCCGTGGCGGTCCAGACCAAGGCCACCGGAAACCTCGTCGAGCTGGCGAAAGCCGACCTGCCGGTGAACGGCGACGGTGCTTTCGATTTCGATGAGATCATCAAGGGCGCCAGCCAGAACGTCTCGTCGACAGGCCGGGGCGACGCGCCTCAGTTCATAGCGTTCGCCAGCCTCTCGATGCCGGTGCCGGCGCTTCGCCAGCTGATCGCCGACACGGCGAAGGCCGGGGGTGTGGTCGTCTTTCGCGGTTTCCCTGGCAATTCGATGAAGGCGTTCAGCGAGGCGTTGAGCAAGGTCGTGACCGAGAAGGACCAGCTCTCGAACGTCGGCATTGATCCCCGGCTTTTCCGTGCCTTCGATGTTCAGGCCGTGCCGACCTATGTGGCGGTGTCCTCCGACTTCGACCTGTGCTCGGGCCTTAACTGTCGCACCGCGGTGCCCGCGCACGATCGCATCACCGGTAACGTCTCGGTCCGCTATGTGCTCGATACCTTCGTGTCGGCCCGCGGACCGGGTGCCGGTGTCGCCTCCGTCGCGCTGCGCAACATGGCGAAGGCCAGCTAGATGAAGCGGGTCGCCGCCTCCCTGTTTCTCGCCATCCTCGTGGGTGGCGCCAGCGGCGTCATCGCGCAGACGACGATCGAAGAGGCGCGTCAGCAGGGCAATGCCATGGGCAAGGCGATGCGCGCCGATGATAGCCTCGGCCCGAATGAGCTGAAGCTGCAGGAGCTGCCCGGGTATGGCGGCACCGATCTGCCAGAGAAGGGCTATTTCGACGATCCCGACAAGCTGACGATGGATGGGAAAGTCGCCGCGCCGACGAGCGACGCATACGGCACCGTTACCGACAAGGGCGGCACGCGGCCGAGCTTCAGCAATGCCGAAATCCTCGCTGCGACCTCGCGGGGCACCGCGATCGAGAAGGATCCCGAGACCTATCTCGGCGGGCAGGACATTGGCGGAAGCCAAGGCACCTGCACCGCGCTTCCCCCATCGGTGGGCTCGAAGGGCTATTACGAAGCGACGTGCAACAAGGGCTCGAAGGTCACGCAGGCCAACGAGATCTGCCGCGGCAATATGGTCCCGCACGTCGTCAACACCGCCCGCTATTTCTACTACGGCGTTCTCGACAAGAACGAGGGCTACGGCTTTGCCCGCAATAGCGTCATGCAGGCTCGGACCGCGGCCGGCGTCTGCCGTACCGAGCCGGTGTCGAAGCACATCTGCGACGCGCAGATCGACCTCGGCGCAGGCGGCACCAACGTCGAGGACTATCGCAAATTCTGTAAGGGCAAGCTGAGCGGCACGGCGCAGCTCTATTCCTGTTCGAGCGAGCTTCCCGCCAGTGACACGGGTAGCCACCAGAATTTTCGCACCGGCACGGTCTACTTGAAGAAGGAAGGCGAAGTCAGCGTGTCCGTCACTCGCAACGAGGGCACCTGCCCGTCGCTTGCCGCAGACACCAGCTGCACGCCGCAGGCGGCCGAGGTGTGCACCGAGGGCCCTGAAACACGCACGATTGAAGGCTTGCCAGTGACGCAGAGCTGCTGGGCCTGGTCGCGCACCTTTACCTGCCAACGGCTCGAACCGGCGAGCGACTGCGGCTCGCTGGACGACAACAAGCAGTGCAAATTCCTGCGCGACGAATGTCTCGACGATCCCCAGTCGGGGGCCTGCAAGGTATCGCAGCGCGTCTATAGCCGCCCGCTGCCGGATGACCCGGCGTCGACCGACAAGCAGTATGTCTGCGGCAACGACGTCTACTGCCTCAACGGCAACTGCGAGCAGATCGAGCGCGAAGCCTCGACCGAGTTCAAGGACGCGCTCGTCGCGCTTCACTCGATCGGCGACGCCGGCAAGCAGTTCGATCCGAACAACCTGACGGTCTTTTCCGGCGAGCGCGGGACCTGCAACAAGAAGATCTTTGGCGCGTCCAATTGCTGTTCGGGCAAGGGTGTGCCGTTGCTGACGCCTTGGCTGTGCAGCTCGGCCGAGAAGCAACTCGACGAGAAGGACGACAAGGGGCTGTGCCACAAGGTCGGCTCCTATTGTTCGGACAAGGTGCTCGGCATCTGCGTCACGTCGAAGGACGCCTATTGCTGCTTCGGCAGCAAGCTATCCCGCATCCTGCAGGAGCAGGGCCGCCAGCAGATCAACAAGCCGTGGGGCAAGCCCAAGGACGAGACCTGCAAAGGCTTCACCATCGAGGAGTTTCAGCGCCTCGACCTGTCGAAAATGGATTTCTCGGAGGTCTATGCCGAGTTCATGGACGCCGCGAAATTGCCCGACGAGGTCAGTGTCATGACCGACATCCAGCAGAAAATTCAGGGGTATTATGACCTTCACGGGGGCAAATGATGTGGAAGGTCCGGGGGGACCATGCGCCGTCGACATGTCGGTGCTCGACCTCGCCATCTTCCTGCGGATCCACCGCTCCGGGCGCGGCACGTCAGCCGGCGAGGTCGCACAGACGGTCGGGCACTGGTTCGACTGTCAGATCGACCCGCGAGAGATCGAGCGATCGTTTCCTCGCATGGTCGACGCCGGTTGGCTCGTGCGCCGCGACAGCGGGATGCGCGCCACGATCAAGGGCCGCAAGCACGGCCGCAGTCACCTCCGTGGGATCGTCCGCATGCTCGATCAGGGCACCAAGATGCTCGACGTCGCGCGGATGATGCACGTCCTTCAACTCGCAATGATTGAGCTCGACGGGGAGCACGACGATGATGACGATCAGGGATAACCGCCGCGGCCGCGTCGCCGCCACGCTTCTCATGCTCCTCGCAGCTGCCGCGCCGGTCGCGGCGCCGGCGGGGGCGCAGTCGCTCGATCTCCAATCAGTGGCGATGGCCGATGCCGGCGACGACGCGGAGAGCGAGGACCAGGTGCAGCCTGAGGTCCTCGAGGCAAACGTCGATACGCCTGTTCAGGGTGACGATTTCTACTGCGGCCAGCGCCGCCTCGGGCAGTGGTTCTATTGCGAGCGTCCGAAGACCCCCCCCAAGTCCCCGCAACCTGCCCAGCAGGCTCAAGCATCGGCGACGGACCGGATGAAGGCGATCTCCAAGCAGCTCAACGAGCTGAAGAACCGCGCCATCCTCGAGCCGACCGAGGCCAACGTCATTGCCTATGTGCGCTATCAGCGCGAGCAGTTGGATCGGGCCTCCACCTTCTCCGACACCTGGCAGCGCGCGCTCTGGCAGAACCCCGACATCGACTACACGCTGCAGCGACCGGTCTCCACCGTCGGCAAGCGTGCCTGGACCGATAACCGCAGCGCAACGCGCGATCAGGCGCTGTCTCGTATCGGCCAGCGGTACGGCATGTTCTACTTCTTCGCGCAGAGCTGCGCCGCGTGCGAGGTCTTCTCTCCGATCCTCCGCTCGGTCGCCGACAGTCATCGTATGACCGTGATGGCCGTCTCAACCGATGGTGGTCCGAGCCGAACCTTCCCCAATTACGTGGTCGACAGCGGCCAGCGCGAGCGCATGGGCGTGCCGCTGGCCACGCCTGCGCTCGTCCTCTTCGACACCGTGACCCGCAAGACCGTGCCCATCGGCTTCGGCGTCATGTCGGCCGACGAGGTCATGGAGCGGATCTTCATGCTCACCAACACCAAGCCGGGTCAGGATTTCTGATGACCGCTACCACCTGCAAACCCCGCCCCTCCCCCTTCCGCGTCTTCCTGCGGCGGTCCGCCGCGGTCGTCGCGTGCCTCGGGGCCGCGAGCATGATCCCGGTCGACATCGCGCGTGCCGACGTCGCCGGGCAGATGAATAGCTTCTTCCAGGACGCGGGCGGCGCCGCCAATGTCACTGGCCCCAGCGCATATCAGGGCCAGAGCGCCGGATACTATTCGATGGGCAATGTCTGGACCCGCTTCCCGCAAAAGAGCGTGCAGCCGCTCAATCTCCAGATGCCGAGCGTGCGCGCCGGGTGTGGCGGCATCGACATCTTCACCGGCTCCTTCTCGTTCATCAACGGCGCCGAGATGGTCGCTATGCTGAAGGCGACCGCGAACAACGCGCTCGGCTTCGCGTTCCAGCTCGCGATCGACAGCGTCTCGCCCGAAATCGGCAAGGTCATGGATGGCATGGCCAACAAGGCGCAGCAGATGAACCAGATGAACATCTCGTCGTGCGAGGCAGCGCAGGGCCTGGTGGGGGGCCTATGGCCGAAGATGGCCGGAGCGCGGTCCAACGTCTGCGCAGCGATCGGCAACAGCCAAGGTATCTTCTCCGACTGGGCGCGGTCCCGTCAGGAGTGCGGACCGGGAAATAAGCAGGAGTCGACGATCGACGCCAACACCGATCCCAAGGTGGCGGAGAATGCGGCCGGCACGCCGCGCAACTACACCTGGGACGCAATCCAGAAGTCCAATAAGTTCGGCACCTTCGATCAGGCGTTCTCGGAATACCTGATGACCCTCGTCGGCACGATCATCGTCAACCCGAAGGGTGGCGATGACGGCGGCCCGGCTGTGGTCTTTCATGGGCCTGCCGAGGAGGCGGTCGTCACCGCCCTTCTCGATGGTACGGGCACGGGCGGGCAACCGGTCAAGTTTCTGAAGTGCGACGAGCAGCTGAAGTGCCTCAAGGTCACCGAACAGAATCTTCAGATCGCGACCGGACTTCGCACGAAGATCAAGGGCATGATCGACTCGATCAACTCGAAGATCCGCACCGACAGCGCGCTCGACGTTGGGGAGCAGCAGCTCCTCAATATGACGACGATCCCGCTCTACAAAATGCTCGCGGTCCAAGCGATGGCACACCAGAGCTTTAATCCCGGTGAGACGAACGCTCTTGCCGAGATCGTCGCTGTGAACATGCTCTCGGCGATGATCGACAACATGCTCGATCGGATCAGCCAGTCATCGGTCCAGGTCCAGTCGGGTGACGTCGACGTCAGCAAGGCATGGCGCGAGCAGCTGGCGTCGGCACGTGACCGCTACTCGCAGCGCGACTTCAAGCTGAACGACAAGCTCAATCAGACGATCTTCCTCATCAACAAATCCGTGATGCTGGAATCGACCCTGCAGAACAGCATGTCGCCGGCGATGGCCGCTTCGCTCAATTTCTCGCGCGGGCTGAGCGCGCAGGGCCTCAACTAAGGACGAACGGCATGGTCGAGGTCTTCACGATCGGCGGTGGCGAATACATCGTCAACACGTTCAACGCCGTCGCAGCGTGGACGGGAGGGGGCGGCTACCGTTCGCTCCTTCGCGTCGTCATGGTCCTCGGCCTGATCTATTCGCTTCTGTGCGTCGCCTTCACGATGAACGTCCGCGTCTGGATGAACTGGTTCATTGGCTCGACGCTCATCTACATGTGCTTGATGGTCCCTACCGTGTCGGTGAAGGTGACCGACCGCATCAACCCGTCGCTGGCCCCTGCCGCCGTTGCCAACGTGCCCCTCGGGCTGGGCGTGATCGCGAGCTTCACCAGTCAGGTCGGTGACTGGCTCACCCGCACGGCCGAGACGGTCTTCACGATGCCAAGCCAGCTGAACTACTCAACCAACGGCATGGTCTATGGCGCGCGCCTTTTCGACGCGACGCGCAATTTCGAGATCCGCGACGCCGAGTTTGCGACCAACCTGTCGGCGCATTTCAAGAACTGCGTGTTCGGCGACATCATGCTCGGTCAGAAGTCGATGACCGACTTGGCGAACGCGAAGGACCTATGGAGCGCGATGGGGCCGGGTTCGGTCGCCCGGTCGCAGCCTTGGGTCAGCCGCAACGGTGCGTCGGTGACAAGCGACATCATCACGTGCAACAACGCCTACAACCTGCTCTCAGAGCAATGGATGCCGATGATCGCGGCGCACACGCCGATCTGGTCGAAGCAGGCCTTCCCCAAACTCTCGACCGCCGTCGCCTCGGCTAAGCTTCGTGCCGATGTTCCGATCGTCAATCAGGCCTTCACCGCCTCGAGCGCCAACTACGAAGCCGTGATGCGGCAGAACACGGCGATCAACGCGTTCATGCAGGCTCGCGACGGGATGGCCGGCGGTCCGGGCGCGGCGTCGATCGATACCTTCGCCACGACGCGGGCGGACATTCAGGCGCGCAACACGTACAACTCGATCGCCCAACAGGCGATGAGCTGGGTTCCGATCCTCAACATCGTGCTCACGGTCGTGTTCTACGCGATGTTCCCGGTGATTTTCCCGCTCTTCCTGATGCCTCAAACGGGGGTCGGGGCGCTCAAGGGCTATCTGACCGGGTTCTTCTACCTCGCGTCTTGGGGGCCGCTGTACGTCATCCTCCACATGATCTGCATGACGCGCGCCACCAGTGCCGCCCAGGGCGCAGCGGAAGGAGGTATGTCGCTAGGCACGTTCGCGGGCATCGGCGCCGTCAATGCCGAGACGGCCACGATCGCCGGCTTCATGCTGATGAGTGTGCCCTTCCTCGCGGCGGGTCTCGCCAAGGGCGCGATGAGTATCTCGGGTCAGGCGACATCGGTCCTCAACCCGGCTCAGAACGCAGCTGAAGCGGCTGCGGCCGAGCAGACGACCGGCAACTATTCTTATGGCAACACGAGCTTCGCCAACTCGACATCGAACATGCGTCAAAGCAACAATTGGCAAGACACACCCATGTTTTCGTCGGGTGCTGCCGGTTCGAGCTTCCGATTTGACAATGGTGCCACCGCAAGCAGCTATGGCAACGGCCACTCCGTAATTGATACAAACGGGGCAATTAGTCGATTTGAGAGCACGCCGACCCTCAATGCGGGCTTCCTTTCGGATATGAAGACCACGAAGAGCGCCTATGACCGATCTGCTGAAAGTGACGAGGCCTCTGCAGCGGCGTTGACGACATATAGCCAGACGGGTCGTTGGGCCACCGGGGTTTCTGCCGAGCAAATCCGAGGCTGGGAAACGGGATCAACCTCGCAGCATACTGCGACGGTCGACCGGAGCGTCCGTAACAGTCAGGGCACATCTACCGGCCTCGAGGATCAAAGCGCCATTACGCAATCGAGGCGGCTTACCGACGGCAACAATCGTAGCGCTGAGACAATCGACACTGTTCGTGGCACGATCGGAGCCAGCATCGGCGGGGGTGGCGGTCGCCGTTCCAGTCCTGCTCCGGAAGGGGCAGGCGCCAACACTCCAACGACGGGCCGCGGCGGATTGCTCGGTCGTGCCGTTGGTGCTCTTCCCTCGATTGGTGGAGAGGTCTCCAAGACCGGGATCCAAGGCGACCGCCTCAGTCACAACGCGGATCAATCTCGCGGCACTGATGATCGCAATTCGACGACGCAGAGCGTCCGCGACGACACCACTGTCGCCAACGGCGCAAGCATCGGCGATACCGACACAAACCGCTCCGGGACGTTCGCTCGCGGCAGCACCAGTCGCAGTTCGTCGCTTTCGCGCGAAGAGGCCCTTGCCCGGGCGCATTCGTTCGAGGAGCGCGCGCGCCAGTCGCGTGAGAGGGCACAGCAGCTCTCCCAAGATATCAGCTATGCCGAAACGCATAGCATGCAGATGAGCACCAACCTCAGTGCTGAGCTTGGTGATTGGTACGCCCGCGAGAGCCAGAAAGCCGGTGGGCTTGATGCGCCTGGGCTTCATGAAGTTGGCCTGACCGGTCATCGCCGGCAGGTGCGCGATACCTTGATCGCGAAGTTCCTTTCTGAACGTCAGGAAGGTATGTTCAACGAGGTACAGGGCCAGCTCCATCTAAATGACCCGCATGAGCTGAGTGGTCCGGCGCTGGCCGGCGCAGGAGCCATAGAGAAGATGTATAAGCCCGGCGGCCTGATAGATGCTGGCGGCCCTGGGCAGTCAGCCGCACCCGTCGCTGCGGCCGAGGCGATTGAGGCAGGGTCGGGCAAGGTGCAGGATGCGCGTAGTCTGGCTACGGCGCAGCGCTCTTCTACCGTTATGGCTGCGCAGCCCGTGAAGGCAGAGATCGACGAAAAGCTTGGAAAGGGCTTCTTCGTCGACCCCTCGCTGAGGAAGTGAAGCCTAACTCCAGAACCAAAGAAGGAGGCCGACGAAACATGCACCGTAGACTGCCAAATAGGCAAGCTGATGGCTTCGTGGTGCATCCGCAGCCGGAGCTTCAACAGCCGGGATTTCAGACGCCGGCGTCGCGATCACGCCGCCAGAGCCGCTCTGGTCTCGCGTAATCAGGTACTGGGTGAGGTCGTAGGCCATGGCACATTGCTCCCGCCGCAAGGATACAGCGTTTGTTAATGGCCATCAAGGCGTTCGCCGCACCGGAGTTCATAACGAAAACCCGTCAGCGCGACAGGTGTTTGACGGTGCGCTGCTAGGGTTTTCTTGGCTCCTGGTTATGATGATCGGACTCTTCCCGTTGGCAGAGGCATGGTTGAATAGATCACCATCGATAACGATGCCTACGACCATCGCCTTCTTCATCGCCGTCGGCAGCGGCATCTTGCTTCGAAAGCGGCACTCCTGGGTAGGTGTGGTACTCCACATCTACGGGCAGATCGCCATCTGGCTTTCCCTGTTCGTCATGTCGCTCGCTATCGTACTGGCCCTGCTGGGTCACAAATGATCCCATTCTGCCTGATCCTCGGTGACAGCACCGCAGTTGGCACCGCCGCAGCGTTGGCGATGTCGGGCATTCAGTGCGAGACGCGCGCTCGTGTTGGCGCATCTTCCAGTGACGCGCTGCGGTTCTCCCCTGAGACGTTGTCTGCCAGCCTCGTTGTCATAGCTCTCGGTTCGAACGATCCGCGCAGCCCTAAGCTTCTTCGAAATCTGGACGTCATCCGGCGTAGAACCACTGCGTCCCGGGTCGTTTGGATCGCGCCGTATAACCCGGCTGCCTCAGCGATCGTCAGGACTGTTGCCGTGACCTTCGGCGATACGGTCGTGCACCTGGACGCCTTTCGTACACAAGACGGCATCCACCCTGTCAGTTATAGCTCAGTCGCTCAGATGGTGAGTGCGCCACGACCAACACAACGCTCGCCAGGTGCCCGGTCAACCTCACCAAGCGCTCAGCGGCTCGTCCGCCAAGCCGTTGTTGTCACCTTCTAAGCCGTGGCGGGTCTTTGCAACAGGCTGAAGGTCCTCCGCAAAGAGCGTGGTTGGAGCCAAGCACAGCTCGCTGAAAGGCTTCAGATCTCACGGCAAGCGGTCAACGCGATCGAAACGGGGAAGCACGATCCATCGTTGTCTAGCGCGTTCCAGATTGCACGCCTTTTCAGTCGACCGATTGCCGAAATCTTCGGCGACTAGGTCAAGGTTTTCGGTGACGGGACGTAGGGATGTGCCTGGCGCACAACCTCTGCGGCTTTCGCAATGGCGTCGATCTCCTTCATCGTGCCGCTCTGATCAATCCTCCAATTTGACCGGGGATTGAATACGATGGGCAAAGCCGTCACCTCGCCTATCAGCTTTTCCCAGTGCGCTTCGGGCTTGCCAGTGACGCCAGCGAGTAAATGGGCGAGCAGCGCCCGAATATCGTTCGTGTCTTCCGGAGCGTCATGGTTGGCCATTGGTCACCCTTTCTCGCCGTTCTGCGGCAGTCTGAACCGGGAGGGGCTCCTATCGGTTTGCTACCGGCAAACGAAAAGGATGACCATGAGCGACGCATCTCTCGTCAACGTAAACACTGCGACGGCCGAGCAGCTGGATGCTGTTCCCGAGCTCAAAGGCCATGGTTTCGAGATTGTGCGCTACCGTGAGGAGCGCGGCAAGTTCACCGATCTTCGTCAGCTTGATGAGGTGCCCGGCATGGCCGGAAAGGCCGACGGCGGAAGGTCTGCACTGACCGTTGGCGACGCCTGATGCCTTAGCGGCGCAGGATCGGCACCGACGATACAGAAGCATGGCCGCGGCGACCGCATCCTCGGCATCGCAACCGAATGACCTTGGATGCCACGTCGCCGTCGCCATGAAACCGTTCGAGGATTTGGCCTGCCGGCATGTTCATGCTCCGACCGCAGACGCATGCAATCCGCATGTCGGCGCGATCGGCCGCCCATTCACCGAGCGTTTTGTACGGTGCCTCGATCGTCGGCCGTTTGCTCACAGCGGTGACACGTCCTCATACCGTCCCGCCTTGCGAAGCTGGCGAACGATCCCGTTAAACGCGGCCGTCACGCCTTGGGCTCTGCCAATTTCGTTCGTCTGGGATGCTGCATCCCAATAGAGCTCGAGGGGCCAACGTTCAGGGCAGTGGGGTAGAAGACAGCGTAGCGCGAGACGGACTTCCATGCCGTCGACGGTCGTCTCCGAACACCTGGCCACGCCGGCACGCAGGATGTGCACCGACAGCGCGATCACCACGCGCTGGTGCCGAGGCAGCGTCGACACGGATTAGTGGAAGTCGTGCGATTTGAAGCGCGCGACCTCCTCAGGATCCTTACCGTCCGCATGGGGCGGCCAGTATTGGTTGCGCGGCTCGGGCTGCCATCCCTTGTCCCCGCGATCCGGTGAGCCTGGATGTTGGCCCGCATCGCCGCGCCCGGTGCGGTGCGGGAAGGACATATCTCCGACACGGTGGAGCAGGTCGCCATGGTCGACGATCCGGTCGCAGATGACGTGGATCACCTCGCCTTCCTTCTGCACGCGCCCCTTTAGACCGACCATGGAGGCCGACATTACGGTTCGGCGCTGCGCCTCGAAGCGGTCGGGCCAAAGTATGCCGTTGGCGATTCCGGTCTCGTCCTCGATCGTTATGAACAGCACACCCTTCGCGGAACCGGGCTTCTGACGCACAAGGATGATGCCCGCGACTTCGACATGGCGGCCGTCGCGGACGCTGGCGAGATCCGCGCAGCGCGTCACGCCGCGACGTGTCAGCTCGTCACGCACGAACGTCAGCGGATGAGCACGGAGCGACAATTGCAGGTTGCGATAATCCTCGATCACCTCACGGCCATCAGTCAGCGCCCGCAGCTGCACCTCTGGCTCAATGCCTTCCGCGCTCAGTGTCTCGGCCGCGCGGTCAGCCGCGGCAAAGAGCGGCAGCGGAGCCTCGCCGAGCCCCCTCACCTTCCATAGACCCTGCCGGCGATCGGCACCGAAGCTGTGAAAGGCATCGCCGTCCGCCAGCTTCTCGATCGCGGCACGCTGCGCGCCGGATCGGCGCCACACGTCCTCGACGCAGTCATATGCGGTGGTGCTGCGCGCCGAGACGATTTTCGCTCCGTCAGCGTTCGATAGGCCGCGGATTACTCGCAGGCCAAGCCGCACCGCCAAATAACGCCCGCCTGTTCGCTCGAGGGTGCAATCCCACCGGCTCGCATTGACGCAAGGTGGCCGCACCTCGACCCCGTGCTCGCGCGCGTCGCGGACGATCTGTGCGGGCGCGTAGAAGCCCATGGGCTGCGCGTTCATCAGCGCGGCGCAGAACACGTCCGGATGATGGTGTTTCATCCAGCTGCTCGCATAGGAGATCTTGGCGAAGCTGGCGGCGTGGCTCTCGGGGAAGCCGTAGGAGCCGAAGCCCTCAAGCTGGCGGAAGGTGCGCTCCGCGAAGTCGCGGGGATAGCCGCGTGCGACCATGCCCTCGATCAGCTTCTCGCTGAAATGGCTGACCCCGCCGGTGAATTTGAAGGTGGCCATGGCGCGGCGCAGCTGGTCCGCCTCGGCCGGCGTGAAGCCCGCGCCGACGATGGCGACCTTCATGGCTTGCTCCTGAAACAGGGGAACGCCGAGGGTCTTTTCCAACACCGCGCGCAGCTCCGGGCGCGGGTACTCCGGCCGTTCCAGCCCCTCACGCCGGCGAAGGTACGGGTGGACCATGTCACCCTGGATCGGCCCCGGCCGCACGATCGCGACCTGGATCACGAGGTCATAGAAGCGGCGCGGTTTCATGCGCGGCAGCATGCTCATCTGCGCGCGGCTCTCGATCTGGAAGGTGCCGAGCGTGTCAGCCTTCTGGATCATGGCGTAGACGGCCGGGTCATCGTCCTGCAGGTCGGCCAATCCAACCCGAATGCCTTTGTCCTGTTCGAGTAGGTTGAAGGCCCGGTTCATGCAGCCGAGCATGCCGAGGCCGAGGACGTCGACCTTCATGAACTTGAGGGAGTCGATGTCGTCCTTGTCCCACTCGATGATCTGCCGATCCTCCATCGCAGCGGGCTCGATCGGCACTAGGTCGTCAAGGCGATCATGGGTCAGCACGAAGCCGCCCGGGTGCTGCGACATGTGACGCGGCACGCCGATCAGCTTGCGCGCGAGGTCGAGCGTCAGGCGCAGCCGGCGATCGGCGATGTCGAGGTTGAGCTCGTCGACCTGCTTCTCGCCGACGCCTTCGGCCGACCAGCCCCACACAAGGCCGGCGAGCGAGGAGGTCAGGTCCTCAGGCAGCCCAAGCGCCTTGCCGACGTCGCGCACCGCGCCGCGCGCGCGGTATCGCGTCACGACCGCCGTCAGCGCGGAGTGGTTGCGACCGTATGTCTCATAGATCCACTGGATGATCTCCTCGCGGCGCTCATGCTCGAAGTCGACGTCGATGTCGGGCGGTTCGCGGCGCTCCCCCGACACGAAGCGCTCGAACAGCAGCTCATGCTTGATCGGATCGATCGAGGTGACGCCGAGCACGAAGCACACGCAGCTGTTTGCGGCCGAGCCGCGGCCTTGGCAGAGGATCCCGCGCCGACGCGCCTCGCGCACGATGGCGTACACGGTGAGGAAGTACGGTGCGTAGCCTAGCTCGCCGATCAGCCGCATCTCATGCGCGATCTGCGTCGTGTAGGCCTCCGGCACGTTGCCGTCGAACATCCGCTCGACCGCTTCGGTCGCCAGCTTCTCCAAGGCTTCTTGCGCTGACAGCCCTTCGATCAGGCGCTCGTGCGGGTACTGATAGGCCAGCTCGCCAAGGTCGAAAGTGCAGATGCGCGCAATGTCGACGCTGGCCTGTAGCGCGTCCGGATAGGCGCGGAATCGCCGGACCATCTCGTCTGGCGACTTGAGCGCCCGGTCCGCGTTCACCTCCCGGCGATAGCCGAGCTCGTCGACGGTGCATTTCTCGCGCACTGCAGTCACGACGTCCTGCAGCAGTCGTGCCTCGGGCGCATGATAGAGGACGTCGCCTGTCACGACGGCACGGACGCCTGCCCCGCCCGCCTGTCGCGCCAGCGCATCGATGCGGACCGCGTCCCCCGGCCGACGCCGCTGGAACAGGGCCATATAGCCGCGACGCCCGTAGATAGCCTTCAGGTCCTTCAGCGCGGCGACGTTCTCCTCGTCCGCCTCGTGCGGCAGCAGGATGGCGACAACACCCTCGGACCACGGCTCGAGGTCGTGCCAGTGGAGGAGGCACCCGCCCTTGCCCGCCCGCTTCTTGCCGACGGTGAGCAGCCGCGTGATCCTCGACCAGGCGGGCCGGTCGGTCGGATAGAGCAGCAGGCGCCGGCCGCAGGACAGATCGACGCGCGTGCCCGCGATCGAGCGGACGCCTGTGGCTTTCTGCGCCTCCCATGCCCGTACGACACCCCCAACGGTGCCGATGTCGCTGACGCCGATCGCCGGGTAGCCGAGCAGCGCCGCGGCCGCGAACAGCTCCTCCGGCGACGACGCGCCGCGCAGGAGCGAAAAATGGGTGAGCACCTGTAGCTCGACATAGTGGGTCATCCGAAGACCCCGTGCATCCACCAGGACAGGTCGCCCGTATCTTCCTCGAAACCGTCACCGCGGCGGAAGACCCAGTAGCGGCCGCCCGCATCGTCCTCGACACGGTAATAGTCCCGCACCGCCCACACCTCGGCATCGCGGCGCCACCACTCGCCGTGCACGCGCTCGGGGCCGTCGCCGGCAACGATCTTGTAGGTCTTGCCCCGCCACTCGAACCGACGCGGTGGCTGGTCCGGCATCAGCGCCATCACGCGCGCCAGCGGTTCAGGCCGGGCAAAGAGGCGGATCGGGCGCTTCCATGCCGGCCATGATCCTGGCATCTCCACCGGGTCGGAGCGGGTGACGGCCCGCTCCGGCACATGGCTTTCGACGGGCGCAAGCCGGTAGACGGCATAGCCTCCAATCCTGCCGGCGATGACGTCGACGAGGCGCGCCGGGTCCCGCACCAGCGTCTCGCCGGCGAGGACCGCGCCAAGGTCGACCGCATCCAACGGTTCGGTATGCGGCGCGACCAGCCAGAATTGCTCGAGACCCATGCCAGGGTCGATCCGCTCGATCCTGAGCTTCAGGAGCCTGAGAAGGTGCGATACCTCGCGCGTCGGCCGCGACGTGCCGACACCCACGACCTGTTCCGTGCCGTCGACGCGCACGGCCGTGAGGCGGAGTGCCCGTGCGCCCAAGCCTCGCGCCTCCAGGACCTGCGCTAGATCGTTCAGCAGGTCGCCCATAACCTGTTCGATCGCCTCAGCTGTGCCGATCGGCTCAAGGAGGCGACGTTCGACGATCGGAACTTCGGCATCCTCGCGCGGGGTGATTGGCTCGGCCACGGCGCCGAGCGCCTGGTCCAGACGCGTGATCGCCGGCAGGCCGAGCCGACGCGCCAGCGGTCCGCGCGCGACCGGCAGCAGATCCGCTATCGTCTCGAAGCCGAAGCGTTTGGCCGCGCTGATGGCGCTCGGCGCCAGGCGCAATGCGACGATCGGCAGCGGCGAGATCGCACTGGCGGTTGCACCCGGCTCGACGCGGGTCAGCTCGCTGCGGCCGAAGCGAGCGAGGGCATGGGCCGCCCCTGCCGTATCAGCGACGGCCACGCGTGCGGTAAAGCCGGCACGACGGCAGAAGGCGATCAGCCGCCTGCAGAACCGCTCCTCACCACCATGCAGATGCGCGCAGCCAGCAAGGTCGATCCAGAGCCCATCGGCGGGCGTGACAGCAGCAATCGGAGACCAGCGCCGAACCGCGAACAGCGCCAAGCGGTCGAGGAGTGCAGCATCAGCCTCCGGCTCGGCCGGACGGAAATCGAGATCCGATACGAGCGCGCGCGCATGGGTCGCAGCCATACCGGGATGGATGCCAAGCGCCCGTGCGCCTTCGCAGGCAGCAACCACCTCCTCGCGCCGGCCAGCCTTCCCGATAAGCGCCAGAGGTGGAAAGCCATGGGTTTTAATATCCAACGGCGATGCTTTTGGCTCCGGATGCCCTGCGATCACGGTCTTATAGGGGTGGCTTGCTGCCTCCGATCGCCGGCCGAGCTCGCGCATAGGCGGCTGCGCATGTGTTGGCAGCGCCGCGATCTGCGTCTCGACGTCGACGCGGGACGGCAGGCCCTCGCGTGCCCACCGCGCACCTGGCCGCCAACCGCCGCCCCGCGGCACCGAACAGGCGCCGGGGTCGTCATCTACCGGCAGCTCGAGGACAAGCCGTTCAGGCTGCCGCGAAGCGGACCGTTCCAACCGTCTCAGCCGCTCGATGGCCAAGTCCGGCAGGAACAGCGAGACGACCCGTCTCATCGCTGCCCTCCACAATCAGGGAGAAGCCCTCACCACCACGCTGGCGAGCGCATTCCACCGTCCATCTCGCCCTTCCTACACCCGCGACCTCAAGCCGCTCGGACGGTGTGGTGCCGATCCGCCAGCGGGTCCAGGCCGCGGATGGTTCGGCAAGCGGATCCTCGTTGAGTCCGCGTCGACGGCGCAAAAGCAGGACCGGCATGTCAGCCTCGGCCGCGACCAACTGCAGGCGGCGGGTGGCGACCATGGAGACTTTGCTCGCCTCCGCGACGATGGCAGACGGTGTACCGTCGCGCACCGTATCCTCGATCACCGCCAGAAGGGCCGCGTCATCGCGCGGTTGGGCATGGATCACGGCTGCGCTGGGTAAGCCGATCTGCTCCAGCGCCGGCGCATACAGGTCAGCGCGGCAGCTCGCCCACAACACCGGCCCGCCTGTCGCAGCAGCTTCGCGCGCGGCGATGCTGGCGAGGAAGAGGGTCGTCGCCGCGTCGTCGACCATCGTGGCACTCTGTGCCGTCGCCTCGTGTAGCGCGCCCGCGCGAAGGCCCCCTGCCCCGAGCCGCCCGTCGATCGCATCGACACCGAAAGGCATGATGCGGAAGTCGGTCGCGGGTGTGGCGATCGTCCGAAGATGCGCTATGGTCGGCGCTGATGAATCAAGGGCGGCGGGCATAAGGGTTAGACTCTACTCGTTCCCTTTATGTTCCGTTACCGAGCTCTATTGGTCAAGCCTCGATCCTCTCGGTTCATCGTTTCGCGGTGGAACACCTGCAAAACGGTGTGAAAACAAACGGCGAAAATCAGCTTTCCAAGGCTGGTCGCGTGACTCATAGAAATGCGATGCCGATCCGCGCCGAAAACCGTTGGCTTTACCCGATCGACTGGCAGCAGCTGTCAGGCACGATCCGGTTCGACCGCGCCGGCAGGCGCTGCGAGCAATGCGGTCGGCCGCACCTTCGGCGGGTCGCTCACCTTGGCGATGGACGCTGGTGGGATGCCGATGCGAGGTGTTGGCGGTCAGACCAGGGCAAGCGGGTTTCGATGAAGGGCGGCTTTACGCTGGCGAGCGTCCGGACGACCTATGTCGTGCTGGCATGCGCGCACCTCGATCATGATCCGAGCAACAGCGCCCCGGCTAACCTGCGAGCGCTCTGTCAACGCTGCCACATGATCCACGATGCGGCCGAGCACCGCTGGCAGCGCTGGTGGAATGGGTTTCGGCTGCGGGCGATGCGGGACCTGTATGAGGATCCGCGCATCACCCGCGAGCGACACGCTGCAAGTTAGAGGTCAATGTTTCGGTTCTTCATGGCGTCAGCCGCGATGTCAGCGATCGGCCCTATCCCGCCGACTGCCTCATAGATCACGGTAACATCGTGGTCCTCGAGCTTGTCGAGCATCAGCGCAACCGCTCGGGCGTTCGCCTCATCCAGTACGGTCTTTGTGTCGTCGCTCGTCATGAGTAAGGATTCCGCTCGTTTTTCTAGGGAGCATGAATAGCATGAACATCAGCGAGCTGGCCAAGGGCGTCGCCACGTCGACGGGATCGAGCGAAGCCGACGCCAAGAAGGCGATCACGGCGGTTTTCGATCAGATCGCGGACGCTGCAGCGAAGGGCGATGAAGTCTCGATCCCTGGTTTCGGCAAGTTTGCCGTCAAGGATCGGCCCGAGCGGCAGGGCCGCAACCCGGCGACCGGCGAAGCCATGACGATCGCGGCGTCGAAGAAGGTGTCGTTTACCGCCGCGAAGGGTCTGAAGGACAAGCTCTGACGAACAAGCGCCGGCGATCGTCGCCGGCGCCGATAGGAGGCGCTGATGTGTAATCGGTATCGATTAACGGCGAAGCAGGCCGAGGTGGCTGCGACGTTCGGCATCCGCACCCCCTATGAGGTGGAGGAGACGTTTCCAATTGGCGATATCTTCCCGACGGGGAAGAAGACGCCGTTCTATGGCGCTGTCGTTGTGCAGGATGGCGACGATCGCAGGCTCGAGCGCATGGAGTGGGGCGTGCCGACGCAGGTGCCGAGTAAGCGTGATCCGACGGTAAAGCTGACGAAGTACGTGACCAACGTGCGCAATCTCAGTTCCAGCTTCTGGCGGTCGATGCTGACCACCCCGGCTCGGCGTTGTCTCGTGCCGGTTACGTCGTTCTCTGAATATGGACTCGCGCCTGGTGAGGACGGCAAGAAGCCGCTGCACTGGTTCGACGTGCCCAGCCGACCTGTCTTCGCCTTTGCCGGAATTTGGAGACCGACGGAGCGCGGGAATGCTTATAGTTTTCTTACTACTGAGCCCAACTTCCTAGTCTCGCCTATACACCCCAAGGCAATGCCTGTCATTCTGCATGACGACGATTATGCTCGATGGCTCACTGGCCCCTGGAACGAGTTAGAGCCACTTGTATCTCCGTATCCGGCGCAACTCATGCGCTTAGAATAGCGCTGCACTTGCAAGCGGCCGCGCCGACTTTGCCTTTTATGCGGCACCGTTATGGGGATTTATGAGGCTTCGGCTTGGTAGGCTGCGGATGCGGATGTTGAATAGTGGTCTTCATCACAGTGAGGCCGTCGTCGCTCTTCACCCAATTGGCATTCCCCGATTGATCTATGACAATGATTTGCTGATCCGTCGGCATTGGATAACCAGAAATCCTCGATCCGCCGCTCGTAATAATTGATACGCAATCTGTTCTGCCGCCATTCGCCGCTGGTCTCTTTAGGCCAGCGCAAATCAAGGCACTCGATTTTGCTTCCTTCGCGAGCCGCATGCCCTCTTCGTAACCAACCGAGAGGACTGTACCTGATGCAAAGAAAAGACCGTACAGGATACCGAAGACGATCATGGCAACAAAGGGGCCGGACCCAATTATAATAGGTCCAAAGCAGCCTGCTGCCTTCATACCGTTCATGCCTGCTCGGCTGACCGCCCTTACGCGATGACCAACCTTCCGATCGATCCATCGTATTCTATCGATGATCGCTAGGCAGGTCATGCTTACAGCGCCGCCTAATATGCATATCAAGGTAACCGCCAGAAAGATCGCTGTCGCGGAGGCGTTCAGGATAGCGACTATTCCGGCTATGAAATCGCCAGCCGCAGTCTGGTCCTGCAAGCCGGATGGCAGGCCAAACTCATTGAACAACGAAAGCTGGGATGATTCTCCCACAAATAATATATAGGGAGGTATTAGCAGTGTGACGACTGGAAGCGAAAGGCGCAGGACCTTTACAGCGCGACCGAGGAAGCGCTGCCTTAAATTACCGTGCTGACCGTCTGCTAAAATAGGCACTTCCAGCCCTAACTCCGAAACGTCATATCGGTTCTAGGCGGGGCTACAGACACTCCGCCTCATCGATTTACGCCTATGCAAGTGGTACGGTAAACGCGTCTATAAAGCGATCTGCTGTCAGGTTATGTGTGGCGAGTTGTTGATGTACGGCCGCGGGGTCTCCAAGAACCTCCTCATTCGCCGCTTTAACGAAGTCCAAAAAGCTATCTCTAAGTAGCCGAAGCCGGTGCCCATCTATGACCCGGCAATCCGGTATAGCAGTGGCCTGCGGCCCTACATACGAGAGTGGATGAATGATAATCGGGATAAATGGCTCGGTATCCCCATATCGGTCTTTGAACCACTCGATTGATTGGCCGAGTTGGCCGAGGTCGCGCTTTTTTATGCCTTCCTCGGATCCAGCCTCATTTTTGCATTCTATGACCAGAAACTCCCTCCCTGGTAGCCGCCAGAGATTATCCGGACCTTCCTGATAGTCCTCCTCTGGCCGCTGCGAGAGCATCCCGATTGCTAGACCAAGCTGACGCACAGCCTCCTCAAAACGTTTGTAAGGCACGCGCTTAAAGGCAAGATCCTCCTTGACGTCCGTCGCGAAAAAGATCCGATCCTGATGCTCAAGACGGCGGGTCCGCAGGTAACGTATTGCAGACACAGCCTGAGCTTCGTTCACTGTTGAGAGGCGTTCATAGCTAAGCGCTTCGAGTGGGCGGGTTACGCTCCGGTTCAAAGCGTAGGCCGCCTTGGTTATTTTCTGCGCCTCTGCCCGATCGTGAAAGTGCGTAAGCTGCGCAAGGCGGCTCATCAACCAGGCCTTATTGTCATCGTCCGTTGCTGAGGTCACCACAGGTTGCAGCGTTGCGACTGCTCCCCTCGTATCGCCATCTCGAGCCAAGTCGATTGCGGATCGCAGGGTCACCTGCGTGCGGTCAAAGCGCAATTCATTTGATCCCTCGGCTTTCAGCAGTGCCGACCGCGCTGATTTTCGCCACCCGTCGTGCCTGCTCAGACAGTGGTCGACGACTTGAGCGACCTTTCCGATATCGATTGTCCCGCCCGCCGCCTTCTCGACCTGTTTCGCGAGTTTTAGAGAAAGGTCGAGCTGCGCACTCGTCGCGGCGGTAAGCATCGCCTTTCCGTCCGCAGAAAGAAGCCTCTCCGTCAACTTCGAGCCGAACAGGATGACGGCGCAAAAGTCGTCAATTGATCTCACGCCACGACCCATGCCTTGCTCTATCCGCTGCACCTGCCGGTGCAGAGTGACACCGGACGCGCTCAGCACTGTCATGTCCGCGCGTTCTACCAGCGATGCAGCCTCTGGCAGACCTACAATAGCGAGAACGCGGCACGCGTCGTCCGGGAGATCGATGCCGTCATATCTGTTCACAAGCACCGTCATACCGACGTGCGATTGCCTGAGCTTCGCGACACCGTCAGCAACATCATCGCCCATCAATATTTGGTCGGCGTGGTTAGCCCATTCCTCAGAAGCTGCTTTCGATGGAACAATAACGACGACGTTATGCTCCTTTGAAAGCTCCTTCAACATACCGCTGACGTCGTTGAACGTTATGTCCTTGTTGAGCTGTTGCGGCATCAAAATCATCCGCTCGCCCATTGTCGCGGAAGGCGTGGTTACCGCCACCTCCAGAACGTCAGGGTCTGCTCCAAAGTGAGTGGCTAGGATAGTGTCATCAGAGAGCGTCGCGGTCATGTAGATGCGCCGTTTGGCACGCCTAAAGGGGTTGACCAGGTCTGCCCAGGGATAGACGGCAGAAATCTCCATCTCTTGGCCGCCTATTATCACCCGGCAGAGCGCGAGGCCTTCGCCAAGGAATGGGACGACGTATTTGAAGGGCTTTTCGCTCTCGGCGTTGACTAACTCTGTCAGTAGTTCATCTGCAGCATCTTTGAGCGCCCAGTAGGGCACCTCAACGTAATCGCTGTGATCGTTAGCTTTAATCCGTTTGAGGCTGCGTGGGCTTTGTTGGTTGATTGCCTCCTCGAACCTGTTGAGAGCCCATTCGTAAACGGGATGGCTGGACGGGATCGTTAGCCGGAATTGCCGCTCAAGAGTGCGCAGGCATGCATGTGCATCGTCCACGACGATGGCGCCTATGGGGATCTTCTCGCCCTCTTTGGCGACGCCAAACACTGACATGCCATTAAAGACGTGACGTGACCCCCGTTTCTTCATCCACTTGGAACTAGAGACCGGCCCTCGAAGGGACGGACGGAATGAAGCGGAAGCAGTTTTCGGAAGAGCAGATCATCGGCATCCTGAAGGAGGCCGAGGCAGGTGCGGTGGTGACGGAGCTGTGCCGGAAGCACGGGATGTCGAGCGCCACCTACTATGCGTGGAAGGCGAAGTTTGGCGGCCTGGAGGTGTCCGACGCAAAGCGTCTGCGGTCGCTCGAGGAAGAGAACGCACGGCTCAAGCGCCTGCTCGCCGACACGATGCTGGACAACGCCGGTCTGAAGGACCTGCTGTCAAAAAAATGGTAGCGCCCGCCGCGAAGCGGCAAGCAGTCGTGCATCTCCAGACGACGCTGGGGATGAGCGAGCGGCGGGCGTGTGCTGTCGTCGGAGCGGATCGCACGAGTATGCGATATCGCTCGTGCCGAGCGGATGATGGTGACCTTCGATCGAGGTTATGTGAGCTGGCGCAGCAGCGCCGGCGGTTCGGCTATCGACGTCTACACATCCTGCTTCGCCGTGACGGCATCACGATCAACCGCAAGAAGACCCAGCGGCTCTACCGCGAGGAGGGGCTGACGGTCAGGCGCAGGAAGGGACGCAAGCGCGCCGTCGGCGCGCGGGCACCGGCGCCAGTGCTGGCACTTCCCAACCAGCGCTGGAGCCTGGACTTCGTTCACGATCAACTCGCCACCGGCCGCCGGTTTCGGGTGCTGAACGTCGTTGATGATGTGACCCGCGAGTGCCTGGCGGCGGTGGTCGATACGTCGATCTCGGGCCGTCGGGTGGTGCGCGAACTAGGTGATCTGATTGCCAGACGTGGTGCGCCGAAGATGATCGTCAGCGATAACGGCACCGAGCTGACGTCGAACGCGGTGCTGGCCTGGTCCGGCGATGTGGGTGTCGAGTGGCATTACATCGCGCCGGGCAAGCCGACCCAGAACGGGTTCGTCGAGAGCTTCAACGGTCGCATGCGCGACGAACTGCTCAACGAGACGCTGTTCTTTACCATCGGCCAGGCCCGCTCGATCCTCGCGCGCTGGGTCGATGACTACAACACCGAGCGGCCGCACTCGTCGTTGGGCTACGCTACCCCGGCCGCATTCGCTGCCGGGCTTGAACAGCAACGGGCGGGGTTAACCCCGCCCGTTGCTTCACCCGCGCTCATGCGCGACAACACCGGTCGGTCTCTGGTTGCCGCTGGATGAAAGACTGGGGTCACGTCAGACGTGATAGATGCTTGTAACGAGGATCTTAGAGCCGGCTTTGACATCAGGGTCCCGGGTGGCCGTAGAAACGGCGATACCCAAGCGATCTGCCTCCCATACTACTTGGTCGACTAGAAGGTTATCCGCGCATACAAATACGGCCGGATAAATTCCCTCATTAATCGAGCTTTGCAGAGCGAGCAGTCCGACGGTCGTCTTTCCGGATCCTACATTAAGCTTGATGACAGTGTCTTTAGACGTTCTCCGGGAGAACCACCCGTCGAGTACGTCCCGTTGAACATCCCGAAGAAAATCGAAATCCTTATGTTTGTCGAGGGTCTGGAATATCTCACGCGGGTTAATAGGTGCGACCTCGTCGTCATCCAGCAGCGCATCAAAGTCGATATCCATAAGGCACCCTCTTCCGATTAGAGTAGAGGACTCGCATTGATTACGCCTGCCCTGCAATGGGTAAATGTCTCTGCCTGGCTTCAATGTGTGCGGTCTGGTATGGGTATACCCTCTGCGTTCCTACTCTGGCCGGTCCGATTTCCGCCAAAATTGGACGTCATAAATTTGGCTCGGGTTGGCCCTTTGGTCCGCCTGAAGTCCTAACCAAGGAGGACCAAAGGGCACCCTACCAAACGGCACCGCAGAGCTCCTTTGAGGATTGAAGCTCTGCCTTATGTGCGCTCGCAAGACGGTGTCGGCGCGTTGAATTTACTGCTGGCGACTGTCCTACAAACGATAGGCCCGCGAGACAGTCGGGTGCTCCACCTCGATGCTTGGACACATGGGTGAGGTTATGTCTTAATCCTCGCTCTATGTAGATTCGTTTCAATGCGGCGTCGAACACCGCCTGGTACCGATCAGCGGCCAAGCGTTATGGGTTTGCGTGTGTTCATTGACGGGTATGCCACAGTCCTCGTGGCACACCTCACATTTCAATCGAACTATAATTTTCGAAGGCATTCTAGAAAGGGTAAGCGGGTGCTGTTCCCTTGATGGTCGTCCACTGCCAATGCGTAAACTCTTCCCAGTTCGCCGGGCCGCCGATCGATGTTCCGTTACCAGATGCTCCGACACCACCGAAAGGGTTAACGACGTCGTCGTTCACGGTTTGGTCGTTGATGTGGACCAGACCCGCCTGAAGGCGGTCACCAATGGCCATACCGCGTCCAACGTCGCGGGTGATGATCGCCGCGGACAGGCCGTATTCAGTGTCGTTGGCGAGCGCGATCGCCTGTTCATCACTCTCGAACGGTACGACAACCGCCACAGGCCCGAAGATTTCGTCGCTGAACGCAGGCATGTCCTTGCTTACCCCTGTCAGCACGGTCGGCTTGAAAAACAAACCATCGGACGTGCCACCCGCAGCTACCTTCGCACCTTGGGCAACGCTTCCATCTAGGACCTTGCGGGCGTGGTCGGCTTGCGTCTGGTTGATGAGCGGTCCAACCGCGACCTGCCCGGACATTGGATCGCCCACCGGCAGCGCTTCCGCGTGAGCTACGAGGCGCTTGGTGAACTCCTCGACGATGGTCGCATGCACCAGCACCCGCCCTGCAGACATGCAAATCTGTCCCTGATGAAGATAGCTCGCCCATGAGGCATTCTTGGCTGCCAGTTCGAGATCCGCGTCTTCGAGGACGATCAAAGAATTTTTACCGCCAAGTTCCAGCGAGACCTTTTTCAGGTTTTCGCTGGCCGTCTTGCCTACCATCCGACCAGCGGCGGTAGATCCAGTAAATTGAATCATGGCGACGTTCGGATCACGGCACAGCGCCTCGCCCGCGTCGCCGCGTCCCGGCAGTACCTGGAGGACGCCATTTGGTAGACCCGCAAGCTCGAACAACCGGGCGATCACGAAGCCGCCACAAATGGACGTGCGCGGATCGGGTTTTAGCACAACTGCATTGCCGACCGCGATCGCTGGTGCGACTGCGCGCATCGCCAGATAGAGCGGAAAGTTGAACGGGGCGATGATGCCTACGACGCCTAACGGTCGGCGACGGGCGAGGCTGATGCGCCCACGCTCGCTCGGCAGCACAAGCCCCTGCGCTTGCTGTGGCATGGCACCCGCAAGCGAGATCGACTTGATGGTTATAGACAGTTCGAATTCGGCCTTCGCTCTGACCGATCCACTCTCGCGCATGATCCACTCGACGATCTCGTCCCACCGCTCGGTTGCAACCTGCACAACCTTTGGAAAAACGGCTGCCCGATTATCCGGAGTATCGGAGGCCCATGCCTTCTGAGCGGCGCGCGCACTCGCGGCAGCCGCCGCGATGTCGTCGGGGCTGGCGATGCCGATCTTGCCTAACGTCGCTCCCGTTGCAGGTTCTTGAACGTCTGTCGTTGTCGACAGCGTTGTCCAGCTCCCGGTGAACGCCCCGCCGCTAAGCTGCTCGTCTCCGATCAGTTTTGTGCTGTCCGTCACTTCCGCTCTCCTAGCTTTTCGTTTGGCATAGCGTACCTTCGATCAACATCGGGCCGCAAAGACCGTTGAGGTCGCTCACCGATACCCAGTGGATATGATGACCCTAATTTAGGCGTTGTTTTCGGTCTACAAGCCAATTGGTGGTACGCAGGCGACCGTGGCGAGCTACCGTCAGGGTATTGGATAGATACAAGATCTGTATTGGACGGCAGTCGACTCTCGTCATTACGCTCCTGAAATCGACACGCACGAAAAGCGGCGATGCGTTCGGCTGGAGCCGAAGCGACACGATGCGGCGCCATTGCCGCAAGGAGAGGATTGATGAACGACGACGCGAGCATTCGGGCGCTCAACGCAGTCCTCGCCGCTGAGGATGGCTTGATGCAGGGGCGGCTCGAGCGGCGTGACTTCTTGCGAGTTGCCGCAATGGCGGGAATCGCTTCCACAACTGCTGTGAGCCGGGCCGCATTCGCGCAGGCCGCCCGCGAAAATCAGCTTCAGCTTGGCGCGGCACTCCAAAAGCAGTACGATTATATCGTTTGTGGCGCCGGTTCGTCCGGGTCGGTTGTCGCGCGCCGTCTCGCTGAAAACCCGGCGGTCAAAGTGCTGCTTCTTGAGGCAGGCGGCAGCGATCAGGTGCCGAGCGTTACCAATCCTGGCGTTTGGTTCACAAACCTCGGTAGCGAGCGGGACTGGGGCTTCAAGGGCGCGCCAAATCCCAAGATCAACAATCGCGAAATCGCATTATCGATGGGCAAGGTCCTGGGCGGCGGATCGTCGATCAACGTTATGATCTGGTCGCGTGGTCACAAGAACGACTGGGACTATTTCGCGAGTGAGTCCGGTGATCCGCGCTGGAGCTACGAGAACGTGCTCGGAATTTACCGCCGCATTGAGGATTACCAAGGTCCTGCCGATGCGCACCGACGAGGCAAGGGTGGTCTTGTATATGTCGGCGAAACACCAAATCCTTCGCCCATTGCGCCCGCGATGCTCGCATCGTGCAAAGGCGTTGGGATCCCGACTTTCCCTGATCAGAACGCCATCCTGATGGAGGGCGTCGGCGGGGCTGCGATCCCCAACGTTCGCTACAAGCCCGGCGAGCGCCTCAACGTGTTCAGCACCTATGTCCGGCCGATTCTGGATCGGCCGAACATCACGGTCCTCACGCAGGCGACGATCCGCAAGCTCACCACCAAGGGCACGCGCGTCACTGGGGTCGAGTTCACCCATGGCGGAAAGCTGATGACCATCGGTGCGACGCGCGAGGTAATTCTTTCGACCGGCGCGATCAACACGCCCAAGATCCTGATGCAGTCGGGCATCGGCGAGGCGGCGCAGCTTCGCAAATTCGGCATTCCTGTCGTCGCGGACCTCCCGGGTGTCGGCAAGAACTTCCAGGATCACGTGATGATCGCGGGTTGCGTCTGGGAGTACAAAGAGCCGATCGCGCCGCGCAACAATGCCGCCGAGGCAACTTTCTTTTGGAAGAGTGACTCCAAGCTCGACACGCCGGATTTGCAGCCGTTCCAGATCGAGATTCCCTACGTGAGTGAAGTCACGGGCAAGCAGTACAACCCGCCTGCTGGAAGCTGGTCGCTATCACCTGCCGTGGTGCGTCCGAAGAGCCGCGGTGAGATCACCATCACCGGTGCGGACCCCAGTTCCCCGGTCAACATTGCGGCAAATACCTTCGCTGAGCCCGATGACATGACGGCAATGCTCCGTTGCATCGAGCTTTGCCGCGAGATCGGCAATACCGGTCCACTCGCGGCTTTCAACAAGCGGGAGGTTATGCCGGGGAAGATCACTGGCGCCGACCTCCAGGACTTCGCCCGCAACGCGGCGGTGACCTACTGGCACCAGAGCTGCACCGCCAAGATGGGTCGGGATAACATGTCCGTCGTGGACGGGCAGTTGCGCGTTCACGGCATCCAGGGCCTCCGCATCGCGGACGCCTCGATCATGCCTCGCGTAACGACCGGCAATACCATGGCAGGCTGCGTCATCATCGGGGAGCAGGCTGCCAGCGCCATCACCGCCTAAACGAACACGATCAAAAAAGAGGGGAATGCACCATGCCGATTTCGGCAACGATCCGTGGCGTCCTGGCGACGTCCGCCGCCCTGCTGGGCTTTGCTGCCGCCATACCCGTTCAAGCTCAGACAGCGGTCGACCCCGGTGACTACACGGCGCTACCCCCCGGCACCGACCTCGCGCTGGTCTACGGCCAGTTCATCAACCGCGACAAGCTCAAGCTTCCAGGCGGCGGGGAGCTGAAGGACGACACCAATCTCAACACATCGGTCGCGCTGCTGCGCTACGTCCACTTCACGAAACTCGGGCCGTTCGTCGTCGATCCGCAAATCATCGTACCGGTGGGGTCGGTCCATGATGCTCGGGTTGGTGGGCAGAATCTGGGATCATCCACCGGTATCGGAGACGTTCTCGTCTTTGCGACGATCTGGTTTGTTAACAAGCCGAGCGATAACTATTCGACGTATCTCGGCTTCTCGCCGATCGTGGGTATCCCTACCGGGACGTACGACCGCAACAAGGCCGTCAACTTCGGCAATAATCGGTGGTCGTTCGATCCGCAGATTGGCTTCATCCAGGGGCTAGGCAAGAACGTCACCCTCGATCTCTACGGCGACGTGAACTTCTTCACGGTCAACAATGACGTCGGCGCGCTCAGCCAGCGGTTGACGAAGAAGCCCGTCTACCATGTCCAGAGCTGGCTTCGGTACGCCTTGCCCGACAAGAAGACGACGATCGCCATCGGCACCGCGAGTATGTGGGGAGGCAAGGAGCACCTCGACGGCGTCTATACCGGTCAGCGCTCTGAGCGTCAGCAGATTAGACTGGCGATCCAAAAATTCGTCGCGCCGAAGTGGCAGCTCGAGCTGATCGGCGGACGTGACGTACAATCACGAGAGGGCTTCAACGAAGCTGCCCGAATTCAGGTGCGGGTCCTAAAAATCCTCTGACCGACCCTGCGGAACCAAGCTCGAAGCCGAGGTGGGCCGGTCGCTGCGGCGATCGACCCACCTTCCTTATGTTCCCCCAGCGTCAATCTGCCAACTTCGCGCCGCTGAAGCCTCGGTGGTTGCCTCAACGCGTGAACACCCCTGAGCTATTGGAGGGCGCCAGCGACCACCTCGGTTGCGACTCCGCGCTGCTGCCGCATTCGCACTTCCGGCTTTGCAGGCGCCCCGCCCCGTGCGCGAACTCGCAAGCGTGGGGGGGGCATATCCAGCGCCGCCGACGAACGTTCCAAAGGGCTCACCCGCTTCTACAGATCATTGGTGTGCCATCGATTTACATACCATGCCGGTATCGGCTAAGAATTCTTTGGCGGGGGCATACTTGATATTCCCGAAAGACTGATTTGCCTTGTTGGTGTCACCGACCTCCTAGGTATCGATCGCATACGTCATCTGTATTGGACGTTCGGAAAGACTTCTTCCTAACTTTCGTCAACGAACGCGTTCTGACCGGGCGGAGCCCCGGCAGTCGAGCGAACGGGGAGGAAATACATGAAGGCTCATCGAAGCTACACGGCGACCATCCGCCGAACTGTGTCCAGCACGGCACTCGCGATCGGTCTTGGCGTGGTTCCCGCCCCTGCCTTGGCACAGACCACCATTCCCGCCCAAACGCCACCGGAACAGCCCGTCGTTGAGGCGGGCACCTCGGCAGCACAGGCCGCGCCGGCCCCGGCGGCCTCCGCCCCACCCGTACAGCAGTCCGACCCCATCGCCGAGGAACCTGGAGGCATTGGCGACATCGTCGTGACGGCGCGCCGTCGCGAGGAGAGCATCCAGAACGTCCCTATTTCCGTCGCGGCGTTCGGGGGCAGCGCGCTCGCCGAGCGTCAGATCGACTCCTCCGACAAGCTCACCCAGCTCGCTCCCAATGTCCAATTCAGCGCGGTTGCGCCCGCATCCGGCAACAGCTCGTCCTCCGCGATTTTCATCCGCGGCGTCGGTCAGACCGACTTCCTGGCCTCGACCGATCCCGGCGTTGGCTTCTACGTCGACGGCGTCTACTTCGCACGCGCCAGTGGAACCGCCATATCGCTACTTGATGTTGAGCGCGTCGAGGTGCTCCGCGGCCCGCAGGGGACGCTGTTCGGTCGCAACACCGTCGGCGGTGCCATCCAGGTCTTCTCCGCGCGCCCAAACTTCTCCGGCGTGTCCGGCAACGTTGGCTGGACGCTCGGTGACTATAAGCGCGCGGATCTGCGCGGCGTCCTCAACCTCCCGGTGAGCGAGACGCTGGCGGTACGGTTCGCGGCCACCAAGCGCATCCGCGACGGCTACGTCACCAACATCCTCGACGGACGCGACTTCGGTGACGTCAACACATTTGCGGCCCGTGCAAGCCTGCTGTGGAAGCCGAGTGACAAGTTCGAGGCGCTGCTGATCGGCGACTACACCAAGGACGACGTGAACGGGTCGCCGACCGTCTTCGGCGGGATCAACACCAGCGCCGCGTTCGTCCGCTTCGCCTCGGTAATCGCGGGTTGTCCCGGCTTCGCGCTGACGAACCCCGTCACGCCGGTGCCGGAGAACAACGATCGCCGCTGCGCCAACAACCAGTACTCGGCCCTCGGCCCCTTCAAGGTCGCCTCCAACGCGCCCAGCCGGTCCGAGCTGGAGATGTACGGCATCGGCCTGACACTCCAGTACGACGTCGCCGACTGGCTGACCGTCAAGTCGATCACTGCCTATCGCGAGACCAACCCTTTCTCGATCCGCGACGCCGACAACACGCCGCTGCGCATCCTCGAGACCGTCAACCAGGACAACATAAAGCAGTTCACCCAGGAGCTGCAGTTCCTTGGCGAGACCCCCAACGGCCGCCTCAAGTACCAATTCGGCGCCTACTATTTTCGCGAGACCGACTACCAGTTCTACCCGGTCTTCCTCCCGTCGCAGATCAGCGCCACCACCGGCGAGGAACTGCGCGTCGGCGGCCTCAACAACAACGCCGACATCAAGAATGAATCGCTGGCGATCTTTACGCAGGAGTCCTTCGCGATCACGGACAAGCTGAACCTGACGGTCGGCCTCCGCTACACCCGCGACAAGAAGGAGGCCACGCCGTTCGAGACCGCCGCCGTCAGCGGCTACGGCTACACGAACGTCGGCTACAACGTGGCCTATCCCGCGCCGCTGAACGCCCAGAACGTCTGCCTCGGGCCGCAGCGCACGGGCGCGGTGGCCGCGACCTGCACCGGCTCCCGGACCTTCCTCTTCAACCCGGTCCTCAACTCGAAGACCAACAGCAAGTTCACGCCCGCGGCGACGCTGCAATATCAGTGGACACCGGAGCTCATGACCTATGCGAGCTACTCGCAGGGCTTCAAGAGCGGCGGCTTCAACACCCGCATCGTGCAGCCCGTCATCTCGCCCAACGCGCCGACGGGTCGGGAATTTCTGCCCGAATTCGACCCCGAGCAGGTGACGTCGTACGAGATCGGCGGCAAGCTGCTCATCGGCCGCACGCTCCGGCTTTCCGCCGCAGCCTTCAAGTCGAAATACAAGGACATCCAGATCGTTGTGCGCGAGGGCGTCGCCCCGGTCGTGCGCAACGCCGGCGAGGCGACGATCAATGGCTTCGAGGTCGAAGGAACCGTCAGCCCGATCGGTCCGCTGCTGATCAATTTCGGCGTCGGATACACGGATTTTGGCTACGACAGCTTCACGAACGCGCTCAATGCCGGGCAGGCGAACCTTGCGCCTGGCGCGCTAGGTCGCGTCGACCTCGACGACATGCAGGCCTATACGCCGAAGTGGAGCCTCAACGGCGGGTTCGCCTACCGCATCCCGTTGAGCTCGGGTTCGCTCACTCCGCGCGTCGACGTCGCGTACCGCAGCAAGACCTACTTCGACGCGCCGAACACCGAGCAGATCGCCCAGAACAAGTATGCGCTGGTCAACGCGACCTTGCGTTACGCCGACCGGGCCGACCGCTACAGCATCGCTGCGGGCGTCACCAATCTGACCAACAAGGCCTATATTGGCAGCGGCAATTCGTCCCTCACCGCAGCATCCGGCTATGCCGAGGTGACGTACGGCCCGCCGCGCATGTTCACGGTCGAAGGCACGATCAATTTCTGAACCCTCTCTCCACGGGCAAGTGTCCGGTAGGTCCCGGTCGCTTCCCGACCTCGTTACGGTCGCCCCGATGCTGTTCGTCAGCATCTGGGCGACTGGCTTTTTGGTCGCACGCCTCGTCGCGGGCCACGCGGACCCGCTCACTTTCCTGACCATCCGCTTCGCGTGCGGTACGGCCATATTCACCGGCTTAGCTGCGCTCGCCGGTGCGTCCAGGCCCCGCGAACCGCGGTTGTGGGCGAACGCGGTCGTCGCTGGCCTCCTGCTCCAGGGAATTTATCTGGCGGGCGTGTTCTGGTCAGTCAGCCATGGCCTGCCGGCAGCGGTCTGCGCCCTCATCACAGGCCTGCAGCCGCTCCTGACCGCAGCGCTGGCCGGGCCGATGCTTGGCGACCGCGTCACCCGTCGGCAGTGGATGGGAATCCTGGTCGGCTTGATCGGCGCGACAATGGTGCTCGCCCCGCAGGTGACCTCGTCCGTCCACGCGGCGGCTCCCGTCACCGTCGCGGTCGCGGCGCTGGCGACCGTCGCCATCACGCTCGGCACCATCTGGCAGAAGCGCAGCGGCGGTGGCGTTGACCTACGCGTCGGCGCGGCGATCCAATTCGCCGCCTCGGGCCTCGTCATCGCGCCCGTCGCGCTCCTGACCGAGGATATGCGCTTCGATGGCAGCTGGGAGGCGTGGAGCGCGCTAACCTGGTCGGTAATCGGCCTGTCGGTCGGCGGGATGACCTTGCTCCTGATGATGATCGGGCGCAGCGCGGTCTCGGTCGTCGCCTCGCTGTTCTACCTTGTGCCGCCCGTCGTGGCGGTGCTGGCGTTCATGCTCTTTGGGGAGGCGCTCGGCGCGGTGCAGATCGCCGGCCTGATCGTCGCCTCCGCGGGGGTCGCGATCACGACACGGGACAGAAGCTGACGTATGTTGATGGTCTAGGAAGGGCGCCGGTGAGAGGATGGTTCAAGTCGTACGCTAAGCCCGGCGACTGCTCCGATCGGGATGGTGAAAGGGGAATGCTAGCGGGAGGTCCGCTGGCTTGGGATTAGCGCCCGATCCCGGACCGGCCGTTCGCGACACCATTTCAAAAGAGGATCGTTTTCTCAGGGAAGGATGCTGTTAGATGTCATTGGAGCTAAATAAGGCGAACGTGATCGCCTTTTACGAGATGATGTTCAACGACTGCCGACCTGCTGAGGCAATCAAGCAATATGTCGGCGGAGAATATATCCAGCACAACCCTCAAGTCGCTACCGGAAAGCAGGCATTTATCGACTATTTTGAGCGGATGGCACGAGAGTGGCCTGGCAAGAGAGTCGAATTCAAGCGGACTATTGCAGAAGGAAATACCGTGGTCCTGCACTGCCATCAGCACTGGCCCGGAGACCACGACTACGCTGGCATCGACATCTTCCGATTAGATGATGAGGGTCGTATCGTCGAGCATTGGGATGTGCTTCAAATTATCCCCGACCACTTTGAAAACCCGAACGGCATGTTCTGATGAGGGGTCCGTACTCCCACATTCTGCCATTGAGCCTGCTCCGTACGGTCCCGAAGGCTGCCAGCCATTTATCGATCGAGTACCGCCTTTGAGCGCCCGCCGGTTCTTCGTAACAGGGAGCCTGCAGTGAGACAGCCGGGAAGTATGCGCTGATCGCACGGGCAGGCGATGGGCTTGCCTACCCTGACCGATTCTGCTGAGCCTACGTCCTTGATGCGGGCACCGACGGCTGACGGCCTCAGGCGGGTAGCGCGGCCCCCGGCAGCTCGTCCGGAACGTGCGACCTGTACCGCCGAGCGAAGAGCATCATCGCCGCGACCGAGATCAGCCCCGGCACCGCGAAAGCGACGAAGTTCAACGCCATCGGCAGCTTGGCAGCGAGCAGCAGTCCGCCCAGCAGCGGCCCGACGATCGCTCCGACCCGACCGACTCCCGAGGCCCAGCCGAGCCCCGTCGTCTTGATAGAAGCGCCGTAGAAGTCCGCCACGGTCGCGTAGAGGAGGATCTGCGTGCCCGTCGTGCCTGCTCCCGCGACGAATATCAGCAGGTAGAGGACGGCCGTCGGGCTCTTCGCGCCGAGCAGCGCGATACACGTCGCGCCGATCGCGAAGGAACTGACCACAACGCGCACCAGTCCGTAACGGTCGGCAAGCCGCCCGCCGCCGATGGCGCCGAACATACCGCCGAAGTTGAGGGCAAGAAGAAACGACAGGCTCGAGCCGAGCCCGTAGCCGGCGGTGCGCATCAGCTGCGGCAGCCAGGAGCCGAGCGCGTACACCATCAGCAGGCAGCAGAAGAAGCATGTCCACAGCGCCAGCGTTCCACCCGCCCGGCCATCGTGAAACAGCGCGGCGATGGAGGATGAGCCCGCTTTAGCGTCCCGCAGGACCAGTTGGCCGCCCGGGACCGTGCGGCCGGGTGCGATCTTCGTCAGAATGGCACTCGCACGTCCCTCGTCCCCCCGACGTATCAGAACGGCGAGCGACTCAGGTAGCTTCCAGAGCACGATCGGGAGCAGACAAAGAGGCACCGCGGCAGCGAAGAACATGGCACGCCAACCAAACGTCGGCAGCAGCCAGATGCCGAGCCCGGCGGCTACCATGCCGCCGACTGCGTAGCCACTGAACATCAGCGCCACGAGCGTCGTTCGCAGGCGTTTCGGTGCATATTCATTCGTCAGCGCCACGGCGTTGGGCATGAGCCCACCGCATCCTAGTCCCGCCAGGAAGCGCATGACCCCGAACTCCGTTGTGTTCCCGACGAAGCCGTTGACGATCGTCGACACGCTGAAGATGGAGAAGCAGATGGCGATGCAGCGCTTGCGCCCGATCCGGTCGCCCAGCGATCCGAAGGTTAGCGCGCCGATCATCATGCCGAACAGCGCCCAGCTTGCGAGCGAGCCCGCCTGGGGTGGGGTGAGGTCCCACTGTTCCATCAGCTGGGGCAGGATCGCGCCATAGATGAAGACGTCGTAGCCATCAACGATGAGGAGCAGGCCGCAGAGGACGACGATTGTCCAGTGGAAGCGGCCGAACGTGGCCTCGTCGACAATGTCGTTGACCACGGTGCCTGCCATAGACCTACTCCCCTGCAAAATCGGTGACGTCTCAGACACGCTCCAGCATGAGCGCGATCCCCTGGCCGACGCCGATGCACATGAATGCCATGGCGTAGCGACCACCGGTGCGATGCAGCTCCTCAACGGCCGTCATCGTAATCCGCGCACCCGACATGCCGAGCGGATGGCCGTACGCAATAGCCCCTCCGTTCCGATTTACGCGCGGATCATCCTGCGCGATGCCAAGATCACGCAACGTAGCGATGGCCTGACTGGCGAATGCCTCATTCAGCTCGATCACGTCGAGCCGATCAAGGCTAATCCCGGTATTCCTGCTCAGCTTGCGCGCCGCCTCGATCGGACCGACGCCCATGATCCTTGGCGCGATGCCAGCTGCTGCCATGCCAAGCACACGTGCGCGAGGACGAAGCCCGTTACGTGATGCGGCGTCTTCGGAGGCGACGAGCATAGCTGCTGCGCCGTCATTTAGCCCGGAGGCGTTCCCCGCCGTCACCGTACCGTCGTGGCGTACCACCGGCTTCAGCTTGGCAAGAGCGCCCAGGCTTGACGCGCGCGGATGCTCATCCTGTGAGAAATCGATCGGATCGCCCTTTCGCTGAGGAACGCTGACCGACACGATTTCAGCCGCCACACGACCACTAGCGATAGCTGCTGCGGCCTTCTCCTGGCTGGCGAGGGCGAAGCGGTCCTGATCTTCGCGTGATACGCGCCACACGTCAGCGACGTTCTCGCCGGTTTCGGGCATGGAGTCGACGCCATAGGCGTGACGCATCGCGGGATTGACGAAGCGCCATCCCAGCGTCGTGTCCTCAATCTTCTGAGAGCGGTCAAAGGCTGAATTAGCCTTGCCGAGCACGTACGGTGCCCTGCTCATGCTCTCGACACCGCCGGCGATTATGAACTGTGCATCCCCGCAGCGTATCGCCTGCGCCGCGATGCCGACAGCGTTTAGGCCTGAGCCGCAGAGGCGATTGACGGTTGTACCTGGCACGGCTTCAGGCAACCCGGCCAAAAGCACGGCCATGCGCGCGACGTTGCGATTGTCCTCTCCCGCTTGGTTGGCACAACCAAGGATCGTGTCGTCAACGGTTTCCCAGTCTACGCCTGCGTTGCGTGCGGCGAGCTCGCGGATGGGGATGGCCGCGAGGTCGTCGGCGCGGATCGATGACAGGCCGCCATTGAGCTTGCCGATGGGGGTACGGATGGCGTCGCAGATGAAGGCGTCAGGCATGGGACCTCAGACGAAGGCGTCGATAATGGCGTCGGCAAGGGCGTTTGGTGCGTCAAGCGGAGCAAGGTGAGCAGCATCGAGCATGACATGTTGAGCACCCGAGATGCGTTCGATCAGGTGCTCGCCATGACCGACGAACGGTGTCGAGGTATCGCGGTCCCCCGAGACGACGAGCGTTGGAACGGAGATTGTTTGCAAGCGATCAGCGATGTCCATGTCACGGATAGCAGCCGCGCACCCGGCATAGCCTGCCGGCTCCATACAGAGCAGGCCACGTCGTACGCTGGCGGCGATCTCGGGCCTGGCTTGCACAAAGCTTGGCGATAGAAACCGCGACATGGCAAGGTCAGCGATCCCAGCTACGCCTTCCTCCCGCACCTTCTCGACCCGAGCCGTCCAGGCGGATCGATCCATCGTTGCCGAGGTGCATATGAGCGCCAAGCCGGTAACTCTTTCCGGCGCGTCCATTGCAAGCTGCATGGCGATCATGCCGCCCAGGGACACGCCCGCCACCAATGCGGCTTCAACGTCAGCTGCATCCATAGCCGCTGCCACGTCGCCTGCGAGCATCGACAGCTCATAGTCTCCTGCCGGGGCATCGGATGCGCCGTGACCACGGGTGTCGATGCGCAAAAGCGAGAACCGATGCCTAAGCGCGGGAATTGCCGCGTCCCACAGGTCCATGTCGGTCCCAATGGAATTCAGCAGCACCAGCGACGGAGCAGCGGTGTCGCCTTCGACCTTCCAGTAGATGTCAGCGCCTTGCGATCGGATGAAAGGCATCAGGCAGCGCGCTCTAACGCGGTTTCGTCTGTGAATGATGCATCAGTCTTCGCCCGCACCTCGTCCACGGTGATGCCTGGGGCCAGCTCGATCAGGCGTAATCCAGGCTTGTCGCATGCGAGAACGGCCAGGTCCGTGATGATCAGATCAACGCACGCCTTGCCGGTGAGCGGCAAGGTGCAGGCCGGCAGTATCTTAGATACGCCTGCCTTGTTGGCGTGATCCATGACGACCACAACACGCTTGACGCCGGCGACGAGATCCATCGCGCCGCCCATGCCTTTCACCATCTTGCCCGGGATGGTCCAGTTCGCGATGTCACCAGTCTCGCTGACCTCCATCGCGCCGAGAACGGCCATGTCGATGTGCCCGCCGCGGATCATCGCAAAGCTGTCCGCCGACGAGAAGAAGCTGGACGTGGGCAGCGCTGTAATCGTCTGCTTGCCGGCGTTGATGAGATCAGGATCGACCGCATCACGCGTAGGAAATGGGCCAATTCCGAGCATTCCGTTTTCTGACTGAAGCGTCACGTCAAGACCTTCAGGAACGTAGTTGGCTACCAGCGTCGGTATGCCGATGCCGAGATTGACATAGAACCCGTCTTGCAGCTCGCGAGCGGCCCTCGCCGCCATCTGTTCGCGGGTCCAGCCCTTCGTATCGCCGGCCATCACGCGTCCTCCTTCTCGCGAACCGTCAGCTTCTCGATCCGCTTCTCGTTGATGGTCGACAGGACGACCCGGTCGACAAAGATGCCGGGCGTGTGGATGCAATCGGGGTCGAAGCTGCCCGCTTCCACGATCTCCTCGACCTCCGCCACAGTGACCCGACCCGCTGTCGCCATGTTCGGGTTGAAGTTGCGCGCGGTCTTGCGGAACATGAGGTTGCCCGCCGGGTCCGCCCGCCAGGCCTTTACGATCGACAGGTCGGATCGCAGCCAGGTCTCGCGGACGTACTCCTCTCCGTCGAAGTTCTCGACGGGCTTGCCCTCCGCCACGACGGTGCCGACGCCCGTTTTGGTGTAGAATGCCGGGATGCCCGCACCGCCCGCACGAATGCGCTCAGCCAAGGTTCCTTGCGGCGTAAGTTCAAGGTCAAGCTCGCCCGAGAGGTACTGCTGCTCGAAAAGCTTGTTTTCGCCCACGTACGACGAGATCATCTTCGCGATCTGTCGGGTCTCCAGCAGCATCCAGAGGCCGAAGCCGTCGGCGCCGGCGTTGTTGGAGATGACGGTCAGCCCCTTCACCCCGCTTGCGCGAATTTCCGGGATCAGGCTTTCGGGATTGCCGGACAGGCCGAAGCCGCCCGACATGATCGTCATGCCGTCGAAAAGCAGCCCGTCGAGGGCCGCCGCCGGATTGTCGTAGACCTTGTTCTTCATGTCGCTCCGATCAGCCCAGGTCACCGCCCGCGACGGGCAGGATGGAGCCGGTGATGTACGATGCCTCGTCCGAGGCGAGGAAGAGGATCGGCGCGATCTGCTCATCGAGCGTCGCGTACCGTCCGAGGAACGTGGACGTCGTGACCTGCTCGACCGCCTCAGCCATCCAGGCCTGCTCACGTGCGTCGTCCCCGTCGGGATTGCGCGGCACCATGCGGGGCGGGGCCTGCGTTCCGCCCGGCGCCGTAGCAACGACCCGGATGCCGCGGTCACCGTATTCCATCGCCAAGCTTTGGGTCATTGCGTTGATGCCGCCCTTGGCCGCCGAATAGGGTACCCGTCGGATGCCACGCGTCGCGTTGGACGAGACGTTGACGATCGTACCCACTCCCTGGTGGAGCATGATTGGCAGGACGGCGTGGCAGCTCCAGAGCGTTGGCATGAGCGATCGCCGGATTTCGGCCTCTATCTGCTGCGGCTCAAACTCGGCGAACGGTCGCATACGGATCGCGCCGCCTACATTGTTGACGAGGATGTCGACGCGGCCGAACTCGGTTTCGGCCGCGCGCATCGCCGATACGGCACCCTCGCTCGTCTCGAGATCGCAAACAAAGGCGCGCGCGGCCCTGCCTGCTTCATGTGCGACATCGGCGACAAAGTCGGCGCGATCGACAAGCATGACGGCCGCACCTTCAGCGGCCGCACGTAGCGCAACGCCGCGGCCGATGCCCTGCGCCGCGCCCGTCACGACCATCGTCTTGCCACGGAACCGGTCGGCAAAGATCATGCCGCAGCCTTTACCGAACTCTCGCTGGGCGCGAATTTTTCGTAGTGGAAGTGCTTTGGCTCAACGCCCTTGTCCCGCAGAAAGGTGCGTACAGCCTCGACCATGGGCGGCGGTCCACACAGGTAGATGTCACAGTCACCGGCGTTGAGGTGGTCGTCCGAAAGATGCTCGGTGACATAACCCTTGAGGGGATGTCCGCTCTCCGGATCGGCGACGCATACCGCAGAGGTCAGCGTCGGCAGGCGGGCGGCCAAAGCGTCGATGCGCTCCATCTCGACCATGTCGCCATCTTTGGTCACGCCATAGATCAGGTGAAGCGGCTGCTCGGTGCCCTGATCAGCAAGGACCTCCAACATCGACAGGATCGGCGCTAGGCCGGTGCCACCGGCGAGGAGTATTGTCGGGCGATCGACGTTTCGCAGAAAGAAGCTGCCCTGCGGTCCGACAAAGCTCATCCGAGCGCCGGGCTGCGCCTTCTCGCTAAGCCAGCTGCTCATCAGGCCGCCCGGAATGTTGCGGATAAGGAAGCTGGCTTCCGCCGCGCCAGGTTTGGAGCTGAACGAATAGGAGCGGTGTTGCCCAGTGTCCGGAACCATCAGGTTCACGTACTGGCCCGGGAGGAAGCCTAGAGCGGCGGGATCGTCCACCCGCAGCGTGAGGATGATCGTGCTGTCGGAGACCATCTCCACGCTGGCAACTTCGCCGCCATGTATGGCGGGCTTCACCTTGCACGCCGACGACGGCACCGGCACTGCGATCACGCAATCGGACGAGACCTGCATCTGGCAGGTCAGGACCATGCCTTCTTCCGCCTCGTCCTCGGTCAGCGCTTCTTCGATGTACTCGTCGCCAAGCTCGTAGCTGCCCTGCTCGCAGCGGCACTTGCATGTGCCGCATACGCCGTCCGAACAGTCCATCGGCAGGTTGATCTTCTGGCGGAACGCGGCGTCGAGCACCTTCTCGCCTGCGTTGCAGTCGATGAAGCGCGTAGCGCCGTCCTCGAAGTTGAGTGCGATACGGTAGCCCATGTGATCCTCTCGAGCCCGGCGTCAGATGTGATAAATGTCGATCACCTGGCGGATGTAGTCGTTCTTGAGCACGACCTTCTTGTTGGTAATGACCGGCTGATCACCAGTCGCGTCGATGGTGTAATAGGATGTCCCGAAGAAGCTCAGCGTCTCCTTGTAGCGGTGACTGAGCGTATGCCAGTTGAACCGTACCTCAAGCACACCGTCTGTCTCGCTCGTCACCTCAATGTTTGTGACGGCATGGTTCGTACGTGGCTCGGGCATACTTGCTCCCGATCGCTCGGTCTTGATGCGGAAGACGCGATCTTCCAGCCCATCCCGATTGGGATAGTAGATCAGCGAAATCTCACGCTGAGGGTCTTCGACCAGTTTGTCGTCGTCGTCCCAAGCCGGCATCCAGAACACTGCGTTGGGCGCGTAGCAGGTCAGCCATTCATCCCACTGCCGATCGTCGAGCAGCCGCGCCTCCCGAAAGAGGAACGCGGCAACCCGGTCATAAGCGAGTGTCATGCTGCCACCCGCAAACGGTCGACCTGCCGGACAGTGCTGCCGCCGTCGCCACCATCGTCCTTGTCGAGGGCCGCGATCAACGTCTGCGCCCAATATTCGTGCTGCCGCACGAACAGACCCTCATCCTCGCTGCGATTGCCGCTGAGCGTAGGCTCTAGACCCATCGCCGTGGCGTTCTCATCAGGACCCGCGATCCAGTGCGTAGCGCCGCGGCTCAGATCATTCCACAAATCGCCTGCGCCTTCGTAGGCGGTCTGGCAGGAGCGGAACTCCTCCAGATCGTCAGGCGTGCCCATCCCACTGACGTTGAAGAAGTCCTCGTACTGACGGATGCGAAGCGCCCTTTCGGCGTCCGCCTCGCCTTTCGGCGCGAAGCAGTAGATCGTGACCTCGGTCTTATCCACGCTCACCGGACGGATGACCCGGATCTGCGTCGAGAACTGGTCCATCAGATACACATTGGGGTAGAGGCACAGGTTGCGCGTCTGATCGACGATCGGCTTGGCACGCTCCTCGCCCAGTCGCTCCGCCAGCTCCTCGCGGTGTGCGTATACGGGGCGAACCTCAGGGTTGAGGAGCCGTGTCCACAACAGAATGTGGCCGTTGTCGAAGCCGTAGACGCCGCCAACGCTCTTCGACCAACCATCGGGGTCGACTGCCTTGGTGGCCTCCTCCTTGCGCCGGCCGGTCGTTGCCGAGTAATTCCAGTGGACTGCGCTGACGTGATAGCCGTCCGCGCCATTCTCCATCTGAAGCTTCCAGTTGCCGTCGTAGACGTAGGATGAGTTCCCGCGAAGCACCTCCAGCCCTTCTGGCGCCTGGTCGACCATCTGGTCGATGATCACGCGGGTCGAGCCAAGCCAATCCTCCAACGACTGCACGTCGGGGTTGATGCTGCCAAACAGGAAACCGCGGTAGTTCTCGAAACGCGCTACCTTGGTCAGATCGTGCGAACCCTCAGTGTTGAACGCCTCGGGGTAGTCTCCCGTCTTGCCGTCCTTAACCTTGAGAAGCTTGCCCGCGTTGCTGAACGTCCAACCATGGAACTGGCAGGTGAAGCTGCCCTTGTTGCCATGCTTCTTGCGGCAGAGCATCGCGCCCCGGTGCGCGCAGGCATTGATGACCGCGTTGAGCTGGCCAGTTTTGTCGCGCGTGATGATGATCGGCTGACGGCCGATGAAGGTCGTGAAATAGTCGTTGTTCTCCGGTATCTGGCTCTCGTGGGCGAGATAGACCCAGTTCCCCTCGAAGATGTGCTTCATCTCGAGGTCGAACAGGGCCGGATCGGTGAATACGTCGCGTCGGCAGCGGAATGCGCCCGTGGCGGGATCGTCAACGACCGCGGTTTCGAGGCGTTCGCGGATATTTGCGCGAAGGTCGGTCATGGTGCTTCTCCTTTGCGACGAATGTCAGGCGACGGCGAGCCGGGCGCGGTTTGAGAAGGCCTCGTCGTCTGCCACCTCAGCGCGCTGCAGCTGGAAATCGAAAGCGATGTGAGCGCTGTCGCCCTGCCGGTTCGGCACGGGCAGCAGGCCTTCGCGGGTGCCGAAGGCGAAGTCGTCCGCGGCGAAAGGATCGTCACCGAAGTTGATTTGTGTCGTCAGCTGCCTGTAGCCGGGAGCCTCGATGAAGAAGTGAACGTGGGCAGGGCGATTGCCGTGTCGACCCAAGACCTTCATCAGCTGATCTGACGCACCACCCGGCGGGACGCTATAGCCGTTCGGCATCTTGGAATGGAACGAGTAGCGCCCATCGTCGCCGAGCTTGATCCGCCGGCGGTTATTGAAGGGCGTCTGTTCGTGGGTCGGATCGAAGTGCGAGTAGAACCCACGCGAGTCCGCGTGCCAGACGTGAAGTATGGCATTCTTCACCGCCTCCCCGTCAGGTCCCGTGATCTGACCTGTCATGTAGAGGGTGGTCGTCTCATCCGGGTCATCCGTCAGATTGGCGTCGTTCTCGACTAGCGGAGCGCCTTCGACGTAAAGGGGGCCTTCGATCGTACGCGGTGTGCCGCCGGTCTTGCCCGCCTCCGCATCCTTGGCGTCCATGTACAGGTCGAGGAAATGCTCGATGCCCGTACCGGGCATGAGGAGGCCAAATTCTCCGGCAGCCGATTGCAGATAGTTGACCGCACTCCAGACCTCGTTCTCACTGATATCGTGACGGACGATGATCGTCATGGTTGCTTCGACGAGATCGCGCATGATGGCCTTCACCCGAGGATTGCCGTCGGTTGACGCTGTACCGGCAACGCGGTCGAGCAGGTCCTGGATTGCGGGGGTCTGTACGAAGGAAACGTCCATGGGGGTCTCTCCTGGAATTCTATCTGGTCGCCGCCTTGGGCGGTCTATCAGTTGCGGCTGCTTCAGCGGTCGTCGTCGTGGAGCGATGACGGGTGGCGGCACAGGGCAGTGACCCGCATCGTCATGAAAGGGTAGAGCGGCAGGCTCATTAGAATGTCATGCAGTTCGGCATTCGAAGCGACATCGAAGATGCTGACATTCGCGTATTGGCCTACGACCCGCCAGATGTGCCGCCATGTGCCCGCACGCTGGAGATCCTGGAACCGCGCCTTTTCGGCAGCTTTGAGGCGGGCGCCTTCTTCGGCGTCGAAGCCGATCGGTATGTTCACGTCCATCTCTACCTGGAACAACATGGTCGTCAGGCCCTCTCTGCAACGACGTGGAGTGTGGGTGCGGTGCGGTCTCGACGATGGAAAGCCACGCGGTCCTCATCGAGCGCCACACCGAGGCCGGGACCGGTCGGGACCGCGAGCTCGAAGTCGGCGTAGCGAAGCGGTTCTGCCAGTATGTCCTGGGCAAGCAGCAACGGACCGAACAGCTCTGTGCCCCATGCGAGCGTCGGAAGGGTTGCACACAGATGGGCCGACGCCGCTGTCCCGACACCGCCTTCAAGCATCGTCCCGCCGTAGAGGCCAACACCGCCGGCATGGGCAATCGTCGCGACAGCATGTGCGGGTAGCAGACCACCCGATTGCGCGATCTTCACCGCGAAGATGCGGGCGCCCGAGCAGGCGGCAATAGCGAAGGCGTCACAGGGACCATGTAGCGCCTCGTCCGCCATCAGCGGCACGATGTGCTTAGCCGACAGCCGCGCCATCGATGCGTGCGCATGCCTTGCGACTGGTTGCTCGACGAGGTCGACACCGGCATCTTGCAATAGACGCATACCGAGATCGGCCTGTGCTTCATCCCAGTTCTGGTTGACGTCGACACGGACGCTGCCGCGGTCACCAACCGCCTTTTTGATGGCAGCGACATGCGAGACGTCGTCGCGGACCGATCGCTTGCCGATCTTGAGCTTGAAGATGTTATGCCGGCGAAGATCGAGAACGCGCTCCGCTTCCTCGATGTCGCGCGCGGTGTCACCGCTCGCCAGCGTCCACGCAACCGGAAGACTGTCGCGGACGCGTCCCCCACCGATCAGCTCGGACACCGGTACTCCCAGGCGCTTGCCTGCCAAATCTAAAAGCGCCGTCTCCACCGCACACTTAGCGATATGGTTGCCGAAAACGCTTTGCGTCACCTTGGCCATGGCGGCGCCGACTCTAGTCGGGTCGCAGGTCCTGAGCACAGGAGCGATGTAGCTGTCGATGGCGAGTTTTATACCTTCAGGGCTCTCCTCACCGTAGCTGAGGCCGCCGATCGTCGTGCCTTCACCGATACCTTCTAAACCGTCGGAGTCGCGCATTCGCACCAGTACGATCGACTGGTGATGAATCGTCGCCATCGCTAGGACATGCGGACGTATCGTCGGAATATCGACGATGAAGGTATCGATCTCTGCGATCGTGACCATGACCTCTCCACATCCTCAGCTCTACGTTATCCCAGCATAGGTACGTCGGAGGGGCTGGACGCGCAAAGATCAATGTGGTTTGCTCACGATACTCACAGGGTATTCAAGCGATGGATCTTCGTCAGTTTCGCTATTTTGTGACCGTCGCGGCCGAACGGAATTTCAATAAGGCGGCAGAGCGGCTGCACATGGCGCAGCCGCCCCTCAGCCGGTCAATCCAGCAATTGGAAGCCGAGATCGGTGCAGAATTGATCGATCGTACGAGCAGGCCGCTTTCCCTGACGCCCATGGGGCACTTCTTCCACGATCAGGCCGTGCAAATTCTGCGGCGTGTCGAAGACATGCGTGCGATGATGGAGGCCGCGATCGCGACCGATAAGCGGCGCTTTACGATTGGGTTCGTGTCATCCACGATCTACGCCCGGCTGCCGGCACTAATACGTGAGTTTCGCTCCGAGCTACCCGATGTAGAGTTGACGCTGGTGGAGAGTACGACCCTTGATCAAATCGCTGCTCTAAAGGAAGGCCGTATTGATATTGGCTTTGGGCGCATCCGATTTGAGGATCCTGCCGTGCGACGCACCGTCCTGCGACGAGAACCCCTAATCGCAGCGGTACCGCTTGCCAGCACACTGGGCATAGACGGCGGTCCCATTTCATTGGCGGCACTCGCTCGCGAAAAAGTAATCCTTTACCCGAGCGCTCCGCGGCCGAGCTACGCCGATCAAGTTCTGTCGCTGTTTCATGACAATGGTCTCACGCCCAGCGTCATCCACGAAGCTAGAGAATTGCAGATTGCGATTGGCTTAGTGGCGGCGGAGGAGGGAGTCGCCATCATTCCAGAATCCGTAAAGCGAGCACGCCCGGACGACGTTCGTTACCTAGAGCTACTAGAACCCGCCCATTCACCTATCATTATGAGCCACCGTGTCGGCGATTTTTCACCAGAAATCTCTGCTTTCATGCGTATCATCGCGCGCAAGTACAACGACTGGAAATATCCTGTGCCCGAAGCGCTGTTGATCACGGTATAACTAAACTAGCAGCATCGACGCCCTCTTTTTAAGTAAGCTTAGGGGTCATCGCGAAACCTTCCCTGCGCGATGGCCTCGCCCAAGTCTAGGTCGATGCCTGCGGTCAGCTGAAAGTTGCTCTCCTACTTCTTGTCGGAACCGATCAGCAGGAGCCGCGAGCCCCGCAACCTGCATGGCGCCAGCTGCGAGGCGGGCTGTCGGTGGAAGCGCGTCGACGATCGGACATCGCGCTCTGTTTGTCTGACATCCGCCATGCTAATCAAAGCTCGGGGAGGCGGGCCGGTGCTCACACAGATACGAAGGATCAAGAACCTCGGGGTCTTCGGTGACTATTCGCGCAGCCCTGAGGTCCCCGACCTGAACCGATACAACCTGATCTATGGCGAGAACGGCTCGGGCAAGACGACGCTCTCGCGTCTGCTCGCCTGCCTCGAGGAGGGCGAGCACGCGGATCACCCTGACCTAGAGTTCACAATCGAGACCCAGTCGGGCGCGTTGGCGCGCGGAACCCGGTATGGGCGCAAGGTGCGGGCGTTCAACAGCGACTTCATCGAGGCGAACATCGGCGGTTTGGACGGGCCGCTGCGTCACATCCTCATTTTGGGTGAGGAGAACAAGCTGGTCGCGGCGGAGATCAAGTCAGAGATCGACACACGAGACGCCCGCCTCCGGCGCATCGCGGAGTTGGACGCATCGGTCGCCAAGCTGGAGACGGAGCGTGGGCGCTTGTTCTCGGGCATCGCGAAGACGATCGGCGAGGCGACGAGCGGGGCGACCCTGCGCAGCTACCGCAAGCCTGACGCGGAGGGCGCGTTCCGGAATCTTACCGGGGGCGAGCAGCTGTCCGACGAAGAACTCGCCCTCCACCACACCACCGTCCACCAGGACATGATGCCGTCGATCGTCCAAATCCAAGAGCCGAGCGTCCGGATCGGCGTTGACGAACCAGAGAGCGCCATCGCCGTAGCGCGAGGCACTGCGCTGCGCGCGTGCGACCTGGCGGCCGAGTCCGCGCAGTCGAATGTCCTGGAACGCCTGTTGGGGAAGCCCGACATCGCAAGCTGGGTCGAGCAAGGCATATCCCTGCACGGCCGGCATTCCTCGGAGACCTGCGAATTCTGCGCGCGACCGATGCCTGCTGAACGGCTCGCAGCTTTGGCGGACCACTTCAGCGCGGAGGACCAACGACTGAAGGCGCGCATCGAGCGCGAGCGCGACCGGTTGTCAGCGGCAATCGAGGGCCTGAACCGGATCATCGCGCCGGACCGCCTCGCCCTTTATTCCGAACTCCGTGACAGCTACGACGCAGCAACCAAAGAACTCGACGCCGCGCTCATAGAGCTCAAGGCCCGGCTGGGCGAGGTTGACGCCACGCTCACGAGCAAGTTGGCCAACCGCACCCGATCATACGAGGCCACGGCGTCCAGTGATACGGCCAGGCTGGCGCAGTCCTTCACGAACCTAAACGCGATCATCGAGCGCCATAATGAGAAAACCGCCGGCTTCGACAGCGCACGCAGTACGTCGCGTGACGCGATCGAGGCACATTACCTGCGTTCAATCAAGGGGCAGGCTGATGAGCTGGCCGAGCGGATAGTCGCCGCCACGGTCGAGATCGCCCTGCTGCGGAACGGTGGCGAGGGCCTGCCGGACGTGCGCGGCATCGCGGCGCTGAACGCCTCCATCGCGGCGAAGCAGGCTCAGGTCTCGAACGAGCACAAGGGCGGAGAGAACCTGACGAGGGATCTTTGTCAATTCCTGGGCAGGACCGATCTACGGTTCGACTCAGGCGTGGACGGCTACCATGTCATGCGACGAGGCAGGCCGGCGAGGCGCCTCAGCGAGGGTGAGAAGACCGCGATCGCGTTCCTATACTTCCTAGTGCAGCTGACGGACCGCGACTTCGACATGTCGGAGGGAGTGGTGGTCATCGACGACCCGATCTCAAGCCTCGACGCCTCGGCGATCTACCAAGCCTTCTCGTTCCTGAAGAACAGGACGCAGGGTGCCAAGCAACTCTTCATCCTCACCCATAACTTCGAGTTTCTCAGACTAGTCATCAACTGGCTTCAGAACATTCCAGGACCCAGAGCGGAGAAGACCTTCACGATGGTCCTCTGCTCCGAAACGGAGGAAGGCCGTTCCGCACGCCTCGCGCCGCTCGACCGGTTACTCATCGATCACGCGACCGAATACCACTACCTGTTCAAGGTGCTGCACACCTTCAAGTCGGACGGGACGATCCTCGGCTGCTACCACGTCCCGAACATAGCCCGTAAGGTGCTTGAGACGTTCCTCGACTTCCACGTGCCCTCCAACCGGAGCCTGCACCGGAAGCTCGAGGAGACCGACTTCGACCCGCACAAGAAGACGGCGATCTACAAGTTCGCCAATGACCTCTCGCACCACACCGGCAAGTCGTTCGACCCAGCCCTCGTGGCGGAAACCCAGAAGAACACGATCTACCTGCTCGAGATGATCGAGGCGGTCGCACCACTCCACTACGGCGGCCTGAAGGCACTCGCGGAGGCTTAGACCCCGCGCGCCACCTTCGCCCGCTTGACGGCACCGGCGTTCATCCGACACACCAACCCGCCCGGATTTTGCAGGCAAAGACGCGGTTGGGAGCGCCGTGGACCATTTCGGCGATCGGCGACGTGTTGATCGGCAAGGGCACCACCGCAGCGAGCCGGGGTGGTAATCGGCGAGCCGTAGCTGAACGAACGTCCGCTTACGCCGATTGCCATCCGAACTCGGTCGGGCCGTAATCCTACCAGAACGTGTAAGTTTCGCTACCGATCTCCCGTCAGGCTAATCCGATTGCCAAGATGGCGGAAGGCGCGATCACGACAGGTGAGAAGGATGATCTGCATCCGCGTTGCCGCCTCCGTCAGGATTTCAGTCATGAGATCGAGGCGGGTATCGTCCGAATAGACCAGCGGGTCGTCCAGGATCAGCGATACTGGCATTCCCTGCTCGAGGAGCATGTCGGCAAAGGCGAGCCGCGTAAGGACTGCCAGCTGCTCCTGGGTGCCCCTGGAGAGATCGCCGCAACTCTCGCCCAAACCGCCCCGCGCAATCGACGCCAAGCCAAGGTCGTCGCCAAAGCCGGGATTCGCACCCGGCAGCAGCCGTTCGATGTGCCGGCGCGCACGCCGCGCCACCGGCCCGACGAATGTCCGTGACGTCTCGGCGCGCGCACTCTCCAACATGTCGCGAAGCAACTTCAGCGTTTCGGCTTCCTGCGTCACACGTGCCAGGTTGGTAGCTGCGGCATCAGCCTCCTCGCGCGCGACTGCGGCGCGGTCGGCCAGCCCCTTGCCGCCTTCCGCCTCGATCCGCGCCTCGAGCCCGGCAATCACCTTTTCCAGGTCGGTACGCTGGGCCCGGGCCACCTCGACCCGCTTGTCCAGCAGGCCGATCTGCCGTTCGATGGTAGCAACGTCATGCGCAGTCGCTGCGCGTTCGGCATCCTGCAGGTTGACGAGCGCTGCCGCCTCCTGCTGGCGCGCATCGCGCAAAGCGTCGTCAAGCGAGGCCACCTCGGGCCTGGCTTCCAAGGTGGCAAGCTGTGCCGCGGCGTTCAGCGCATCCCGCTCGGCGCCAGCTTCCTGCACCATCAATGGAGTATTGCGCGCCTCCACCTCGCGCAACTGCTCGGATGCCACTGCATCGACACCTTCCGCCCTTGCGAGCGCCGTATCCGCCTCACCTAACGCGATGGTCAGCGCCTCGACGTCTGGTTCCTCGCCACTCCCCTCCCCTTCCGCGCCTTCCTGCAATTCGACGATGAAAAGCTTCAGGGCCGACGCGCCCACCTCGATTCCGAGCAGCGTCACGGCAGGCGTGATCCCGATGATCCGCGCCTCGAGCGTGCGAAGGTTGGCGACCGCGTCTCGCGCGGCCTCGTTGCGAGCGCGAGCCGCAGTGACGCTCTCCACCCCGTGCTCGGCCAAGGCCGCGTTCAGATCATCGGTCGCATTGGCGAGCGCCGTCTCGGCGCCTTGCAGCCCGACCGGCGGACGGATGATCAGTTCGGCATCGCCCAGTTGGATGCGCGTCTCGCGAGACAACATCCGGTCTCCACGCTCCGCCGCAGATCCGTCGATCGTCAGGCCGCTGACATCACCGGCGAACTCGATCCGCGTCGCACCGGCATCCACGGCCGCCCGCGCCTTGTCCACGGCACGTTCACGTTCTTCGAGGGCCTTGATGACGGTGGTGGGGATCACCGCAGTCGCGAGCTGTCGCGTCACTTCGTATTCGGCCTCCAGCGCAACCAGCTCGGCATATCGCCGTCGTGCCTCGCCGACTGCTACCCGGCGCTCGCGCTCGGCAGCCCGTATCCGAGCAGCGTCAAGTGCCGCGTGGGCGGTCCGCCCAGTGTCACGAGCACGGGTTAGCAGCTCACGGGCTGTCGTCGCTCGTTCCTGCGCGGCCGCCAACTCCCCGATCAGGCTGGATCGACTATCCCGTGCCTTGCTGAGCGCTGTAGCCGTGTCGCTGACAGCTTTGCGGGCGATTGCGAGGCGCGATGCGAGATCCTCAAGTGCCCTGACACGGTCGACAAGGCGGCCCTGCTCAGCGCGGCGTGTGTCGAGCAGCTGAGCGGCAGAGCGCGCCACGTCAAGCTGGCCTACCAGCGCCCGACGCTGCTCAGCATCGGTTGTATCGGCAAGATCGCGGTCGAGCAGCTTCAGCCGCGCCCGTGCGGCCTCGAGGTCGGAAAAGCCCTGCTCTAGGGCGGCAAGCCGAGTGGCCGCCTCGCTCGCGGCGCGCTGCGCGGCGTCATGCTCGTCGCGGGCCGCAGTCTGGCGACCAGTCAGCCGACCGCTGTTGGTCCAGTATTCCGCGTACTGACTGTCGATGCGGGGGCGAACACGCTGGTAGGCAACACCGCCCATGATCGTGCCGACCTCAGCTTCCAGGGTAGCGCGAACGCTGTCGCGCACGATCTCGCCTGGCGCAGTCACTTCAAGCGCCTGCGCCTGCCCGACCCACAACAGACCGAGTGCGCCGTGGGCGGCCGCGTCGCCGCCCTGGCTGGTGTCGCGACGCGCGCCGAGCAGTGCTTGCAGCTGCGCCTCGGCATCCTCGCCCTGCGCACGCCCGTTCGGTCCCCGAACCTCGACCGAAGCACTCTTCAGGAAGCGCTTGCTGACTTCCCACGCCTCGCCTTTCGCCTCGAAGCCGATCTCGATCTGCGGGGCGACGGCCTCGCCGTAAGGCGCATAGCTGCGCGCAAGCCGGTTGGCGGTGTTGTGCCGGATGAAGAAAGCGGCGCGCATCGCTTCCAGCAGCGTCGACTTGCCGGTCTCGTTGGGCTCTATGATGACGTTGAGCCCATCCGTCAGCCCGTCGAGCACGAAGGGGTCGCGGTATTTGCGGAAGTTTGAGAGCGCGATGCGCCGGATCCGAAGGCTCATGCCGCGTCCTGCCCACGCTGATGTTCCACGAACAGGCGCTCGAGCGCCCGCCTGGCAATGGCGCCGTCGCTGCCACCGGCCTCTATCATGCTCATCAGCTTGGCCGCGGCCGTGCCGATCATACCCTCGACCCGCAGGTCTGCCAGATCCTGTTCGCTCGGCCGACCGACGAGATCGTCGGCGGTGACCGTCAGATGGCGGAGGCGATGGCGCAGGTCATTGTCGAGGCGCGCAAGGATCGCGATACGATCGGATAAACTGACGATACCCGAGAGCGAGAGCTGCAGGAGGGTTGCCGATGGTTCGACCTGCGCAAGCAGCCGGTCGCACTCGGCGGCAAAGCCCTCCGCGTCGGCAACCGTCCACGAACGCATCAGCCACTGGAACCTGCCAGTACGGATTGGCGATACCGACGGCTCCGCCCCAGCCTCAAGCGTCACGAGCAGAGCGTAGCCCGGCTCATCCCGCTGGAAGCGATCGGTTTCGGGCGTGCCTGAGTACCAGGTGCGCGCATCGACCCGGAGGCTCCCGTGCCAGTCGCCAAGCGCAAGATAGTCGAGGTTGGAGCGCTGCGCGCGATCAGGCGCAATCTGGTTCTGCGCCTCGCCGCGCGACGAGAAGTCGCGGATCGAGCCGTGTGCCAGACCGATGCGCAAGCTCGCGCCTGGCGTCTCCATCGTGTCGAACAGCGCGGTCGGATCGTCGAGATTATGCCGGTGGGTCAGTGGTGCCGGTAGCAGCCACTGCCCGGGCTCCAGCTCGCATGGCACCGGCTCGGCGAGGATACGGACATTGGCGGCGCCTTTGGCGCGGACACGATCCCACAAGCCGCTGTTGCGGGCGAAGTCATGGTTGCCGGGCAGCAGCCACCAGGTACAGGCATAGCGCTGCATCCGTGACACCGCCTGCACGATCACGCGGTCTTCCGGTCCCTCAGTATCGAACACATCGCCAGCGACCAGCACATGCGCGACATCATGCTCCGCAGCTGCTTTGCCGATCGCGTCAATCGCATCGAACCGCGCCTCGCTAAGCGCAGCGCGCACGTCGCTGTCGAAGCGGCCATACGGCTTGCCGAGTTGCCAGTCGGCAGTGTGGATCAGGCGTAGCATGGAAACCTTCTGGCGGTGTGGGTTATGGCTGTCGAGCCGGACGTCCTGCCCCCTTCCCTACCCCGCCACCATGTAAAGTCAGCGGATCGCGACAACCTTGACCTCGACGGCATCGGCGATCTTCTTCCAGTTCTGGTCGCTGGTCCATGCGGGCAGACCGTCCCGTCGGGCAAGAGCCAGACAGAAACGGTCACCAAGGCTGAGTCCCGCCTCCGCTGTTGCCGCCCGCAACCGCCCGGCAATCTGCGCGAGTGCCTTGTCGGCCGGCACGACCGTCAGCGGCAATGGATCGAGCATCGCATCGACTTCGCGCTCGGGCATGCCGGCATGGACGAAGTGACTGACTACCTCGGCATAGTTAACGCTGCTCACCCGCGCCCCACCGATCTCAGCCGCGACCTTTGTCGCGCCGCGTTCGCCCTTGAGCATCGCGATGATCGCAGACGCGTCCAGCACCACGCTCATTCGCCGCTCTCTTCCCGACGTCGGGCAAGGAATGCGTCGACGGATGCGTCGGGATTACCGCCAGTGTACTGCTTGGCCAGAGCCTGGGCACGTGCCACAGCCTGACTTGCCGTCCGCAACACCACGCCGTCCTCCGTCTCATCAAGGTAGACCGCACCACCGCCACTCAGGCCAAGGCGCTTCCTCACGTCTGCCGGCAGGCTCATGCGCCCGTTAGGCGTAATGTTGATTTGCAAGGTCATGTTTGCACGCCAGCCCTGATGTACCACGTTGACGCAACATAGCTGACGCCCCCGCCGACGACAACAATGTCGATATTGCGTCTGTCCCTTATACTAATGTCACAGCTGGTACGTTGTGCCACGCCGCCACGATTCTGCCAAATACGCATTTTAGGAGGTACGGTTTGGGTATACCTCTGAAAGACCGGAGCGCGCCCGGTCTTTTTTCCGTCAAACGCGCTCTCAAAAAAGACTGGACATAACAAGACTGTTCATAAAGGACTGAAGCATGTTCGTCCGGGCTTATCTCCGCGCATCGACCGCTGAACAGGATGCGACCCGCGCTCGCGCAGCGCTGGATGCGTTCGCCGCCTCACATGGATTCCGTATCGCATCGCGCTATGTTGAACACGAGAGCGGCACTCGCCTCGCCCGGCCGGAGCTTTTTCGACTACTGGACGATTGCGGCCCCGGTGACGTGTTGCTGGTCGAGCAGGTCGACCGTCTATCGCGCCTCAGCTCGGCCGATTGGAGCAAGTTGCGATCGGAGATCGAGGCACGCCAGGTTCGGATCGTGTCTCTCGATCTGCCAACCTCCTGGAACCTGATCGCTACCCCCGACGACTTCACAGCTCGGATGTTCGCCGCGGTAAATGCAATGATGCTCGACGTCCTCGCCGCGGTCGCTCGCAAGGATTATGATGATCGTCGGCGCCGGCAAGCCGAAGGCGTCAGCCGAGCTCGAACCGCAGGCCTCTACAAAGGCCGCGTTGAGAACACTGCCCGCAACGCCGCGATCGCCCGGTCACTGAAGGATGGGCAGAGCTGGCGCGAGATCATGATCGGCACGGGCTGCAGTCGGACGTTGCTCGCTAAGATTGCTCGCCGCCTGAAGAACGAACGGTCGGGCGACGCCAGCGGCACTGATCCGTGCGCTGTCGAGGACATCGCCTGAGCGCCAGCAATTCGGGCTTCCCCTGCCCTTCCAACTCGCCAAGCCGCTGTGCCGTAGCGTCGACGCCGTCGTCAGGCGCGTTTTCCCAAGGCTTTAACAAAATTCCTTCTGGCTAACGATCCAACAGTCGTTACGGGCGTTATCAATATCGCTGAGCTGATTTCCCAGATACGGTAGACGGCGCAGCAGATGCTGCCTTTTGGCAGTATTTGGGAGGCGTCGGTTAACCATGATGGACAAGGAACTGCTTCGCGGTCTTGAGGAGCATCACCGAGTCATCCGGGTTGGCCTCACGTTAATTCAGAGTCACTGCGCAACCGACTGCGCGAACATTGCCGGTCTGGAAAAGGCTCGCTTAGATCTAACCCGCGCAAGCCGCGAAAGGTCGGCGTTTGTTAGCGACTGCATTATTCCGCGTTTACTGGAAACGGCAGACAGCGACGATCGTGCTGCGCTGTCGGATTTCCTTGTCGCCTTCACCTCTAAGAGGCTCATCTCAGACAAACACATCGAAAGGTGGACCGACGACAAGATCGCAGCCGACGTACCTGGCTACTGCGCGGCCGCTCGTACCATCTGGTCAATGATGGAGGAGCAAATGGAACGCGAAACTCGCGTGCTCGGAGCGCGCTTGCTGCGCAACTCCGAGCTATGCAGCGCGCGACGCTGAGCCTTTACCGTCGCCGCGACTGACGGCGGGGTTGTCTCAAGCGGAGGCGATAGGCGAGCGCCCATACTTTTCGAACAGCAGGTTCAGGGCTTCCGCCATGAGTTTGACTTGGTCGGTGTCGTGCTCGACAGCCAGCATCGCAAGCTGCTTACGAACCGCGGGATCGAAGTAACCGGCAATGTTCACCTTGCCGTTCCGGCGAGGGCCCGGCGCCGCCCGAACAGGCCCGTCCCCCTCCCCCGCCTCGACCGCCTCGGCCGGTCGAGCGATAGGCGACGGCGCTGGCGCAACCTTGCCGCCAATCTCTCCCAGCTTACCCAGACCTGCTGCGAAGCCAACCTTTCTAGTCATGCCGCCTCACCCTTCTTCTTACGCTGCGCAGGTGCACGTGTGCGAGTGTGCAGCTGTGCGACCACCCAGTCAAACAAGGCGGTCACCTCTGCGGCAGCTTTTCCGTTCGGCTCGACCTCCTGCGCTGCTTGGCCCGAAATCATACAGCGGCTGAAGGCGACGCGATCCCCAAACGACGGGTCCGCGACCTGAAGCCCGAACGACGAAGCGATCGTCTCGGCCGCCTCCTGGCCACCAGTGCCTTGGTGAGGCACGCTGTTGAGGACCGCGAACGCCGTTTTGCCAACCAGCTTCAACAGCTCGACTGTCTTCGCCATAGCCCTGAGATCCATGATCGTGGGCTGACACGGTACGAGGATCAGATCTGCCGCCTTTGCCGCCTCGAGAGCTGTGCTCTCGCTGTGCGGAGCCGTGTCGAGGATTACCACGTCGGCCCCCATCGACTTCGCTTCCTCGAGAACCTTTGTCAGCCTGGATGGCTGGATCGATAGCACTGCGGGCGTCTCATCCGCGCGATGATCCTTCCATTCGGCTGCGCTGGCCTGTGGATCGAGGTCGAGGAGCAAGGTGTTCTTGCCGGTAGCGGCGAAAGCTGTCGCAAGGTGGATCGCGAGCGTCGTTTTTCCGACCCCGCCCTTCTGCGCAATGAGAGCCACTGTCTTCATCTTGATATCCTCGCTTTGCCCTATGCACAGTCGTGACTGTGCACACGTGCGCGATTGCGTTGGTACGTATGCCCACACTCGCGCTAGCGCACAAGCGCGAAAACGCACGTGCGCGCGTGTGCACAGGTGCACGGTCGCACCAGTGTCTGAACCGTTGTTGCGTTGAATGACCTTGTTCAATGGTGCCAACACAGCTGCTCAAGCCAGCTCGGCTCAAAGCAATGACGCTGCGCCGGTGAGCCGACTGGTTTCTGGGGCGGGTCTCGCACGTGCGGGCTCTACCCTGCGTCGCTTAGCTGGCGGCGTCAGGCCGCCCCTAAGCACCTCCTCTTACCATCCTCGGTGAGCCCTTCCCGTTCAACATCCATCAGCTACCCACACGACAAGCAGCCCGACTACAGATCCTTCGCACTATCGCGTAATCACGACCGTGCGACGACGCACCCTCGCACCTGTGCACACCTGCGACAGTGCATTATCGCAATAGTGCGCCGAGCCAATGCAGCCCTTAGCGCCGTGTCGCAGAGATCGCGTCGGCGACCTGTCGTCCCTCGGCCGAGCCAGAGCCATGCGCCACGCAATCACGGCGGTCGCATCGCACCTGTGCACCAGTGCACCGGTGATTCATTCCATCGCAGGGTGTGGAGCATAACGCTTTCGCACGATCCCCAACGCTAAGGGGGCGGGTGAAAAGGGAGCTTCTGAACTAGCTGGCGCCTTCGGGGGGAGGGCACCCCACGACCTTGGCAGGCTAGAGCCAAGCGCACTCGCTCACGCATACGCTCCCAGACATACGTGCATCGACGCGCGGGTGCGCTGGTGCACAGAAGCGTAATTGCGACGTCGCAGACGTGCAAGTGAGCACCTGTGCACAGGTGCGCGGTCGCACACTCGCGATACCTATATCAGTATGCCGACGATGACCAACATCAGGGCGGCGTTGGACGCGAGGATCTTCCCGACGCCCAGCGCGCGAGCCGATCGGCCTTTCCTCCTGGTAGACCAGGTGCGGTCGATCCCGGTACGTACTGCCAATATCCCGTCGACGGCTAGGACGGACCCTATAACGAACAGCATCAGGGTGAAGGCCTTCACAAATTCTCGACCTGATGACGGCGATATGGCGAACGCAGCCACGAGACAGACCGTCGCGATCCCGTAGAGCGATGCGCCAGCATCGAGGAGACCGGACATCAGGAGACGGCGAGGTTGGCTCCACGGGATCGGCACAAACATCGTCGGCCTTCTGCAGACGCGGCACGGCTCAACCGGACTGGCGGGCGGCCACGCTCCGAGGCGATTGCCGCAATATCCGCATGTCGGCGCAGTGGGGGAGGGGGCCGTTTGCATCGACTACGCTGACGGATCCGTGATGGTTTCGTCTGCCGGCACGTCGGCGCGCATGGAGGCATTGTAGCAGGCGGGGTCGCAGAACAGCATAGGACGGCCTCTACACGTCATCTGGTGCCCCTCCAGCATGACGGGCCTGCTTGCCAGTCGCTGGCATCGCTCGTTGGTCTTCGTCATGAAGCCGCAAGGGATGGCGATCGGTTCACCACGCGGCGCCTCCATCTCGGCCGCGTCTAGCGGCTCTATGTTGAGGTCCGGGGCAGGATCGAAGAAGTCCCGCTGCTGGATACGCGCGTGTTTCATATGGACACCTGACGACGATGGGGGAGGGGGCTCTCGAGCGATGCTCTCGCTCGCCTGCTAACTCCCTCTCCCCTCTAAAGCTTATTGCCTCGGCGCTGGTGGTGCCATCGGAGGCGCCGGGGAGGGCGCCGGTCCGATCGAAGCTCCAGTTGGTTGGGGCAACCGCGTCTGTGCCTGATTGGTCAGCTTGACGAAGGCGTCGAGCATCGCGACCGAAGTGATCTTGCCCATGTCGGTGCTGGTATACGCACCTCCGAGAGCGCCGACGCCGGCGTTGGTGAGCAGACCGCCTCCCAGGATCGACAGATCCTTTTTGCGGGCCGAGCCCGTCGCGATCGCCTGTTGGATGCCGGTTTTCACCTCGATCAAGGTAAGCATGGTCTGGCTCGACTTGACCTTCTGTTTGAACCCGAGGCCGCCGGGGAACATCGTGCCGAGCCCGCCTCCGCTGCCACCCGCATCAGAATCCGAATAGAGCACCTTGGCCTGGAGAAGGTAATCCGCGGCCTTCAGAGTGGCTTGGTTGTTCGCGCCAGCGACGCTTCCACCCGCTGCGAGCTGACGCTCTCGCTGCAGGGCGTCGAAGCCTTCTCCACGATCGACGACCTGGAAGCAGCCCGATTGAGCAACGAGAAGCTTCAGCAGGGGGATCGGATCAACACGCTGACTCCCGCCGTTCTGGGCTTCTGCCATCCGCATCAGCGCCGCAAGGCCCGGGGGAATGCCCTCGGCGGTTCCTCCAGCGGCGCGCTCCTCCACCAACGCGATGGTCCCGTAGGGTCGATCGCAGCGTGGAACCTGCGTATTCTCGTCGATCCCGATCCCCCCCTTACCCGCCTTCTGGGCGAGCGCCGGCGAAGCCGACGCTGCGAGCAATGCCATGATTGCGATAGTACGGCGCATTGTATCCCTCCCTCGTTCGATGATCGTGTACCATAGGTTTGTTGCTATCTCAGTGCGTTGCGACTGAAATGACCTATTCCAGAAAGCCCTTTGCGCTGTCGGCTTTGACCTCGAGAGCGCGAGCAAGACCGGTCTGCAGCCGGATCGTCTTGTCTGTTGATCCGACCACCTTCACCGGAGCCATCATTTCCTTTGCTGTGGTCGAGCCGAAAAGGCGGTCATTCCCGTGCCAGAAGGCCGTCAGCCCCTCCGCAATCCTGACGCGGTAGGTCCCGACCTGGACCGGTGTTGCCGTCTTCTTCCCCCCAGCTACGTAGATCCCCAACACATCCTTGTCGGTCGCGACGTCGTTCAAGACGACCACGTAGCCATGATTGGGCCTGTCTGGAGCGCGAAACCTTAGAATGCCCTGTCGACGGTTAAGGTCGGTTGCCGGTGTGGTGAACACCGTGCCGCTTTCCGGGAATGGCACTGGAATCATCCTCTGAAATGCCGACGTCATCACCGAGGTGTACGTCCTATAGATGACATACATGCCCCCGAGCGCGACGGCCGGAACTAGGATTGCTTGAAGTAGCGCACGTCCGACGCCGGCCATTTGCCATCTTGCGTTGGTCCATGACGATCCCTGGCCCATTTCCACACGCCCGCGCTTGTCGTTCCAGATCGTCGGGCCGTCATCGATACCCTGGCGCCTCCGATACCGGGCCCGCATATAGTCGCGATCATCAAGCCCCATGACGTGCCGCTCCAGTTGTTATGGCGCGCTTCGTCACGGCGCGGTGATGCAGAATCTTCAGCTGCTGCATGAAGTCGGCGATGACGAAGGAAAACTCGTCTGCGACCTCCTTCTCGGCCGCACATTCCGGCGCGATCGAAGCCGCGGCGAGCACCAAATGAGCCGCTGCAATCGGATGCTCATCCATGAGGTGAAAGGCTCTCGTGCGAAGATCGTCGGCCAGCTCCTCGGCGGGGGTGTGTACCCCGGCTTGGCTGGTAGGTGTAGGGGCTTGCAATCGTAGCGGTGTCTGCTCGCCAACAGCGCTATTTCCTGCTCACGCTATCTGCCACTGGCGCGTGGCACCGTGCTCGAATTAGCTGCCAATGTGCTCGCCATCATCCGGCGCTGCTCGCAAACGAGGCGTCGCACTCACGTTATCTGCCAACAGCTTCGACCGCCAAGGGGAGGTCGATCAGACGGCCATAGGTTGTCCCGTTTCTCCATCTGCACCGGGCAGTTTCGGGAAAAGCCAATCGGGAACACATTTCGGGAAAATGGCGCCCTCGTTGCCATCGAGCGCGCCTTCCCGCCGTCAGCCGTCCCACGCGACCTTCCCAATCGGGAAAGCGGAGTGCCGCGTCACCAGTATTTCGAAATCGCCCGAAACTGCTCGACCGCAACCTTCGTCCCTTCACCTTCCTCGGCATGAACGAGGCAGTGGTCAATATGGTCGTTGATGAGCGCGCGCTTGGCGCTGGCAATCGCGCTTTCGACGGCCTGGAGCTGCTGGGCGATGTCGACGCATGGCCGCTCTTCCTCGATCATCCCGACGATGCTGCGCAGATGACCCGCTGCGCGGTTCAGGCGCTTGATGATCGCCGGGTGGCTGGAGTGCGCGTTATGAGACATGCCCTCAATGTAGGATGCCGGCACCGATGTTGTCGAGTATCCCCCCAGGGGGATAGACGGCATCCCCCTAGGGGGATATGAGGCGTCCATGCTCAGCGTCCTGGCAAACCGGACTTACCGTCATCTGTTTCTCGCCCAGATCATCGCATTGATCGGGACGGGACTTGCGACCGTTGCGCTGGGACTGCTGGCTTATGACATCGCTGGTGGCAGCGCCGGGGCCGTGCTGGGCACGGCGCTCGCGATCAAGATGGTCGCCTATATCGGCGTCGCCCCGATCGCCGGAGCGTTCGCCAACCGCGTACCCCGGCGGGCGTTGCTTGTCAGCATGGATGCGATCCGCGCGGCCGTGGCGATCTGCCTGCCGTTCGTGAACCAGGTCTGGCAGGTCTATGTCCTGATCTTCGTCCTGCAATCGGCGTCGGCCGCGTTCACGCCGACGTTTCAGGCGACCATCGCGGACGTTTTGCCGGATGAGCGTGACTATACCCGCGCCCTGTCGCTGTCGCGTCTCGCCTATGACATGGAGAGCCTGACCAGCCCCATCCTTGCGGCCGGCCTGCTGACGGTGATGAGCTATCACTGGTTGTTCTCGGGCACGGCGATCGGCTTCATCGCTTCGGCGCTGCTCGTCGTCTCGACGGTCCTGCCCCGGCCCGCACCAGTCGAGGATCAGGGCGGCATTTACGACAAAACGACGCGGGGAACGCGCATCTACCTCAGGACGCCGCGCCTGCGCGGACTGCTGGCCCTGACGCTCAGCGCCGCTGCCGCGAGCGCGATGGTCATCGTCAACACCGTCGTCATCGTGAAGGGCCTGGGCCTGAGCCAGCGCGATGTCGCACTGACGCTCGCCGCCTTCGGAGGCGGCTCGATCACCGCGGCGCTGACCCTGCCGCGGGTATTGGACAGGATCGCCGATCGCACGGTGATGATCGTCGCCGCTGCCGTGCTGACGATCACGCTCGCGGCGCTCGCCGCGATCAGCGCGACGATGACGCCGGGCGCTGCCTATTGGCACGTCCTGCTGGCGGGCTGGCTGGTCATGGGCGTCGCCTACTCCGCAAGCCTCACGCCGTCCGGACGACTTCTTCGCCGATCGGCCAATGCCGAGGACCGGCCCGCCCTGTTCGCGGCGCAGTTCGCACTCAGCCATGTGTGCTGGCTGATCTGCTATCCGCTCGTCGGACAGTTGGGCGCTCGCGTCAGCATGAGCGCGGCCTTCGTCGGCATGGCGGCGCTGTCCGCGATCGGCGTCGTCGCGGCGCTTCGCCTATGGCCGGCGCATGATCCGGACGTCATTCCGCATGACCATGCCGATCTACCCGCCGACGATCCCCACCACGCAGAGCACGCCAAGGGCGATCATGCTTTCGTGATCGATCGCCGTCATCCGAAGTGGCCGAACCGGTGATGCGCTTGTCCGTTACAGGCGGTCAGCGTAGTTTCGGCAGAATGCCTATGCGTCATCCTCGATCCGCGCTGCTGGGCGCCGTGCTGGCGCTCGTCGCCATGCTCGGCCTGATCGGCCTGTCGGGGTGGCACAATGCGATCGTCCATGACGACGATGCGATCCATGCGTCAGTGATCGAGCATAGCCACGATACGCCCGAGAAATCCGATCCCGATGCACCGATCCATGTGTTGGCGCACGCGACAGGGCATTGGGTAGCGTTTGACGGGGCGCTCCCGTCCGAGCGGATGATCCTCGTTGCCGACCGGCAATGGATGATCGGCACCGCTCGTCTGCCCGGAGGGATCGACCCCGCAGAGTTTCTTCGACCTCCACGAGCCTGAGCCGGCACCGGCGCCAACCGCGCCACCAAGCTCACCTTTGCAGGAAGAAGATCATGAACGGCCCCAGTCGCCGGCAGCGCAGGCTTGCGCTGGCCGGTATGCTCGTAATGCTGTGCCCCATCGGCACGGCCGGTGCGCAGACGGCACCACCCTTCGCCCAGCTCCTGCGTCAGGCGCAGACGGCTCCGCGCGTGACCGCCCTCGATGCGGACGTGGCCCGCGCGCAAGGCCTTGCCGAACAGGCGCGCGCGCGGCCCAATCCCTTCATCAACGTCTACGCCGAGAACTTCGCCGGCGACTTGCAGAACAACGCGCGCAATCAGCAGCAGACCACCTTCCAGATCGATCAGCCGATTGAGCTGGGGGGCAAGCGTTCCGCCCGGATCGCGGCCGGGGAGGCGGGCATCGCCGCGGCGCAAGCACGGAACCGCGATGGCCGTCTGCTCTTCGCCACTGAACTGGCGCGCGCCTATGCGAGTGCCGAGGTAGCGGAACGCCGGATCGCGCTCGCCGAGGACGAGGTGGAGGAGGCGACCGCCGACCTGAAGGTCGCTCGCGCCCTTGTCGGTGCCGGCAAGGAAGCACGGTTGCGCCAGCTTCAGGCGGAAACCGAACTCGCGACCCTCGAAGCCGATCTTGAAGTCGCGCGTGCCCAGAAGACAGCGGCGCTCGCGCGGCTTTCAGGCTTGGCAGGTTCCCCGACGACGTTCACCGGGGTTGGGGAATCCCTGCTCGATCGGATGAACGCGCGACCGTCGAGCGGACCGGTCGATCCGATGCAGGCAACGACGGTCAAGGTCGCGGAAGCGGAACGGGAGGCAGCTGCAAGAGCCGTTACGGTACAGCAACGGCTTGCTGTTCCCAACATCACGGCGCAGCTTGGCGTTCGCCAGCTTCGCGTCGCCAGCGGCCCCGCCGTCGTCGCCGGGGTATCGGTGCCGCTGCCGTTCTTCGATCGCAACCGGGGCAATATCGATGCAGCCCGTGCCGATCTTCAGGGAGCCGAAGCCCGCGCCGCAGCGGCGCGGCTCGAAGCGGAGACCGGCGCGCGGGCCGCTTTCGTCCTCGTGCAGGCCGCCGATACGCGCGCGGTAGCCGCACAGCGAACGATGCGGACCGCCGAGGAGGCGTATCGCCTTGCACGTATCGCCTATGAGGCGGGCAAGGCACCGCTGATCGAACTGCTTGCCGCCCGTCACAATCTCGGCGCCGCCCGAGGCGTCATCCTCGACGCCGACATCGCGCGTCTCGACGCCCGCGCCAACCTTGCCCGCCTGTCGGGCCTCAGCATCACCGGAGAAGCGGTCCAATGACCGGAAAACATCGTCTCTATGCCGGGGCCGCCATCGGGCTGGTCGCGGCTGCCGCGCTCGGTTTCGGCGTCGCACGCCTCACCCAGGCACCTGTTCCGACACCGGCCCCGACAGAAGCCGCCACACCGGCAGCGTCGAACGACAGGCTGGTCATCACGCCGCAAGCTATTGCGACGTCGCAGATCACCGTCGCCCCTGCCGCTTCAGGCGAGCTGGATGCTGCTGTCATCGCCTCCGCGACGGTTGAGGCCACACCGGACGCGGAAGCGTTGCTGACGGCCCGCGCACCGGGGACGATCACGCGCATCTTCTCGCGGATCGGCGATCCTGTCCGGGCAGGCCAGACACTCGCCCTGGTCGAAAGCCGGGACGCCTCGCAGATCGCGGCCGACCGTTCATCGGCATCGGCGCGCGTGACGCTCGCCCAGCGCCAGCTCGCGCGCGAACGGACCTTGCTCGCACAGGGCGTCAGTCCCCGTGCCGACTACGAGGCCGCACAGGCCAACCTCGCGGTGGCTCAGGCCGACGCGCGCCGTGCCAGCGCCGCGGCAGGCGCCGCGCGTGTTACCGGCGACGGACGCTCCGTGGCGATCATCAGCCCGATCGCCGGCCGTGTGACTGCTGCTGCTGCCAATCTCGGCCAGTATGTCGCGGCGGAAACCGAGCTGTTCCGGGTCGCCGATCCGCGTCGATTCCAGATCACCGCCAACGTGCCCCCGGCCGATGCCATGCGGGTCCGCACCGGCGATCGGGTCGAGCTGAGCACCAGTGATGGCCGCACCATTGAAGGCCGGGTCCGTGCCGCAACAGGCGTCGTTGATCCGCAGTCGCGCACCGCGACGATCGTGGTGACGCCGACCGCCGGCACCAGCACGCTCGCACCCGGACAGCTCGTCCAGGCGCGCATCCTGGCCAGCGGCGGTGCGACCAAGGGCGGCGTCATGGTCCCACAGGATGCCGTGCAGACGCTGGGCGATAGGACGGTGGTGTTTGTCCGGACGCCGCAGGGGTTCAAGGCGCAGCCTATCCGCATTGCCAACCGCTCTGGCGGCATGGTCGCCGTTGCCGAAGGTATTAGCGCGGGCACGCAGATCGCCACGACCAACGCCTTCCTCATCAAGGCCGAACTCGAAAAGAACGTGGGAGGCGAGGAATGATCGAGCGCATCCTTTCGACATCGGTTCGCCTCCGATGGCTGGTCGCGTTCCTGACCCTCGTCGTCGTCGCGTTCGGGGCATGGCAGATCACCAAGCTGCCGATCGACGCGGTGCCAGACGTCACCAACCGTCAGGTGCAGATCAGCACCTTCGTCCCCTCGCTCGGCCCGGTCGATGTCGAAAAGCAGGTGACGTTCCCCGTCGAGACGGCATTGGCGGGCATCCCCGGGCTGGAGATGACGCGCTCCTTCTCGCGCAACGGCTTCAGCCAGGTGACGGCGGTCTTCACCGACGCGACCAGCATCTACTTCGCGAGGGCGCAGGTCACGGAACGGCTCGCCCAGGCGAAGGACAGCCTGCCGGCAGGCGTGCAACCCAACCTCGCGCCGCTCAGCACCGGCCTCGGCGAGATCTTCTTCTACTCGATCGCCTTCCGTCACCCGGACGGCAAGGGCGTGAAGACGGTCGATGGTCAGCCGGGCTGGCAGTCGGACGGCAGCTATCTGACGCCGGAGGGCGAGCGGCTGACCACCGAACTCGCCAAGGCTGCCTATCTGCGCACGGTGCAGGACTGGATCATCCGGCCGCAGATGCGCAACGTGAAGGGCGTTGCCGGGGTCGATTCCAATGGCGGTTATGTCAAACAGTATCTGATCGAACCCAACCTCAATGCGCTCGCCTCCTACGGCATCTCGATCACCGAGCTGGCCGATGCGATGGAGCGGGCGAACGTCTCGGCAGGCTCGAACTATGTGCGCCGCGCCGGCGAGAGCTTTCTGGTTCGCGCCGATGCCCGCCTGAAGTCGATCGAGGACATCCAGGAGGCGGTCGTCGCCACCCGCAACGGCGTGCCCGTGCGGGTCAAGGACGTCGGGCAAGTGATGATCGGTGGTGCGGTCCGCACCGGGTCGGGCAGCCGCATGGGATCGGAGGCGGTCATCTCGACCGTGCTGATGCTGGTAGGCGAGAACAGCCGCATCGTCGCGACCGCGGTCGGAGAGAAGCTGGAACAGGTCAACCGGACGCTGCCGCCCGATGTATTCGCCGAACCCGTCTATAACCGCTCGAAGCTGGTCAACGCGACGATCGCGACGGTCGAGAAAAACCTGATCGAGGGCGCGTTGCTCGTCATCGTCGTCCTGTTCCTGTTGCTCGGCAACGTCCGCGCCGCGCTCATCACCGCCGCGGTCATTCCGATCACGATGCTGATGACGGCATCGGGCATGAATGCGCTGGGCGTATCCGGCAATCTGATGAGCCTGGGCGCGCTCGACTTCGGCCTGATCGTCGACGGGGCGGTCATCATCGTCGAGAATGCGCTGCGCCACCTCGCCGAGCGCCAGCACGCCGAGAACCGCCTGCTGACGCTGGACGAGCGCCTTGAGACGACCGCCGCATCGGCGAAGGAGATGATCCGGCCGACCGTCTTCGGCCAGCTTATCATCTTCCTCGTCTTCGTCCCGCTGCTCACGTTCCAGGGCGTCGAGGGAAAGACGTTCTCGCCGATGGCGACGACGCTGATGATCGCGCTGGCCTGCGCCTTCGTCCTGTCGCTGACCTTCGTGCCGGCGATGATCGTGATCCTTATCAAGGGCCGGGTCAGCGAAACGGAGGTGAAGCCGATCCGCTGGTTCAAGGAGCGGTATGCGCCGCTGCTGGGCAAGGCGATCGCCCGACCGTTGCCCTTCATCACGGCCGGTGCCGGCGTGTTCGTCGCGGCGGTGTTCTGCTTCGGCTTCCTCGGCGAGGAGTTCATGCCGCAGCTCGACGAGAAGGACATCACCGTCACCAACTTCCGCGTGCCCTCGGCCTCGATCGACCAGTCGACGCAGATGCAGATGCGGATCGAGGATGCGTTGAAGACGCTGCCGGAGGTGGCGCTGGTCTTCTCCAAGAACGGCAACGCCGACCTCGGCACCGATCCCATGCCGCCCAACTCGTCGGACACCTATGTCATTCCCAAGCCGGAAAGCGAATGGCCGGCGGAGGTAAAGACCAAGGAGGATATCATCGCCCGCATCGAGGAGCGGATGAAGGGGGTCATCGGCAACCGGACCGAAATCCAGCAGCCGATCCAGATGCGCTTCAACGAGCTGATCGCCGGCGTCCGCGCCGACGTGGCGATCAAGCTCTATGGCGACGACCTCGATGCAATGACCGCACAGGCCCAGAAGATCGCCAATGCGGTGCGCACCATCCCGGGCGCGGGCGACGTCAGCGTCGAGCAGACGGACGGCGCCCCCACCTTCGACGTGCAGATCGACCGCCAGGCTGCCGGACGGCTTGGCCTCTCGGTCGAGGAGGTGGCGAACACCGTCTCGGCCGCGCTGGGCGGCCGGGAAGCCGGGCTGTTATTCGAGGGCGATCGGCGCTTCTCGGTGGTGGTGCGCCTGCCCGACGCGCAGCGTGACGACATCGATACGCTGGGCGCGATCCCGGTCATGCTGCCGACGCCCGAGGGACAGACCGCGCGCTCGATCCCGCTGCGCGAGGTGGCGCGGTTCAATTATACGCAAGGGTTGAATCAGATCAGCCGCGAGAACGGCAAGCGCATGATGACCGTTCAGGTCAATGTGCGTGGACGCGACCTTGGCGGCTTCGTCAAGGAAGCCGAAGCCCGCATTGATGCGATGCCGCTTCCTGCCGGCATGTATACCGGTTGGGGCGGCACCTTCGAGAGTCTGCAATCGGCGCGGCTTCGCCTGATGCTGGTGGTGCCGATCTGCTTCTTGGCGATCTATGCGCTGCTCTACATGGCGCTTGGCGGCTTCATCCCCGCGCTGATCGTCTTCTCCGCGGTGCCGATGGCGCTCGCGGGCGGCGTCTTCGCCCTGCTGCTGCGCGGCATTCCCTTCTCGATCACTGCCGCAGTCGGGTTCATCGCGTTGTCGGGCGTCGCGGTCCTCAACGGCCTCGTCATGATGGGCGCGATCCGCAAGCACCGCGAGGAAGGCGAGGACGATGATCGGGCTATCGCCGATGGTGCGATGGAGCGGGTTCGTCCGGTTCTGATGACGGCGCTGGTTGCGTCGCTCGGCTTCGTACCGATGGCGCTCGCCACCGGCACGGGTGCGGAGGTGCAGCGCCCGCTCGCCACGGTCGTCATCGGCGGCCTCATCACGTCGACCGCGCTGACGCTGCTGGTGCTGCCGGCGATCACCGCATGGGCGTCGCGTTTTCAGCGACGCCGCAAGGTGGCCGAACCAGTCCTTGCCTAGATCGGTGCCGCCAGTCGCTCGAACCGGCGACTGGCAGCATCCCAGCTCAGCACCTTCATGTACGTATCAACGTAATCGCCGGCCTTCGCGCCATAGTCGATCGCATAGGCGTGTTCGTACATGTCGAGCGCCAGAAGCGGCGTTCCCCCTGCCAGCGTCATCGTATGATCGGCAGCCCATTGGTTCGTCAGACGCCCGTCCCGTTCGCTCCAGGTGAGCAATACCCATCCCGACCCGGCAGCCAGCGCCTTGCCCATGCCGGTAAACTCGGCCGCCCAGCGCGCATGGCTGCCGAAGTCGCGTTCGATCGCCTGCGAAAGCCGTGCGCCCGGCCGCGAAGCACCGCCCAAGCCCGCGAAATAGATTTCGTGCAGGATCATCGAGTTCCAGGCGATCAGCTCCTCACGCTTCAGCCCGTTGAGCGTGAAGCCCGGTGCCGTCATCGGGTCGAGCCTGGCAAACTCGGCCTTGATCGCTCCGAGGCGCTTGACCGCACCAATATAGTTGTTGTCGTGGTGGCTGGTCAGCAGCTTGGCGGACAGCCCGGGAAGCGTTGCTGCATCGAACGGTAGCGGCCGGGGCGTGAAGGCTGGCGCCGGGTTGGCAGGAGCTTGTGCGGCCACAGGCCCGCCCAACGAGGCGGCACCCGCTGCGATCCCCAGACCCAGCGCCGCACGACGATCGATCGCATCCATCGACTTCTCTCCGCTATTCATCGGATTACCCCAAGCCCATAAAGCGCCAGCCCCACAGCCGACGTCGCCAGCAGGGTCGTGATGACCCCCGCCCGCGTCATGAAGATCGCGTAGGCTGCGCCCAGCGAGAGGACGAAGGCGGCCGGATCGATGCTGGTCAGCACCGGCGCATCGAAGCGGAACGGCCCTGCTGCCACCATCGTCGTTTCGCGAAACAGCGTATGCAGCGCGAACCACACCGCGAGGTTGAGTACGACGCCCACGACCGCCGCGGTGATCGCCGACAGCGCGCCCGCGACGGCAGCGTTACCGCGCAGTCGCTCGATGAAGGGCGCACCGAGGAAGATCCACAGGAAACACGGCACGAACGTTACCCAGGTCGCGAGCAGCCCGCCGAGCGTCCCAGCCAACAGCGGGGACAGCCCGGTGGACCCGCGATAGGCGCCGAGGAAGCCGACGAATTGCAGGACCATGATGAGCGGCCCAGGCGTCGTCTCCGCAATGCCAAGACCGTCCAGCATCTCCTTCGGCCCCAGCCAGCCATAATTCTCGACCGCCTGCTGCGCGACATAGGCGAGGACGGCATAGGCCCCGCCGAACGTCACCATCGCCATCGTCGAGAAGAAGGTCGCGATGCGGCTGAACACGTCATCGGGACCGAGCGCGATCAACAGCGCCGCGACCGGCACGAGCCAGAGAGCCAGCCAGACCAGCGCTGTGCGGACCGTCTCAGCCCATGTCGGCCGGGCATGGGCGGGCAGCTCTTCGCCGAGTAGTGTATCCGCGTCGGCTACGATCGTGCCCTTGGACGCGCCGTGCCCTCCGCCCCTGAAGGCCGTGCTGCCTTGCCGGGTCGACCACCATCCGATGAGGCCGGCACCCAGCACGATCAGCGGAAACGGCGCGCCGGCGAAGAAGATCAGGACGAACGCCAGCGCGGCAAGCGCCCTTGCCGGCGTCGACTTGAGCGCCCGTCCGCCGATCCGCACGACCGCCTGAAGCACGACGGCCAATACCGCGCACTTGAGGCCGAAGAACAGCGCCGAGACGATACCGACGCGACCGTAGAGGACATAGACCCAGCTCAGCGCCATGATCGCGACCGCGCCGGGAATAACGAACAGCACGCCGGCGACGATGCCGCCCTTCGTCCGGTGCATCAGCCAGCCGATGTATGTGGCGAGCTGTTGCGCCTCTGGCCCTGGCAGCAACATGCAATAGTTGAGGGCGTGCAGGAACCGCTGCTCCCCGATCCAGCGTTTTTCGTCGACGAGGATGCGGTGCATTACCGCGATCTGTCCGGCAGGACCGCCGAACGAGAGCATCGCGATGCGCAGCCAGACCCAGAAGGCCTGGCCGAGCGTGACCGGTTCCGGGCGCGTCGGCGTCGCGACGTCGGCTGTCACCGCGGTCATGACGACACCTTCCCGCGCGCCGGCTGATGCGAGGACCAGTTGTGCTTCTCGCCCTGCGCGTCACGGCACCAGCGATAGAGCGCATCGTATACCGCCATGCCGGCTTCGAGCTGGGCGTGATCGTCACTGTGGATACGCGACAGGCCAAGCGAGATGGCGAGCAGTCCAGCAGCCTCGGGCACAAGGTCGAGCCGATCGGTATCGGCGCCCCGCACGATCGTCGCGAGGCGGACCAGCGGTTCGTGCGCGTCGAGGCCGAAGGCCTCGACCATGATGTCGAAGGTGCAACGCTCGCCGCGATGGCTCCAGAATACGCCTTCGTCCGCGACGTCGAACGGCTCGGCCTGTTGTTGCTTGGCGACGGTCAGCACGTCACCGGGCGCGACGAACAAGAAGCGGGCCTGCGGATCGACGAACCGTCGGATCAGCCAGGGACAGGCGATGCGATCGACCTTGGGCCGCGCTCGTGTGACCCACCATGTTTGGCCATCGTCATGTCGTGGCGGCAGATGGACCAGGGAAACGGTAGGCAACCCGCTTGCCGCCCATGCGGCGAACCCGCCGTCCAAGACTTCGGCCGCTACACCCTCGCTGCGAAGAATGGCGGCCGCTGCAACTGCCAGACCACTACCATCGGTGTCGATGAGGACCGCTGATGACCCGGAGGCATATCCCCATTGGGTCGGATCAAGGAGAACTGGAAACAGTGATCCCGGAATGGCTTCTGTCGGTCCGTCGCGCAGATCGATGATACGCGGCGCGCTGGGCGATGCGACAAGGCGGGCAAGTTTGTCCGGTGTTATAGCGTTTGGAGCAGGCATGACGCGTCCCTTGCGTGTTCGTGCTGGACGCGATTCTCTGGCTGACGCCTCGTGGGGAGATCGCCATCCCCATACGCTTAATCAGCCATGCTCACCGTGCGATGTCAATCACCGTCGCCACTGTCCCAATTCTCGTAGCCGACGAGTTTCGAGAAGCGATTTCGATTCACGCTATTCGATCGTTTGAGGGAAAGGGGGTGACCGCCGAGGAGTGGTGATTATGAGCAGCCCCCACCGGGTGGTCCGGGTTGATAGTTAGTGCATTGTCGTCTCCGCCGCCATTGCCGGTCGGAGGTGGAGCGAAGCGGAACCGGAGGCCGGCAATGGCGGTGTCGCCGCTTCCGGGGCGGGTGGTCGATAGCCGAGGCTGCTGTGCGGTCGGACAGTGTTGTAGTGACGCCGCCACGCCTCGATCAGCACCCTGGCTTCAGCGAGGGTGTAGAAGATCTCGCCGTTCAGCAGCTCATCCCGCAGCGAGCCGTTGAAGCTCTCGTTGTAGCCGTTCTCCCATGGCGAGCCCGGGGCGATGTAGAGCGTCTTCACGCCGATCTGCCTGAGCCAGGTCTGGACGGCGGCGGCGATGAACTCGCTGCCATAGCACATTGGGAAGCGCTGGTTTGGGAGCCGCTATGGCCCTGATGAAGACAAGGCCGCGTAGCGGCCGCAGGCTTCATCAGGGCAAGCCATGACCGGTCAGCAGGTATCTAAAGTGAGGTTGTCGAGACAACACTTTGGAGGCTGACCGACCATGACCAAGCTCACCTCTACGCCTGCCGGCGCCGTGCTGGTAGCTATCGATATGTCCAAGAGCCGGCAGGAGGTTCTCATCGAGCGACCGGAAGGCGGCCGGCGCCGGCGGATGACCGTCATGGCAACCAGGCAGGACTATGACGGCTTTGCCGAAAAACTCGCTGCCATCGGGCGCCCTATCATTGTCGGGTTCGAGGCGACGGGTAATTACCATCGCACGCTGGCACATCGGCTGCTGACGGCAGGGTTCGAGCTGCGCCTCATCTCGTCGGTCGCGCTCGCCAGAACGCGCGAGGCGCTGCACAATGGCTGGGACAAGAACGACCCCAAGGACGCGCAGGTCATCCTGCACATGCTGCGGATCGGTGCGACGCAGCGCTACGTCGATCCTCTCGCCGCGGGCATCAATGACCTGCAGGAACTCTCGAAGACCCACGAAACGATCTCTAGGATGAAGACGCAGACCTGGCACCGCATCCTGACCCACTACCTGCCGCTGTACTTCCCCGAGATCGCCCGCTTCGCAGGCAACAGCCGGTCCGACTGGTTTCTCGCGCTCATCGAGCGGTTCCCCACTCCTGCCAGCATCACCGCGCTCGACGCTGGGGCATTCTCGGCAGCTGCCTGGCCTCTCATCGGCCGCAAGGTTTCCAAGGCCCGTCTTGTCAATGACATATACGAAACGGCCTGCGCTTCGGTGGCTCTGCCGGTCCCGGAGGATTCGGCAGCAATTACCATGTTCCGCATGGTCATCGCGCAGGGACGCAGCCTCATCCACCAGCGTGACGAGATAGAGCGGCTTGCCCATGACAGGCTGGCCGAGCATGTTGATTATAAGCTGCTGCGCAACATTCCGGGCATTGGTCCGATTAACGCGCTGACCATTCTGGCCGAGGCCGGTGATTTGCGTCGCTTCAACCATCATCGACAGTTCCTGAAGTTCTGCGGCCTCGATCTCGCAACGTGCCAGTCAGGCACGTTTCGTGGCCGCACCAAGCTGTCCAAGTACGGCAACGCGCGTCTGCGCCGCACCTTCTGGATGGCTGCCCAGGTCGCCGCGCGTCAGCGCGACAACAGTTTCCGTGACAAGCTCGGACGGTACACCGCCGGGCACGCGGACGATGCCGACCGTCGCCGCAAGGCGATGACGGCGCTCACCGCCAAGATGGCGCGCGTGGCTCACGCCGTTGTCAAGACGGGGACAGAGTACCGGCCGTTCCTCGAACGGTCGGATGCCAGGTGGAAGGACCCCTCTCTGCAAGTGCCGTGAGGGCGCTCGTCGAGCGACCCTGTAGATAATGTTCGGGCCTTCCACCTGGGTGCGTATCTCGTTTTAAGGATGGTGAGGACCACGGCCGCCCCGGCGCCGCTGGATCCTGTGTTTGCTATGGCAGGGAGCGATCCCGTTGACGGTGGAAGCCATCTGGCTCAGATTGCATGCCGCGCCGATGGTTGTCGGCGCATGGATATCTGCTGGCCAAAACCCGCCGCTGCTTCCAGACATAGGACGTTGTCCGACCTGATATGCGCGGGCGGACCACGCTCGATGAACAACTCGGCCAGCGCTGCCAGTACGTCTTCGTGTTTGAGCTGGCGCGCGACGACGAGTGCCAGGCACTCCCTGCTCGCCTCGTCGATAATGGTAAGGATGCGGAACTTGCGTCCGTCATGGGTGCGTTCCTCGACGAAGTCGTAAGCCCAGACATGCCCCGGATACTCCGGCCGCAACCGGATGCACGAGCCATCGTTCAGCCATAACCGGCCGCGTTTCGGCTGGCGCTGCGGCACCTTCAGCCCCTCGCGTCGCCAGATCCGTTCCACCCGTTTATGGTTCACCGACCAACCCGCCGCATGCAGCAGCGCCGTCACCCGGCGATAGCCGTAGCGCCCGTACTGCCTGGCAAGGGCGATGATATCCTCGGTGAGCGCCAGCTCGTCATCTGCCCCGAACGGCACCTTGCGCTGCGTCGACCGGTGCTGGCCGAGCACGCGGCACACCCGCCGCTCGGATACATCCAGCACCTCCCGGACCTGGTCGATGCAGCGCCGACGCCGTGCGGGGCTCAGAAGTTTCCCTTGGCTGCCTCCTGCAGGATGAGCTTGTCCAGCGTCAGATCCGAGATCGCCCGGCGCAGCCGCAGGTTCTCCTTTTCCAGATCCTTCATCCGCCGAGTCTGATCGGTCTTCAGGCCACCATATTCCTTGCGCCAGCGGTATTAGGTCTGCTCGCTGACCGCGATGCGCCGACAGGCCTCGGCGGTCGTGCCGCCCTGACCCAGCATGATCTCAACCTCACGTAGCTTCCCGATAATCTCCTCGGGCTTGTGCTTCTTCGCAGGCATTCGTCGTCCCTTCCTTGGTCCAGACTGTAATAGTCGATGGACCACTCAGAAGGGGGCAGCTCAGACGGCCATGATCGGCGCGCGGCGCGCCAGCAATGACGGCTAGTAAGATGATGGCGAGTAGAACGAGATGATGAGGCCCGATGATAGCAGGCGCTCCCACGAGGCGATCCGCGCCGCTGCCTACGCACTTCGTGACTGCGTCAGGGCTGGACCTCCGCTTACCGACCTCGGCCGGCTACGAATGAACCTGGCCAATGCGGTACGGGAGCATCTGCCTACACAGCAGGGCTGGAACAAGGAGGCTCGAGGCTATTTCGCCGACCAGATGCCGACTTACGAGCGGATCATGGAAGAGGATCGCGAGCTTCGGCTACGCTACTCCGACCACATACGGCGTTGGAGCAGCAACGCGATAGCTTCGAACGTCCCAGCCTATGCTGCGGACGTCGCAACACTGGTAGAGCGCCTCGACCGCTACCTGCGGTCGCTTGAGCACGAGCTCTATAAGCCGATGCACCAGGCAGGGATCGAGGCGTGATCGGTGATCAATTGCCCCTGTAGGTGGAGTAGCCGAAGGGGCTGACCACGACCGGCACATGGTAGTGCGCGGCAGGGTCGGTGACGCGGAACACGGGATCGATCTCGGGGAAGAATGGCACCGCCTTCGCATCCGGGTAGCCTGCCATGTCGAACAGCAGCTTGTAGGTGCGCGGCGCGAACTTCGACGGCTACCTACCCGACGCCGATATCTCGGTTGAAACCGGGCAAACCTATAGTCCTGCATGACGATCTGGCATCTTGCATCACCGCGAGCAGCTATCGAAACCGGCGTTTATCACCTACAGTCCTGCAAGGCAGGGTCGCCGGTCCTGCGAAACCGATGGTGGGGGTGCCGTTGCGACCTGTGTCAGCTGCGATCTGTGTTCCGGTCCGCAACGAGGAGACTGCGTTACCGAAGTTGCTGGAGGCGATCGAGCGACTGGACCTGGGCGACGTCGAGGCTGCCGTGTTCTTCCTCCTTGATAATTGCTCGGATGCGAGCGAGCAGGTAATACTCGAGCATGCTGGTCGCATGGCCCTTCCGTTCACGGTGGCTCAGGGAGACCCGTCCCCTGATGCCAATGCCGGTCGTGCACGCCGGGCCGCCATCGCCCTCGGCCTGCATCATGCGGCGAGCACGCCCCACGGTATTCTCCTGACGACCGACGCCGACAGCCAGCCCCGTGCCGATTGGGTCAGGGCGGCACTGCAGGGCCTGGCCTCGGCCGACCTTGTCGCCGGGCGAATCGTCCGGATCGCAGCGGAGCGGGATCCGGTGCAGGGGAGGGTCGAGCGCTACCTCGATCGGCTTCACGCCTACCGACGATCGGTCGACCCCGTTCCGTGGGACAGTCCGACCGGCTCCCACTGCTCGGGAGGCGCCAACATGGCCTTCCGACCCGGAGCCTATCAGGCGCTGGGTGGCTTCCAGCCGGTGCCATGCGGCGAGGACGCCGCCCTGCTCGACGATGCCGGGCGCGCCGGGTTTCGCGTGCGCCGCGATCCCGGCATGGTGGTTGCGACCTCCTCACGGCGGCTCGGCCGGGCGCCGGGCGGCATGGCGGCTGCGCTCAGTGCCATCGACCATCACGGGGCACCCTCAATGCCGCATCCCCGAGGGGCGGCATGGCAATACCGACAGCAGGCGGAGGCGCGCCGCATTTGGGCCGGGCTCCCCGATTCCTTTGTCGCAGCTCGCTTCGGCGACCGTATCGGATTGACCGGTGACCATGTGATCGGCGTCGCGCGCGACTGCCCCAACGCAGAGGCGTTCGCCATGCGTGTCGTGCCGGCGCTGCCCGATATACCCGACGTCACCCTCGCCGAGGCCGAGCATGCCCTGGCAACGCTCGAGCACCAGCTTTGCGAGCAGGCGGTATGACGACGACCAAAGCTCTGCGCCATGCGATCGTCGCGGCAGGGTGGGTGACCGACCCCGCCGGCGATCCGACGACGCCCGAGGCATATCTGGACCTGCTCCGCCCTCTTTACGCTGCGGGACGCCGGGATCTCCCCATCGGGCGCCTGCTGGAGGGGCATGTCGATGCGGTGCAAATCGTGTTTCGATACGGCACGTCGTCCCAGGTCGCTGCGTTGCGGGCGCGGATCGCTGCGGGAGCGATGCTGGGTGTGTGGAATGCGGGCCTGCCGGGTGAGTCGCTGGTGCTTACCGGCGGACGGCTGACCGGCGGCAAGGGCTATGCATCGGGGGCGGGGATACTGACTCACGCGCTGGTAACTGCGGATAGCGAACGCGGGCCGCAGCTGCTCCTGCTCGACCTGGATGCCGATCCGCCTGCCATCGATCGGGAGTGGTGGCAGACGATCGGCATGCAGCGCTCGGAGACACATCTGGTGCGCTGGTCCGGCTCTGTGATCCGTGAAGACGGCCGTATCGGCGAGCCCGGCAGCTATGCGCGGGAGCCGTTCTTCAGCGGAGGCGCGCTGCGCTTCGCCGCGGTTCATGCCGGGGGCATCGCCGGCCTGCTCGATGCAGTGCGTGACCACCTGACCACCCACGAGCGCGCTTCCGATCCGTTCCAGGCATCGCGCCTCGCCGACCTGTTCCTGCTTGCCCAGGGTGCAGCGGCGAGCATCCGCGACACGGCGGGCGCCTGGTTCAGCGGGACGGATGCGGAACGCCTCGCCCGGGTGTCCGCTGCGCGGCTATCGATCGCCGGCTCTGCCGAGCGCGCCCTGACGATCGCGCAGGAGGCGGTGGGGCTGCAGGGATTGTTCCTATCGCATCCGCTGGCGGCAAAGATCGCCGATCTCATGGTGTACCTGCGCCAGCCTGCGCCCGACGCGCATCGCTTTCGCGTCGGCCAGGCTGTCGCCGAGCACATCCTCGACCCCATTCTGTGAGGATCCCGCTGCGAAACGTACGTGTCGCGCTGGTGATCGCCCCGCACCCGGATGACGAGGTCATCGGCGCGGCAGGCCTCATTGCGCGGCTTCGCCGCCATGGAGCTCGGGTCCGGGTTGCGGTCGTGACCGATGGTGCCGCGTCTCACCGGGGCAGCCGACAATGGCCGAGAGCGCGACTGGTCGCGGCGCGCCAGCGTGAGAGCCTTCATGCGCTACGTCGTCTCGGCATCGTTGCTGGCGACGTCTCGTTCCTCAATTTGCCCGATGGCCAGTTGCCCTCGATCCCGGGACGCTGTTATCGCGCGCTGCGCCGCCAGGTCGCACGATGCCGGGATCTCGATCTCATCGTCGGACCGGCCTGCGATGACGACCATCCCGATCACCGCGCCGTAGCAGCGGCCGTCGCCCGATGCCCGGGTGGCGCCGGTCGGCTGACCTACCGCGTGTGGCCGCCTCGCCCGGACAGGTCCGGACCGGCATGGCGCATCGCTGTGCCCGGAGGAGTTCCGGTTAAGCGGTCGCTGATCCGCGTCTACCGGACGCAGCTCGGCGCCGTTTCCGATGATCCAGCAGGCTTCACGATCGCGAGACACGAGCTTGCGGCCTTTGCTCGTCCGGTCGAGCGCTACCGGCCGGGTTCGAAGTGACGAGCCCGATCGATCTTGCCGGGTTCGCCGCCAAGTTCGCCGGCGACGACGATCCCTGGCGCACCTTCACCGCCCGTGACGAGGCGGTGAAGCGTGCCGCGATCCTGCACGCGATAGGTCACCGACCGGTCGGACGGGTGCTGGAGCTGGCCAGCGGCAACGGATCCAACAGTGCCGCGATCGCGAGGATGGCGTTGCGCCTCGATGCGACCGAGGGCACGAGGGAGGGGGTCGACCTGACGGCACGCGCCGTTGCCGCCTGGCCTCGTGCGTGCGCATCGCTGCTCGTGCTCCCCGGTCGACCGCCACGTCTCGTCTATGACGTGATCGTGATCGCCGAGATCCTGTATTACCTCTCAGCGCGAGAGATGGCCCGGGTTGCGCGTGAGATGGCCGCTCGCCTGCGCCCAGGCGGCATCATCGTGCTCGCGCACCACAGGATTGATTTCTACGATTTCGTCCAGCATGCGGCAGGGATCCACGCCCGGTTCCTCGCAGAGACCGGGCGTTGTTGGACGGTTCGCACCGCGGGCCGCACCGGCCGCTGGGTCGTTACCGCGGCCCGCGATGGTATGACCCGATCCCGTTGAACGCGAGCGAGGCAGCACGTCCCACGTCCGTGCGATATGAGGCTTGCCGTTAAGTGGAGCGGCAGGACGTCCACCTGCCGCTCCCGCCAGGGTCGTCAGGCCGCCGCGTCGAGATCGACCTTCATCTCCCGAGCCCAGAACCTGAGGTCACGACAGGTCGTGACGAACGCCTTGACGTCCTTGCTCTTGCTTAGGGCTACGAAGCCATCGTCAAGCTCCGGCACCCGAGAAGCGTCGAACAACGTGGCGGCTGCATCGGTGTAGCCGATGAACTTGCAGTGGCCGAACGCGTCCGCCACGAAGTCCTTGGAGGCCGCATCCTTGGCGAGCATCGCAACCCCCTCCTCGGACGGGAGCACCGCGACGGCATCGAACAGGACCGAAGGTCCGCCGTCGATCTTCTGCTTGGCCGCGACCTTGGTGCCGTCGTCGAGCGTGACCCCGCCGATCTTCGGCGCGACCACCTCCCAGACCGCGCCTTCGGCTTCCAGCGCCTTCGTCAGCGCATTGAACAGCTCGGCGCTCGACCCATCGGTCAGCAGCAGGCCCATCTTTCGCCCGGCGAAATTCGCCGGGCCGTTGGCGACGATCGAGAGCGCCGACGATGTCGGCAGGTCTAGCGTCGGCTTGGCCGCCTTGGCGGCGTCCGGCAGGTCGAGGCCGAGCCCGTCCGCAACGGTAGCGGCGAGATCCTCGTCGATGTTGCGCAGGTGGCTGACCGCCCGGGCCCGGATGTCGACACGATCTACCTTCGACAGCTCGAACACCAGCGCGTCGCCGATGTGCTTCTGCTCGATCGGCTGCTGGCTGAGATAGAACTGCCGCGCCTGGCTGTAATGATCGGCAAAGGTTTCGGACCGAACCCGCTGCTTAGTCCCCTGAACCTCGGCGGGGAAGCTGGTGAAGCCGATCTCCGCGTTCTCGCGCGGACCGCCTTCCGCGCCCCAGCTGTTCGGCTCATAGTTCACGCGCCCCTTCGGATTGCGCATCGCCATGTGGCCGTCCTGCTGGAAGTTCATCACCGGACAGCGCGGGGCATTGATCGGCAGGTGGGTGAAGTTCGGGCTGCCGAGCCGCTTCAGCTGGGTATCGAGATAGGAGAAGTTGCGGCCGTGCAGCAGCGGGTCGTCACTGAAGTCGATGCCCGGCACGATGTTCTGCGTGCAGTAGGCGACCTGCTCGGTTTCGGCGAAGAAGTTGTCGACGTTGCGATTAAGCGTGAGCGTACCGACGATGCGGACCGGCACGTCCTCCTCGGGGATGAGCTTGGTCGAGTCGAGATGGTCGAAGGGAAGCTTGTCGGCGGTTTCCTGATCGAACAGCTGGACGCCGAGATCCCATTGCGGGAAGTCACCGCTCTCGATCGCCTCCCAGAGATCGCGGCGATGATAGTCGGGATCGGCGCCGCTGATCTTGACCGCTTCGTTCCACAGCACCGACTGGAGCCCCTGGCGCGGCTTCCAGTGGAACTTGACGAAGGTCGACCTGCCTTCCGCGTTCACCAGGCGGAAGCTGTGGACGCCGAAGCCCTCCATCGTGCGGAAGGAGCGGGGGATCGTGCGATCGGACATGATCCACATGATCATGTGCCAGGCTTCCGGGGTGAGGCTGGCGAAATCCCAGAAATTGTCGTGTGCGGTTTGCGCCTGGGGGAACGCCCGGTCGGGCTCCTGCTTAGCCGCATGGACCAGATCGGGGAACTTGATGGCATCCTGGATGAAGAACACCGGGATGTTGTTGCCGACGATGTCCCAGTTGCCCTGCTTCGTGTACATCTTGACGGCGAAGCCGCGCACGTCGCGCGCCAGATCGCGCGAGCCCTTGTTGCCCGCTACCGTTGAGAAGCGGACGAACACCTCCGTCTGCTGCCCGACCGTGCTCAGCACGTCGGCGCGGGTGTAGTCGGCCAGACTGTCGGTCAGCTCGAACACGCCGTGCGCGCCATAGCCGCGTGCGTGGACGACGCGCTCCGGGATGCGCTCGTGATCGAAATGGAAGATCTTTTCGCGGAGGATGAAGTCCTCGAGCAGCGTGGGGCCCCGCAGACCCGCCTTGAGACTGTTCTGGGCGTCCGCGATCGGGATGCCCTGCTGCGTGGTCATGGTAAGTGCCGCGTCCGAGGTCGTCTGGCGGGTTTCGCCGCCATGGCCCTGCTGCTCGGCATAGTTCGTCGGCTGGTCGGCACCCGCCGGCAGCGGCGGTGCCTTCTTGGCCGTCTCGCCCTTGAGTTTCACCGCGTCGCTTTTGATGCTCTTGCGTGCCATGGACGTAATCCTCCGATCACGCCCTTAATGCCACCAGCGCCACGGCGATGCGAGGCATAAATCTTTGTAGCGACTGGGAACCGACCCGGAGGACCGAAATCAAGTTATGTCAGTCGAGCATGGTCGCCGGTTCGGACGACAGGCGCGGGCTCGGCAACGTAAGTGTTCATGGCTGCGCAGAACCCGACTGCGGCTTCCTTGGTCCTGGATCACAGCCAGGGAAAGCCGATATGAGCCGGTTGGAGATGTCTTAACGCCTTGCCGTTAGCCGAGCATGATGTACTCCCAGGTCGTACAGGTTTTCGACTGCGTCCGGCACGACCACGATCTGTGGTTGGTGCTGCTCGCCGGCCTGGTTTGCCTCTGCGGAATCTATGCGTCCTTTGCCCTGGCCGACCATGCCATACGCTCAGGGCGGAAGACGCGCAGCCTGTGAGAACCTATCACCATCGTGTCGGCCGGCTGCACGGCCTGGGCGACCCACTTCATTATCTTGCTGGCTTTCAAGCCGGGCATGCCGTCTGCGTTCAACCCGCTGGCCGTACGGCCGTTTTACGGCCGCTCGTTGATGTAAACGAATCAAATGGACAGGGACCCATGCCGCGGCTCAAGGCGTTGAGCGTCATAGACATGGCCCTGACGACAGGGACATGCACTCAGATGAGGAAACGACATGCGCGCACTATGCTGGCACGGTAAAGGCGATGTCCGCGTCGACACCGTTGCGGATCCCGAGATCAAGCACCCGCGCGATGCGATCATCAAAGTAACCGCCTGCGCGATCTGCGGGTCGGACCTTCACCTGCTGGATGGCTACCAGCCCACCATGGAGGCCGGCGACATCCTCGGCCACGAGAACATGGGCGAGGTCGTGGCGCTCGGGTCCGAGGTCACCAACCTCAAGATCGGGGACCGGGTGGTGGTGCCGTTCACGATCAGCTGCGGCGATTGCTGGTTCTGCAAGAAGGGTCTGTTTGCGGCCTGCGATCGGACCAATCCGAACGCCGAGATGGCCGCCAAGGCGATGGGCCATTCGCCCGCCGGGCTGTTCGGCTTCAGCCACATGCTGGGCGGCTACTGCGGCGGTCAGGCGGAGTATCTCCGCGTGCCGATGGCGGATGTCGGTCCGATCAAGATTCCCGACAACGTTACCGACGAGCAGGCCCTCTTCCTATCGGATATCTTCCCGACCGGCTACATGGCCGCCGAGAATGCGCAGATCGAGCATGGCGACACCGTCGCGATCTGGGGCTGCGGTCCGGTCGGCCAGTTCGCCATCCGCTCCGCGCTGATGATGGGCGCCGGCCGCGTGATCGCGATCGACGAGGTGCCCGAGCGACTCGCCATGGCGGAGGCCGGTGGCGCTGAGACGATTAACTTCGCCGAAACCGATGTCTACGACGAGCTGCAGGCGCGAACCAAGGGCCGGGGCCCCGACAGCTGCATCGATGCTGTCGGCTGCGAGGCGGCCGCGCACGGGGCGGCGGACGCGGTCATGGACAAGGTGAAGGCAAGCATGATGCTCGCCACTGATCGCGTCCACGTCCTGCGGCAGGCGATCATGAGCTGCCGCAAGGGCGGCACGGTCTCCGTGCCCGGCGTCTACGTCGGGATGGGTGACAAGCTTCCGATCGGTGCAGCGATGAACAAAGGACTAACGATCAAGCTCGGCCAAACCCACGTGCAGCGCTATACTAGACCGTTGCTGGAAAAAATCGTCGCGGGCGCGATCGACCCCAGCTTCGTGATCACCCACCCGGCCAGTCTTGAAGACGCGCCAGAAATGTACGCTAAATTCCGCGACAAGGAAGAAGGTGTGATCAAGGTTGTTATGCGCCCGCACGGTTGATTGGCGGAATAACCGGGAACAGGACGCTTATCGATGCCGATCGACACCGCCGCTTTGGAGCACGTGTAGCGGCGGTGTCGATCAGCTTGCGACCAAGTATGTCGGCAGACCTAGGGTCAGGACTCGTTGACCATAGCGAACAGCGATGGCCGACGCACCAGGAAGCGAAGCGCCACTTGGCGTGCGGTCGCGCCGTGGCTGGCCGCGATCTCCTCCAGCACGCGCCCGCCAGGGGTGCGCGGGCCGGGGAAGTCGCCCTGGCCGAACGGGCTGTCGGCGCCCGGCCGCGCGAACTTCCCATGATTTAGGCCCAGGACGCCTTCCGTGGAGCTCGAGGCGCTACCATCGGAACAAGGAGAGAAAAGATGCACAAGGCACTGTTCGTAGGCATTGAAGCCGGGCCGACCCACCAGGAAGATGCCGCTGAATTCCTCCGGGGTGCGCTGGAGCCGGTCGAGCATGAGCAGGACACGCGGCACTGGTACGCGCTGCGCTTTGGCCCCGCCGACTTCGCCATCTTCGATACCTTCCCCGGCAATGCCGGCCGGCTGAAGCATCTGTTCGGCACGGTCGGCCGGGCGCTGGTCGTGAAGACCTTCACCATCCTCAACGGATTGCCGGAGATCGAGCCGGCCGACATCCTCGCCCTCAAGGTGCCGGCGGCGGACGCCCTGCCGCGCTTGGCCCTGCATGTTCCGCTTGAAGCACGGGACGGTGCGGAGGAAGAGGTTGCCCGCTTCCTCCAAGGAGCCCGATCGGCCGTGGAGCGGGAGCCTGGCACCCTGTCGTGGTACGCTCTGCGTCTCGGAAAGACTCGGTTCGCCATCCTCGATACCTTCGCCGACGAGGCAGGGCGCGAGACGCATCTGTCGGGCGAAATCGGCACGGCGCTATCCGGAAGCGCTGCTTCGCTGTTCGCCGAGCCTCCCCAGATCCACCGCGCACAAATCTTGGCGTTCAAGATTGCATCCGCTGGTGATGAGGAGAGGACGAGCAGGAACACGTCGGTCGCGCGGCCCCTTGAGAGAGGGACAGTCTGATGGACACGAAGCAGAAGGTGCTCGTTGGAGCGGCCGTCGCCAGCACCGCGGCAGCCGGGGCCGCGTTCGCGTTCAAGTCCGCGGGCACGGATTCGAAGCTCACCAAGGTCGCGTGTCCGCCGTCAGCACCAATGGCACAGATTTGAGGTTGTGATTTAAGGAGGATCTGGGCTTCGTCGTAGTGACGAAGGAACGAAGATGAAGCCCAGATCCTCCAATGTAAAATCGCCCGCCAAGGCCTCAGCAGAGCGGGTAGTGAACCGTGGATTTGAGGGATGCACAGCTCCCTGGGGTCGATTGTCGTTAGCGGCAAACCATTGAACATCGGGTATGGTCAGTTCCGTCCGCTCACGGACGTGCTGATCGGAAAAGCGCTCTCTACCGCCACAAGCGGTGTAGAGGGCGACTAGGTGCTTGGTCGCAAGATCCTTCTCCAAGCTGCGGGCACCCGCAATTTGGGCGAAGCTCGATCGCCCCAATAGGGAGCCGTAGCGCTCAGGGCTGACGCGCTCTCCGTCCAGCTCCCTATCCTCAATGAGACGATCTAGTGCGAGAAACAGGGCATCCACCCACCACCGCTCTACCCGCTTGCCGGCAAAGTCGGATAGGTGGCCAATCCTCTCGTGCGCAATCGCCTCGGTGAGCATAGGGGCCTCGCCCTAGCCCGGCAATCTATGGCACCTGGGCGCATCAGAAGCGACTCTTGGACGAGCATGTTTGAAGATCTGGCCGCTCGCGGCTTCCAAATTGAGTTTCACAGCCATGCCACGGCCATCCTGAGCGTCGATTTTCCCGACGCGATCGGGGAGTTGGAAGCGGCGCTCGGCGCGCTATCCATCCCAATTGAGGAGATCATCGGCTCGGGTGGAGGCGAGACAAAGGGCACTCAGCGTCTCCGGCGCGCCTTGGCCGAGCTGGGCTGGCACAAGGTCAATTTCACGATCGAAAAGCGCATCAACGGCGTCCAAAGGGAGTCGATCTCCCATGAGGTCGATCATGTCCGTACCTTCGCCGATGGCCGCGTCATCGCGCTCGAAATCGAGTGGAACAACAAGGATCCATTCTTCGACCGCGACCTGGAGAACTTTAAGCGGCTGCACGCGGAGGGGGCGATCAGCGTTGGCGTGATTGTCACGCGGGGATCGAGCCTACAGGACGACATGGTGCAGCTCGTCCGCCGGTTTGCAACCGAGCGGGGTCTGGAGTCGAGTGATGACCTTGGATCTTTGGGACTGACGCCCACCCCCCGGCAGAAGGCCGATGTTGCTCGGCGTATGCGAGCAGGCGGCGCGACCTTTGCAGACGCTTGGTCGCTTAGTTTCGTGAAGGATAAATATGGGGCCGCCACGACCCATTGGCGAAAGCTAGAAGATCGCGTGCACCGCGGCGTCGGCAATCCATGCCCGCTCCTCCTCATTGGACTACCCAGCTCAATCGTCACTTTCGATGAGCATCTCGACGTGGGCGCCATCGCCGAGGGCGAGGAGGAGCAGGAGATCCTTGCTGAGCCTATTCAGCCGCTTCCGCCACCAGCCCAGCCCTAGAGTGATGGGCATACGTCGGCCAGGAAGGGGTATATTCCTCGTCCGCCTGGTTGCCCCATACGGTCCAATCCGGCCGCGTTCCACGCGAGAACATCTCCAAGAACGGGCCGGGGCTGCATTCCTCAATCAGCGGATATTGCTCGTCAGGCTTACGGCTGTGCTCCCGCTTGCGGCTCTCAAGATAGTTCACCTGTGTCCGACCCGGATCAAGCGTGCGGGCGTTCTTGCCCCGGACGCCAAATAGGATCAGTTCTGTAACGTTGCGGAAATAGAATCCCACGCCCCGACCATCAGATCCGCCATCCTTGCGGATCTTCCGCCATACGATGTTGGATTTATACTCAAAGCCCCATTCCCGCATTACACGCAAGCCGTCCGGCAAGAGCGCATTAGGCACCCACAGGTAGAGGTGGGCGGTTGGCGCAACGCACTCCTGCACCGGTAGCTCGCAAATCTCGTCCAGCGTCATTGTCCCGTAGCGGTTTAGGCGGCGGTGCTCGGGTGCCACCTTCCCGGTACGGTTTTGAAACTGCCACGGCGGATCCGCCAGTACTGTTCTGAAATTGCCGCCCCCTGCGACGTTCAACAGATCCATAGCTGCCGGACTATAATCCGGTGACTTCTTGGACGCCTTGCGCTTGGATTCTGACATTAGGCTGCGTCCTCATTCTTAATCGATTTTGGCGCGCGACCCACATAGCCACGCAAGCCTCGCCGGATGACCTGACTCACTGTTTCGTCACGACTATCAGCAACTTGCCGTGCCTTTTGCGCGAGCTTCTTCGGCACCCGCACTGTTACAACGATATCGTCTGCCATATGCCTCTCCGGCGTACCATGTATGTTCTGGTATTGCCTTGTAATACGGATTGCAAGACGATTACCCTCACTTACGAGCCTCTTTGCCTACTGGCTCGACCGTGCCGGTGCACTGCACCGATTTTCCTGTCTTGTTGGCGCGCTTCTGACACGCCTCCAGCACCTCACGATTGGCGGTCACAATTCGATCACCCGCGGCGATGTTGGCGAAAGCGTCGGGCGCGCTTGCCCGCATGAGGCGCTGGCCGCCTTCCCACATCGGCAGGTCGAGCGAGCGTGCCGCCATCTTCTCCGGCCATTGCCAGCTCGCGGGCACGGCGCGCGCGACAATGCCGGCGAACACCGCCCACAGGATCATGCCGACCACAATCCCGCCGATCGCGCTCCACATCAGCCAGCGGTTCTGCTCATCGCCACGCCGCGCCGACACGACATAGCTGTGAAGCTGGCGCGTCACGTCCTCCAGGCCGGTGCGCGCCGTAGCGATCGTCTGCCGGTCTTCCTGGCGCGCCGTGCTTGCCGCCGCGGTGATCCGTCCCGCCAATAGCTCGGGCGTCATCGCCAGCATCGGGCTTTTGACCAGCATATCGACGCGCTGCGCGGTGGCGGTGATGTTGTTGGCGATCACGCCTAACGTCTCGGAATAGTCGGGCGGTTCCGGCACCTCCATGCGCTCGGCCGTCAGCCGCTCGACGGCACGGCGCATCAGCGTCACCTCGGCGCGCAGCTCTTCGAACGCCTGTGCGGCTTCATTCGGCCCTTCTTCATCCGTCACACGTCATCCCCTTATAGGCTCATGCCCCTGTCGCGCTCGCGGCCGATCCCGATCGACTGCTCCAGCGATTTCTCGATGCTCCGGCCGCGCTCCAGTTTCAGCTCCAGCTCGGGCGCGCGGCGCTCCAGCGCCTTCGCCAGCTCAGGGTCCCGGCGCAGGCCCTCGGCCATCGCGCCCATGCGCGTGGTAGCCTTCTCGGCCCGGACCTGGTCGCCGCCTGCCCGCTCGCGCGCCAGTCCCCGCCAACTCTCCACAAACCGGTCGGCGCGCGCGTCGGAGTCGAGCCGCACCCGGCGCTCCTCGGCCATCGCGCGCACCGCGCCGCCGGTCTTGCCCTCCGCCGCCTGCCCGATCAGCCCAGGATCGCGACGGAACGCGGAAGCGAGGTCGCGCGCAGCATCGGGCCGCACCTGGTCCAGCGCCTCGCCGGCGCGGCGCAACGCGCTCTCCTGATGCGGCAGCACCGGCAGCTCCTGCGCGCGCATCCGGCCTATGTCGGCCGACGCCCGCGCATAGCGTTCGATCGCCCTGGCCTGATCCGGCTTGCCGCCGCTCGCCGCGCCAGCACGATCCGGGGTAGGTGCCTTCTCCGGCGTGGCGGCAGGCTTGGGCCGGAAGCCCGCGAACATGTCCCTACCAAGTCGGTGTACCTGCACATCGCCATGCCGGCGGGCTGCGACCCTGCCCTCGGGCGAGCGGTCAGCAACTGGAACGCTCAAGGGTCGCGCTTCTACTATCAGTGGGACGCGGCGAATAACCTGACCACCACGCGAGGGACCGAGACCACGGCTCAGATCGTGACCGTGGAGGACGGCTATCCCACCAACTCGACCGCCCTCGCGTCGACCAACCTGTGGACCAGCGGATCGACCATCACCCAGGCAGACGTGATCGTGAAGGCCGATTACCTCTGGTATTATGGCGATGAGTCGGGTGGGCGGTTCCATTGCCCGTCTACTCGGTCGAGCCCTCCTTCCGGCTCGTTTGATTATGAGTCGACCATGACGCATGAGCTCGGCCATGCTTTGGGCTTCGGTGAAGCCAACAACACGGCGTGCGTCATGCACTATAGTCAGCCGGCGGGCGTGGTGCGTCGCACCCCGTGCTCGACGGAGACGACAGCGCTTCGCAACGCCTACGGAGTGCGGTGATATGAGGGTCGCGGTGTGGTCGGTAGCGGGATTGCTGCTAGTGTCCTGCTCGCCGAACGCACCGCAACCCGAGGTCCCGGCCGGCTGGAAGTCGGTCGGGATCCCTTCGTGCTGCACGGTCGCCATTCCATCAGATGCGACTCTGAAGGCGGGAAAGGACCCGGTAGACGATCCGGTGTTCCTGCTGCGCGGGCCGGGCTACGAAGGCATGTTCACAGTGACAGGCCGAGGATCGGCGCTGCCGATCGCGAGCTCCGGGACCAACTACAAAGCGGATCAGCTCACGCTCGACGGCCGCCCCGCAGGCGTAGCTTCCTACCGTGTCGCCGACCCGAACTATCCCGAGCGCCGCAGCCTTCTGTGGACGTTTGCTGGGCGGAACGACGGATCGGGGAAGAACCTGGTGCTTGATCTTTCCTGCAAGGAAACGGGTTGTGCCGTATTCCTGCCTATGATCGGCTCCCTCGACGCAAAACCATGAATACTCGCTGCCTTATGGGTCAATGCCGACCGGGAAGCCGATCCGGCTTGTCGGCCGGCTGGAGCGTTCGTTATGGGGCGACGACGACTTTGGCCGGTTCCAGCTAGACGACGCCGCGGTCATCGCAGTCGACGGGCCACGTTGAGGCGGGCCCGGCTGGGCCGAAGGTCGAGCCCACGGGTTGGGTAGGCGGGATAACGACGCAGCCGCTACGATCGGGGCGGTTCCTTTATACCGGCTGGGGCATGAAGAGAATCCTATCCCGACCATTGATCCCATTCGGGACGGTCGCGGCCAGCGCGCTTCGACTGGTTCAGTCGTAAACGTATATCTGTGCCCGCTCTATGCGCCACCCGCTGTTCGCAAAAGCCTTCCTTTCTGACGACCTTGCCGGCGGGCCATGACCGCACCGCATTTCTGCTGCCCGCCGCTTGTCAGAACTGTTCTGAAAACGTGCTTCGCAAAAGCGTCTGCCGGCGACGGGTTTGGAGAACCCACTGGTAGAAAGCGTGAGCATGACGCCTCGTTTGCAAGCAGCGCCGGATAATGGCGAGCACACTGGCAGATAATTTGAGCAGGTTGCCACGCGCCAGTGGCAGATAGCGTGAGCAGAAAATCTGGCTGTTTGCGAGCAGGCGCCGTTATGATTGCAAGCGCCTACAGGTAGGGGCGCTCTGAGCGTCATCTAATCCGCTGGCTTCGGCAGATGGACGTGATCGTTCGGCTATTGCCATGGCTACATGACCTCGTGGCGGGGAAGGTTCTGTGCGGGGAGGGGTCGCAGCGACGCGACGATCGGCATGACGTCGTTGAAGTTGGGCTGCACGCGCCCGGGCACGCGGATCGTGCGATATCCCGCATAAGCCGTCATTTCGTCGCGAACGCGGTCCTTGAACGGGTTATGCGACCAGTCGTCGACCTCGATTAGCGCGACGATCAGGCCCGTCGCACGATCCTGCGCCACGAAGTCGACGATCTTCTGCGAAAAGGCATTCCGGTCGGAAATCTTGCTCTTCCGCATTGGGCTTTGCGGTACGCGCAGAAGCGCTCCCATCGCGACTTGCGCATGGATACGGCAGTGCGGCAGGGCGCGCTCGAGGACGTTGAGCATGGCCGTCTCGCGCGGGGTCAGGAAGCGTTTCGCAACCGGGCGCGGTGGACCGAATATGTTTCGAACACCTAGCGCCTTCAGGATGAGGACGGCCGAGACCAATGCGATCAGGAGGGGGAGGGGCTTGTCCATCATCGGACGGCACTCAGAGGGATCGAATCCGATGTTTTGCCGCTCTCAGCCGCTGATAGCCGGTTTTCGGACATAGAAAGCCACTGCACCTCTTTTGATGATGCTGGCCTTCCGGGGATGAGCTGCGCGGCGACGACGATGATCGCGAATATGACTAGGACCCGGGCGAGTTGAACGATCATGCGCCGATCGATCGATCGGCGCGCATCGTCCTTCTTCTCCAGTTCGGCTGCACCCTGCAGACAGGCGAGCGCTCCGTCACTCAGGATACGAGCATTTTGGGTTTCGTCGTCAAACAGGGTGGCGTCGCCACTCGAAAACCGACTGGCTCGAATAGCGAGCAGATCATGCGCGAGCCTGCGCAACTCTTCGGACGTGGGTTTGCTCTGAAATATCGGGCTCATGGCGTTCCTCACATATCCAGGCTTAGATTTTTCTGAGGGAGCCCCGGCAGCTGGTCGCCGTGGCCAGGCATCGCGGGCAGGGAGCTCAAATCGTCCATGTCGAGCGGGCGCATTCCCAGCTCGTCGTCCTTCCGCGTCTCCGGGCGCTTCTGGCGATCCTCGTCATCCTTGCGGTCGAGCGCGAGGCCGTCACGCTCCATCTGCTTCGGATCCGAGTAGTCGTTCTCCGACTTGCCCATGGGTGGGAGGTCGTCAGCCGACGTCAGCGATGCGTCGAAGATGATCCGCTGCCCGTCATCGCGATCGAGTGTCGCTGCTGCTGCGCTAAGCGCGTCGTCGGCCGCCTTGGTATGTCGCCCCGGGCCGTCGATATCGAGGCGTCCGAGGGTCTCGAGCGACGCCGTCTTGTTGCCGGGGTTGCTGTCGAGTTGTCGGTCCAGCTTCTGAAGGTTGTCGATGACCATCGTCAGCTCGAACCGCACGCGGGTGACGGCGACGTTGAAAAGGCGCTGGTTGGACAGGTTGCGCTCGAAGCTGCGCATGGCGACTATCGCGTCGTTGGTCGTGACGCCCTGTGCCATGTGCATGTTCAGGGCGTATGCGAGATCCATGCGGTGCATCATCCGGTCACCGTTCTCGAGCGTGACCTCGTCTTTGTTGGCCAGCTGTACGGTGACCTTCCCGTCCTCGATCCGAGTGATGGTGCCGAGCGAGGCGTTGAAAATCCCGCGGTCCTTGTCGTTATCCGTCCACCTGATGCGATCGCCCTCATGGATGCGGATCGTCTCCAAGGTCGCGAGCGACATGCGATCCTTGCCGATCATGGGGTCCATGCGCTGGGGATTGAATTTGATGGCGCGCCCATTCTGGACCACCTCCACCCTGCCGTTGGCGAAAGTGCGTCTGACCTCCGCCACGCCGCGGCGCAGGCCGAGCTCCGGGATCACCTCCTGTATCTGAAGCTGCTGACCCTTCTCGTAGGATTGGGCGTACCGCAGCTCCTCGCGGGTCAAATTGATGTTCTGCAGGACTGTAACGAACAAGCCATCGCCCTTGAGCGTGCCCTCGTCCCGCAAGCCCTTCTGGACCGCATCATTGATGTCCGCTCGTGTTTCGCGCCCGGAGGCGAAGATCGCCGTTTCAGCGCGCTTCTCCGGCGACAGGTCGAGCCATAGCTCCGCCGCACGCGCGGCCGGGTCTTGGTGTTCGACCACCTTGTCACCGAGCACTTTTAGCGCCTGGCCCGCCTTTCCGACGTTGGCGAGTGCTGCAACCGTCCGAAGCTGGTCGGTCTGCTGTCGCAGATTTTCATCCATCCGAGCCATGCCGATCATCGCCGCCTGCATCATCGCGAACGCCTTGCCGGCGTCGATCGGGAGCAGCTGCTGTCGGTCGCCGATGAGCGCGATACGTTCGATGCCGAGCGCCTCTGCGATCGTCAGCATCTTCAACATGTCCTGGTTGGAGACCATCGACGTCTCGTCGACGACGATGACCGTGTCCTTCAGCTCGTCCCGCCGCGCCTGAGCAGCCGGCGTGTTCGGGTTTATGGCGTGCTTCTCATTGTGCCAGATGAAGTGCGCGATCGTCTCGGCGCTGACGCCGGCGGCCTGCATCTGGTCGACCGACATCTCCCGATTGGGGATCGCATCGGGCCGGGCCATGCCCTCCTTCATGTCGGCGACCATCTTGTTCTGAAAGGCGAGGCCTAGCACCGACTTGCCTTCAGATTCCGCCACGCGTGCGACAGCTTGGAGCATCGTCGACTTGCCCGCGCCGGCGATGCCCTGCACCGCGACGATCTTGTCAGGCGAGGACACGACCAGCGTTGCGGCTGCAAGCTGTCCTTCGTTCAGCGCGTGAGGGGAGGCGGCCTGTAGGCGGTCTGGTGCCTCCGAAGGGGCAACCAGCGGTGTCGCAGTGCCTTTGCCGGCCTCTACTCGCTCAAGGATCCGTTCCTCGGTTCTGAGGGATTCCGGCGTCGTTACGGCGGCCACCATCCCGGCGCTGCTACGGATCTCGCCGGCAAGCAGCTTGCCCTTCTCGGTCAGCTGATCGATGCGCGCCTCGACGTGATCGATCGTCACGCCCTTCAAATTGAAGTCGAGTGCCTTCTTGGCGACCTGGTTCTTCTCGAATGCCGCCTCGCGCTGGCCCAAGGTCCGGATCGCCGAGGCAACGGCGAGCTGCGCGTTGGCTTGCCCGGCGCTCTGCGCCATTCGCACGAAACCGCGGTCGACGAGCGGGTCGGGCGAACGCATCAAGCCCGACACCGTTTCTCTCGCCACCTTCACGGCGTCTGCGATGGCATTGTAGCTGCGGCCAATAGCCCCGGCGTTCTCACGCTGCTCCATCTTCGCGGCGGCGTTCATCGCACCCTCAAGCAGCGCCTTTCCGTCCCAACCGGCTGCGGCTGCATCCTTCATCCAGTCGAGGACCAGGCCGTCCCGATCCTCGAGGTTGAGTTTGGGATCGCGGGTTGTGACGGTGACACCGTCTCGCCCCTTAGGTGATACGATACCCAGCTCGGCCGCCTTCTCGAGGATCTGCTCACGGCGCTGGCTGAAGGTCTCGAGGACGTCCTTGGGCACCCCGACAATCTCGAACGTGCCGTGCTTTCCGGTCGCTACAAGTTGGTAGCCGAGCTTCTCCAACTCATTGCGGAGATACGCATGGTAGATTGCGCCGATCACGGTGTTGTTCGCCCAGATTTTGTCAGCGTGGAGCGCATGCCACTCGCCATCCGGCCCCTTCGTCAGGTTGGCCAGGATCGCATGGATATGGAGCTGGGGATCGAGCGCGCGGCTCGTGTCGTGCTGAAAGAGTGCGTAGACCAAATTGCCGGTCTTCACCGCCTCCGTTTTGCCGTCCTTCGTGATGCGCGTTTCAGCGAGGTTCTTCTCGATCCATGACAACGTCTGCTGGACCGCCTTGGTATGGGCTCCGTCCGGGCCGAGGATACGCTTGTCCCCTGCCACATAGGCCATGAGCGAGACTGACTTCGGTGCCGAGAAGGTGAGGTCGTACCCCGGCCGCCGACCCTCTCGTTGGTCGACCTTCTCTCCTGAAGGCAGCTCGCCATGCAGTGCCTTCGCGAAAGCCTCTTGGCTGACCGCGCCGGTAAGGCCTGCCGTGGCGGCGCCTTCCCCGCCCCAAAGGCTGACGTCTCCAGCCTTCTCGTCGGTGTAATAATCACCTGCGACATAGTCGTCCTTGGTGAAATACTTCGCCGCGCCGGAGGCCGATTTCACGGTAGCGATCGAGTGCATCGTTACAGCCCGATCCCGTCGTCTTCAGGGAAGGCGTCACGCGCTTCGCGGACGGACAGATCCTCCGGCCGCTCCGCGGTCGGTGTCGGATCGTCACGCAACCGTTCGTCGCTGCGCGCAGGGGCGCTGCGCCCATCCATGGACCGGGCCCGGTCGTCACGCTCATCATCGCTGGTCCGGCCGCGATCGGCCGGCGATCCCGCTTCGGTGCTGCTCACCACCGTCGCCTCCGACGATGGGCCGTCACGGGAGTTATCGACCTCCCCTTCGCTGGGCTGGGAGAGGATATTCGCGGCGAGATTGTTCGCGACGTTGGCCGGTTCTACCTCCTCCTCCGACAGTGCCAGCGACTCCCCACGCCCGCCGTCATCACCACCGCTGTTCGGCTTTCCACCACCTCCGCGACCAGACGCCGCAGGCGCGTCAGGATCGCGCGGTTTCCGCGGGACGAAACCTTCCGCGACCTTCGGGTAGTGCTCCCACTCGAGCTGGATGCGCGCGGCAGGGAAGCCGTCAGGAAATTTGACGAAGCCGTGCATGGATGGAAGGTTCGTAATGTCGTCTGGGATGACCAGCGGCTCGACCTGCTTCCGAGGCGTCAGGGTCGAGGCATCGCGGGTGTTGTTGTAGCCGTAGCTATACCCCTCATCCATCTGCCGGATTTCACGGTTGCCGATGTATCTGGCGCACTGCTCCGCGGTATCGAGATCGGCCGCAGCCAGGATCAATTTGGTGCGCGCGAGCGACGACAGATTGCGGGCGTTTTCCTCGCCGTAGACCTGCACCAGCTTGTCGAAGGAGTGGAGCCCAAGGATCATCGCCCCGCCGAAATTTCGGGCGGTCTGCAGGCCGCTTTCGATCGCCGGGAGCCGGTGAAGGGCACCGAGCTCGTCAAACATGAACCACGTCCGCAGCGACCGGGTTTTCGGCATCGTCATGAGCGAGTGGATGGCGAGGTTCGACCACAGCGTGAGCAGCGCCCGGTTCATCTCGAGATCGGTGTAATTTGAGGTGATGAAGAGGATCGAACCGGGCTTCTTGTCGCCGGTCATCCAGTCCTTGATCGAGTAGGTGCGCCCCTCGTCGGGGAGGAAGCGCAGGACCTGCGCATTGGTGTTGAAGACGGCGCGGATCGACTCCGCCATGCGCGCGGCTTCAGGCGCCGTCAGAGGGTCTGCGATCGTCTTGGCTAGGTGCTTGTGAACCTGCTTCAGGTCGGCCGTCATGAGGTTGTCCGCCAGTGCCTGGTTCGTTGTCATTTTCTTCTCGATGAGCTTCATGCACATCTCGATGAACAGGGTCCGCGCGGCGAGCGCCCAGAAGGGCTCGGAGGAGCCGCCATCGGACGGAATGAGGGCGGCGGCAGCGGCCGTGAACTCGCTGTAGGTCCGGCAGTCGTTGAAGATCGACCAGGCCGGGCAGCGCGCGTCCATCGGGTTCAGGATCGTGTCCCGTTCGGGGTCGTAGAACGCCTCGACATAAGCCCCTGTCAGATCGAACACGACGGCGCTGTCTTGGCGCTGCCGGATCTGTGCGATGGTCTTGCGGAGGGCGGTCGTCTTACCGGCGCCGGTCGTGCCGAGAAGCAGGGAATGGGACTGCTCAAGGCGGTGCGGGTAGGGGATGCCCGCGATCGTGTACGGATGGTGGATGCCTCCCGCTTTGCGGGCTCCAAACGGCAGCTTCAGGACCTGCTCCGGCGTCTTGTTCGGGAACAGGCTTTGAGCCTCTTTCACGAACTCGATTTTGTTGTGCTGGACGATCTCGGCATAGAGGACATCGCGCTCGACCAGCATGGCTCCGCGCTCGTGACGCTCCTGAACCATTGCCTTGCCGCGCCGCTTGGAAAAGTCGACGTACCAGATGGCAAGGGGCACGGTGACGCAGGACGCGATCATGGCCGATCCGATCACCCCGCGGACGGCTTTCGTCCAAGCCCGAGCGACTTCCGGAACGTAGGGCACATAGCCCATGATCGTGCGGTGCAGACTGTTGTCGGGCATCCGCAAATCGACCTGCTTCAGGTTGTCCAGGGCGACCCAATTCCAGAGACCCGCTAGAACCCGCATGCAGATCAGCTGGACGTTGTTTTCATCGAGGGTGATGGACAGGATAATGACGTAGGCGAGAGCGAACACGCCGAGCCACATCAGGATCGGCAATTTGGCCCCCTGCAGCCACATCAGCACCTGAGTGTTTAGGAGCTGCGAACCACGCGTGAAGTTGCCCGAATTGCGGGGGAGTTCGCCTCGCGCCGAGTGGTGTTCCTGAGGGATAGGACGGCCGTCATTGCGGATGTCACGCCGCATGGCCTTGGGGTCATCGCGCGCCATGATACTGCTCCATCCGAAGGTCAGTCTGGGCGATCAAATGGTCGCGCAATTCGGGGTGGTTTTCGCGAATGATCGCGTCGAGCGCGATCTGCGTATATTCGGTCACGCGCATGTGGCGGAGCTGGCTGTCGTCGGCACGCTTCGCACCGGCGACGAATTGCTCGATCGCCAATCGGATCACGTCTGACGTGCTGCGATTTTGGCGTGCCGCTACCGCATCGACCTGGTCACGTAGATCCCGCGGGATCCGGACCGTGCAGTGTGTTTTGGTACTCAAGAACCAGCTCCCTAGCAGGGGGGCTGGTGGGCACTCCGTGGTGTAGTTTTTAGCGGGTCTTCAATGCTCATTCAAGCCGCTCGTTGATTTGCGCCTCGAAATCGTGCCACATCGTAACACGCAAAAAGCGCGGTTTTCTGCGGTTTTCTGAGTGTGTTACGTTGTGCCACAAAGCGTAACACATTGTGACCCTCATTCGTCATCTGCTAACCTGTTGAAATTGCTCGGGAAAAGGCAAGCGAAGCTTGCGTAGGGTGTGCTCTACTGTAGTCCCGATTCCTTCGTATTGCTCTGGCTGTTCCGGTCCGTCGAGACGGCTCGGGATCGCCTCGGTTTTCCGCCGGGATCCAATCCGCCGCTAGGCGGAAAGCAGCTGCCTGAAGGGCGCTGCGCGCCGGGCGTATGGTCCTCTTGTAGGGGGATAGCCAAGGGTTTCGCTCCATGGTCGTTCGAGTGGCTTCCTGTGCGATCCATAGGCGGCTATATCGGTCCCGTTCAGAGCCGATAAGCCGTACCGAAAAGGACACTTTATGGCGAAGTCACTGGACGCTGAAATGGCCGCGATCGCGGCCGACGAACGCAAGCTCGCCGAGCGCCGTCAGGCGCATCAGGCGAAGGTGCGGGAGGCGGCTGTCGGAGCAGTCGAGAAGGCAGGGCTGTTCAAGGTCCCGCTCGATCGACTGGAGGGGCTGATGAAGGCGGTGAAGACGCTGGGCGTCGACGAGGTTGAGAAGCGGCTCATGGCGCAAGCCTGAGCCGGTTCGAGGCCGATGGTCACGGCGATGGCCGCATGGGGCTGCTACCTCATGCGGCCATTCTGTTTTCTGGTCAGGACGCGGCGCAGCCGGCTTGAGGTTGGCAGGCAAAAAAAGGGACGCGCCAGCCGATAGGCTGGGCGTCCCTGCGGGTCGCTGAGCGTGGCTCGCTTGGCCGTCAGGCCCATGCGAGGTGGTATTCTCCCTCGACCGGCTTCAGCGCCGCCATGGTGGTCAGCGCTTCGACGTATCGAGACATCTGGGGATCCTCGTCGAGCCGTCGCCGGATGCGCGGATCCATGAGCCGCTGTCGGAGCTGCGACAGCGGGATCGCGCCGCACGATTCCTCGTCCAGACCGAGGCTGGCGAGAAGGGCGAAGGCGTTCCCGTTGGCGACCTCCAATTCGGGTGCGCCATCGGGATTGAGGCCAAGGCCGAGCCGCAGATCGCCGGTCGGTTCCTGTTGCCAGACGCGGACGCGGCGTGCCCGGAACTGGGCCTCGTCGATGACGGCAATAACGGCCGGATCGTGGTCGAAGCAGCGCGCGATTGAGGCGAGCGCGAGAGGGCACACCCGGACCTCGATCTCGAACGACCCGGAGGCTGGTTCACCGTGGATCGGGATGACCATCGGAGCCCCGGTCCGGCCGCTATGCTCGTCGACAAGATCGCGGAGCGCGCCGAGCTGGTCGGGAGTGATGACGGCGGGTGAGGGCGACAGGACATTGTGGCCGTCGTCGACGCGGAACGTGATGGTCATCTCGACCTCCTTCGTTGAAACCGCTTCTCCCTTTCTCTCTCCTCTCCGGCGACGATCCCGGCCCCCTGAGACTGGGCGCGAGCAATGTGTCAGCGTGCGTGCTGGAGAATGGTTTTATGAGCGCGTCAGCAGCGCCAGGGCGGGCTCGATGCCCGCACTGGCGCTTCCCGGCCGAGGCGTAGCAAGGGCGGCCCGAAGGGGCCGCTCCGCAGCGAGCGAGCCGGGTAGGGCGCGCGGATCGCAGACAGGAAAAAGGCCGCCCGGATCACCGAGCGGCCTGTTGGAATGGCAACCGGAGAGCGTCGCCGCCCGGCCAAGTTACTTGAGGAAGTTGCTCCAGATGGCGGCAGCGCCGAGCAGCGCGAGCAGTGCTGTCTGCACGCCGAACCAGATGGTCAGCGTCGAGCGCGTCGTCTCGATCTTGCTGTCGATGCCCGTCAGCTTCGCCTCGAGCGCCTTGTTTGCCTGACCGACTGCCACGTCCACGTGCTCCTCGATCGCTGCCACTACGGCAGCCGCCTTGTCGTCCTCGACATTAGCGTCCTTCAGAGCACGAAACAACAGAACCTGCATAACCATTCCTCCTTTGTCTTCATGACGGAGATCACGCGTCGGTCGGGGTGGCGAGGGTCAAGGACCGCGTAGCGGCCGCGGCAGCGGCGGTGGGGGTCACGATTTTGCGTAGCAAAATGGTGGGGCCCCGCCGTCCTTGAGGCTCGCCGCACCGGCCGACAGACTGGGACGACTTGAGATAGAGGGTTTACCCCGCGGCAGCAGCGCCAGGGCGGGCTCGATGCCCGCACTGGCGCTTCCCCGGCCGAGGCGTAGCAAGGGCAGGCCGAAGGACCTGACCGATGCGAGCGAGCCGGGTGACGGCCGGGCCTTGAGCCTCACCCCGGGGAGGGGCTTGCCGCGAGGATCATCAGCGCCGCTTCGTCGGTGCGGCCCTGTGCGATGATGATCCCGCGCGCGTTCCCACGCGCTGCCTCGGCGGCTATGCCCTCGGCGATCTGATGCGCCTCGTCGAACTCCCCGGAGCAGTCGTCATCGATCACCATCTCCTCCAGCTCGTGATCGAAGCGTCCCGTGTATCGGCCGGCCCATCCGTCACGCTCCCGGAGCGCGTCTTCCAGTCGCTGGATCGTCCGGAACCCGTGGCGCTGAGCGGCCAGATAGCCGGCTTCGTGCGTGGCGTAGCTACGCTGCGTGTTGATGCTGTTCATGACCGTCTCCTTCGTCTTGATGACGGTGTCCTCGCGTCGGTCGGGGTGGCGAGGGTCAAGGACCGCGTAGCGGCCGCGTCAGCGGCGGTGGGGGTCACGATTTTGCGTAGCAAAATGGTGGGGCCCCGCCGTCCTTGAGGCTCGTCACCCCGGCCGACAAACTGGGACGACTTGAGAGAGAGTTTTTCCCGCGGCAGCAGCGACGGGGCGGGCTCAATGCCCGCTCCGGCGCTTCCCCGGCCGAGGCGTAGCAAGGGGAGGCCGAAGGGCCGGACCGAAGCGAGCGAGCGGGGCGGGGGCGGGGTTGTCCACGGCTGACCCGAAACCCCTTTCAGCGGGAAGACGGTCGCCAATATGGCGGTGGCAGATCCCGGGTGCCGCTCGCCAGCTGGCCGGGCCGTCATCCCCCGGTCAGCCGTGGACGCTGCGGCTTTAGCGCGCAGATCCTAACAACATGCGGTTGAGCCGCGAACACGCGCTGCCGGCGCTGCGGGCGTGCGGCAGCGCCTTACCGGAAGGGGGAAGGTGACCGGGCGCGCGCTGACCAGGCGCGGCCCGACGGGGCCGTGCCAAGGCAGTGCGCGCCCGGTCACCTGGCGTGGGGGAAACCAGTAGGGTTTCCCCCACAAAGCGACGGTGGCGAAAAGGGGCCAGCGCCGGGGATTTCTCGTCGCTGGCCTAGTCATTCCTGCCAAGGAAAGGGGATGGGCGGCGCGTAGGGGGAAAGCGCGCCGCCCGATGGGTTCAACCGAACGCGGCGCGCTTGGTTGCGACGGGGGCGGGGGCCTGTCCGTCGATCCGGAAAGCGTGGGTCGGGATGCGGGCGGTTTTCAGCACCTGCAACAGGTTGGATTGCAGCCCGGACCCCTGACAGACGATTGCCTCGACCGGGTTAAGGGCGGCAAGCTGTTCGTTACGAACGAAGCCCGCGCGCTTGCCATAGCGGCCCGTCTGCGGGGTGAAGGCAACAACCGTGACGCCTCGGCTTGCGGCCCATGCTGCGGCGATAGCATCGCATCCCTTGCGCTGCGCGGTCGTGCACAAGGTCATGTGCGGAACGCGCGCCTTGATGGCGTCGAGCCGGTCCCAAAGCTGTTGCCAGTCGTGCCACTCTGCGCCGCCCGAAAAGACGACAAGCGGGCCGGTGGGGTTGCGCTTCTCGCGGTGGTCCTGCGCGCGCGCTTTGAGGAAGTCGATTGCCGCGATCTGGCTTGCGGTGCCTCCGCTCGAAACCTTCGATCCGCGCGCCGGGGACCATGGGTGGCCGGTCTGCGCGCGGTAACAATCGGCGGCATAATCGCGCATACACTCGATGGCGGCGCGCTGTTCCGTCTTGGTCTGGGCGCGGAGTTGCAATTCCTCCATCTCGACCGCGTAAATCTCCGACGGGTCATAGCGGCGGGTCATCTCGCCAAGGTCGGCGCAAAGCCGGTCTTCCTCGCGTTCCAGCTTCTGCGCCTCGTAGTGGAACGAGTTGACGAAGCCCCATGCGATCGCCTGCGCGCTCGCCTCTAGGCGAGTGTCGCGGAACAGGTCGAAAAGGGTCGCCATGATCGCCGCGCAATCGTGTTGCGCCTCGATCGGCTCGGGCATGTCCAGTTCCTGCCGCTCGCCCCCCATTTCGACGATGGAAAGCGCGCCAACGTCGCCGAACGCGTCCTGAAAATTGGTCGTCGCGGTCGCCTCGGCGTAGCTCTCCGCGATCTCGTCGGCCGCATCGGTCGCCGTCGCGCTGTGCTCGGCGTTATCGTCGGCGGGGTGGCAATCGTTGGTGTCCGTGCGCGCGGCGTTCGCCCGGCGCGTCGCCCATCCCTTGCGGGCGGCGTCTGCGCGGGTGGTGTCGCTCGTTGCGAGGGCTTCGCCCATGGCGGCAAAGCTGCTAAAGCGCTGCGAGGTCGTTTCCTTGGTCATGGCGTCAATCCTTGGCAATTGGTGGCGGCTAGGGTCGGGGGAGGGTTGCACCCCTCTCCCCGCCCGTCTGGCTGGCTTAGAAGGCCGGGACGTAGTCGTCGGCGGTCTGGTCGTCGCTCACGCGGCCATCGGCGGTCGCGTTGCCTGCGAAGTCGTCGGCGTTGTTGGTGCGGCTGCGGCGACCGGTCCGGCTGCCGTCGAGGTTCTCGCGCCGCGGGGCGGGGCGGTTCCAGACGACGCGATAGCCTTCCTCGACGTCGCCAAAGAGCATGATCTGGAGGGGTTCGGGGAGGCTCGGGTCGTCCAGCTTGCCCTGATAGAAGCTCTCGCCGCTGCTGTTGCTGGTCATTTCCCAAAGCGCGCCGATCTGAACCCAACGCTTCGCGACGTTCAGGACCATGATCTCGAAGGCGGGCGCGCGCTCGTTGTTGCTCTCGACCGGGCGGAGACCCAAGCGAGCGAGGTCGATCGTGGCGGTTGCGACCGAACCGAGCAGCTGACCATTGACCGACTTGAAGGAACCGATGTTCATGATCTTAACTCCTATTTGCGGGGGCCTCTCCCCCTGTTTGCCGGTGCTTGGGGCCTTTCCCCTTCCGGCATCTTTCTTTTACCCCTTCCCCTATAAGTATTGAAGCGCATTGTTTTCTTGACACTAAAGTCATCGTACACGGTGAGTCCGAGCATAAATAGCTCCTGACTAGGGAGCGTAAATAAACAAATCAAAGGCGTATTGATCGCCCAAGCGATCAATTCCCCTTTTACTGTGCTGATGGGCAAGGCCCGGCCTCTGTTCTCATCGCACCCGGAGCCGTCCTCGCAGGGGCTCAAGAGGCAGGCACGGCCGGCGGGGTCAACATGAATGACGGAGGCTCCGCCGCTTTAGCGGTGGAAACCGTAGGGCCTTTAGGCCCGGTATTCTTGTTGAGGCGTCTTCAAACAAACAAAAGCATTGCCCGCTTGCGGGCAATTCTCCTTTGACGCCGACCCCGTCGGACGGGTCTGGCACGCCGAGACACTGGGAGACGGCGCAGGGTGCGATGAGAACATAGGCCCACAAAGCACTCATCATGCGCCTAGCGCATGATTCAACAGCCGAAGGCTGCCAGCGGTGAACGTCGTGCGCGCGTGACTTCTGGGGCTAGGGGAGGGGCAAGCCTCTCACATCCGCGTAGATCGCCTCAGGAGCGCCGTGGGGTCGTCTCCGGGACCCGGACAAGGGATCGTCACCCGTCAGGGCGGAGACCCGCTCTTGCGGGGCTCCGGTCGGCTCTTGCCGACTAGAGCCCGGCCCCGCCCACCGGGCGGGGATGGCCCTCACCCATCTTCCCCTTATGCCGAGATGCAGCCACGATGTCCGGCATACGAGGGGCAACCGGGATCATCGTCATGTCGACATTCGACAAAGGCCTGTTGAGCGCGACGATCGATGCAAATGGCATCGCATGGGTCACCTACGCTGGCCCGCCGTTCACCCTCTGGCAGTTGCTTGAAAGCAATGCAGTCGGCGCCGTTACCCGTCGATCGTCAGCCGACTCCAGCGACGTGCTCGAACCGATCTTCCGGGCCGGGCCGTGCTGCTGGATTCTCTGCCTCCAGTATTGCGGCGACGGCCTACCGCCTCCCTTTCCCCTCGCCACGCTGGCTCAGGTCGCTTACTGGCATCAACGCGTTGTCTGAGCGCTACCCTGCGATTTCAACCGACTGGAACGTGGTCACCGAAGGTGTCGTTTAGGATCACGCGGCAACTGGGCGCGAGGGCGCGATCTCGTTTGCCTCGCACCTGGGTTTAGGTCAGCATCGACCCTCGTCATCCTGCTGCTCGTCATCATCGCCATTCTGTTGTTCGGTGCGGCAGCGGTCCGCAGCGCGATCGGCATCATGGTATCTGGCATCGTCGCGCTCGTGTTCCTGCTCTACCTGCTGGGTACTGGCTGGCATGGCGTCGCGACGATCGGTTTGGTACTGCTCGGCGTTGGAGCCGCCTTTGTGGGATCGGTGGTGCTGAAGGCGCGCGCTGATGAACGTGCCACTGAGACGCGGACGCAACAAATCTTGGCGATGTCGGACGAGGACCGAGCGCTAAGGATTGCCGCCATCGCCGAGAAGCAAAAGGCTGATGCATGGCAACGGCGTTACGAAGCGGGGCGAAAGGCCGGTCCGCACAAGCGCAAATAGGTTCGCCGCTCAAGGAAATTGCACGTGACTGGCGAACCCGAGATCAATGAAACGGCATCGCGCGGCTATGAGCCACCAGCTCGAGTGCGCGACTATTTCGCGGAGATGTACGTCGCCGGCGTCCTCGCCGACGCAGGGTGGGATATCTATTTCCCTCGCCGCGATAACGGCTTCGACATGATCGTCAGTCGCCCGGCCACGAACACGACGATCGTCCGGCCGGTGCAGGTCAAGGGCAAGTACGCGAGCGACGAGAAGACCGACAAGAGCGCCTATGGCTATGTGGGCCGGCTGACCGCCTTCCACGATGACATGATCCTCGCCATGCCGTTCTTCACGTCACAAGACGCCCATGCGCCAGCTCTGATCGCATGGCTCCCGCGCGCGGCGCTTCGGCCTCATAGCAGGGGGTGGCGCTGTCAGCCCGCTCGGTTCGTGAACTCTGCGCCCGAGCCGCGGCCTGGTTACGCGCAGTATTTCGGCGAGCCCGGGTTGATGGTGTTCGCCGCTGAGGTTGGCGTGTCGATCATCTGATCGATGCCGATGGAGTGAGCGCTCGGCTATTGGCGCGGCGCTGGGCGGCGCAAGTGCCGAAAGGCCTCTACCTCCGGGAACATCAGCCGGGGCAGGTCGAGCAGCCAGCCCGACGCCGTCCAGCAACCGATGCAGGCGACGACCCAAACGGCGATGTACGATCGCCCGTCGACGTAGGGCAGGGCGGCATAGGCATTGAAGAGCCAGATGAACAGGGCGGCGAACAGGAAGACCCGCTTCCAAGTATAGCGATCGGTGATGCGCCGCATGCTCCGCTCCACGTCCTCAAGAGACTGCGGTCGGGTGTCGCGTTCGATTGGCTGCACGGCGCTGTCCTCCATGGTCGTCAACGTAGCCACGTAGCCGACGGCAAGAAAGCCGGAGCGAGCAATCTACCCTCGTGCGCCACCACCCATGGTGATCGCGCGCCATCGACCTCTTCCAGCCTTCGGGCCGGACTGGTAATCATCAAGTCAGCGATGGGAGTCTGTTGGATGAACAAGGCACTTCGGGGGATCGCAGCCTTTATGCTTGCAGGCATAACTTCGCTGCCGCTATTCCTCCTGGCAAATCATTATGCAGGCGGCTTGATATCGTTCTTCCTTTTTATGTTCGTGCTCGTCCCGAAAAGCATAATGATCGCGCGGCACGTAACAGGGTATGATATTTTGGCCGAGGCCGGTTTCCCGCCCTCTTGAACGCGTATTTAACAGGCTGTGGTGACGCCAAACGCTGACGCACCATCGTCTATCGAGGCATGGCCCAATGTTATCAATTCGCTCGTTCTCAATCGGCGCTGCTTGTGCGATAAGTATGCGGTTACCGCACGTCTGCGGTACGCTGCTTAATAGGAGCAGGCGAGTGAAGTTACGTCTGACGGTTTCTTTCTGCATCCTTGCGGCGTTGGTCGCGGTGGATGTCATTTTCGCGCTCTGGGCCGTTGATCTCGCGCGCGCCACCTTTGCCGGCCGCCTTGAGCCACTGGCTGTTGCCCTCGGTGCCTTTCTCGCTTTGGGCATGGGCGGCGCGGTGGTGACCGCAGGGCAGGCATTGCTTGGCCGCTGGGTGAACGAGGCCGCATCACGCAGAGGCGATGCTGTCTGACTAGCTGCGATCGCGCCACGGCGTGATAGGTTAGTCGGTATCAGGCCTGAAAGCGGATAGAATGTCGTCGAGCTGCTGCTGCGACAAAGTGATCGTCGGTTGTGTAGGCGTCGCCGTCGCCAGCGGTTGTCGGAAATCGAGCAGCGGTCGAAATTCGGCGGGCCAGGTGTCGCGCAGCTGCGCCTCGATCGCGGGCAGTGCCTCGTCGGGGGTAATGCTCCGGCCGGACCGGGCAAGCTGGCCGTTCGTCATGCCGATGGTCCCGCAGCGACAATCCATACCGAACGGCGGTTGCCACCGCGTCCAGAACGGATGCTCGCGGGGGAGCAGCACGTTGGCCAGCGGAAGATGCGAGGAATCTGTGCGGGCGTCGCCTACGATCGTCCCGTACTTGAAGGGGAGGGCGGTCGCCTTGCCGTCCTGCGCGTGCCGGTGGGCAGCGCGAGCAAGCTTCAGCGTGACGCCGAAAAAGCGCTCGGCGAGGTCGCGCTCCGTTCGAGGGTCGAGCCCGGTGTTACTCCTCGCGACCAGGTTGAGGAAGTTTGCCTCGGCGCCTCCGCGCAGGAGTGACGTGACCATCCCGTCATGAAGCTCACCGGCGAGCGCCTCGGCATAGGGCACTTCCCAGTCGGTCATTGCCGCGATCTGCGGGGTCCATGCTGCGATCAGGAGATCGCCGCGATCCGAAACCCAGTCGACGATGTCGTCTGCTGCGATAATCATGTCTTGGTCTATCCGCACGGCCGGCGGGTGACACGCTGCTATTTCGGTGTCGCTCGCGGGAGCGGTCCGCAGGCAAAAAAAGGGGCCGGCGCTTGCCGACCCCTTTGGTTTCAGGGAGGGCTATGCCAGCCCTTGAGGAAGACGCAGCATGGATACGGTAGTGAGGCCGTCGACGACCTGGCTCCTGTTCGCCGACGCATGGCGCGCGCGCGATCAGCGCATCGACGACATCGCCCATCCGTCCGCCGAGCGTGATGCCACCGCCTTGTTGCGCCAATATGTTGCGGCTGCGGGGTTGCTCGGGGGTGCAGTCGCCGTAGCGATCGTGGGCATCGCAATCAGTCCGCCATCCGCTGTTGCTGCGATCGGTGGCATCATCGTCGCGCTGGCTTTTGGCTATGCCTTGGTGCTGACGGAGCTCACGGCCGTACCGGAGACGCTTCGGGCTATCCCGACGTTGCCGTCTCGCCGATTGAGGCGATTGCGCCTCGCGACCGCTGCGATCGGGACCGTGGAGACAATCCTGCCGCTGATCCTGGCAGTCGCGATCGTGGTAGTCCACTGGTGAGGCGATCGAGCGGCGTCAGCTCGTTCGGCCCGACATATCGACCCAATTGTCTATGTCGTGACCCGAAGCATCGCGGATCTCGTACATGTCCGCGCGGGTGAGGCGGCCATCGGACCAAGCGGCGCGATACGCCGCCTGACCCTGCGGGCCGGTCTTGGATAGCACGGTCGCGGCGCGCTCTTCTTTGGGGCCGACGGGGATGAAATAAACCGCGACCAGTCCGGTAAGGGCCGCAGACGTGAGAGCGATGGCTGCCAGCCGGACAGTGCGCGCATGAGGCTGCTGCATCCGTTCAGACCCTCCGCAGAATGCCGAGGCGCCTACGAATTAACGCGGTGCCGATGATGTAGGGCGGGCCAGCGAGCAAGCCCGCTACTGCCCAGACCCAGAGGTCGACGTCGGCGTAAACGAGCGCGCCGACGATCCCAGCCCAATAAGCTGCCTCGAGGAGGTGCATGAAGGCGTTGAGGTAATCGCGTCCCGTCGTCTTCGGAACGACGAAGCTGTTGCGGCGCGGCGTGGCCATATCCGGCACTCCCGTTGATAATTGCGTGAACATACGGGAAGCCGGGGCAAAGCCAAGTCAGGTTTGGTCCGATCAGACCGCGGCTTTCAGCGGCTCAGGTTTCTTCCCGTCGGGTAGTTTCTCGCGAAGGTGGTTCCGTACTAGCGCCGCGGAGAACGGCTTCCCGATGAACGTCGCCTTCTCCGGCAGGTCGCCATCGTTCGGTTTGACGCGACCGCTGGCGATGACAATCTCGATCCACGGCCACCGCGCCGCGACATGGTGAGCGAGGGCAAAGCCGTCCGTCTCTCCTGGCATCTCGACGTCAGAGAAGAGGAGCGTGATACCTTCGGCGTGCTCGGGGAGCATAGCTTTCGCAGCATCGCCATGATCGGCCGAATGACAGCGAAACCCAACATCCTCGAGGATGCCGCACGCGTCCATAAGGATGATAGGGTCATCATCGACGACAAGCGCGAAAGGGATCGTTGAGGGTTCCATTCCCCTCAAACCCTTGATTTGGAGCAAAGTCTCCTAACACGCGTCGATTTTCCAACGACTGTCACGCGGTCGAGCGCCGGACAGTCGGGGGGAGGGGAGGTACATCCTCACGACGTTATGCCGACGTTCCCGCGATAGTACCTTTCGGACAGACGACGCTCGCGCACCGCCAGCACGACGAAGGTGATCGCATAGGCCAGTCCCGCAGCAAGCAGGACCAGAAGCGGCACACCAAATGCTGCCAAAGCGATGATAACGGTAGGTCCGATCATGCTGAGGAGCGTGAAGCTCTGCGAGGAGCCGGGTGCGCGAAGTCCGTCCCTGTTGGTGCGCCAGTCTGCTCCGCGGCCTGCTCGCATCGCAGCGCGCATGTTCCACAAGCCGGCTCCCATCGCGATGGCGATCCCCAGAATAAGCAAAACGTGCATTCCGAACCTCCAACGTGTGAGATGTGTGTGACCTTCATAGGGCTGCGCGGTCAAGCGCGGCGACCTGGTGCCACCACTGATGATGTTCCCGGCAAGATTCATCCTGTGGGATCTACGTGGTATGAAGAAAAAGACTTGCGCACCCTGTTCACGTTATGTTCAATACGCGCCACAGGAGGACGACCATGAAGTTGAAGGACGCGATGCGCGGCTATGATTACGATCTGCCGCTTCTGGATGCGCTAAACGATCCGCAGCTGTCGGTCGATCGCCGGGTGCTGGCCGGAGCGACCATCGGCGTCGGCCTGGACATCGCCTATTTCGCAATCCGTGAGCTGGAGGAAGCGTTCGCGGCCTTGGCGCACGACCATAGCAACGGCGTCGAGGAGGGTGTCGGCTTCGAGGAGGTCGCCGAGATCCTGAAGGCGCAGAGCCCGTTCCAGATGCGTCTATGGCACCTGCTGGACGTGACGCCCCTGCAGCTGGCGCTCGAGGACCTCGCGTGGCTCAAGAGCCTCGCGTATCGCCGCGGCCGTATGGCGGCGGTCGTCCGCGACGAGAACCTGCCGATCACCTACATGACCGATGAGGCGCTCTGCGAAGGCGTCACCGCATCGCAGCTGATGGCGCGAACGCAGGCGAGCAGCTGATCTGTCTTCAGGCGACCAGTACCTGCATGGTCTCGGGCGCCTGGGGCCTCTGCCGCGATACGCGGAAGGGTTGAGTAGCGTTGCCGGTGCGAACGACGAATTGATCGACGCCGGTCGCTTCGCGCAGTTGGATTGCGACGGCATAGGCGTTCTCGAAGGACGCCAGTGAGCGGCAGGTAGAAGCTGTGTTGAGCATGGCGCGGTACTCGTCTGGCACGTCCTGTCACGGCACGCGCCGCAGCGCGTCCGTTCATGGATTGTTGAACATGTTGGGTATATCAAAGGGAGCGGACCGGATTCGACGCACTCGCGTTTAATCGGTCTATCCGCCGTTTCGACGGAGGATCCTTTGATGATGGGGTCGGGGCCGCTGCTATCGGTTTCGGCCCCATTTTCGTATCCGCCGCTTGTGAGAGGCGCCGTAGGCGTCCAATTTAGCGGGGCATCATCATCCCGCTGGCGAGGCCAACCACGTAGCCGTCAGCCTCGGCCTTTCGCTTGACCATCTCTTCGCACGTCAGCGGTTCCGAAGGCGGAGCCATGCTTGCTGCTCCGATCATGCCGCAGAAGCCGAGCCCTGCAACCACGGCGGTTACCTTCAAAGTCACCGCACCACCCTGGTAGAGAATGGTTATGGAGGCGGTGACCAGGACCGAGATTACGAACACCAAACCAGTATGATCCATGGTTTCAACTCCTACAGAGTTACGATATGGAAGCATCGGCGAACGGCATCGCAGGCGCGCGCCAATCGCACCGCGTCACACCAAAAGGACGCAGCTTTACAGCGCCGTTAAACGCTCCGTTTTACATAACCATTATTATCGCTCTGAAAGAAAGCGCGCTGCCGATACAGGCGTGCAGGCGTCTAACAGGCGCTAACAGCAGCCTGATTACTGGCGCGTCCGGTCGCGATTAAGCCATCTGTCGAAAGGACCGAACAGCTTCGGGAGTTTGTAGGTGACAAGACCGATCATAAAGAAAAGGCCGCTGCCGAGAAAGTTCTGAGGTAGCCGGTCAGGGGACAGTCCTTCCCACATCAGGCCGGTATAAACGCAGGCGAGCCCGATCAGGTAGACGACAGCGGCGAAGCCCGAAGCTGCTACCATACCGTAACCGACGCTTGCGACGGCCTGGTCGTCAATCTGCCCTGTAGCCCGCTTCATCATCGCGAGGAGCAGGACGAACATCATCACCACCATCGGTGTCCCGGCGACGATCTGAAGCCATTCGATGGCAACCATCTCTCCGAAGGGCCCGGATCCAAGCATGGCAATTCTCCCTCAATCTGTCCTTACGTCTTTCACCCTCCCCTCTCAATCGCGCGTCGCTCCCGTTCGTGGCGCAGGCGGTCAACCGTCGCGACGTCTGCGTGAGATTGGATCAGCCGATCGAGTGCGTCGTCAGGAAGGTATCGCGGATCGAGTTTCGGTCCCTTGGCCTTGGGCGCATCGCGCCCGATGGCGATCAGATGACGGCGGTTGCGCACCTCGACCAGTAGCGCTCCGCGTTCCGCTCGGTTGAAGGCGCGATCGAGACCGTAAAGCCACCCCGCCGAGGCCTCGACCAGCATCGCCTCGCAGCGCTGAAGATCGTCATCGTGACGGCATTCACGGATTCGGTCGACCGTCAGGGCGCGTGCCGTCTCGCGGGTTCGGCGATAATGATCGCTGTTTGGGCCTTCGAGCGCGAAAAGCCGGTGCATATGGCGGACCCACGCTCCCATGCTCTCCCATGCAAACGGCTTCGGCGCGCTACGCGGTTCTGCACGATAGGTTTTCATCGGGGCGAGGGACCGCGGCGGCTTTTTGTCGCCGTAGAAGAGGTCGGGCTCCCGCCAGCTCATCGGACCGGCTCCAGGTCCCGCAGCTCTGCCATCTCGATCTTGGCCGTGCGCTCGGCTCCGACGGGATTGAAGAAGACATAGCAATGGTCCGCGAATGGGGCTCCGCATAGGCGCCACACCACGCCTGCCCGACCGAGAAAGCGTTGGATTCCGAATGCCGGATCAACGGATCCCGGTGCGTCGACCAGTCGGACGCGCTGGCGCACTGCGAGCCAGTTTCCGGCCTTGCGGACGATCGCGGCGCGTTCGTCCGGCGACAGGATAGACGGCCGATCTGATCGTGGCGGACCGAACGTCGCAAACGGGTCGCCTTTGATCCGCTCCAGCTTCTGCTCGATCGCTTCGACAGGCGGCCGATCCCAATCCGGCGCGGCCCGGTTGCGACGGAAGTGTGTCGTCGCTTTGGATCCGAAGAGATCCTGCTGATACCCAACAACACGCCGCTGGCGTTGCTCTTCGGCATAGGTGGCTCGCCATACGTCGTCGTCCGTTTGCGGCCTCGGGGCTTCATCGGCACGACGAACGAGCGCCATCAACTCGGCGAACTCCTCCGGGGAGGTCGTGGCTATGCGCGGATCGTACCTCATCGCAGGACCCTCGACAGGTGTCCTGCGTACACTGAGACCACCTTCCAATAGGCAGCCATGGGGGCCTTGTGACGCCGCCAGCATTCCTCGGCTCGCGTCTGCGCGTCGTGTCGCAGCTCGAGGAGGACGAGCCGTAGCTCAGCTCGGGTCGCCGGCGTCATCGCCTGCAGCCGGGCAATGCTCGGCAGCGCGAGGACCGGGTTGCGCACATGGGCTTGGCTGGACCGCGGCCGCGAGAGGTTGGACCGATCGACCATCATGCCTCTCCCCATTCAAGGCCACGGCCTTCGGTGATCGCCTGTATGGGGCTGTGGTCGACTGCGAGCGCCATGCGCAGCGGCGAAACCCAGATCGCCTTGTGCGAGAGCGTGAAGGTTTCGCCGAGCCGGGCGAGTAGCAGCGCTTCACCTATTTCCTCGGCCATGCCCTGCGCCGCAGCCGATGGGACCGCATTGCCGATCCATTCCCGCTTCTTGGCGTCCGATGTTCCCTCGAGCTCGAACGGTTGGGGCATCGACCAGGCATCGCGTTCGCCGTCGAAGCGGAAGACCTCCTCGGGGTCGAATAGCGACTGAAGAGCGGCCAGCTCCAAGGTCGTAAACGGTCGGTGCCATGTCCCATCGGAGGCGATGATCCGGGCAACCACCCGATCGTTCGGTGCCGGCAAGGTGGCCAGCGGCTCGGCCTCGGGGATGCGGGGATCCGCAACCGACCACTTGCCGCGGTCGTATTTCGCGTAACCGGGGACAGCGACGCTCGTGTCTTCCCAGCGGACCACGCCATAGTGCGCCTGGCTGTTGTAGCTGTGCTGATCTCGGGCACCGGAGCTGAGGCCGACCGGGCGAGGATCTGCGACCGACAGCGCACCGCCAGCGGGATGGATGGCCCCGGTGACGACCTTGGCGGTATCACCAAAATCGGTAACCGCGAGGATGTTGCGATGCGTGCCCGACGCATATCCCGGCCTCGGGTCGGCGACAGAAAGCGCACCAGACCCTACGCGATCCGAGCCGGTGATCGTCGGGGCTGCTTGGTCGGCCGCAACCACCTTCATCTTGTTGTGGTGAGCGCCGCTGCCGTGCGTCGGCCGCGGGTCGGCGACGGGCTCGCCAGCTTCGGAGCCGCCAAGTGGCACGATCCGAAACACGTTGCCTAAGCGCGGGGCGGCGGTTCGAGGGTCGGAGACGGCATAGGGGCCGGTTCCGACCGATACGTCGGCCTTGATGCACGGTGCTGGCTCTGACCACGGCCGCACGCCGAGCTGGACGCTCTTGGGATGGCCATTCACCCGCGGATCAGCGACGGCATGGGCACCGCCACTCGGCTTGGGGCTTCCGCTGATCGTCGCCGCGCTCTGCTCCCAGTCACGCACGCCGAGGACGTGACGATGCGTGCTCTCGCCGTAGTCGGGGCGAGGATCCGCAACGCTGTAAGCCCCGTTCGTCGGACCGGTGCGACCTGCGACGGTCCCGGTGTGGCCGTCCCAGTCGCGGACGCCGAGGACATCGGCGTTCCAGTCGGCAGGAACGCGGACGTCGGCAACCGAGAAGCGGCCTTGGGCCGGCGAGCGGGCCGAGGTGAGCGTCGGCGCGGGGTCAGACCAGTCGAGGACGCCAAGCGCGTTCTCTCGCAACGCCTGCTCGGGTACGATGGCGAAATCTCGGAGGTGCCCGTCCACGACGGCGAGATCGTTCAGCGCGCGCCAGTCCCGGCCCGCCGGCACGAAGGCAAGGCGCACCCACGTCTTCCACTGGAGCGCGGGCACGCGGTGCATGACGCCTGCGACCGGGTCGCCGGGCAGCGGCAGCTTGCCGATCACCTCGCCGACACCGCGCAGCCGCTTCTTGGCGGGCTGATAGATGAAATTCGGCACCTTGGACGGATGCCGAAAGAGGCGGAGGAACCGCTTGCGGCTCTGTGCGAGCCCGCCGATCGTGCCGCAGTCGTGGATACTGTCCTCGACGTCGCTCACCACATACCCGTAGGCGCGGTACAGAGCGTCGATCTTCGCAAGGAAGCGCGCGCCACGCGACGAGGCGATCCGCGGCACGTTCTCGAAGGCAACGATAGCGACCGGATCGTCACGATAGGCCTCAAGGCTGAGCATCATGCCGCGCGTCGTGAGGTCGTTGAGCGCCTGGTACTTGGCGGTCTCGGCCGCCCGCGCCGACAGCAACCCGGAGAAGCCTTTGCAGGGATAGCTTGCGAACAGAATGTCGAGGCGGCCGAACACGCTACGCACGTCGCGCGGCGTCGCTTCGCGCCACCCTGGAGGTGGCGCCTCACCGTGGAAGGCCCGGTATTGTGCCTCGCTGAAGAGGTCCATGACCGTGCCCTTCACGCCGGTCAGGCGCTCGAAATTACGGATGGCGCCTTCATCGACATCGATGCCGCCCGCGCACTCGAACCGGCCTCGGAGTGGTCCCACGCGGGGATTGGCGGCGTTCATGCCGGCAGCGCCGGCGCCAAGGCCGCACGCCATGTGGCCGTGGCGGATCACCACCTCGGCCGTCGCGTGCCTGAATGCGTTCATTGTGAGGCTCCCGGATCTACATGACCCAACAGCCCCTCTCCCCCTTCCCTCCCTGACGCCGCGGGCGACACGCCTTCATCGGCTACAGCATCAATCGGACCGCATCGGTGCTGCGCGAGGCACCGTCATACCCTCGCTGCCATGCGTGGCGCAGCTTCGTGCCGCGTCGATAGGCCGAATTGGCGTTGCCCATCACGAAGCTGCGCCAACCCGCCTTCTCGGCCTCCCATTCGGCGTTGCCCGGCGCCGGGCCGAGAAGCTGTACGAGGTCGAAGCGCCGATCGCGTGGACGGCATTGACGGACATGGTTCTGCTGAGACTTAATGCCCGACACTGCGGTCTCCTATCGTGAAGGGGTGAAGGATGAACGAGATGGCCGCAGCTCCCGCGCTCGCCGTGCAAACCCCGCGATCCGCCTCAAGGCCGTCCCTATGGGTCGTTGCGGCACTGCTGATTGCGCATCAGGCGGCCCTCACCATCATCCACTATCTCGTCGGCCCTGCGCTTGGTTTAGATCCGGCCTCGGCCTCGCTCACCGCCGCGTCGATCGCCCTTGGTGCCGTTGCGATACTCAGCCTGGTGGCGATGGATATCCGCAAGGTCGGCCGCTCTCGCGCTGTTTTGATGGTCAAACCGGATTGGGATCGTTCGACCCTTGTGACCATGCTGGGCGGCCTTGCGGTTGCGCAAATGCCGCTCGGCATATTGGCTTTGCAGGGTGCCACCGTCTGGCAGTCGGGTGCGTCGAGCAATCTCGAGGTCGGCCGCGCACTGGTGGCATCAATGGCCGGGCCATCCGGCATCGCGCTGCTTGTTGCGACGGTGCTGGTCGCGCCGATGGTCGAGGAGGTGCTTTACCGCGGATATCTGCTCGGCACACTCGTTGATCGTGGCTGGCGCGTGGTGGCAGTCATCGCCTCGGCCCTGTTGTTCGTCACCTTGCATTTCGAGCCAGCAAATCTCGTGGCATCGCTATGCCTCGGGCTGGGGACCGGCCTATGCGCCGTCCAATCGCGCTCCATCGTTCCTGGCTTGATCGTCCACATCGCGAGCAACGCATTCGGCATGTGGTATGCGACCCTTGCCTCCTGAGACGGTCAATGCCTGCCTCGGTCGGTCCACCGGGTTCGCCTCAGAGGTCGCCGCGCAACATCATCATGAGGACCCGGCGCGTCTTGGTTGGATCGGCGGGGTCTTCTGATCCGTACTCTCGGGCGAGATCGTAATAGTCGATCGAGAAATAAACGGTCTGCCCGCGAAACTCGAACTCGCCGCGATTTCGCTCCCGATCGCGCGGATCGAAGGCGCAGCGCCGAAGTGCATCGACGATCCCAATCTGAACCGCGAGTGCGCTCGTCCCGTCCTCGGTGAACGTGGCGAGGCAGGCGCTGGTCATCATCACCTTAGCCGTGCGATCAAGGCCTTGCCGGCACCGATCGTTGAGGCGGCCGATAGTATCGATATTGCTGTCGGTCGTATCGACCATCTGAGGTCTCCGAATAGGCGCGCGCAGCGCGCAGTCCCGGCGTTGGGTTCGTGATCCAGATTCACCAGTCGAAGACTGGGAGACCGTCGGCTTCAGGCTCGTCGCGATCGAGCATAATCCAGAAGGCGGATTTCGCGCGCGCGAGGGCCATGCAGGCTGCGAGGTCGACCGGGAGCGTCTCGTCGACGTCCTCCGGCACGTAGATGAACCATCCGTATTCGCCCTTCTCCCAGGCTGGGCCGGGATAGGTCGGCAGGAAGGTGTTGCAGGTTTCCTGCGTGATGTGAGCGGTCGACAGAACGAGCATCGGCTCGATCGTCGGATCTATCGGCCGCGCATCCTGATTGTCGTTCATGGTGTCCTCCGTGAGGGGTCAGGCCGCGAGCGGCGTTGGTCGGGCGAACAGCCCTGCGTTGAAGCGCTCGAGCCAGCTCTGCATGGTTGGGCGTTCGCCAACGGGCACGAGCGCGGCGACGTCCTGAAAACGGATCAGGTCGAGCGGCGCGTCGCGCCAAATGCGGTCGATTTCCCGGCTTGGGAGAAGCCCTTCCGCTCGAATGAAGTCGGTCATCCGGCCTGGGCGCGCTTTGGTCGAGCGGCGCCATAGCCCCTCCACGGTGTGGAGCCTCGGCGCCGCTCTAGCTTCGACCAAGACGATCAGCCGAAGGCACCAGCGAGGAAGGTCGCGGATCTCCTCAGCCTTGTTCGCGATGCAAATCCAACAGGCCGATTTCGGGGGTACTGGAAGACCTTCGGCGATGATCCGCCTGACGCAGGCATCGCGGTCCCAGCCCCATTCCCGCAGCGGCGACTGACAGTCATAGAGCGGATCCTCGATCGACAGCGCGTGGTTTGCGCGAAGTGTGTCGCGGGGGCCTGCGTCATAGCCGATGAGGCGCGTAACGCGCTGGCCGCGGTTCCAGGCGTCGATCGCCGGTTGCCAGTTGGCGAGAAAGGCATCCTGCGGCGCCTTCTTGTATTTGAGGCTGCAGCTCGATCCGCCCAGGCTCTTGCTCGGCAGGGTGGCGTTCGTGAGGCACATCTCCAGCAGGCCGTAATAGGGCGGCCAGTGTTTGAACCGTTTAGGGGTGTACGAGACCAGTTCGTGCCTGATGCCATGCCCGTCCATCCAAGGACGGATGACGTCGAGATAGGCGTATGTCGCCGGCTTCTCGACGCCGGTATCGGCGCTCAGAACGAGGTCCGGTGCCCGGCCTCGCGCCACGAGCTCAACCAGCAGGGCGGTGCTGTCGACCCCGATGCCGTAGGCCAAGACGACGGGTGGCGGGGGCATGTCCATGTCACCCGACCTCCGGTTGGCGCTCGGCGA
>NZ_JACIAP010000009.1:0-177318 GCF_014194875.1 Sphingomonas sp. BK481 | reverse complement strand
CCCGTGAACCTGACCGGCCGCTACAGCGCTGGATGATAGCGCGCGGCCGGTCAGCTTCACTACCGCTGAGCTACACCACCACGCGGGACACGACCCTTTACTGCGGGGAGGGGTGCCCGCTCGGGCATCCCGTGTGCTGCGATCTCCGCTTGGATGCTTGCAAGTTCAGCGAGCCATGCCTGGGTGCGTGCGGTTTGCACGTGCATGTGAACCTCCGTCTGTTCGTTGAGACGGATGCCGGCTGACGATCGGGTGGGGTCAGGGTCACAGGACCGCGCAGCGGCCGCGCAAGCGGGGCGTGGGGGTGCCGATTTTGTCGTGGTCGAAGCGCAGCGAAGGCCGCGTCAAAATTGGGGGAACCGCGCATCCTTGACGCTGGCTCCGCCCGGTCGTCACGATGGACAGAGTCGACGACAGAGCCTTTCCGACGTTGGCAGGGCAGGGGAGGCGCCGACCCTAGCGACGGTCTTGCCTCCCACGCGCGCCAATCACCCTTCCCGTACAACCGTCGTTGCCCAAATCGCGACCGTCAGCTGGTCGCTATCGAACTCCGCGGCGAGGTCACGGGCATTGAGGCACTCGATCTCATCGGGAAGAATGCCGCTTCATGACGGACGTTTCCCCGAGCGAGGGCGACCTCGTGTTCACGCCGCGCGCGCTCGGCCGCGTTGATCGACGAGCGTGGAGGGGGGGGTCTCGACATTCATGATCCGAGCCTTTCGGCAGAAATGGGAAGCCCCGGCGCCACTACGCCGGGGCGACGCGTCAGCGTTCGTCGACGCGCATGATCGTTAGGACGCGCGTGGTTTTAAAGGGATCTGCCGGATCATCCGAGCCCGCGCTCAGGTCGTGATTGTAATAGTCGATCTTCCAGTAGCAGTCGGTGCCTTCAAACCGAAACCGGCCCAGGTCGTGCTCGCCGTACGGATCGATCGCGTCGTCAAAGGCATCGAAGTCGCGAACCGCGCGGAGCAGCTCCGCCCGCTTGCGGAAGTTCCGGAAGAGGCTGATGTCGCCGATCAGGTCTGCGATCCCGCTGGTCATCACGACACGGTTGTTGCCCGGGGCGGTGAGATGCTCGCGCAGCCAGTCGTTGAGGCGGGCGATCTCCGCTGCGCCACCCTTGGCGTGGTTCGATTGGGGCGTTTGCTCGGCCATGATGGTCTCCTGCCATTGACCCCGACGATCGGGGCCTTTCGACAGGCGACAGGACGGCCGGGGCATAGGTCGCTCGCGCACCCATAGGGTCGAAACGGAGTGGAGAAGCCCGCTGGCGGGCTTGCGCGGGGGAGCGCCCCGGCCAGGACGTACGAGCCCGAAATGCCGCGCGGATCGTCGACACGGGGAGACTTCACGTCGAGGCTGATGCTGGACGACCACGCCGATCGCGGCGTATCGTGCGATCATGGAAACGGCTGCCAACATCGTTGCCCTGTGGCCCCGCTGGATGGACAGCGCTGGCGATATGCTCCGGATGAAGGCGTTGGTCCGGACTCGCTGCTGCAAATGCGGGACGCTGATGCGCGCCGAGCTGGAAGACATCGTGGCACGCCACGGCTCCGATTATTCGTTGGTCGACAAGCTGGAGCGCTGCCGAATGGTCGAGTGCGAAGGGTCTACCTTCTATCTGGCGTCGCGAACCTATGGCCGCGAATGGGTGACGCTCCTGCGCGACCCGCGGCTGATGAAGGTGTTCGAGGAACTGACGCCTGTCCGGACGGCGTGGAGCTGATCGCCAGCCTCCGGAAGAGATACCGTCTGAATTTGGATCCCGCACCCAAGCGGTGGATAGAAAGAAGCAGAAGCCCTTCGTCTCGCGGCGCTGCCGTGCTTGCGCAGCAGGGCCGGGGCGGGCTCGATGCCCGCTCCGGCGCCTTCACGGTTGACGAGCGGAGAGGGGAGGGGGGCCGAAGCCCCCCGGGAGGCTCAGGCGTAAGGGTCGTACTCGTTGACGATCGTGAGCGAGCTGTCGTGATCTTCGGCGGTGATGACGGAATATTGGGTGCCGACGGCGATGACCATGGTTGCCACCATCAAGGTTCTTGCGAGGCCCATGGCGTTTTTGCGGGCGATCCAGATATCGTTGAACATGTCCGAGGCTCCTGTGAAGCCGGCGGGGTTCATCCCCGCTCGACAGGCGCCCGACAGGACGGGGAAGGGCCGCGATCACTTTTTTCGCATGCGAAAAAAGCCGTAGCGAAGCGCCCGGACCCCTTGCGGGTTGATCGTACAAGGCCCTGAGCCGGCCCAAGGATTGCGCCTCAAGAGCGGGGTGAAGCCCGCCTGCACGAAGCGTCGCGACGCAACGCTGGGTCGCCGGAGACGCGCCCCATCGCGCAGGCGCGGTGGACACCTGCCCAGTCCGTGCCCCTTCTCTGCGCTCCAATGTCGACGGGCACAGTGCGCTGCTCGGCGGTGCAGCCCAGGCCGGGCCAAGATGGAAGGACGTTGCCGCTTTCCGGAAAGAAGTTTCCGCGCTGCGCGCCCGTCAGTCGATCGTCACCCGAACGGGCCGAGACCGGCTACGGGCTCGGTGGAGCGAAGCGGAATAGAGCGACGGTCCCGGCTTTGCCGGGAGACGCCAACTCGTTTCGAGACAGCAACCCAAGGCTACCCGGCTTCATGATAAGGCTTTAGACTGAATGGCGATCCCTACCGTCCTCTATGCATTGGTAGTCGACGACGATCCGCTCATTCTCAGGCATGCGTGCGACATTCCGGAGGTAGCGGGTTTTAACTTTCACCAAGCGGGTACGGTCGAGGAGGCTAAGGCCTTCATGGGCGATGATGCCGACGGTGTGACGCTCCTGTTCTCCGACGTGGCGATGCCCGGCGACAGCGACGGGTTCGCGCGAACCCATTACGTTGCCGAGTATTGGCCCTGGATCGAGATCGTGCTCACAAGCGGCAACGTGACGCCATGTCCGGGGGACATGCCCGACAAAGCAACGTGCATCGGCAAGCCTTTCGACGATCGCATGCTCCAGCAACGTCTCACGGAGACGGTGCCGGACAACAAGCAACTCGAACAGCTCAAGCGCGCGGTGTAGCTGTGTTTTCGTGAACTTGTGACCTTGCGGTCCTGATTGCCGGTGAACGCGAGAAGAGGCCCGGAGCGTCAGCTCCGGGCCCGTACTGCCTCCCTCAGAAGGGGACGTCATCCGCCTCATCGTCCTGCGCGGCGCCTTGGCGTTCCTGGCGGCTTTTGCCGTAGGAGAGGAAGGTCACTTCGTCGGCGATGATCTCGACACCGTAGCGCTCGATGTTCTGATCGTCGGTCCAGCGGGTGTAGTGGATGCGGCCCCGGACCATGACCTTCTGGCCCTTCTCGACATACTGCGCGACGGTCTTGCCGACGCCGTTGAAGCAGGTGATCCGGTGCCATTCGGTGTCCTCGACCCGGCGACCTTCGCCATCCTTCATGGTCTTGCCGTCCTGGTCGCGCTTGGGGCGCGAGGTGGCGAGGGAGAAGTTGGTGATCTTGGTGCCGCCCTGGGTGGTGCGGACTTCAGGCGTGGCGCCGACGTTGCCGGCGAGGATGACGAGGTTCTGCATTTCGAGGTTCCTTTTTTGCTCGCCGGGGGGTCCGTCCCCTCGACTGAACACCAAAAAAGACGGCCAGGACGCCCTCTCCACCGAAAGCGCGAAGACGCGGAGGGGAACCCCGATCGAAGGGGTGGTGCGGGCAGCCGTGGCACACGGCAACTCGGCCCGGATGATCGCGGGTTGGAGGGGGTGGACGGCCGGATTAGGTCGTTCAGGAAAGAGAGGGGATGGACCCCCACCGGCGGGCAACGGACATGGAACCGTGAAGCAGGACGCCCTTGTCGCGTCGCTCGTCCGGCAGTGTCACTGTTCCTGGTTCCGCTATCCAGGCGCTCTCTGACACCCTCCCTCGCTGGTGCTCGCGCCCTGCGCCGGTGCCTGTCGTGAAGGATGATGGTTGCGGCGTGGACCTTGGTGCCGCCTTTCGCCGTCACGGCGCGCGCGCGTCGTGCGTGTCGAGATGACGATGGGGGTTCGTGCTGCGCAGCGTCCCGCCCGGACGGCAGGAACCAAGCGCGGCTGACGTCCTGCCGGCAGTGCATCCCACCTGGCACAACGCGGCGAAGCCGGCGCAGAGACCAACGCGGTGGAGGTGGCGTGCCTCCTGTCCGGGAGGAACACGGCCCCGGGGCAGGCTCCGGCCTCGCCCCAAGGAACCGCTCCGCGTCGGAATCGCGATTTAGGCGCGATAAGCCCCCGTCAGTCGAGCGTCACCCGAACAGGCCAAGACCGGCTAGGGGCTGGGTGGAATAGCGCGCTGGTCGCGACACTATTCACCCGAACCTTCGCAAGATTGCCCTTAGGAACCAGTCATCACCGCTCGGCTGTTCGCCTTGGAAAGCCTGCACGACCGATCATGGCATCGACAGCGCGATCCGCTTCCTCACCATTCAGGCGGGAGGCCGGGGCCGGAGTCGGCGACGGTGTCGAAAAGCCTCGTTCCGCGCGCGCGAGGAGCGCTGTGGTTGTCCGTCATGACGACTTGGTAGGTGTTGCCGTCAGCCGAAGCGCGAAGCGCCAGCTTTGCGCAGCCGTATGTAACCGTTTGGGCGAGGCATTGGTTTGCTCCTCGGTGGGGTGGAAGTAAGTGGATTTCTGCGGGGAGCTCGCAAAGGGCGAGGCCGCTGGCTTTGCCAGCGGCCTCGCCGAAGCTCAGGCGACCTCTCGGTCGCGCTGAGCGTTCTGATCTGCGGGCGGGGTGCCGAGCGGGCCGCGGCGGTCGACCACGCGGATACCGGCCTTCTTGGCGTCGATTACCAAGCGCTCGGTCACGCCGTTACCCTGGAAGGCGATGACGTAGCGAGGTTTCAGCGAGAGCATCTGCTCGTTGCGACGGAAGCCGGCACGATCACCCAGCTTGCGATCGAGACCGAAGCGGACTTGCTGGATACCGTTCTGTTCGGCCCACGACGCTGCGATGCGCTCGATCCCCTTCATGTCGCCGCCATGGACGAGATACATGTCGCCGACGCGCTCCCGAACCGCACCCAGGGTGCGCAGCAGATTGTCGCCAAACGCCTTCATGTCCTCGTCGGTCCGGAAGGTCAGCCGTCCCCCGGCAAACACTACGGGCGTGCCCTGTGCCGTGTTGGCGTCGCGGACCCGCTCGCGGCGAGCCTGAAGGAAGGCGCGTCCGTCAACGATTGCCGACGTCACCCCGAGCGAAATGCGGTTGCCGGTCGACGGGATCCAGGAACGGCCGGTCTCGCGGATATAGTGTGCCGCTGCGGTGTCGCGCATGTGTTCGTAGCAGGTGGCGGCCTCCTCGATCTTCTTGGCAAGGTCGATCTTGTCCTCTAGGTTGGCGGTGCTGATCTCCGAACCGTCCTGCTCGGCCAGGAGGAGCCTGATCTCGTCGGTGAGACGGTCGATGGTCGCGTGCTTCTTCGCCGCGGCACGGTGGAAGAGGTTGACCAGGCCCCAGCCCATCTCCTCGATGTCGCGCTCGAGCGACGTGTTCTGGAGGGTTGCGAACAGGTCGCTCCAGATGGCGGTGGTGGTCTGCTCCAGTGCTTCGGTCGAGGGCGGGCACATGCCCGAAACGTCTTCGGCGCGGGGTTCGAGGTGTCCAAGCTCCAGAGCGGAGAGTGCGGCAGCGAGGGAAGTGGTCATAAGGTCAAGCCCTTCATCTGATCGAGGCCGGCGGCCTATCCGCCGGATGCGCACCTCCTGGGCGGCCGAATAAGAGGCGCCCGCACCGGAGCGAGGCGCAGGGAAACCGCAAAAACCGGGATGGTGCGGGCAGCCGCAAAGCGGCAACTCGGCCCGGATTTTTGCGGTTGCGGGGGTCTCGCGGCCGCCCATGTGCCGCATCCCTCTGGCGGAAGGCTGTCGGGCGTCAGGTGGCGTCGGGCGAAGACGTGACCACGCTTGCTGCTACGGTTGAAGTGGGGCTCAACCCGAACGTCGCAACGTCTTCGAGAAGTGCCTGCCCAGTTGCACACAAGCGGACCATGGCCGCTGGGGTGATCCGTGGGCGCTCCATCGGCGCCGATCGCATCGATCATGATGCGGAGCTGGTCGACCAGATCCTCGCACCGGGTCGCGGCATAGCCCGCGCACGCCGCAGCTTGCGAGAACAGGCCCGGGACGGGCAGGACGGAGACATTGCCGCCATCGGGGACAAAGCGCCAAGGATCGACGTCCGCACCTTCAGCGACAAGCGCTGACATACGTGGGGTGCTCCGTGTCGAGGCTCTTCCACCCGTCGGTCGTATGCGACGCATCGATCGCAGCGCGGCAGGCGCTGACGACATCTTCCGCCTCGACCGTGATTTCCGCACGGTAACGGGCAGGGTATTCGAAAGGGGTCGGTGAAGGTCTTCATGGGACCGGACTCCTGAAGGTTGGCAAAATGGAAAACCCAAGCGGTTCGGGTCATTCGTAACGGGGACGCTCGGCAGGAAAGGCGAGAGGGGGCCAGCCATCGTGGACGCGGGCCTCGAAGCGCCCAGCGGAGAGGACGCTGCTGATCGGTCGCGCGTGGTCGCCGACGTTCCGATCGCGATCGAGATGCGCCTGAACCTCCAGCGCCATCGTCCTGACGCGGTCCTCGTGACCCTCGGCAAAAGTGACGCCGAAGGCGGTCAGTGCCGGGTCGGTGCAGAGTGCGCCGGAATCGTAGTGCCAGCCACCTTCCTCGGGACCGCCATAGAGCCGTTGGACGAGGTAAACGGCAACGCTGTGCATGGCGATGATCCCTTCTTGAGCATGAGCCCAAGGCTCGTCTGTCCAAAGGATACCTCCCCTCCGGGAGACTGTTTCAGTCGATCACGCGCCAGCCAGCAGCGATCCAGCCCTGGCGATTGGGCGCATATTTTGCGGCCGTCGCGAGGATGATCTTGCGCGCATCGGCATCGCTGGCGTGGTCCGCGATCGCGGCCGCGTCAGCGGCGCGCGCGGGCCAGCATTGATCCGTGTTGAGCATCGCGACTGGAAACGCCGTCGATCCTTCGACGACGAATTGCTTGATGATCGGGCTAGGCATGGTGACAGTCTCCGGCGAGTGCTTCGGAAGCGCGGTGGAAGTCGTCGAGCCAGCGCCCCATCGGGACGCGTTGCTCAGGGAGAAGCGCGGCCTGCGAAGCCTGAAAATCGAGTAGCGCCGTGGGCGCGGTCTCGATGATGCGGTCGACTTCGGCGGGTGAGAGGAGGCCGCGATCGCGGATGAACTCGGTGATGCTGCCGGGACGCGGCGTCGCACCGCGACGGCCAAGCACCGGCCTGCGCCACAGGCCCTCGACATTGCGGAGGCGAGGCTTGGCTCGTGCTTCCATCAATACGATGATGCGCAGCTCCTCGGTTGAAAGCTCCAGCACCTCGTCGGGCTTGATGCTGCCGCAGAAGTAGCAGCTCGACTTGGGCGGGACGGGGAGACCGGCGCGCGCGGTGCGCGCCTCGCAGTCGGCGCGCGCCCATTCCCATTCCCGCAAGGGGTAGCGGTATGCGTATCGAGGATCCTCGCACCCGACCGCGTGCTGGTAACGCTTCGTGTCGCGTCCAGAGGCGTCGTAGCCGATCAGCTTGACGACGCGCCCGCCTGCGTCCCAGCAGCGGCGCGCGGGTTCCCACTGAGCGGTCCAGGCATCTTGCGGGGCCGCCTTCCATTTCTGGCTGCACGACCCGCCACCAAATACCACGGAGGGCAGGGTGGCGTTGGTCAACATGTTCTCGGCGATGCCCGCATAGGGCGGCCAATGTTTGAAGTTTCGGGGCTGGTAGCGGACGATCTCGGATGGGATGCCGCGTTCCGACATCCAGGCCCGGAACACGGGGATGAACGCATAGGTCGCCGACTTCTCGGCGCCGGGATCGGCGAAGAGAACCATGTCGATGGGCTCGCCGCGTTCGGTGAGTTCGACGATCATGGCGGTAGAATCGACCCCGGCACCCCAGGCCGCGATGACGGGCGGGCGGTCAGCCACTGGCCGCGTCCCTTACGACGATCGCGGCATGAACGATGCGGTAGGCGCGCTTCCGAAATGCCGGGATGCGGCAGATGGCGCGGCTTTCCGGGTCGCGGAAGAGTGGCGTCTTGCCCTTAGGATTGGCGACCACCTCGAAGCGGCTCCGGTCGCGACCGTCGCTGAAGCGCATGGGCTCATCGAAGATGATGGTCTGCCCGGGCTTCGGGGTCGGCTTGGCCCGGTCGAGCTTCTTCGCGAGCAGGTTGGCGCGGCACCGCGCGCGCCAGGCCAAGGCATATTCGCTGTCCGTGGCGGTCAGCTCGTCGAGGATGGCAGCCGGACACTCGCTCTCGTTCGGCCCGACCGTTTCATCCATATCCTTGTACCCGAACGTGCATCCGTCGCGCGCGCCGGTGCTGGTCTTGGTGAGGCAGACGATGCCGAACACGATCCGTTCGACGTCGTCCGCGAGGCGCTCGCAAGCGGCGTAATAGGTTGATCCGACCATGGCGGATGCCAGCACGGTCAGGCGATGCGTGTCTCGCTGGTAAGTGAACTGGTTGTCGAGATAGGAGCGCGAGGTGGCGTGGCCGCCCAAATCGCGCATGAAGAGCCAACCCATGATAAGTCTCCGATGACGTGAGGATCAGGCGGCAGCGGCGAGGCGCGGAGTGCCTACGTCACCAACCGTCGCCGTGAGCCGGCGCTGGAACGTGGCTGCATCCAGCAGCTCGGCGATCGGTGCGCGCTGAACGGGGCCGGCGTGTTCGCCGCCCCGGCAGCGATTGAAAGTGATTTCGCTGTCGGGGAGGAAGCTGTGCGGCCGCACCCGGATCGACAGATCGGCGTGGCGCAGATCGGTTGTTCCGTCGTCCGCGATCCCGCCCATGTCCGTGTCGATGCGGACGTCATGCGCCTCGAGGCCGATCGCCGCGGCAAGCGAAGCGAGCGCGAGACGTGCCTGTCGATGAAAGGTCCGTTTCGCCGCGCCATCGCCGGCGACGGTATTGCCGGCGATGGCGAGCAGCGCTGATCCGGCGATGACGGTGCCCCGACCTTCCGCACAGCGCAGGCGCAGTTCGTTGGTGCTGGGCGCACCAAATTCGGCGACGGACGCCAGGTTGCGGATCAGCAGCAGGATCGACGCATCACGGTCGATCGGATTGCCGGCACGCCGGCAGTCGTCGACGCCCGCGTTCAGGGCATGGAGCGCAGCGGGCAGGGTGCCCAGCGCGTCAGGGGAGAGCGCCTCGTTGTGGCGGTAATGGGTGTCGTAGAGCATGACCGAACCTCCTGAGCGCACACGCGCGCTCAAAAGGCCGAAGGCTCCCTCTCCTCCGTGGACGGTGCCTTGGTCAGAGCATAAAGCGTACAGGATCGGCAGATCGTGAGGCCGCGTCATAGCCGGACTGCCAAGCCGTGCGGAGGTTGCTCCCTCGGCGGTAATGGCAACGGTCGTTGCCCATGACAAAGCAGCGCCATCCCGATTTCTCGGCTTCCCACAGCGGGTCTTCCCGCGTGGGACCGAGCAGGTCCATGAGATCGACGCGCGTCGCGGCGTTCATGGCGGGCCTGCATGGTCGCCGAAGGCGCCGGCAGGGAGCGTCCAGCGATCCGCCAGGATCGAGAGACGCCAGACCGGATCATTGGCTTGGGCCAATTCGTCGGGATGGAGCGTCGCAGCCGGGAACGCCGTGCCGCGGTCAGCGAGCTGCGTGACGGTGAGCGAGCGATGGATCGTCTTCCCGCTCGCGGCTTCGCGAGCCGCGACCCGTCGAAAGGCGGCAGGGAAGACGAGCCGGAGCGTCGCCCATTGGTCGGGCGAGCCGAAGATGCAGGCTCGGCAGGACAGGCGGCCCCAACCCAGGACGTAGGCTGGGTGGGGACGGATCCGCGCTTGCGCGATCGCGTCCCAGATCAGGCGCTCGGTCCAGTCATGGACCGGGCGCCAATGATCGACCGCACGCGCGAGGGTCGATGTGCGATGCGGCTCGAGCGTCGCATAGCGCGCACGCGAGGGACTTTCCTCGGCGCGCTCGCCGGTGATGACCAGCGTGCGGCCGTCGAGGAAGCGCGGCTGATTCCGGATCGCGGCCGCGAGGACGTCGATCTTCAGCGCAGGGCTGCACCAGCGCACGCGAAGATCGGGAGACGTCTGGGGAAAGAGCCCGCGCGTGCCGGTAGGGCCTTTGCCCCCGGCATGGCCAATGCCGGTTGGCGTCTCGAACGCGATCGGCGCGGTCGGCGCGTCGTCGCGCGCCAGTTCGCGCGCGAAGCCGCCCTCGCGCCACGAGACGTAGAGTGCGATGCCGAAATGCCCGGCGATCGCGCGGACATAGGCGGGCGTGCACGGCCAATCCATGAAGGTCGGCCCTTGGCCGTCGACATCATGATGATGCAGTTCGATCGCGTGTGCCGGCACGCCGAGGCTGAGGAGGTGGAGCAGGGCGGCAAGGCTGTCCTTGCCGCCACTGAATGCCACGACGAAGCGCCGGTAGGCGCCGAGTCGGGGAGGGCGGCCGGAGCGGTCATGCTGCTTCACGGATCTGTTCCTCGGGTTCGGCCGAGGCGTCGAGGCCGGTCGCGCGGAGCAGGTAGCCGGCTGCGGCTTCGGCCTTGGCGGCTGCGGTCATGATCGCGCGCGAGTCCTTGCGCAGCACCTTAAGCCAAGAGTCGATATAGGCGGCGTGGTCGTCCATATGCGAAGTCGGCAGACCGAGATCGGCACCGAGCAGCGCTGAGGTCATCTCGGCACAAAGCTCCTCGAACGCATAGGCGTCGTCGCCGAAGCGCTTGCCGAACGTGCGATCGAGCCGGTCGGGATGGCCGCTCCAGTGGCCTGCCTCATGGGCGAGCGTTGCCGCAAAGTAGGCGCGCGTCGAGAATAGCGCCACGGGCGGCATGGTGATGGTGTCGGCGGTGCGGTCGTAGAACGCGCGATCGCCGCGCGTGTGGACCGTAGCCGGCAGGGCATCGAGGAAGCGCTGCGCGCGCTCGGGCAGCGCATCGGCCGGGGGCACGATGCTGACAGGGCTCGGGTAGAAGTCAGGAGACAGCCCGTCGATCTGGTCGCAATTGAACACGGCGTAGGAGCGCAGCACGCGCCGCATCTCGTCGGTCGTGTCGCCGGTGACGACGGATTCGACGGTTTTGCTGTAGGATTTGTAGAAGATCGCGATCTGCGAGCGCTCGCCCTGGCGGACCTGGCCGCCAAGGGCCTGCGCCTGTTTGTATGTCATCCAGGTGCGCGAGTTGTAGCCCGCGCCCTCGGCACACAGCCACAGCCAGAAGCAGTTGATGCCCTTGTAGGGGTCGCCGGTCGCGCGCAGCGGACGGCCGCCAAGGCCGGGGCGCCATGGCTTGACCCAGGGACGCACCCCGGATTCGAGCTTGTCGATGATCGTGTTGGTGATGATGTCGGCAGGCGAGGGCTTATCGGTGGTCTGTGCCACGATCGTTCTCCTGATTGGGTTGAGGCAAACCCGCGTGACCATCCTCCCCTCTGGAAGGGCGGTGCCGGGTCACAAAAAGAGGGGCGACACTTGCGCGAAGAGTGCCGCCCCCAGGTGCCTCGAAATGTGCAAGCCGGCGTCAGGCCGCTTGGCTGAAATCCTCCTCTTCCTCGTGATCGATCACTGCGTCGTCACCGGTGTCGAGGTCGGTATCCTCGTCCTCGTCCTCGTCTGGATCGGTGCCGGTCTCGTCGTCGGCGAAGCTGGAGCGCAGCGGCGTGCGCGCCGCCTTCTCGGTCCCGTCGAAGCGCATGGCTTCCGGCAACCAGGCCGTCGCCTTCTCGCGGATCTCGGCCTCGACGATGCCCTGGCCGTTGCACAACGACGAGCAGGTTGCGGCAAGGTCGCCCTTCTTGGCGTCCTTGTACCGGCCGCGCAGGATCGGCCCGCCAATTTCCTCGAGCGCGTCGAGCATGACGGTCTTCTTGACTCGGCCGAAGAAGTTCTCGGCGGTCGGACGCCACCAATTTTCGACCTGGATGTCGAGGAGGCGACCGAGATGGTCGTGGAAGCCGTTACTCCGATAGCTCTCGGCGACGTTGAGCGTCGGTTCGAGAGTACGTGCTATCGAAAACGCGACCCATGCGCCCCGGGCCTCGTCATCGAGCGCCCGGAAAGCGTCGAAGCGCGCGGTCATGGTCGGCAGTCCCGCCCAGCTCGTGTCGAGCTTCTGGCGTTGGTCGTCGATCGTCTGCGACGCCATCGATCCTTCGTCGCGGAACCCAAAGATCGGGAACCCCGCGGCGCCTGACTTCAGGGTCGAGTGGTTGGAGACGTGGGCCTGCTCGAACACGACATTCTGCGCCATCAGGAAGATGGTCAGGTCGAGTGCGAGTCCCGGGTCGCTGGCGACGTGCGCGACGAGGATCTGGCGGCGCTGCGTTGCCAGTTCGTCGATCAGCGTGGCGCTGAGCTTGCGCCCCTGCTCGCCGTCGACGGCATCGCCGTCCCCGGCTGCGCCGCCCGACTCCTTGGGCGGGGCGTTCGGATCCACCACTGGCTTTTCGCTGAAGAGGCGGGTGTGGACGCGGGGTTCGCCATCACCCCCGATATAGACGAACGTTCCGATCTGGCTTTTAAGCGCCGGATCGATCTCGTGACGGGAGTCCTCGATCGTCTCCAGTTCGCGCTCGATCGCTTCGATGCGCGCGTTCGCCGCCTCGGCTTCGGCGCTGCCGTCGGGCAGCTCCTGCTCGAGCTGGTCGATCAGCGCGTCGTTCTCGACCGAAAGAACCGCGACACGCGCGGTCTCGTCCTCGGTGAGGGCGCGGGCGGGAGCGTGATACTCGTGAAGCTGGCGCTCGAGGTCGTAGGGGACGTGCGTCGCCGCGATCGGCTTGACGAACGCGAGGCCCTGGTCTCGCGCCAGTTCGGCCGCTGCGGCTTCGAGCTTCGAGGCGGCGAGCGTCTCGATCAGGTCGACGTCGATCCAGTTCTCATCGCCCTCCGTGGCGAACAGGTCGCCCTCGATGCGACCGCCAGCGGCGACATAGGCTTCGCGACCGACGAAGCGCGCCTTGGCGTCGTTCGCCTTGACGGTGCCGTTGAGGATCGCGCGACGGATGTTGTCGGGATTGCCGCCATAGTAGGACGTTTTCATCTGGGCGAACACGCGCGTCTGGCGATCGACGTCGGTGGTGACGGCGTAAGCCTGCGCAACGCCAAGCGTGATCTCGCCGGCTGCGAGCGCCTCGAAGACAGGCGGGGCCAGTTCGGCGAGGCGGACGCGCTGCTCGACGAAGCGGGTGGTGACGCCCTGACGCTTGGCGACGTCCTCGGCGGTCATGCCCTTCTGGATCAGGAAGTTGAACGCAGTGCATTCGTCCGCCGGATTCATCGGCACGCGCTGGAAGTTCTCGGCGAGGCTCGCCTCGATCGCGTTATCGTCGTCGCTCAGAACGAGGACGGGCACGGTGTGATCAGCGGGGAGGGTGCCCTGCTGGATCAGAAGCTGGAGCGCGCGCAAGCGGCGACCGCCCGCCTTCACCGTGAACGTACCCGCCTTCTTGAGAGGGGTGACGATCAGGTTCTGCAACAGCCCTTGGCTTGCGATATTCGCGGCGAGGGTGTCGATCCCTGCGTCACGGTTGGATTTGCGCACATTGTCCTTCGACAGCGTCAGGTTCTTGACTTTCACGGACTGGATCATCGGTCGTCTCCGTTTGGAAATGGCGCGCCGCGTCCCGCGGTCACGCGAGCCTGGTCCTCCAAGCTCACAAAGCCGAAGGCTCCCTCCCCTCCCTTTGACGATCGGGAAGAGAGCCTCGTTCGGGTCAAGCGATGATGCGGTCGATCACGGTCGCGGCGGTCGCGACGGGGACGAACATCCGCGTCTTGTGCTGGATGATCTCGGTGAAGCATCCGGCCGCCTTCAGCTCCAGCAACCGCGTGTGCGGCCAGTCGAGCAGTTCGAGACGCTGCTGGCCGGCGACCAGGCTGCGCTTCAGCCGGTACGAACCGAGCGCGGTGATCTCGCCACTGCCCATGACGTGCTTGGCGGTCTCGGCACCCGACACCGTGATGGTGGCGGCGATGCCGAAGGCGTCCGCGAGCTTGGTCACGAGCGGCGCAGGAACGATGCGGCCGAGGAAGGACTGGCCGTCATCGGTGTTGAGACGCCAGACTTGAACGTGATCGTCGGGCAGGCGGTCCCAGACCGGCAGGAGCAGGCCGGTGACCAGGTAGAGTGTATTGGTGCGGGTCTTGCCCGACATCTCCTCGACCTCGGCCTGCCAGAGCGCGGAAAACTCCGCCTCGCTCGCATCTTCCCACATCGTTTCGAGGAGAAGATCCTGCCGCATCCGCTCGGTGCGTGTGGGGCGGACCAACTCGTAACGGCGCACGATCTCGCCATCATCGTCGGTCAGCGAGTAGGTGCTGCACCGGATCGCGGCCTTGCCCGACTTGCGATTGACGATCGGGCGGGCGTCGTCGCCAAGAACGCGCAGCGCGCGGTCGAGCGCGAGCGGCTTGTAGCGTTCCTCGGTCTCGAGCCGGAGGATCTCGGTCTCTGCGCCGCTGGTCTGGTCGCGCCGGATGACGGTGCGATCGAGGATCGTGATGCGCTCGGCGTTGATGCTCTCGACGCCAAGATCGAGCGTGCCGGCTTCCTTGGCCGCCTCGATGCGCGCCTCGATTAGCCCCAGATACTCGTCGAAGATCGCGTTCTGCATGGCGATGCGCAGCGCGAGGATGCGATTAAGCCATCGCTGGATTGGGGGCATCTCCTCCTTGAGCCCGCCACCTTCACCCTCCAGCTCGAGGCCGGTCAGTTTCTGGAACTCGTCCAGCGTGGTCGAGCGCAGCTTGCCATTGGCGAGCAGGCGAAACCACTGCTCGAGCGACTCCTTGGCATAGTCGCTTTCGAGGTTGTCGCGCGGGTCGAACAGGCCCTGACCGCCGGTCTGGCGCTGACCGCGGGTGAGCGCGCCCAGGCTGTCGAGCCGGCGCGCGATCGTCGAGATGAAGCGACGTTCGCCCCGGCAGTCGGTAGAGACGGGCCGGAACAGCGGCGCGGTCGCCTGATGCGTGCGGTGCGTGCGGCCGAGGCCCTGGATGGCAGCGTCAGCGCGCCATCCGGGCTCGAGGAGGTAGTGATTGCGCCGCGACTGGTTCTCGGCCGTGAGGCTCGCGTGATAGCTGCGGCCGGTGCCGCCAGCATCGGAGAATATCAGGATCTTCTTGGCGCCGCGCATGAAGGCATCGGTCTCGGCGAGATTGGTGCGGGGTGAGCGGCTTTCGACGCGCTGGCGGCCGCCCGCGTCCATGATGACGCGCCGGCTGCGCCCCGTCACCTCGGCGACGGCATCGGTGCCGAAATGCCCGATGATATGATCCAGGGCAGAGCCGACGACGGGGAGGGCGCAAAGCTGCTCGACCAGGTTGTCGCGCATCTCGAGCGCTTCCTGGCTGAACACAGGTCGGCCATCTTCGTCCGACATGGGTTCGGAGCGCGTCTTGCCGGTGTCATCGACATAGGTCTTCATCTGCCGGACAGGGAAAGCGGCCGTCAGATAGGACATGACGAACTCGCGCGGCGAAAGCTCGATGTCGAGATTGGCGCGTTCCTCAACCGAAAGAGCCGCCAGTGCCCGGTTGAGCATCGCCTCGGACGTCGAGACGAGCTGGATCACGACGCTCTCACCGCGGGCGAGATCGGCGCGGATCGCGGGAACGAGTGAGGGCAGCTTCATGCCGATCAGAAGTTGGCAGAAGAAGCGCTGCTTAGTGGATTCGAAGATCGACAGCGCGGCCGCCTTGGCGCCGCTGTTATAGGTGTCGTTCGAGAAGCTGTCCGTCACGCGGGTCGCGTCAAGCGCCGCGCGCAGGTTGCTGTGGATGATCGCCCACGCATCGGCATAGGCGTCATAGACCTCGGTCTGGGCAGGCGTGAGCTTGTGTTCGAGGATATCGTACTCGACGCCGGCGAAACTCAGCGCGCGCGAGACGTAGAGCCCCTGCATCTTCAGGTCGCGCGCGATCAGCTCCAGCGCGGCGATCCCGCCCCGGCGCAGGGAGTCGACGAAGGTCCGGCGATCGGCGAACGCCGTGCCCGGACCCCACAGGCCAAGCCGCGTGGCATAGGCCAGATTGTTGACGTCCGATGCCCCGGTCGCCGAGACGTAGAGGACGCGGGCGCGCGGCAGGAGGTTCTGCAGGCGTACGCCGGCGATGCCCTGGTCCGAGCCGTCCTTGGTGCCGAAGCTACCTTCGCCGCCTGCGACACCGGCCATCTCGTGCGCCTCATCGAACACGATCATGCCGTCATAGTCGTCGCCGACCCACTCGAGGATCTGCTGGAGCCGCGTTCCCTTGTCGCCGCGATTGGAGCGCAGCGTCGCATAGGTGAGGAACAGCACGCCTTCGGCCGCGCCTACGGGCGAGCCCAGCTTCCACTGGTTGAGATGCTGGATGTCGAGCGCGAGACCGCCAACGGCGGTCCAGTCGCGACGCGCATCTTCGAGCAACGTCTCGGTCTTGGAGACCCAGATGTGTTTTCGGCGTCCGCGCAGCCACTGGTCGAGGATGATCGCGGCAACCTGACGGCCCTTGCCGGCCCCGGTGCCGTCACCGAGGAAGAAGCCGGTCCGGTAGGGACGCCCATCCTCGGACGGTGCGATCGAGAGCCCCTCCTCGACAGGTTTGAACAGGCCGGGAATGTCGCGCTCAAAGGCGTCGCCGGCATAGATCAGCGTCTCGAGCTGCGCGTCGGAGAGCGTCTTCGCGTCGACGACAGCGTGCGGGAGCGTGGGAACGTAGGTCGGCCGTGGCGCTGTGATCGAGCCCATCGCGATCGATTCCACCAGCGCGGTTGGATGCGCCGATGCGCAACCGATCGCGATACGGCTTGGCCGATAGGGGAGGTACACACCGACAGACTCGCCGGTCGGTAGTGGCTCGGCAAAAACGGTATAATCGATCGGGATCGCGGTCTGCGACCTAGCGGCTTTTGCGGGTGGTGCGCTCAGGCGCGGTTTGCTCGCCAAGCCGCCAAGAAGCGAGCTACGCCCGGTGGGGCGGGTGAGCAGCGACGCCGTGCGCGGGACAGGCGCGCACACAGGCGGAGCGGTCTTGGCGGTGATCGCCGCAAGCGCATCGGCGAGCGTCGAGCAGCGGATCAGCTCGGCAGGCGTGCCAGTGCCCTTTTCCAGCACCATGATTTTCACCGTCTGGCTGGTGCCATGCTTCGCATAGGTATTCGCCGGCAATTCGAGGTGCAGCGTCAGCGTGCAACCCTCGGTCGCCTTCGCCCAGGCGCGGCTCGAGGTATCGACGCGGTCGGGCAGGATGGCGGCGCAGCGGCCTCCGGTGCCGAGACGCATCAAGGCGGCGCGAAGATGTCGGAACGCTGCTTGGCGGTCGGCGTGGCGACCGATGCTGCGCGAGAAGGGAGGATTGATGAGGACGGCCGTTGGCCGGATCGTTGGTTCGAGTAGATCGTGGATCAGCTCGCCGTCGTGCCGCGTGACAGCAACGCCCGGGAACGCGGCAGCGAGCATCTCAGCGCGCGCCGGATCGATCTCGTTAAGGACCAGGCGGGCACCGACGCGGTGCGCGAAGGCGGCGAGCAGGCCGGTCCCGGCAGACGGTTCGAGGACCAGATCCGTGGTCGCGATCCTGCCGGCGAGCGCAGCGAGGTAGGCGACCGGGGCCGGGGTCGAGAATTGCTGAAGCTCGATCTGCTCCTCGCTGCGAACGGTATGCGTCGGCAGGCCGGCGACCAGCTCGGTCAGCGCGGCAAGGCAATCGCCGGGTGTGGACGGCAGGTCGGCCTTCGCCAGGTGCATGACCTCGGCGAGTTCGAGCATGTCGTAAGCGTCGCGTAGCGACCAACGACCGTCGGCCGAGGATCCGCCATAGGCTTGCTCCATAACCCACAGCAGCGTGTCGCGCTGGAGCGAACCGTTCCTCGCGATGGTGTCGGCGACCGCCTTGGCGGCCGTGATCGAGGGTTCGGTGAAGTCGAGTTCGAGAGCTGCGGCTGAGGTGCGCATCGAGGGCTTCCTTCTTGTCGCCCGGTGCTCATCACCGGATCAACAAGCCGAAGGCTCCCTCTCCTCTGAACGCCTTGTGCCCGACGAAGCATCGCTACCGCGAAGCCATCTCCCAAAGCCGGTTGGGACGCGTCGACCGCAGCTAGTTGCGCAGGATGTCAGGCATATGGATCGATATCAGGCGGCCAACGCGGCTCGACTTCCTGTCAAACGATCCTTGGGCTTCATCACAACAACCGTCTCGGGCTTCCCGACCCGTCGGCCTAGTTTATCCCGCGCAGGGACTTCCGGAACAACTTCCCGCACTTCGATTGAGTAGCTCGGCATTTTATTCTCGGCTGCGATCTTCTTCAGCTGACTTTTCAACGTGCGGAGCGGCGACGTTGAGCCGATCTTCGCACCCAGCATTTCCAGAGGCATTTCATATTCTTCATCACGACAATAGCAGTGCGCCAATTCATAAAGGCGTCGTTCAATCGAGCCGAGACGAAAATAGTCGTTGTGGTAGTCATAGATACGGCTGTCACGAGAGACCGCGCGGACGAGCCAGTCACAGAGCTGGACGCGGACCGGCATGAGTTGATCGACGCCGCTCGCCGTTTCGCGAGTGGTCGCCTGCGCTTCCGCGAACCAAGAGAAGAAGCCCTTCGTCCCCACGGTGCCAGTTTTGATGTTCGTCCGGATCTGCGTGCCCTGCAAACGACCGAGCGCTTCGATGAAGCGATCGTAATCACGCTTCGATGGGCGTCCAACGCCGGTCGCCCGGAAGAAGTCGTGTGCATTGAACGTGAAGACGTTCTGTACTTCACCCCCGGTCCGACCAATATGCTGCACCATCAGCGACAGGACGTAGATCAGGACCTCTTTATCCCACATCGTCGCGATACCGCTCGAACTGGGCTTGATCTCGATTTTGACGCCGTCCATCTCGTAGGTCATCGCCTCCATCTGAGGCCGCTTCGCTAACGAGAAGAGTGGAAAGTCCATGATACTCTGCTCGCCACGGACTTTGCCGTGTAGCGGGCTGTCGAGATAGTCGAACAGCTTACCCTGGGTGAGAGCGACTTCTCGCGAATCCATCGTCGGGGCTCCCACCAGCTTCACTTAGCAAACCCGCTTATAGCGGATCGGCCGCAAACCTGCAGTCGGATAAGCGACCGCGTTATCGATAGCACGAGGATTTGGAGCGATTTAGCCGGTAAATCGGGGTGTGTTTCACATTTCGGTAGGTGCGGGCCACCGCAAACTCGGTCGGGACTCGTGCTATCGGTAACGCCGTGAAAGCCGTTCAAAGACCAGGTGTGCAGCACGAGGTCCAGGCCTTTGAAAAGATGAAGAGATCCCGTCATCGTAGTCCGGCTCCCCGGGAAACCAGCCGCGACATCAGGCTCCCGATCGGCGTCGCGTCCGTCCCATCGGACATCCCCCGCATGGCGACCGCGCGGCTCGTGTCCTTGAGACCGTGGAGCGTCCGCCCAAGGTTCAATTCGCCCTTACCAGCCTTGCTGCTCATTCCGCGGAGATACGCGCCGGGCCGCTGAACCTCGCCGCGCCGGTATTTCTGGATGGTGGCGATGACGGAGGCAGCAGCACCTCGTTGCCCCATGATGCGACAGGCTTCCTTGAACGCGTGATTGCTGATCCCCGACTGGCCCGCAAGCCGCTCCGCGGTGGCGACCACCTCGCCCCACGATCCATCCCGGTGGAGCAGACCGGAACAGAGCTCCGGCGCGATCGACATCATGAATTCCGGATCGACACCGTGTTTCTCCAGATCGTCGTCGACGGCAGTTTGAGGTTGAGAGGGGAGGGCGTCCCCATTTCCACTACTCTTTTTCGCTAAGCCGCTACGGGTATCTGCTTTAGCAGATTGGAGTTGGTTTGTAGTTGTAGAGTGGATGTCCTCCGGTCCATCCCAGCATGAACTATCATCCTGATCGCTAACTATATTGGGGACGGCAATCTTGGCCGAAACAGCCCCGGCAAGACGACGCGCACGCTCTTCGATCTGCTCCACACAGGCCGTCAGAAGGCCGGCATCGCGGACGCAGCGCATCTGGTCGGTGGCCATCAACGCCAACGCAAGATCGTCGCCCGCCTTCAAATCGTGAAGATCGGCGTCGAATGCCGTTTGGGCCAGAGCCCTGATATTCCTGCGGGCAGCGGCAAGGCGCTTGCGGAGCACTGTCAGTGCCGCGTCCTCTGCGGCTCCCTTGGCCGCGCGGGCAGCAAATTCTTGAAGCCTGGTCCCGATCGGAGCGAGCACGATGCCGTAGCCCCACGTGATGAAGCCGTCGGCCCCGCGGCGTCCACCACGATGACCGTTCGGACTATCCCGAAAGCTGATCAGGCCGAAGGCCTGTGCCTGGTTCAAGAGCTTTTGAACCTGTCGGACGGTTACGCCCAGCTTTTGCGCGAGCAGGTCGTTCGACGGCCAAACGACGGGGATTTGGCCACCCTGCCAGTCCTGCGGCTTCGTCCAGGCAAACAGGAGATCGATGACGGAGACCACGCGCAGGGGGACGCCCATATAAGGAGCCGCCCTTTTGAGCGCCGCAAGCGCGTTGGAAGGTGCCATTCCGGTCTCGAGCCCGCAAAATTCATCGACAAGCTTCGTCGCCTTGGCGGCATGCTCGTCAAACCGGCGTAGTCCCCGGCCGGGGCTTTGGGCAGCAGCCATTGTTCGTTCTCCCTGGGAGGGGAGCCCGTGCAGACAAAGCGACTCCGTGGCGCCACGGTCGGCGCTTTGGGGTAGCAATATGAAAGGGAGCCAGTTAGGTGAGGGTTCTCACATCCGCCCTAGCAGGCGTCCCGAAAAGCCCGGCCTCGTGCCGGGTTTTTCATGTCCGCACAGCGTCCCCCTTGATCGTTGTGGCGCCCGCCCGGGTGGACGGCGGCGGTCAGCGTTGAGCCGATCCACAACGTCGATTGTTAAGCATCGCTGGCGGGTCAGTCGTGCGCGATGAATCGTGCTATCGGTAACGGGACGCGCAATAATCACGTGCTATCGGTAACGAAGCGTCGATCTTCGCTCGTGCTATCGATAACGCCGTGCCGCTGAGACACGTGCTATCGGTAACGTCGTCGCGCTCTCGCTCGTGCTTTCGGTAACGGCGTGAGAATCCGACGATTCGGCTGTCTCACGTGACATGTAGCGCAGAAGGAGAGCATCCTCCACTGTGCCGCGCCGGATAGGCGTGGCGGGGCAATGGCAGTTAAGTTAGCGAGGCATTGCAGGTTCGGGCTCGAAATTGGCTGACGCCGTCTGTCCAAGCGGTAGATCGAACGAGACCTTTTCAGTCGTTCGATATGTCTCTGATGATCAAAAGAACGGAGTCTAGTGTGAGCCGTAGAAAATCGTCAGCCCGATCTCCGATCCTGTATTCGGGACTCGGCGATTTGAAGATCGAGCCACTGCTCGGAAGCAGCAAGAAGGGGAGCGAGCGTGCCGACAATCAGGCGGCGTCCGTCCTCGGGATCCGTTTGTCTGACTATGTATCCAAGCGCCTCGAGATGCTCGATGTGGCGCAAAGCGGTGGTCGTCGAGCCTCCGCTCAGCTTACAAAGCTGGGACACAGCGATGCGGCGCCGCTCGCACGTAGCCACGTAAAGCTCCAGGATCATGTCCCAGCTCGGATCATAGAAGCGGACCCCGTTGAAGTGGGTCGCCCGCCGACGCCGGCCGACCAACACCGCCCTGGCCTCGGCGAGCCTGCGCTCGGACAGGTCTCTCGCGTCTGGCGGCATAGACAGCAAAGTTTCTTCGATCGCCTTGCGCGGCAGCCGCACGACGACGTCGATCAGGTCGTCTCCTTCAGATGCTGCACCCATAATCGTCTTGACCCGTTTCCGATGTAGGGCTCGGCGTTCGCTGGCAAGCGGAACGTGCCGAGCGCAAGCGCGCCGAGCGCGAGGTAGGCGTAGATCCCAAGCCCGGTGTGGTAGGCAAAGAGCGGCACGGTTGGCAGCAGGGCGCCGAAGATGCTCATGAAGAGATCGGCTACCGCAAAGCCTGCTGCCCAGATCGGCCAGAAGCGGATTGTCGATATGCCCAGCCAGAAGAATCCGGCGGCGACGCCCGCATCAATCACCAGGATCGATACCTCACCTGGAGCCCAGCCTTCGCTCGCCGCGATCAATCGAATAGCCGTAGTCGTGGCGAACCCCGCCATGTTGATGAGCGCGCCCAGTCGCTCGGGCCGGCCTCCTCGGAGTGCTGCGAAGAGCAGCACGCCGACCATGACGACGTTGAAGATGACCGCGAGGATTATCTGGGGGCTCATAGGATTTCTCCCGGCCCGCCCGCCGTTACCCCTGCGGTGACGTAACCTCGACAATCGGCGGAAAGTCGATCTCCTCGAGCGACGCAGATGATGGCTTCGGCAAATTCTCGCCCCAACTCGTCTCCGTCAGACCCAGTTGGCGACCGACCTTCTCGACAAACAGATGTGCTCGCATTGCCATCTGATCCTGACCATCGACGAGGGCCGACAGCGCCGCGACCGTCGCCTTCACCGTGCGCTGCGTCATCGCGGCGGATAGGCTGTGCGCCTCCGTCGCCTCGAGCGTGGTCAGCAAAAATTGCGCCGTATCGCGTGTGGCTAGATTGATTGATCGCTCCGCTCTGCGCAGTTCGTCCGCGACGATCCGGCTTGTGTTCGAAAGGGATTGCATAAGGCCTCCTTGGGCACCGCGCGCCCATCACATTGGTTTCAGCCCGAGCAGAAGAAGCAGCGTTACGATCGCCATGCCGGCCGCAGTCAGCCCCAAGGGGGTCACGATCGAGATGATCGCGGTCCAGAAGGCAACCTGCTTCCAGGTGAGCATATTCGCTGCCGCCCCAGCGGTCGGCAACGGGAGGGGAAGCGGGAAAGTTGGTGGCGCGGAAGGTAGGTCGTTTGCAGGGGGTAAAGGCTCTACCCCTCCGTCGTACTCCGCCAGTAGCCGCGCGGCATCAAAACGGGTCGGCGCACCGAGAATATTGTTGGCCTTTAACAGCTGCTTATCGACCGCCCGGTGGCTGCTACCTGTGGCCGCCGCGATCTCCTTCGAGTTGCGGTTCTGAAGCACAAGGCGGAGATAAGACCGTTGCCGATCGGTCAGGCGGGCAATGCGATCCGGTGCGCTTACATCGGGCGTCGGGGTTGGGGGCGTCCGTTCGGCAGGACGTCTGCCCGGTTCGTTGGTCAGCATGCTCTCGAAAATACTCGCGACGCGGAATGATTCGGCTCCAGATCAGGGATAACTCCTGACGGGCTCTGTCGATCAAATTGACATCTCGAATGAGTTCAGTCGGCGCGCGAACGCGGCGAACAGGTCACGTTCGAGTGCCCACGACGCGTCGCCGAGTTCTCACTTTCGAAGCAGGCCGACCCCATGCGCACCTCGGCGATCGGCAGCGGCCGCCACTCAGCATGAGTGATAGCCCTAGTGAACGGACGGAAATTTGCCGAGCGTTGCGGCTGCGTCGTTCAAGCGTGAGGCCCAAAAGGAAAGGATCTGTCCCTCGGCAGGGCGATCTTCGGCTGTATGCGCGGCAAATTCGGACAGGGTGCGGGCGAGTTCGGCGCTTGTGATCACGCGTTCGCGTTCCAGTATCGTGGCCAGAAGAGCCAGCCAGTCACCATGTGCCTGCACCAGCGCTTCGACCTGAAGCATTCCCGAACCACTTCCGGAGAAACCCTTTGAAGGGCTTTGATGCCGGCGGAACCTCGTAAGCAAACTTTTGATCAAGGACATGGCGCGCGTTCCATCAACCGCCCGTAGCCGGGACGGTTGAACACGCGGGAACACTGGTAACCACGCCCCACGTATTCCCCGCACCGACAAGCGGTAGCAAGGTCTTGTATTTCGCGGGCCGCCCGACGGAAATCGGGGACCCAGCATTCGACCGCACATGCGGGCCAAGGATGGTGTTCAAGCCATGCCCAAGCCCGACCGCTATGGCACAAGGCTCAAGCGAAAACACGCTGTCATTGCAAACCCGAGCAGAGCCCAGCATCCTGGAAGTAGGCGTCGCGCTCGTTGCCGTATCGATCTGCCGCATGGCGGGCGGCGCGGGAGCTCGCCCGGACGATCGTCGTGTCGATCGCCTCCGTGGAGGAGGTCATCAACAACTATCGGGCATTGCTCGCGCGTTGCGCGTCCACAGGTGTGCCACGTGGCACACCTCAAGCGAGGATCCTCACCCGCGAGGGCAGGGACGCTGGCACGGTGGCTTGGTCCGCGTAAATGCGCCGATGGAGCCTTGCCCGGTAGGGGGTCGGTACATAGAACGGACCCAGATATACGCTAAGGTTTCGCCGGGCCTTCTACGGCGCGGGTCTGGCGGAGCGGCCTGAGGGCTTTCGATGGCGCGTCGGGATCGGTCCAGAGATAATCGCCGGTGAGGTTGATGTGCTGCCAGCCGAGCGGCGAAAGGTGTTGCAGCAGGTCCGGGGAGACCGGCCGGCCGAGGTTGGCGAGATGCTTCCGGGCGGCTTGCAGGTAGGTCGTGTTCCACAGGACGATGGCACCTGCGACGAGATTGAGCGCGCTCGCCCGATGGCTCTGCGCTTGCAGCGCATGGTCGCGGATACGGCCGATCCGGTGGAAGAAGATGGCGCGTTTCAGCGCATTTTCGGCCTCGCCCTTGTTGAGTTCGCGGGTAGCGCGACGCCGCTGTTCGGGCTGCTCGATCCAGTCGAGCGTGAACAGGGTACGCTCGACGCGGCCGATCTCGCGCAATGCGAGTGCCAGGCCGTTGGCGCGGGGATAGGAGCCGAGCCGTTCGAGCATGATCGACGCGCTCACGACGCCGGTGCGGATCGATGTTCCCAGACGCAGCACGTCGTTCCAGTGCGCGGCAATCAGGGCTTCGTCTATCCCGCCCGCGACCAGCGGCGCGATATCGGGTCCGGGCTCAATGCCGTCGAACAGGTGCAGACGGCGCGCGGCGATGTTCGGGATGCGCGGCGCGAATCGAAATCCGAGCAGATGGCATAGCGCGAACACATGATCCGACACGCCCCCGCCATCGACGTGGTGCTCCTCAATATGCAGATCGGCACCGTGGTGGAGCAGCCCGTCCAACACCTGCGCGGCCTCGCTCGCGGACGCCGAGATGACGGTGGAATGGAACGGCGCGTAGCGATCCGAGACATGGCTGTAGAAGGAGACGGCAGGCTCTGCCCCCTTGTGCGGATTGACCGCGCCGGTTGCCTGGGCGCGGCGATCGAGCGGGAAGTTCTGACCGTCCGAACTGGACGAGGTGCCGGACCCGAACAGGGCGGCGAGTGGCGCGGTATGCTGGGCGTCGACCAGACGAGCGAGAGCGCGACCGTAGGTTTCCTCGCGCAGATGCCATGAGGCGAGCCAACCAAGCTGGCGCTGGGTCACGACATTGCAGGCTTCCGCCATGCGCGTGTGGCCCAGATTGGTCGCATCCGCGAGCACCGCCGTCAGGATCGCACGCGGTTCATCGGCGACACGGCCACTTTGCAGATGCGTGAAGCACTGGCTGAATCCGGTCCATCGATCGACTTCAGCAAGAAGGTCGGTGATGCGGATCGCGGGCAGATGGGCATAAAGCGGTGCGAGCGCGGTATCGGCTTCTTCGGGCGTGATCGCCTTCAACGGCGAAATCCGCAGCCTGCCGAGGCTGAGCCGCACGTCTTCCAGCGCGTCCGTCTCCGCCTTTCGCTCGACCTCGGCCAATCGACGGGCAAGGCGGGCGCGTCGTTCGGCCAGCCAGACACCGGCCGTATCCGGTGCCGGGATCGGCAAGGGACCGGCCGCGCGCATGGCAGCGAAGACGGGACCGGAAATGAGTTGTTGTTCGACGGCACGATAGCGCCGGCTTCCCTCGACCCACATGTCGCCGGCGCGCAGCCGGTCGCGAAGCTCCACCAGCACGCACAGTTCATAGGTCCGGCGATCAGGAAGGCCGGAGCCGATCGTCCGACGCCAGGCCTGTCGGATGAAGCCGACCGGCGCATCGGACGGCAGTTTTCGCAAACGACCGAGATGAAGGTCGCGGATGATCGCAACCGCTCGCGCGAGCGCATGGCAGGCCGGCACCGCCCCGAACGTGAACGACGCGATGAATGAGGGGCCGACCTGTCGGAGAACGGGGTAGTGGGTCGCGGCGATCGTGACGGGATCGACGGCATCGGGGCGGATCAGCTTGCGGGCTTCATCGACCTCACGGCCGAGATCGTCCCATCCGATCGCGGCCTCGACCGCAGCGGCGATGTCGCCGCCCGACACCCTGGCGGCAAGCAGGGCATCGCCGAGCCGGGCGAGCAGCCGGATCTTGCCGTTGATGGTGCGCCGGTCGCGCTTGAGCGCGGTGTCCGCGCTGTTCTGCTCGCGCCGGAACATCTGCCCCAACAGGCGGTCGAACATCAGCACCGCATCGTCGGTGAGCGTGACGATAGTTTCGAGTATCGTCGCCACCAGGACCGCGCGACGCCGCGTCGCTTGCAACGTTCGGACATGTTGCGCGGTCAGCCGCGCCCCTTGCTGACAGAGGCGTCGCAGGCGCTCAGGGTGGATGCCCGTAGCGATATCGGGATCGATCCCGATATCGCGGAGCAGCGCGAGCCGCTGGGCGATGATGGCGAACGTCTTACGGCCCGGCTTGCCGGGTGGCTGTCGCACCCATCCGAGGCTGCTCATGTTCGTACCGGCATGATGCAGGAGAAGGGCATCGAGCAGACGGCATTGACCGGTATCCAGCCCTCGGGTGAGATGGTCGGCGACATGGCGCTCGGCATCGAGCAACCCCTGCGCGACCATCCGTTCGACCGCACTGATGCCCGGCATGATGATGCGCCGTCGCCGGCACTCGCCCAGCAGCAACCGCGCCAGCCCGGCACCGCTGGTCGTCGTCAGCGCGATCGGCAGGAGCCATTCCTGCAATGTCGTTCGCAGCGGCCGACTGAGCGGCGAAAACCCGAACGCATCGCGCAGCGCATCGAGTTGTTCGTACCGGGTCGGGCCGCGTGTCGCGTAATCGGCCAGCACCTCGGCCGCGACCTGCAATTGCTCGGCGACGAACGCGAGCGGGGTGGCGGGGATCAGTTCACCGGGGCGGAGCAGGCGACCGGGATAGCGCAGCGCGCAAAGCTGGATGGCGAAACCCAGCCGGTTGTGCGGCCGCCTCCGGCGCACGATGACGGCCAGGTCGTCGTGGCTCAACGTCCAGTGCTGGACGAGTATGGTTTCGTCGTCGGGAAGCGCGAGCAGTGCCGCGCGTTGTTCCTCCGACAGAACGGCGCGACGCGGCATTGGCTCAGACCTTGGCGGGCGGGGTCCAGCCGATCCGGGCCAGCGTCCCAAGGAGGGTCGAGCGCGGCACCTTGAAGGTGCGACAGACGGACGCCTTGCTGGCGCCGCCATCCAGCGCGGCGGTGATCCGTTCGAGCGTTTCGGCGTCGATCATCGGCGGACGCCCGCCCTGTCGGCCCCGGCGCTTCGCGGCAGCGAGCCCCGCCATCACCCGTTCGCGCGTCAGCGCCCGCTCGTACTGTGCCAATGCACCGAACAGTGAAAACAGCAATTCGCCATGCGGGGTGGTCGTATCCATCGCTTCCGTCAGCGATCGGAAGGCGATGCCGCGCGCCTTCAGGTCGGTGATGATCGTCAGCAGGTGCGGCAGCGAGCGTCCGAGCCGGTCAAGTTTCCACACGATCAGCGTGTCGCCTGCGCTCAGATAGTCGAGACAAGCTTTCAGCCCCGACCGATCGTCGCGCGCGCCGGATGCCTTATCGGTATGGAGATGCCGATGATCGACACCGGCTGCGACCAGCGCGTCGCGCTGTAGATCGACCGTCTGGCGGTCGTCGACCGACGACACCCGCATATATCCGACCAGCATGTACGACAAACCTCCGAACGCATGTTCCCACACACTCTATCAAAGCGACAGGGTTTGTCGATTGTTATGGGCGGAGGCGCGTGTGGTTCGGCGAAGGCACAGGTCCGGGGTGTCGCTTATCATGTGTTTTCCGACAGTCTCAAGACGCTGCGGCAACCTATACCGGCGTCATGACCAAGATACTCGATACGGACAGGAGATCGCAGGGTTCACCTGAACCCTCATTTCTGCACCTGAACGACAGCGCTCGGCATCATCGGGTCGCCTGACGCAATGACGAGGTACCGGCGCATGTCGCCCTTCGCGTCGCTGACGATCTGGCGGAGCGGTCCGAGCGTGTTGACGATCGCGCCGCCCGCGGGATTGGTCATGAACTTTGCCAGAGGCTGGATCACGCCGCCACCATCAGCGCGGGAGGATAGCCCAAGGACATAGGGCATCTTTGGGCTGAGGCCCGCAACCGCCGCCTGCAGGATCTGGACTTGGCCTTGATCGAACAGCGTGACCTGGCTGCGGCCAGTCCCGGCGAGGGTCAGCTGGATCTTCATGCCGGCCTGTGCGAGCGGTATCAGGTTTGCACGGCCTTCGCCTACCGGCACCGCGCCGGGAACATAGGCCACGCCTTGCGGCCCCTGACCGATCGGAATCGTCGCGATGACGGTGTTGCTGGCGGTGTCGATCGCCGCAACAGCGTCGGCGTTCTCCAGCCCGACATAGATCCGCGAGCCGTCGCCCGACGGCCACAGACCGTGCGGCAGCGCGCCGACCGGGATGCTCGCGACCTGCACGAAGTCGGTGGTGCGGAACACCTTCACGACATTCTCGGTGCCGACCGTCACATAGGCGAACTGGCCGGCCTTGGTGCGGGCGATGTTGACGTGGTTGGTGATCGCGCCGGTGTCGAACGTCTTCAGCACTGCGAAGGGTGGCTTGGCGTCGAACACCATGACCTTGCCGACGTCCTTCAGCGTCAGCCAGACCTGCTTGCCGTCGGGCGTCGCGGCGATGTCGGGGCAGAACGGGCTTGCCTGCTTGACGCGACCGACGATCTTCTTCGAGGCGGTGTCGATCACCACGGTCTCGGGTGAGAAGCTCGAACAGACATAGCCGTATTTCCCGTTCGGCGAGAAGATCGTCATGCCGGGGCCGTTAGGTACGGGAATGCGCGTCGTTGGCGCGAACGTCTTGCCGTCGAGTACCTGAATGTAATCCTCGCCGCGCACCGCGACCCACACTTCGCGACCATCGGGACGGAAGAACGCCTCGTGCGGCGAGCGCCCGACATAGGTCGTGTGCTTCACGGCGTTGGTCGCGGTGTCGATGAACGTCACCGAGTTCGACCCGATGGAGATCACCGCCAGCGTCTTACGGTCGGGCGAGAAGCCCATGCCGTGGACGAGCAGCTGCCCCTTGTAGAGTGGGCTGAGATTGGCGGGGGTCTGGTCACCGAGCTTGATGACGCCGAGCAGCGTGTTGGTCGACGGATCGATCACCGACACGGTGTTGGAGAACTGGTCCGAGGTGTAGAACCGGTCCTGCGCGCTGACGGGTATGTCGGGGCTCGCGTTCGGAACCTGCTGCGCAAATGCCGGGGCCGAGAAAGACAGGGCGGCACAGGCGGTTAAGGTGAAACGCTTCATGGACGGTCTCCTTGATGGGGGTGACCGGTCGCGGTCGGTTCGGTGTGGGGCGGCAACGCGCCGCCTTCGGATAGGATGCTCTGCATCACCGCGATTTCCTGTCGTTGTTCGACGATGATTCCCTGCGCAAGCCGGCGCAGGCGTTCGTCTTTGCCATAGCGCAGTTCGACTTCGGCCATGTCGATCGCGCCCTGATGATGGGGAATCATCATCCTTGCGAAGTCGCGATCGGGATCGCTCGAATAACCGGTCATCATCGCGCCGTGCATCCGCGTCATCGCCGCATCCATCGCGGACGCGAAGCCGTCCGTTTGCGCGATAGCAGCGGTCGATACGGACAAGCCTATCGCCATCAGCAAGGTCGTGCGTGATCTCATCGTCCTGTCCCTAGTTTTACTGTTTACGACACGCGAGCGATGATGCCGATGATCGTTGCTAGCACGGCCATGCAGGCCGGGAGAAAGAGCATCTGTACAGCCGCTTCGCGCCCTGTGATCGTGCCCGTCAAAATATCGACCGGGCCCTTGATGAACTCCGGGAACGAGCGGAGATGTTCGCCGGGGGCGGGAGTATCGCTGAGTACGATGCCGCCAGCAATCAGACCGAAATACAGGATCATGAAGACCGACACGACCGTCAGGACGAGCGCCGTAGCTGCATCACGTGCGAAGAAGGTCCAGAAAGTCAGCAACATTACTGCATACACGCCGACGAGCAAGCCCAACGTGGCAGGATGGACGCCGCGCGATGCGATGCCTGGAGCGGTTCTTTCCAGGTCGTCATAATTGCCTGCATCCGGCACGATTGTGAGATGTCGGCGCACAGGCGTAGGAGCAACGAGTGTCTCGATAGCGAGATCGTAGATCGGCTGTGTTGCCATGAGGAAGTCTCCGCGCGTCTCGATGAATGCCGAGCGTGACAGGATAGATGATTGCGGCGGGGCGGTCGGTCCAACGCATAACCACAGTCGTTCCGATCATCTAACAAGAACGGTAGACAATCTATGATCGCGTTTTCGTATTGAAACCATCGCGACCATGCGTTGGACGCAGGGGACATATCGGTCGATCTAGCGGCATCGGACTGGCACGATCACCCGCCGGATCCGCGATAAGGATCGAACGATGAAAGCTGCGATCGTTTTGGTTGCCGCGATGTTGGCCTCCGTAGCGCCAGTCCCGGCGATCGCTCAGGCCTATTGGGCTGCACCTGCGGCGGGCGACTTTCCCTACGATATCAAGGCGGTTCAGGCACCGTGGTCGAAGGCTGATATCGACCTTAGCCATCATGACCGGATCTATGTGTCTGACCCGACATCGACGAAGATCGTTGTCATCGATCCTGCAGCGGGCAACGAACTGGGACGCATCGACCTCGCCAAAAGCGCGATAGCTGAGCCCAGCTTTTCCAGCCCCAAAGTCCAGCACCTGGCTGCAACGCGTGACGGGCGGACCCTGGCGGTATCGGCATTAGCGCAGCACAGTGTGACGCTCGTAGATCTGGCCACGAACACGGAACGAGGCCGGACCGTGTTCCAGACGTCTCCTACCGCCGTCGCGTTTACGCCCAATGGGCACGAACTTTGGGTTTCGCTCGGCGATGAACATGCCATCGCGGTCGTGGATCCTAAGACCGCGCGGGAGATCACCCGCGTACCAGCAAGTGGCGGAGCAGGCGCGACCATCCTGTCGCCAAACGGACGCTATGCCTTTGTATCGCTTACTGAAAGGCCGTCCATCCTGGTTGTCGACGTCGAGCATCGGCGCGTCGTCGGACACGTTGCCAGCAACGGTGCAGGTGCGGGAGCAATCGCGGTCTCGCCAGATGGCAAACAGATCTGGGCAACACGCCGCGAGAGCGGCACGACCACGGTCTTTGCTGCCAAACCGCCGTTTGCGGTACGCGAAGTGATAAACACTGGTCCAGCAACGGGCGCGGTCAACTTCGCTCAGCGCGCGGACGATTCCTTTGCCTATGTCAGCGTTGGCGGCGATCAACCTGCAATCAAGGTCTATAGAACCGACAGCCTGGAGGCTGTGACAACCATCCCGCTACAAGCGGCTCCGACCGCGGTTTGGCCGTCGGGCGATGGTACGAGGATCTATGCCAGCCTGGCCGGAACCAACAAGGTCGCTGGGATCGACACGCTGACGTACACCACCGCGTCGACGATCCCGATCAGTACGGATGTGCAAAGCCTGATCTACGTTCCTGGTGCCGTAAGATCAGGAAAAGGTCTCGCCAATCTAGTGCCATCCGGGCGCGATGCAGCGCTTGCCCTGGCGGCGCGTTGATCGGTCTTACACCGTCTGTAATCTCCCAACGAAAGCCCTTTCCAAAATGACCAAGCCCCCCGTCAGGATCGTGATCAGCGGTGCCGCAGGACAAATTTGCTATTCGCTGCTCTTCCGGGTCGCGCAGGGTGATGTGTTCGGACCGGACCAGCCCGTTATCCTTCAACTGCTCGACGTGCCGCAGGCGATGGACGCAGTACGCGGCGTGGTCATGGAACTGGAGGATTGCGCGTTCCCGCTGCTGGCAGATGTGATCATTACTGATGATCCGATGGTGGCTTTCAAGGACATCGATGCGGCCATGCTGGTCGGGTCTCGTCCCCGCTCGAAGGGCATGGAGCGCCGTGATTTGCTCGCTGCCAACGCAGCGATCTTCAAGACGCAGGGCGCAGCGCTGGACGCAGTGGCCAAACGCGACGCCAAGATCCTGGTCGTCGGCAATCCCGCCAACACAAATGCCTGGATCCTTGCGCAAAGCGCGCCGGGTTTCCCTGCCGAAAACATCACGTCGATGATCCGCCTCGATCACAACCGCGCGCAGGGACAGCTTGCGGCCAAAGCGGGTGTCGGTGTCGATGCGATTACAAAGCTCGTCGTCTGGGGAAACCATTCGCCGACGATGTTTGCCGACTGGGGAAATGCCGAACTCGATGGCCAAAAGCTCGCCGACCGTATTGGAGACGAGGCTTGGTACCGCGAAACGTTGATCCCCACCGTTGCGCAGCGCGGAACCGCGATCATCGAAGCACGGGGTGCGTCCTCGGCCGCATCGGCCGCAAATGCGGCGATCGATCATCTACGCGACTGGGTGCACGGCGCAGGCGACAATTGGGTGTCGATGGGCGTGGTGTCAGATGGCTCCTACGGTATCCCGCAAGGGCTGGTGTGCGGCGTGCCGGTGCACTGCAAAAGCGGTGGGTATGCGCGTATCGAAGGACTGATCCTCGATCCATTCCAGCGAACGATGCTCGATCGCACGATTGCCGAACTGGTCGAAGAACGTGAGGCGGTTATCGACATTCTGAAATGAACGACCGGTATATCTGATTGGAATGACCGTAATCTTTGGTTGGTGCGATTGATCTCCTTTCCCTATCATTGGGGCAAGGAGATCGGGCATGACCCTGGAACAACTCAGGATTTTCGTCGGTGTCGCTGAGCGCGAGCACATGACGCGCGCGGCCGAAGCGCTCAATGTGACGCAGTCAGCCGCAAGCGCTGCCATCGCCGCGCTGGAAGCCCGGCACGGCGTGCCGCTGTTCCACCGGGTCGGCCGTGGGATCGAACTGTCCGAAGCGGGCCGCATGTTTCTGGTCGACGCACGCGCAGTGCTTGGCCGTGCCGCCAGCGCGGAACTTGCACTGGCCGAATATGCAGGACTGGAGCGCGGCACTCTGCGGCTAGTCGCAAGCCAGACGATCGCGGGCTATTGGCTGCCCCGCCAGCTGGCCGCGTTCCATGCGCGCTACCCCGCGATCTCAATCGAACTGGCGATCGACAACACCGAGGGGGCCGCGGCGCGCGTGCTCGACGGTGCGGTCGAGCTCGGCTTCGTCGAGGGTGTGATCGACGAGCCCGCGCTCGCGCATTGGACGGTCGCGAACGACCGCATGGTGCTGGTAAGCGACCGCGCAGCCGACACGATCGACGAGGACTGGATCCGCGCCGCACGCTGGATCGTCCGCGAGCAGGGATCGGGCACGCGCTCGTCGTTCGAGGAGGTGCTGCGCCAGCGCGGCGTCGATCCGTCGGACCTCACCGTGGCGCTGATGCTACCATCGAACGAGGCGGTACGTAGCGCGGTCGAGGCCGGGGCGGGCGTCGCGGTGCTGTCGCAGCATGTCGTCGCACCTGCAATCGCGGCCGGCACGTTGCACGATCTGCCGCTCGGTCTGCCGCGGCGTCCGTTCTACGCGCTGCGCCATAAAGAGCGGTATCGAACGCGGGCGGCCGATGCGCTGACCGATCTCATCAAGGAGACTGGCAAGTGACCGCCGATCTGAAACCCGTTCTCGATGGCCTGAAGCCCCTCAGCCGGCTCGACTCCCCGCGCGAGATGATCCGGCAGTTCACCCCCAACTGGTTCGCCGCTACGATGGGCACCGGCATTCTCGCGCTCGCCTTGCCGCAGGTGCCGGGCGTCGGCGCATCGCTGCACCCGGTCGGCGAGGCGCTGTGGTACTTCAACATCGCGCTCTTCACGCTGTTCGCCGGGCTCTACACCGCGCGCTGGACGATGTTCGGACACGAGGCGCGGCGGATCTTCGGGCACAACACCGTGTCGATGTTCATCGGCACGATCCCGATGGGGCTGGCGACGATCATCAACGGGTTCCTGGCGTTCGGCCTGCCGCGGTTCGGCGCTGGCGTGATCCCGATCGCCGAGACATTGTGGTGGATCGACGTCGCGATGTCGCTCGCCTGAGGTGTAGCGATCCCCTACCTCATGTTTACTCGGCACGAACATTCGCTCGACGGCATGACCGCGGTGTGGCTGCTGCCGGTGGTCGCGGCGGAGGTCGCAGGTGCGAGCGGCGGCCTGCTCGCCCCGCATCTGGCGGACGCGCATCACCAGTTCGTCGTGCTCGCAACGTCGTATGTGCTCTGGGCTTATTCAGTGCCGGTCGCGTTCGGCATCCTCGCGATCCTGATCCTGCGGATGGCACTGCACAAGCTGCCGCACGAGAGCATGGCCGCCTCGAGCTGGCTCGCGCTCGGTCCGATTGGCACCGGCGCGCTTGGGATGCTGGTGCTCGGCAGCAACGCGCCCGCGATCCTCGCCGCCAACGGCCTGGGGCAGATCGGCGCGGTAGCGCAGGGGATTGGCACGATTGCCGGGCTGCTGCTCTGGGGTTTCGGTCTGTGGTGGCTGGCGCTCGCGACGCTGATCACGATCCGCTACTGGCGCGCGGGCATTCCGTTCAACCTCGGCTGGTGGGGCTATACCTTCCCGCTTGGCGTCTCCACGGTCGCCACCTTCAAGCTCGGCACGACGCTTCAGCTCGGCTTTTTCGGGATCGTCGGCACTGTCCTCACAGTGGCGCTCGCAGCAATGTGGCTGCTGGTCGGCGCTAAGACGGTCGCGGGCGGCTGGCGCGGCAACCTGTTCGTGTCGCCCTGCATTGCCCAAGCCAATTGATGGGCCAAACCGATCGTCCTGCCGGATCGAACCGGCGAATCTGATCGACCCGTACCGGGCAGACCGGCGGACGGGTCGCGCATACAGAACATGACAGAAACGGGAGAATGTTGGTGGACAGCCTGGATATGAAACTGGCGCAGGCGACGAACCGCCGTCGCTTTCTCGCAGAGGCCGCGATCGGCAGCGGCGCGCTGATCGCCGCACCCGCGCTGGCGCAGAGCATGGTCGATCTGCACCTGCCGGGCGGTCCGTCGGAACGGCCGATGACCAGTGCGTTCCCCGGCAAGGGCAACATGATCCTCCAGCGTATCCACCCGCCTTTGCTGGAAACGCCGATGAGCGTGTTCAATGGCGACGTCTTCACGCCAAACGACCAGTTCTTCGTCCGCTGGCACTGGGCTGACATTCCGACCGCGATCGATGTCGAGGCGTTCCGGATCAAGGTGCACGGCGCGGTCACGCGGCCGCTGTCGATCTCGCTCGCGCAACTGCTGAAGTTGCCACGCGTCGAGCTGGCGGCGATCAACCAATGCTCGGGCAATTCGCGTGCGCTGTTCCAGCCGCCCGTTGCCGGTGCGCAGTGGCGTCACGGGGCCATGGGCAACGCCAAATGGCTCGGCGTGCGCCTGCGCGACGTGCTCGACATCGCCGGCGTGAAGCCGGGCGCGGTTGCGGTGCGGTTCGGTGCGCTCGACCAACCGGTGGTCGCGGGTGGACCGGATTTCGCCAAGTCGCTGTCGATCGACCACGCACGCGACGGCGAAGTGATGCTCGCCTTCGGGATGAACGGCGAACAGATGCCGCTCCTCAACGGCTTCCCGGTCCGGCTGATCGTACCCGGCTGGTATTCGACCTATTGGGTCAAGATGCTGAACGACATCGAGGTGCTCGCCGCACCCGACGACGGTTACTGGATGGCCAAGGCGTACAAGATCCCTGACACTCCAGGCGCGAACGTGCGGCCTGGCCAGAAGGATTTCCCGGCCGTGCCCATCAACAAGATGATCCCGCGCAGCTGGGTCACGAGCCTCGACGAAGGGCAGGCAATCGCGTTCGACCGGTCAATCCCGCTGGGCGGCATTGCGATGGGGGGCGATTGCGGCGTCGCCAAGGTCGATGTGTCGACCGACAACGGCAAGACCTGGTACAAGACAGTGCTCGGCCCCGATCACGGCAAATACAGTTTCCGCCGCTGGGACGCGCAGGTGCCGCTCACGCATGCGGGCCCGACCAGGCTGATGTCGCGCTGCTGGAACACCGCCGGCATCGCGCAGCCGATGACGCCGATCTGGAACCCGGGCGGGTTCATGCGCGGCAACATCGAAACCACCAACATCGTCGTCGGCTGAGGAGCGCTCCCCCATGAAAACGCCTTCCATCGGCACGCTGTCGTTCGGGTTCGTCGGCGCGACCGTCGTTCTTCTGCTCGCGATTGGTGCCCCGAACAGCCGCGTCGCCCCGCCGCCTGCCGCCCCGACCGCACCACCGCCGCCAAGCGTCTCGGCGCGCGGCTTCTCGCTGGCGTCCACTTCGGTCGATCTCCCAACCGACGAAGGGCAATATCCCGCCGGCCCGCATGCCGACGTCATCAATGCGAACTGCACCTCGTGTCATTCGGCGAGCATGGCGCTGAACCAGCCGCCACTCTCCGCCGACCAGTGGACCGCGGAGGTCACCAAGATGCGCGAGGTCTACAAAGCCCCCGTCGCCGCAGCCGACGTGCCGGCGATCGTCGCTTATCTGACCGCCATGAGCGCAAAGCAGCCGGGCGCCGCGAAGGGCAAGGCGCAAGACCCCGATCCGAAGGCTGCGCCCGACGTATCGGGGGGATCAGGCTAAGCCCATCAACTCACGACACGCGGTTCTGCGCGCGAAGTGCTGTGCGGTGTGGCCTCTGGGGGAGGGCGTCGACGCCAATCGAAACACTGCTCGCGCCTGCGCGTTCGCAGGTGCGCCACGTGGCACACCTTACGCGATAATCGTCACCCGGCAGGGCCGAGACGCCGGCACGATGGCTCGGTCGGCACGCCCAGCGGGCCGATAGAGCCGTGCCCGCGGGGTCCCGCCCCACTCGTTGGGGACTTCGGAAAAGAGCGTAGGGTGCCGACTGCCTGCCTACTTGGTGCTATAAACGTCTGTACCGGAACCATATAGCTGCTATTCTGGATATATGGAAAACAACACGGCAATTTCAGCGCTCGGCGCGCTCGCACAAGGAACACGCCTCGACGTGTTCCGCCTGTTGGTGCGGCACGAACCGCATGGCTTGGCTGCGGGCAAAATCGCCCGTCAGCTCGACGTACCGCAAAACACAATGTCCGCACACCTCGGCATCCTCGCCCGTGGCGGGCTGGTGCGATCCGAACGTCATAGCCGCTCGATCATCTATCGTGCCGATCTCGACGGCCTGCGCGCGCTAACGCTCTTCCTCGTCAAGGATTGCTGCGCCGGCAACGCGGAGCTGTGCGCCCCGCTGATCGCCGAACTCACCCCCTGCTGCTGAAAGGACGCCCGTGGCCGTCGATATCGTGATCTATCACAACCCCGTGTGCGGCACGTCGCGCAACACGCTCGGCCTGATCCGCAATGCCGGCATCGAACCGCACGTGGTCGAATATCTGAAAACTCCGCCCTCGCGCGCGCTGCTGGTCGAGCTGATCGACCGCGCCGGCATAACGCCCCGCGGGCGCGGCCAATACGCCGCTGGCCTGCACGATCATGGGCGTCGAGCTGTTCGGCGCCGAGACCGCAGTGCCGGTCGCGGTCGCCTGTTTCGTCGCTTACGCCTGCTCCGGGCATAACGGCATCTACCTGTCGCAACGGGTGGCGGTGCCGAAGCGGGCGGGCAGCACCCTGCCGCCGGACCTGACGCTGCGCGATGCGCGCGCGCTCCGTCCCGTGCCCGACCTTTCAGACCTGTTCGCTCCTCACCCCACGGAAGGCTTATCCATGTCCGACGCCCACCACGTGTCGCAGACCGAGATCGGCTGGTCCGCATCTACATGAAGCCAGCCGACAAGGCGGTAAAGCCGGGCACGCGCTCACGCTGGGCTGCCAAGCCGCTCGACCGAACGCTCGTCGCGCAGGCCAAGGCGGACGGAATCATGAACGCTGTCGCCCACCATACCCACTACGGCTACAGCAACCACGGCCCGGTGCGTGAGAACGGCGCCGAGATCGCCGATCCGCACCTCACCATGTGTGTCGAACTGATCGGCCAGCGCGAGCAGCTCGAAGGCTTCTGCCGGGCGCACGGCGACCTGCTTGCGAACAAGGTCATCGTCTACAAGCACCTGGAGCATTGGACGGTCAGCCCGGCGGGCTTGCGCCAGGAAGATGCGGATACGGCCGAGCTGGCTGGCTGAGGCATGGGGCCATACCTGATTATGTTCGCCGGGACTGGTTCCGACGGCATGCTGCGGTATGGGCTGAACGGCCTCAGCCTGCGCCTGTTCGGCCCCGACCTGCCGATCGGAACGCCCATCATCAACGTGCTCGGCTCATTCCTTATGGGTCTGCTGGACGGCTGGTTCCTGTTGCGGAGCGGATCGAGCCGGGGATGGCGATTGTTCCTCACCACCGGCGGGCTGGGCGGCGTCACGACCTTCTCGACCTTCTCGCTGGAAGCGGCCTTGCTTTAGGAGAGAGCCGAAGTCGGGCAAGCCGCCCTTTATGTTGTCGGATCGGTTGGGCTGGGCGTGCTCGCGCTGTTCGGCGGCCTCGCTCTCGTTCGCTCCTTCAGCCCGGCTTAGCGGCGCCAACCGGCTCAGGAGCGATCATCTTCCTTGACGTTGTCAACCTTCGCCTTGTCTTTGGCGCGGACCGACTCCTCCAGCTCCAGAATCTCGGCCGATTCTTGCGTGGTGGGCTTCTTCTTGTCGATATCGCTCATGAAGTCCTCCGTCTGCAAAACTACTGGTACACCGTTTCGCGCCAAGGATTATTCAGGGTTTCTGCTCGGCGTCCCGCCGGTCCGCTTCGGCCGGGGTCTGCCGAGCGCGTTCGCGGATACGGCGTTCGAGCGGTGCGCCGACGAACAACACTAGCATCGCCAGCAGCAGACCGCCCACAAGTAGTGGCCACACCGCCAATCCCGCTGCCGCTCCGAGCGTCGCTGACACCCAGATGCACGCCGCCGTTGCTAGCCCGTGCACCTCCTGCCCGCTGCCAACGCGCAGGACCGCGCCCGCGCCGATGAAGCCGACGCCGGATAGGATGCCCTGCATCACTCGACCTGCTGCATCGGCGTTCACGTTCGGCAAGCCGCTGTGGACGATCGCCTGGACGGCGATGCAACTCGCGAGCCCGACCAGCCCCAGCGTCCGCAGACCCATGATCTGTCGGTTCTCGCGTGACCGTTCCCAGCCGAGCGTCATGCCGGCCGCCGTCGCCACGATCATCCTGCCGATCGCGTCGACCCAGAAGGCGAGATCGACCGACAAAGGCGGCGGATTCACTCGACCAGCACGTGGACGTGGTGCCAGGCCGTGCAGAGGTATCCGGCGAAGTTCCACATCGTATCGGGTAGTTCGGGCTGACCCTGGCCCGCATCGTCGAACGCGCGCACCACAAGGTGCTGGCGCCCCTTGGGCAGTTCCGCATCGAGCGACCAGCGCTGCCAGCTCCACTGCCCGTCCGGATCGTCGGAGAAATCGGCCTGCCGCCAGTCTCGACCGCCGTTCAGCGACACCTCTACCCGCGACACGTCGCGCTCATAGGCGACGGCATAGCCCTCGATCCGGACCTTGCCCGCGGGCAGACTCTCGCCCGAACCAGGCGAGCAGATCGCGGCGTTGAGCGGCATGGCGTTGATCGTCAGCCCTTGCGTCCAGTCCGCCGTCTCGCTGGTCACGTCGGCCGGAAAAAGCTTGTAATCGTGCGCCTGGATCGGCGCCTCGGAGGGCGTGTCCTTGACCTCGATCCGGGTCAGCCACTTGGCGCTACGCACGCCAGCATAGCCTGGCACGACCAGACGCAACGGCGCACCGTGCTCGGATGCCAGCGGTTCGCCGTTCATCGCCCAGGCGAGCAGCACGTCGGGCGCCCGCGCCTTGGTCATAGCGATCGAGACGCCGAACGGTGCCACCTCGCCTTCCACATCCACCTCGTCAGCGCCGGTGAAGCAGACGAACAGGTTGGACGCGTCCGATGCTCCAACTGCATCCAACAGGTCTGCGAGCCGCACGCCCGTCCACTCGGCATTGCCGATCGCGCCTATGTCCCACGGATCGCCTGAAGTCTTGCCCACCTGTTGGAGATCGGTCCGGCGGTTGCCGGCGCACTGAAGCACAGCCGTGACAGTCCGGACCGGAAAGCGCGCCTTCAACTCCGCAATCGAGATGGAGCACTCGCCCACACTGATCCCGCCCACCTCAATCCGGTGATCGGCCGGCAGGTCCGGCACGGGCCCATGGCTGCGCACATAGAACAGGTTCTGTGGCGTCAAGAACCGCTCGATCAAGGCGCCGGGCACCGGCTCGGCGTTGTAGGGCTCGGGGTTCCGCTCTATCATCAGCTCGCTCATGCTATTGTAACGCCTGACAATCGGTTTGGCCTCGGCCTCATCCTCACTATCTTGCCCGATCATGCGATGTGCAGCGCGGCCAGCAGCGTCAGGCTGATCGCGGCCAAGCCGAGCAACGACAACACGACGGCCATGGTCACGCGGCCCCCGGCCTTGGCGACGGTGCGGACGTCCACGCCGAGCCCGAGCGCCGCCATGGAAACGACGGTCAGCAGCGTGGCGCTCCGGCCGATCGGCGCGATGGCGACGGTCGGCACCAGACCCAGCGAGCGGCAGGCGACCAGTGCGAGGAAGCCGATGATGAACCAGGGCACGAGGTGGGCGAGGTCCATCCGCTTGGCCGTAGGCGAACCGGCGACGAACTCGCCTTCGGGAACCGACTGCGGCGCGAGACGAGGCGCCACCAGCGACAGAACAAGGCACACCGGCCCGAGCATCAGCACGCGCACCAGCTTGACGAGCGTACCCATCTGCACGGCGGTGGCGCCCAACGGCGAGGCGGCTGCGATCACCTGCGGCACGGCATAGACAGTGAGCCCGGCGAGCGCCCCGAAGGCGAGCCCGCCCATGCCGAGCGCAATCCCGAGCAGTGGCAGGCCAAGCACTACCACCACACCCAGTACCGCCGTGAACGCGATCGAGGCAGCTACGTCGTCGCTGTCGGCGCCGATTACCGGTGCCACGGCCGCGATGGCGGAGTTGCCGCAGATTGAATTGCCGCAAGCCACCAGCAGCGCCATCCGCGTCGGCAAGCCGAGCAATCGGCCGATCCCAAAGCTGAGCAGGATTGCGCTCACGACCACGCCGGCGATACCGGCGAGGAGCGGCAGCCCGGCCGCCAAGATGGTCGCGGCACTGACCGAAGCACCGAGCAGGACGACCGCCACCTCCAGTAAGTATTTGGCGCTGAATGCGATGCCTTCGTGCCACCTTTCATCCGGGGTCCACAGGCTGCGCACGGCGGTGCCGATCAGGATGGCGAGCACCAGCGCCTCCAGCCACGCCTTGCCGGCCAGTGCGCGCTCGCCCGCCTCCAGCGCGTAGGCCGAGCCGGTGACGGCGAGGCAGAGGCCGACGCCGGGCAGCAGCGCGGGCAATCTGCTAGTCTGGACGGTAGGGAATATACGATCGGGATAGGCAAAACTGGCCACGGCGGTGTTCCTTCCGTCGCACGATCTAAACCCTGCCTACCGATCGCTCCAACTTAGCCTTGTTGTCATTCCGATCGTCAATCGCGATCGGTTTCTATATCAGGTGCGGTGTGACACTGGAGCAACTGCGCATCTTCGTCGGCGTGGCCGAGCGCAAGCATATGACCGTCGCGGCGCGGCCTTAAACGTCACGCAGTCAGAGGCTTCCGCAGCCATCGCCTCGCTTGAGGAGCGACACGCAACCAAGCTCTTCCACCGCGTCGGGCGCGGCATCGCTCTGACAGAGGCCGGACGGCTGTTCCTGACCGAGGCTCGCGGAGTTCTTGCGCGGGCCGACGCGGCCGAGACGGTGCTGAAGGAGCTTGGCGGGCTGAAGCGGGGCACGCTGCGCCTCGTCGCCAGCCAGACCATCGCCGCCTACTGGTTGCCGCCCATCCTTGCGGCTTTCCATGAGCGCTATCCGGCGATTAGTATCGAACTGTCGATCGGCAACACCGGGCAGGCCGCGGCACGCGTCTATGACGGCAAGGCCGATCTGGGTATTGTCGAGGGCGAGATCGACAACCCGGCGTTGGCGCATTGGCCGATCGGCGAAGACCGGCTGTTGCTCGTCGGAGCACAGCCTTTCGGCGACGCCGACATCGACGTGACATGGCTGCGACGAGCACGCTGGGGGCAACGGGAGCCTGGATCAGGCACGCGATCGACGTTGAATAGCGAGTTGCGCAGCTTGGGAGTCGATCCGGCTGCCCTCGACGTGGCGCTGACGATGCCGTCTAATGAAAGCGACCGAACGGCCGTGGAGGCTGGGGCGGACGTTGCTGTCCTGTCGGCGCTAGTGGTCGACCCGGCCATCAAGGCAGGTCTGTTGCACGTCGCACCGATCACATTCGCTCCTCGCCCCTTCTTCGGGCTGCGGCATAAGGAACGCTATCGCACGAAAGCCGCGGATGCGCTGTTGGACGTGATCGGGTTGCAGCGGCGGTAGGTACGCATCGGCATTCTCAAAACGCCATCCTTTTTGGGACCGCCCGCGATCGCCATCTCCTTCCTGAAACCTGTCTGACCGCACTCTACCAGATTTGCGCCATAGTAGGACGGGACATCGCCCACGAGCGGCCGGATCTGGCAGTAGCTGTCGTTCGGCAGACCGTGCCGGGACGACGCCCTTGTCCCAGAAGGCGTAGATTACGGCGGAAAACCCTGTCGCCATCCTGGATGCACGACAAACGGGTGTTTTCCGCCACGGCGGGTGATGCCGCCTTTGGCTCAGCATGGGGCTGCCCCGAATGGGTCGGAACATCAAACATTGGTTTCGCGCAGCGTAAGTGGCAGGTTTCGCGAAAAGCCGCCGTTTACGCCTTCGCTCATGTATGGCGTGAGTTGGTCGACTCTTGCCGCTGCCGCCCTGTCGACAAACACTTCGGTTTTGACTTTAGTCGGCGCGCCACGTCGCCACACGATAAAGATATGCGGCGACCACCAGTCCGACGATGATGTTGGTAATCGGATTCAGGTAGGCGGCAACGATACGGTATTGCCCTTCAAGAAGGTAGCCGGCCACGGCTAACAGCGTCGTCCAGAGCGCGGTCCCAAGCGTCGTGAACAGCAGAAAACGTGGCAGGCTCATACCGAACACGCCTGCCGGTACCGAGATCAGCGTTCGCAGCGCGGGGACGAGCCGCCCGAGCAACACGGCTTTGCTGGAGTGTCGATCGAACCAGCGGTCCACGCGGTCAATGTCTCGCGGGGAGAGCGTCAGCCAGCGCCCATACCGTCCGGCCCAGCGCCGCAGCCGATTGGCATCAATCCATTTGCCGACATAATACCAGAACAGCGCGCCTGCGACCGACCCGAGCGTTCCGGCAACGATGACGCCGAGCAGATTCAATTGCCCTTGCCCCGCGCCGAACCCGGCCGCGGGCATGATGACTTCGGATGGAATTGGCGGAAACACGTTTTCGAGAAACATGAGCGCAGCAATCCCGAGATACCCGGCTCCATTCAAAAATTCGATGATGCGATCAAACACGGGCAGTCTTTCAATAGCGATATGTCGTGGTGAGAAACCGGTTCAATTTACCCAGCTTTGTTCTCACCAGGATGTTGGCCTGCGCGTTGCGGCAGGATCAGGATGAGGGCCAGGATGGCCCCCGCAAGCACTGCCGAAGCGAGCGGGCGGCTGAAATCGAGTCCGCCCTTTGCGATTGGCTTATCGAGGAAATCGCCTACAGCGGCACCGAGCGGCCGGGTCAGGATGAACGCTGCCCAGAACAGGAAGACACGGCTCGTCTTCGTCCAGAAATACAACCCTGCCAGCACCGCCAGCATCGCGCCGAAGATCGCCGCTGCACCCAGATAGCCGATGCCCCCGGTGTCCGCTGTCCAATCACCGAGTGCCGTGCCGAGCGTCTGCGAGAAGGTGATGGTGAGCCAGTAGAACAGCTCTGCCTTGGGTTCCCGGACGGTATCGACCGAGATCGAGCCAAGGGTGCGATACCAAGCGAACAGTGACGCCAGCACGCATCCGAGCAGCAGCGCCGAACCTCCGGTATAGCCGATGCCCAACGACCGCGTGGCGAAGTCCGCCATCGTCGTTCCCGCGGTGGTCGATGCGATTATCGTCGCCCAATAGAGCAATGGGCTAAAGCGCGTCGCCGCCACCTGCCACCAGACCAGCGCGATCAACGCCGTCAGGAAAATCGCAGTGCCGACAAGATAGCCCAGGTTCATCGACATGCTGACGGTATCGCCGGCGGTTTCGCCGAGCGTCGTCGCCAGAATCTTGATGATCCAGAAGCCCAGCGTGATCGCCGGCACCTTGCTCAGGAGTTCGCGCCTGTCGCCGATCGTCATCATGCTTTCCCAACTGGTAGTTCAACAACAACCCCAAATCCGGGTGGCGTGAGCAGCGAAACCGTGCCCCGGTGCGCGGTCGCGACCGCAGCGACGAGTGCCAGGCCCAGGCCATGACCTTCCGACGATCGGCTACGTTCCGCGCGCGCGAACCGCTGGAACAGCCGGGGCGCATCTTCGGGTGCTACCCCGTGTCCGTCATCGGCGACCGTCAAGCGAGCAACTGCACCATCATGCACCAGCTCGACGCGAACCGTCGTCCCAGAGGGGGTGTGGCGGAGCGCGTTGTCGAGGAGATTGGTGACAAGCTGTTGCAGCAGCCGTCGATCGCCCGTTACCCCTATTTGGGGGACAATCGCTGTGATGAGCAGGTGGCCGCTTGCCTCCATATCAGGACGGTAGGTGTCGACCAGTTCCTCGACCAGTTGGTCCAGCGGCAAGTCCTGGAAATGGGCGCGGGGCGACAAGGCTTCCACTTCCGCGATGCGCAGCAATGCCCCGAATATGTCGAGCAGGTCGCGCGACTGTGCGGCAGCGGCTTCGATCGCCTGTCGCTTGTCGTCCATGTTCTCCGTCGTCAGTGCCTCGTCGAGCCGGTTATGCAGGCGGGTCAGGGGTGTCCGCAGGTCATGGGCGACGTCGCTCGACACTTGTCGGAGATTGTCCATCAGCCCACCAATCCGATCGAGCATCCGGTTGAGCGTCGCCGACACGCGGTCGAACTCATCTCCCGTGCCGGTGGTCGGCATACGCCGGGCAAGATCACCGTCGATGATCGCCAGCGCAGTGCGATCGATGCGCGACAGGCGCGCGCGCGTGACCGCGCCGACCAGCCAGGCCGCGCCGATGCCGAGCAGGAGCATGATGCCGAACGCTCCGGCGAACAGCTTGAGAAGCGTAGCGTCCATTTCGTCTATGACGCCGCGATCGGCCGCGACGACCAACCGGCTGTTGTCGGGCAAGCGCGTGGTCAACGCCTGAGCGATCCGGTGTTCACCGTCGCGCCGGTAGTGGAGAAGCTCCAGATAGCCGGGCGTGATGGGTGCGGTAGCGTCGAGTAGTCCCGCCACCCCGCGACCAGAGGGATCGACCAGCAGGTAATCCAGGCTGGCGGTGCTTCGCGCCGCCTCGCGCCGACGGATCGCCGCGGCAACGCCAGTGGGGCCGTCGTCGCCTTCGTCGATCAGCGCGTGTGTTTCGATCGCGACCCGGTGATCGAGCTGGATTTCCAGGGCTTCGTGCGTGACTTCGTAGGCGACGACCCCGATGACCAGCGTCGCCAGTGCGAAACAGGCCGCGACCAAGACGACCAAGCCGAAGGTGGAGCGCCAAAGTTGGATCATCAGCTGCGGATCATGTAGCCCGCGCCGCGCACGGTTTCGACCGCATCGTCATCGAACCCGGCGTTGAGCTTGGAGCGCAGGCGGCTTAAGTGCGTCTCGACGATATTGGTCTTGGGATCAAAGTCGAAATCCCAAACCCGTTCCAGCAGCATCGTGCGGGTCATCACCCGACGCGGATTGCGCATCAGCTCGGCGAGCAATGCGAACTCGCGTGGTTGGAGCGCGATCCGGCGACCGTCGCGGGTGACGGTGCGGCGATGAAGATCAAGCTCGATTGCGCCGATTACGAGGACGCTCGCTTCGGTCTGGGTGGCTGGACGTCGCCCGAGCGCGTGGACACGCGCTGCCAGCTCGGAAAAGGCGAACGGCTTGACCAAATAGTCGTCGGCACCGCCCTCCAACCCCTCAACGCGATCGGCGATGCCGCCAACGGCGGTTAGCATCAGCGCTGGCGTCGTGTTGCCCGCCGCGCGCAGTGCCTTGATGAGGGACAGGCCATCGAGGCCGGGCAGCATCCGATCGACGATCAGCGCGTCGAACTGGTCGCCAGTCGCTTGGAACAGTCCATCGCGACCATCGGCGCTGGTGACGACGTGATGTCCCAGCTCCGTAAGTCCGCGGGCTACGAAGCGGTTGGTCTCGGCATCATCTTCAACGATCAGGATTCGCATGGGTGCATCCTAGCCCGCCGGGCCGCTCGTCTGCCATCCACCCCCCAGCGCCCGGAACAGGGCGACCTGGGATTGAGCAGCGGTAAGATCGGACTGCGCTTGCGCGAGCGCCGCTTGCGCCCGTGCACGCTCGGCATCGAACTGGATCAGGAATGCGGCATCGCCGAGCCGAACCCGCGCGGTAGCACGGCGCGCGTAGAGATCGGACTGGACGCGGGCGGCATCGAGCGCGCGATTGCGGCGCACCTCGCTGTCATAAGCGGCAAGCGCTGTTTCGACTTCGCGCAGCGCCCGCAATACCGCCACATCCCAACCGGCGAGCGCCGCACGCTCGGTGGCGCGGGCCTGTTCCAGTCGTGCGCGCGCCGGGGCCTGATTGGGGAAGGCCCAGCTTATCAGCGGCGAAGCTGTCGCGACGAAGCCACCCGTCAGCAGCCCGACCGCACCGCCCAGATTCACGCGTGGGTAGAGATCGGCACGGGAAACACCGATCCGCGCCGCAGCAGCGGCGAGGCGGCGTTCGGCTTCGCGAATATCGGGGCGACGCAGCAGTAGCGCTTGTCCGTCGCCCACGGGCACCGCCGTGCGGAGCTTCGGGGGCGCATTGCAGACGATGTTGAACCCGCGCGCTTCAGCGGAGGGGCGGCCCTGCAAGGTTGCGATCCGGTATAGGGCATTCGCGCGCGCCGCCTCGAACGGGGCCAGCGTGGCGCGGGTGGATTCCAGCAGGCTGGCGGCTTGCGAGACTTCGAGCGGCGATACTTCGCCAGCGGCGAACTGGTCCCGGACCAAGGCTACAGAGCGCTCCTGAACCGCGATAATCTCGCGCGAGACCGTCGCCGCGCGCGTCGCGCCGCACAGGTCGACATAAGCGAGCACCGTATCGGCCACGACCGCGACGCGTAGCGAGTCCAGTGCCGCGGCCTGCGCGTCCGCATCGGCTCTCGCCGCCAGTGCGCCAGACCTCAGACGACCGAACAGGTCTATGTCCCAGCTTGCGGTGAGTGCCAGATCGTAATCCGTGGTCGGTACGTTCGATGATGCGCTTGGCTGGGTCGCGCTGTTGTCGATCGTGCCCGCGCTTTCGATCGTGGTTTGCGGCAGGCGCGCGGCGCGGGCCTGACGCAGCGCGGCCCGCGCGCCATCGAGATTGGCATAGGCCACGCGCAGATCGGCGTTGGCGGCGAGACTGGCCCGCACAAGCCGGTCGAGCGCCGGGTCGTCATACAGCCGCCACCAGTCGTTCGGGACCGGGGCGATAGCAGCGGTCGGCAAATGCGCGAAAGCACCCGTGGCGGTCGCGGGAGCGATGGTTGGCGGGGGCAGAGGCGCTGTCATGCACCCCGCGACCGCGAACGCGGCGATCGGAGCAAACCGGCGGATCATGCGGGAACTCCGGCGAGCGGGGCATCGGGTGTGGGTTTCTCCCGTCCGAAGCGCGCGTAGAGCGCGGGCATCAGGAACAGGTTGAGCACGGTCGAGGAGACAAGTCCGCCCAAGATGACGATCGCCATCGGATGCTCGATTTCATGGCCCGGCGCGTTGCCGGCGACGATCAGCGGCAGCAGCGCAAGGCCGGCGCACGCGGCGGTCATCAGGATCGGCACCAACCGTTCCTCCGCGCCGCGAAGGATCAGGCGGGGGCCAAATTCCTCGCCCTCAAACCGGCGGAGATGATCGTAGTGCGACAGCAGCATGATACCGTTGCGCGCCGAGATACCGATCACGGTGACGAATCCGACCAGCGAGCCGAGCGACAGCACCCCGCCCGTCAGCGCCACGCCGACGACACCGCCGACCAGCGCGAACGGCAGGCTGGTCGCGACCAGCGCGGTGATGCGTGCCGATCGAAACTCCAGCCATACAAGCAGCAGGACGCCCAGCAGGCACAGCAGCCCGGTTGTCCAAAGCCGCTGGCGCGAGTCACGCAGCGCCGCATATTCTCCCAGCACTTGCGGGTGATAGCCGGTCGCGAACGGCACTTGTCCGACCGCTGTTTCGACGGCGCGCGCGACCGTACCCAGGTCCGCGCCCGCGACGTTCAACGTCACGTCGATCCGACGCTGACCGTTCTCGCGCTTGATTTCATTGGGCGCGGGCATGATGCGAATATCGGCCACGTCGCGCAGCCGCACCGGCGCGCCCGCGGGCGTCTGGATCATCATGTCGGCAAGCGCATGGACATCGCCGCGCACCTTGGGTTCGCCCCATAGCGCCACGTCGAACGCCTTCTGGTCTCGGTAGATTTCACCGACCTTCTGCCCCGCGACCAGCGTTTGCGCCTGTCGCCGTACTTCGCCCGCGGTGAGGCCCAGCGTTGCGAGATCGCCGGGCCAGGGACGGACCTGAATCTGCGGCACCAGCACCTGTTGCTCGACCTTGAGATCGGCAACCCCGCCGATCGCCGCCACCTTGGCCCGCACCCGCTCAGCCGTGGCGCGAAGCTCGACCTGATCGGGACCGAAGATGCGGACGACGACGGTCGCGCCCGCGCCGCTCAGCACTTCCTTGATGCGCTCGCGCAGATAGGTAAGCACGTCGCGGTAGAGGCCGGGATAGCCGTCGATCACTTCCTTGATACGCGCGACGCTGGCGTCATAGTCGACATTCTCGTCCAGGCTGATCCATAGCTCGGTGAAGTTCGGGCCGACCACCTCGTCCGCGGCTTCGGCACGGCCGATATGCGCGCCGAAGTTGCGCACGCCGGGGATTGCGCGCAGCTCCCTGGACGCGCGGATCGTGATGCGGTCCATCGCCTCGATCGACGTGCCGGGCTTCTCGACGAAGTGCATCAGGAAGTCGGTTTCGCGGAAGTCGGGCAGGAACTGGTCCTTGAACCCGGCATAGCCGACGCCGGCCAGCAGTAGCCCGCCCGCGACGATCCCCATCGCCAGCGCCGGTCGCGCCACCATGCGCGGCAGCACCCCGGCGTAACGGCGCTTGAGCGCCCCGACGAGCCGCGTGTCACGCTCTGCCTTGAGGGGCGCGCTTGGCAGCAGGAACAGGCACATCGCCGGCGTCACCACCAGAGCGACCAGCAACGACGCGGCGATCGCCAGCACATAGGCGATGGCGAGTGGCTGGAAGAACGTGCCCGCCACCCCGCCCAGGAAGAAGATTGGCAGGAACACCAGCATCACGATCAGCGACGCGAACACCACCGCCGATCGCACTTCCAGCGAGGCCGACAGCACCACATCGAAGTTGGAGCGCGGGTTGCCTGCCTCGCGATTGAGCCGCAGCCGGCGCGCGATGTTCTCCACGTCGATGATCGCGTCGTCGACGACTTCGCCGAGCGCGATGACCAGCCCGGCGATCACCATCGTGTTGATCGTCGCACCGCTCCACAACAGCACCAAGCCCGCGCCGAGCAGCGACAGCGGGATGGCGACGAGGCTGATCGTCGCCTGTCGCCAATCGCGGGTGAAGACGAACAGCACCACGGCCACGAGCAGGCAGCCGATCGCAAGCGCGCGCGTCAGATTGTCGATCGAGCGTTCGATGAAGGTCGCGGGGCGGAAGATCGTCGTATCGACCTTCACGTCGCGCAGGCCCGGCTTCAGCTCACCGATCGCAGCCTCCACGTCACGGGTAAGCTGGAGGGTGTTGCCGGTCGGTTGCTTCTCGACGATCAGCATCAGGCCGGGGCCGTCGTCAATGATCGCATTGCCGATCGGCGCGGCGAAGCCGTCGACCACGCGGGCGACGTCGCCGATGCGGACCGGTGCTTCGCCGCTCTGCTTGATGACCGCTTGCGAGAGATCGGCCGAGGACTGGATCGCGCTAGTCTGTTGCACGGCGAGCCGCTGGGTTGCCGTATCGACGAAGCCTCCTCCGCCTACCAGCACCGCATCGCCGGCCGCGGCGCGCAGTTCGGCGAGCGTCACGCCGGCCGCGCGCAGCCGGTCGGGATCGACCAAAACCTGCAATTGGCGGTCGCGCAGACCCCAGATTGCGACGTTGGCGACGCCCGGCACCGCCATCAGTCGCGGCCGGATCGTCCATCGCGCCAGTTCGGAGAGCTGCATCTGATCGAGCTTTGCCGACGATATGCCGATCTTCATAGCCCGACTGGTCGACGACAGTGGCGGCAGCATCACCGGGGGACGCGCCGCGGCGGGCAACCGCGCCTGCACCTGTGTCACCCGCTCCTGGACGAGCTGGCGGGCGCGGATCACGTCGGTGCCGCGGTCGAACAGGATCGACACCGACGACAGCCCGAGGACCGACTTCGACCGCAGCGTCATCAGATCGGGGACGCCGTTGACCGCCGTTTCGATTGGCACGGTAATCAGGCTTTCCACCTCCTCGGTGGAGAGGCCGGGCGCTTCGGTCTGAATCTCGACCATAGGCGGTGCGAACTCGGGAAACACGTCGAGCGGCACGTCGCCGGTCGCACGTAGCCCGAGGACAACCAGCAGCGCAGCGAGCGCGAGAACGAGGACACGCTGGATTAGCGCGGCACGGACCAACCAGGCAAGCATCAGTGCGGCGTCCCGAACTCGGTCCCGAACAGCTCGGCCGCCCCGTCCGTCACGACTTCGGCACCGCGCTCCAGGCCGCGCGATAATAGCGCACGGCCGTCCGCGACGCTCGCGACCTCGATGCGCTGCCGGACATAGGTGTCGGGCGCGGTCTTCCGGTACACCCATTCGCCGCCATAGATGTCGCGGACGATGGAAGCGGTCGGGATTGATAACCCATCAGCCTTCCCGCCAAGCGGCAACGCCACGGCGACGCGCTGGCCGACGCGGTAGGCACGGTCGCGATTATCGAGCGCGAAGAACAGATCGACGGTGCCCGCGACCGCATTGGCCGAGGGTGGGGCCTGGACCGGGCGCGCAGCGCGCAGAGCGGCGCGATCGTCGCCGAGCGGACGAACGGTAGCCGTGCGACCGCGTTCGATGGCGCTCACGTCGGTGCCGAACACCGGCACCCGCACCCACAGCGTCGACAGATTGCCCATCGACGCGATCGAGGGACCGAGCAGCCTTCGTTGCGCGCGTGCCGCATCCAGTGCCGCCCGCGCGGTGGCGAGTGCCGCCGCGGCTTCGTCGCGCCCTCGCACGCTGCCCGCCTCCTCGCGCACCAAGGCGTCGGCGCGATTATAGGCGATGACGGCGAGTCGCACTTGCGCTTGCGCTCGCGCGACCTCGCCTTCGGCCGCAACCTGACTGACTCCGATTTGAGCGAGGTTGCTCGTCGATCCCGTTGGCACACCTGCCCCGCCGGTTGCCGGCACGACGACCTCGCCGCTCGTCTGGCGGGTTTGCGTGGCCGAACCATCGCCAATCCTTACCGTTCGGATGCCAAGACGCTGTTGCGCTTGCGTCGTGAGGGTGAGCTTGAGCAGATCGCTTTCGTGAGCGACTGCCTCCGCTTTGGCGGGGGGAGCCGGTGTCGGAACCGGATCACTGCCGCATCCAGTCAGGATCGCCAGCAGGGGCCATGTGGCGATCGGAAGGCATCGGATAGGCGTCATGCCACGATGGTAGCAGCCTCATGTTGGCGGCAGCTTGGCGCGACTATACAAAATCCCAATGTTCGGCAGGAAGCCATAGGCTGGTGTCACGACCGAACGAGACTGTTGAAAAACGGCTGCTTGCGAAGGGGCTGGAGGCGTGATTCACTCCTGAAAGGCGTCGGAGGATCACGAACATGATGGGTCGGCAGGTGGCGCAAGGCGCACTGTTCTACGGGTTCCGGCTCGACGATCATGTGCCAGCCGACCACCTCCTACGTCGAATTGACGGACTGTTCGACTTCAGCTTCGTCCGTGAGGCGCTGGCAGCGAGCTATAGCCCGAGCGGGCGACCCTCGATCGACCCGGAGTTGATGCTGCGGATGCTGCTGGTCGGCTACCTGTTCGGCATCCGGTCGGAACGCCGCCTGTGCGAGGAGGTGCATCTCAACCTCGCCTATCGTTGGTTCTGCCGGCTCGATCTGGCCGACCGGGTGCCCGACCATTCCACCTTCTCCAAGAACCGGCACGGCCGCTTCCGCGCTTGCGGCCTGCATCGCCTGCTATTCGAGCAGGTGGTCGCGAAGTGCGCTGCGGCCGGGCTGGTGGCTGGGCGCGACGTGGCGGTTGACGGCAGCACGATCATGGCCGACGCCAGCCGCGAGAGGAAGCTGAAGGGAGCCGATGCCGCGGACGAGCTTCGTGCCGGGGAGAGCATATCGCGACCCGTCGCCGAATATCTAGCGGCGCTCGACGCCGCGTTGCCGCCAGATCCCGACGAGCCCGCGCCCGTCAATCCAACCAGCATCTCGCCGACCGACCCGCAGGCGGCGCTCAGCTGCAAGCACGGGCCGGCGCGGTACGCATACGCCATCAACCCGCTGCTCGACCTTGATACCGACTGCATCCTCGATGTGGAGGCGACGCCGGCGCGCTTCTCGTCCGAGGTCGCGGCGACCCGGACACTGGTGTCGCGTGCCGGCACCATGCTGGGCATCGCACCCGAGAGCCTCTCGGCCGATAAAGCGTATGGCAGCGGCCCGTTGCTCGGTTGGCTAATCGACCGGAATATCACCCCGTACATCCCGGTCATTGACCGCAGCCGCCAGCGCGACGCCTTCTTCACCCGTGATGCCTTTCGCTATGATCGCGAGGCCGATGCCTATCGCTGCCCGGCGGACAAGCCGCTCGGCTATTGCGGCACCAAACGCGCCAGCCAGGTTCGCGTATACCGGAGCCATGTCGCCGATTGTACTGGCTGCAAACTGAAGCCCCGATGCACCGTCAGCCGGAAACGCAGCATCACCCGCCTCGTTAGCGAGGATGCCCGCGATACCGTGCGCGCCCTAGCCGGCACCGACGCCTATGTGCACGCGCGGCGTCGAAGACAGCGGATCGAGCGCGTGTTCGGCCACCTGAAACGCAACCTGGGGCTACGAACGCTTAAGCTGCGAGGCCTCGCCGGAGCAGCCGAGGAGTTCACCATGGCTGCCGCGGCATACAATCTTCAACTGCTGGCCCGGCAGGCCGCGCCGGCCTGATACGCGGCGCATCCTCCGGTGCCCGGCGTCGCCAGCTATCCGCCAAGCCAATCCCGCGCACGCCTTTTTCAACAGTCTCGTTCGGTTGTGACACTTGGCGAGATTGCCCATAAGAGCCGCAGCCCGAACCGCAATTCGTCTGCGTCCGGGCTTGCTTGGCTAAAGCGCCACGAAAAGGGTCGCGCTCAGCACGTGGTTGGTGCGATCTTCTCCGCGCCGAAAGACGTGCTGGTTCAGGTAGCCCGGTTCTAATCGCATTCGGGGCGCGACAGGTACGCCGACTCCGACGAAAGTACGCCACTGGTCCACGCCGTCACGGGCACCCCAGCTCGTCGAGTTCAGGTTAAAAAATCCTTCGGTGAAGGCGACTGCCTGCACTGTTCCCTGGCGCGCGATCGGCACCTGCACCCGGACAAACTGTCGCAACCGCCACCCGGTATCATCTCGACCCTCCAGCATGCGCTGTTCGAGCCGCGTGCGACTGATGAGAAGGGGGGTCCCGTTACCATTCCGCACGACGGCGAATTGCACCTGCTGCCAAAGCCTGTGTTCGTTCGTGATCCGGCCGCCTTCCGGGTCGGTACGGATATAGGCGTAACCCGCGATTGCATGAGCGTCGGGTGCTATCCTCGCGCCGATCGCGGTCCGTGCAATGAACTGGCTGCCTCCCCCGACGTCATCGGTCGCGCGCCCCTGAGCTTCGAGCCATAGAAAGAGGTCGCCGCGAACCGGTCCTGTGGCGATCACTGATCCCCATGCCTGGATGTCGTCCTGCGCGTGGGCGGGAGAACCGATGACCGCGCTCGCCAAACAGGCGAGAAGAAGCGGGATATATCGGACGTTCGGCATACCCATTTTACTGCTACCCTTCATATGCACTGCTCCAACCCGGACATGCGTTTAGACGTTGCTTCAGACTTGAGATCAGGGGGCGTCGCTATCCCATCAGGTCAGGGTGAACGCTCCGACCGCGGCCCCGATAGCCAGAACGACAGGCGTGGCGAGCTTGCTTTTCCAGCGGTACATGACGGCAAGCGCGACGCCAAAGATGAGCAAGCTCGCGATCGGGTTTGGTGTTCGCGTGGCCGTGGTCTGGGCAAGATCGATCACCGTCACCACGATCAGACCGACGACACCTGCCGCCACCCCGGCCAGGAATAGCTGGAGGCGTTTGTGCTCGACGACGGCTTCCAGGCGATCGTAGAACAGGAGCGAAAAGGCGAATGCGGGCAGGAACATGCCGGCCGTCATTGCCAGCGCACCGGCCAGCCCGCCGCTGATCCAGCCTACAAAGGTCGCAAAGATCACTAGCGGCGCAGGCAGAATGCCCGACAGGCCGAGGCCATCTAGGAATTGTCCATCGGTCATCCAGCCTTGGCCCACCGTGTCGTGCCGGATGAACGGGATTGCTGTGTACGCTCCACCGAACGTCAGCAGGCCGCCCTTCAACCCCGCCCAGAAAAGCGCGGCCATCGTAGGAGCGGATTCCCGCACGCCGGTCGTCGTCCCCGCCAGGGCCGTGCCACCCGTCCAGGTCAGGGTCGCCGCGCCGATCGCGAGCGCCACCACGACCGCGGCGAGTGCGTAACGGCCGGTCGAACCGAGCGCATAGACTGCACCGGCGGCGAGAAGCACAATCCAGAAGCTGACCCCGGCGAGCGACGCGACTGCGGCTGCGATGGCGGTCGCCCATAGCCACGGCCCGAGCAGGATGTGCTCGCCGATGCGGTGGATGGCGCGCACGATAACCGCAATGACCGCCGCTTGGACGCCAAGGAAGATGGCGCCGAACACGGTCCCCTGGATCGGTAACCGTGTATAGGCCCAGGCGAGCGCGAGCATAAGGACAAGTCCCGGCAGCATGAAGCCTAGCCCGGCGAGGACACCTCCCAGACGGCCCTTGGCACGGATGCCGAGATGGACGCACAGCTCATGCGCCTCCGGTCCGGGCAGCACCTGCATCACGGCCAGGAGCTTGTTGAACCGGTCGCTTGGAATCCAGCGTTCCTCATCGACCAGCTCGCGCCTGATCATGGCGATCTGCGCCACCGGACCACCGAACGCCATCATGCCGAAACGGAGGAAGCGCAGGAACAGCGCGGGGTAGCTCAGCTCAGGTGGCCGAGCTTCTCCGATGACCGAGCTTGTGGGGGCGAAATCACCGATATGTGCCATCATCCAGCCCCCTGTCCGCCACGTTGTTTGGTGAAATGCGCGTGGAAACCATCGAGCGCGCCCGAGCCTTGGGCAATCCGCTCCACGTCATCATCCGTTCCCGCGCAAATGCCGTTGACCAACGCGGCGATTCCGGCCGCTTCCGGTCGGCCGAACTTGCCATCCGCAATGTCGAGGTCATGGATAATCTCGGCTAGCGCGATCAGCGCCCGGTCGGCATCGAGACCGGTTCGATATACCAGTGTTTCGAAGGAGCAGCGGTCGCCCTCGTGCGTGAACTCCGCGTCTGCCATGTCGAAACGCAGTTCTTCCGGCTCGGGCACGTAGCCTTTGCCGTCCACGAACTTGAAGCTGGCTTGCGGATCGATGAACCGGCGGATCAGCCAGGCCGACGCGATGCGGTCGACATGGACATGCCGGCGCGTGACCCAGGTGCGGCCCTTCAGCTCCGCGGGCGTCAGCTCCAGCGCGCCCGTCCCGCTTACGTCCGGATGTTCATGGACGCGGCGGTCTGCGTCGGCGAGGGCGGCCAGGACAGCCTGTCGCCCGTGCGCGCCGAAAAAGTCGATCGCGGCGATCTCGTCCAGACGCTTTCTAAGCCGCCGGGTATCCGCCAGGGCCACCTCGCCGCCTTCGGTCAACGAGCGTAACTCACGCGCCAGATCGTCATAATCGGCGTCGCGGGCCGCGTCGAACATGGCGCGAAGTTCCGCACCGGTCATGCCTTCGACAAGCCGGGCCTCCAGGATCAGTGCCTCGCCGCCTCCGTTTGTGATTTCCGCTCGCAACTCCTCGAACAGCGCGCGCGTGTCGGGACGCAGGGGTAGCGCGTGGACTGCGTTCTTCAGCGGAGCAGAACCGATCGCCTGCAAGCGCCGCCACACCCGCACGCGCAGATAGGCCGGCTTGGCCGGTAGCTGCGGGATCAGCAGCAGCCAGTCATGTGGCTTGATAAGTGGATCGTCAGTCATGCGGCATTCTGTATCACAATAATAAATCTAACGTACACTTGTATCATTTCACATCACAAGCTAAATGTTGTCCGGAAAATTCGTGGTGCACATCATAGGGTCGCGAGCATTCGCGAATGCGGCCCGCCAGTCGAATCCAAGGAGAAAAGCATTGCGTCACTTGTTGCTACCGCTTGCCGCCCTGCTCGCTGGACCGGCAGTCGCCCAGACCGCTCCGCAAACGGCCCCAGCTCAGGCGAACAGCAACAGGTGGGCAACAGTGGACGAAAATCTTGGCCGGGGCGGCACGACGCAGCCGGACGGGGTCCGCCGTTATGCGTTTCCTCGCTCCGATCTGAACGTCCAGCTCGACGGCGTGGCGATCAAGCCCGCGCTGGCGCTCGGCTCCTGGCTCGCCTTCATGCCGATGGGCGAAGAGGCCATGGTCATGGGCGATCTCGTGTTGACGCACGACGAGGTGAACCCTGTCATGAGCAAGCTGCTCACGAGTGGCTTCACGGTGACGGCGCTCCATAACCATTTGCTCCGTTCCTCACCGGCGACGATGTACCTGCATGTCGGCGGGCACGGCGATCCGGGAGAGATGGCCAAGAACCTGCGGTCCGCGCTTGCCGAGAGTCGGACACCGATGACCGCGCCTGCCAAGGCCGCGGATTCCAAACTCGACTTCGACACCGCCGCGATCGACGGGATCATGGGCGGCAAGGGCAAGCCCAACGGAGGCGTCTACCAGTTCGGTTTTCCCCGAGCTGAAAAGCTGAGCGACAGCGGAATGCCTGCACCCGCCTCAATGGGCACGGCAACGGCGCTCAACTTTCAGCCGACCGGCGGAGGAAAGGCGGCCATTACGGGCGATTTCGTGCTGACCGCCGCCGAAGTCGATCCGGTGCTTCGTGCACTACGGTCAAATGGGATCGAGGTGACCGCACTCCACAACCATATGCTGGACGATCAGCCGCGGCTCTTCTTCATGCACTTCTGGGCAAACGATGACGCGCGTAAGCTGGCACGCGGGCTTCGCGCCGCGCTGGACAAGACCAACATCGTCCGCCCTGCGGGCTGAACATTTTAAGGCCGTAGTAAGTCAGGAGCAGATCAATGAGGACGTTATCAGGCGTATTTCTATGCGCGCTATCCATGGCGAGCTTTGCGATGCCGTTCTCGCCGTCCCTCGCTCAGGCCGGGATCAGCACGAACCCGGCACCGTTGGAAACCACGGGCTATTCGAGCGCCGTGGAAGCATTGAGCAAGTACGAGGTCGACTCCAGTCAGCTCGCGCTGACCCGCTCGAAGAGCCAGGCTACGCGAGCCTTCGCGCAACAGATGGTCCACCATCATAGCCGAGTGAAGTCAGACCAGAAGATCGTTGGCCGCTCCGACACCGGAAGCGCGCTGGACGCCCCCTTGTCTCAGATGCTGGACACGTTGCAGAACACGCCGAGCGTTGAGTTCAACGCGGCCTACAAACGCGGGCAAATCGCCGCGCACGAGGAAGCGCTGAAGGTTCATGGCGCCTACGCGGCGCAGGGTAGCGATCTTGCTGAACGGGCAAAGGCTCAAGCGGCCATGCCCGTGATCCAGAAGCACCTCGGTGCAGCACGCGATCTACCGGAAGCCTGAGGTAATCGATGATGGCGTCATGATTTGTCGGTTATGGTGTTGGTGAAGCACGCTGCCTATCGGCACTCGACCGTGAGATGCACTATTTCGTGGACTGGCATCAGGCGGGCGCGGATCGCGTCGCCGTCTATGTCTTGCCCGCATACGACACTGACGATCGCGGCGTGCGCTTCCGGGCCGACCCGCCAGACGTGAAGGTCTGCAATCCGGGCATCCCCCGGTGCCTCGACCAGCTCGCGCACTTCATCGGCAACGTGATTGTCGGTCGCGTCGAGTAGCACCGAGGCTGTGTCGCGCATCAGTGTCCACGACCATCGCGCGATCACAACCGCGCCGACGATGCCCATCACTGGGTCCATCCATATCCAGCCAAGATAGCGCCCGGCCAATAGCGCCGCGATGGCAAGGACGGAGGTGAGTGCGTCGGCGAGGACGTGGACATAGGCCGAGCGCATGTTGTTATCGCCACCATGCGTGCCGTGAGCATGGCCGTGATCGTGTCCATGATGATGATCGTGCCCGTGGTGATGCCCACCCGAGAGCAGGAAGGCGCTGGCTATGTTCACGCCCAGGCCGACGACGGCGATGATCGTTGCTTCGCCGAAGGCGACCGTAATCGGCTGAAACAGGGCAGGACGGATTCCACCGCGATCCCGAGCGCGATCAGCCCGAGCACCATCGCCGAGGCGAACCCGGCCAGATCGCCGACTTTGCCCGTGCCGAAGCTATAGGCGAGATTATGGGCGTGCCGTTTGGCATAGGCGTAGGCAGCAGCCGTGACGCCGAGCGCACCCGCGTGTGTCGCCATATGAAACCCGTCCGCGAGTAGCGCCATCGAGCCGGTCAGGTATCCGGCGACAATCTCGACCACCATCATTCCGGCTGTGAGTGCAACCACCCAGAGCGTGCGCCGGGCGTTTTCGTCATGCGAGGAGCCGAGGAAAACGTGATCGTGAGTGTGGCCCTTGATCGCGGGGAGCGTTGCCATAGATGTCCCTATTTGGAGTAGCGGCGGATCGCGGCGATGAGCTGCTCCGCCCCAGCGGCGCGATCGTCGTCGGATAGATCAGGCCGGGCGACATGCTCGCGAACGTGCGATTCAATAATCGCGTCCATGAGGCCGTTCATCGCGCCTCGCGTCGCCGCAACCAGGTGAAGAGTGGTAGCGCAATCCTTCTCTGAAATCAGCGCTCGCTCGATCGCGGTGACTTGCCCGGCGATGCGCCGGACGCGTTTCAGAAGGGCGTCATCAGTATGCAAGTGAGACATAGCTTACCCCCCTACCCTATATGTGAAAGATTAGGCAATGCGGTGTCAAAATCGGTCGAGACTGTTGAAAAACGGCTGCTTGCGAAGGGGCTGGAGGCGTGATTCACTCCTGAAAGGCGTCGGAGGATCACGAACATGATGGGTCGGCAGGTGGCGCAAGGCGCACTGTTCTACGGGTTCCGGCTCGACGATCATGTGCCAGCCGACCACCTCCTACGTCGAATTGACGGACTGTTCGACTTCAGCTTCGTCCGTGAGGCGCTGGCAGCGAGCTATAGCCCGAGCGGGCGACCCTCGATCGACCCGGAGTTGATGCTGCGGATGCTGCTGGTCGGCTACCTGTTCGGCATCCGGTCGGAACGCCGCCTGTGCGAGGAGGTGCATCTCAACCTCGCCTATCGTTGGTTCTGCCGGCTCGATCTGGCCGACCGGGTGCCCGACCATTCCACCTTCTCCAAGAACCGGCACGGCCGCTTCCGCGCTTGCGGCCTGCATCGCCTGCTATTCGAGCAGGTGGTCGCGAAGTGCGCTGCGGCCGGGCTGGTGGCTGGGCGCGACGTGGCGGTTGACGGCAGCACGATCATGGCCGACGCCAGCCGCGAGAGGAAGCTGAAGGGAGCCGATGCCGCGGACGAGCTTCGTGCCGGGGAGAGCATATCGCGACCCGTCGCCGAATATCTAGCGGCGCTCGACGCCGCGTTGCCGCCAGATCCCGACGAGCCCGCGCCCGTCAATCCAACCAGCATCTCGCCGACCGACCCGCAGGCGGCGCTCAGCTGCAAGCACGGGCCGGCGCGGTACGCATACGCCATCAACCCGCTGCTCGACCTTGATACCGACTGCATCCTCGATGTGGAGGCGACGCCGGCGCGCTTCTCGTCCGAGGTCGCGGCGACCCGGACACTGGTGTCGCGTGCCGGCACCATGCTGGGCATCGCACCCGAGAGCCTCTCGGCCGATAAAGCGTATGGCAGCGGCCCGTTGCTCGGTTGGCTAATCGACCGGAATATCACCCCGTACATCCCGGTCATTGACCGCAGCCGCCAGCGCGACGCCTTCTTCACCCGTGATGCCTTTCGCTATGATCGCGAGGCCGATGCCTATCGCTGCCCGGCGGACAAGCCGCTCGGCTATTGCGGCACCAAACGCGCCAGCCAGGTTCGCGTATACCGGAGCCATGTCGCCGATTGTACTGGCTGCAAACTGAAGCCCCGATGCACCGTCAGCCGGAAACGCAGCATCACCCGCCTCGTTAGCGAGGATGCCCGCGATACCGTGCGCGCCCTAGCCGGCACCGACGCCTATGTGCACGCGCGGCGTCGAAGACAGCGGATCGAGCGCGTGTTCGGCCACCTGAAACGCAACCTGGGGCTACGAACGCTTAAGCTGCGAGGCCTCGCCGGAGCAGCCGAGGAGTTCACCATGGCTGCCGCGGCATACAATCTTCAACTGCTGGCCCGGCAGGCCGCGCCGGCCTGATACGCGGCGCATCCTCCGGTGCCCGGCGTCGCCAGCTATCCGCCAAGCCAATCCCGCGCACGCCTTTTTCAACAGTCTCGAACGGTTGTGACACCATAGAACCTACCACGATCGTCCAAGGGTTTGCGTGTGTCAGAACCCCGGTTCAGAATATCCGCTCCCGAGATCGGAAACGTGCCTCGCCTATGACCGCCTTTGGGTCGGAAGCTGCCGAAAGACTGAACCGCCGCGAACGGCCGGTTTGTCCCAAAACTCGTCGCTGGGCAGCAGGGATGGCGGAAAACCCTGTCGACATCGCAGATGCACGACAAACGGGTGTTTTCGGACACCCAAGCAGACCTGTCGGCGCTTAGCGTATATCTGGGTCCGTTCTATGTACCGACCCCGGTAGGGTCGCGCCCGATCATCGGCAAAAGAGTATGTATCTCACAAGCCGGCAGCGGCGACGGCTACCGCGAAGATCCGGATACTTGGGGGGATCGGCTGAGTTCGGGAAGGTGCGATGGTCGCCGCGTACCGATGGAAACGATCGCACCGCCCAGGATCAACGCGCGCGGATCGCTGTAACCTCCGCCACGGAACCGCGCATTCTCATGGCGAAGTCGACCCGCTGTCCGACTTTCACGGTCTTGAGCAGTGCCGGTGGGATTGCCGTGAACGCCATCGTCATCGCAGGCCAGCCCAGTGCCGCGATCGGCCCATGCTGGATCGTCACCTTGGCGGCCTTGGGATCGATCGCGGTCACGATGCCACTGCCACGCCCGACTTTCACGGCCCCTTTCATCGGCATGCCCTGCATGGAAGCGCCCGCCTGCGCCGATGCTGTGGTCGTCGTCAGGCCCGCGAGGATGGCGAGTGCCAACAGGGTGTTCTTCATAGCGTATTCCTTTGCAGCGTTGGGACTGGGGTTGAAGGGTGAGGGGAACGCCGGGCGCGCCGCAGCAGCAAGAATGCTGCCGGCAATACCAGCATCGAGAGCAACGGTGCGGTGAGCATGCCTCCGATCATGGGAGCCGCAATCCGGCTCATCACTTCGGAACCGGTGCCTGTCCCGATCAGGATCGGAAACAGGCCGGCCAGGATCACCGCGACCGTCATAGCCTTGGGCCGGACACGAAGGAGAGCGCCTTCGCGCACTGCCGCTGCGACCTCTGCGTCGTCCGGTGTAGGGCCGCGGGCATCCAGCGCGTGCTTGAGGTAGATCAGCATTACCACGCCGAACTCCGCCGAAACACCGGCGAGCGCGATGAACCCGACGCCGGTCGCGACCGATTGGTTGTAGCCGAGCAGATAGAGCAGCCATAGGCCGCCGGTGAGCGCGAACGGCAGGGTGCCCATCACCAGCGCAGCTTCATCGAACCGGCGGAAGGTCGCGTAGAGTAGCAGGAAGATGATGACCAAGGTCGCCGGAACGACAATCTTCAATCGCTCGACCGCGCGCTGCAAATACTCGAACTGGCCGGTATAGGTGACGCTGACGCCGGGCGGCAGTTTCACCTTGGCGGCGATCACGTTCTGCAGATCACGAACGATGGTGGTGAGCGGCGCGCCGCGCCCGTCGATGTAGATCCACGTTACCGGCCGACCATTCTCGCTGCGCAGCATCGGCGGTCCATCGGTGATGCGAACGTCAGCGACAGTGCCGAGCGTGATCTGCTGCCCTGCCGGCGTCAGTACGGGCAGATTGCGCAGGCCCTCGATGCTGTCGCGCAGCTCGCGCGGATAGCGCACGCTGATCGGATAACGCGCGAGTCCCTCGACGGTCTGGCCGATCGTCTCGCCTCCGATCGCGCTCGACACGATCGACTGCACGTCGGCGACGTTGAGACCATAGCGTGATGCGGCTGCCCGGTTGACGTCGACATCGATATACCGACCGCCGGTGAGACGTTCGGCGAGCGCCGAGCCGACCCCGGGCACGGTCTTCGCCACCTGCTCGATCTCGCGCGCAGCCGCATCGATCTCGGCAAGGTTCGCGCCTGCCACCTTGATCCCGATCGGGCTTTTGATGCCGGTCGACAGCATCTCGATCCGATTGCGGATCGGCGGGATCCAGAAATTGGCGAGGCCCGGCACCTTCACCGCCTTGTCTAGCTGATCGATCAATTTGTCCTGCGTCATGCCCGCGCGCCACTGATCCTTGGGCTTGAAGCGGATCGTGGTCTCGAACATTTCGAGCGGGGCAGGGTCGGTCGCGGTGTCGGCGCGGCCGGCCTTGCCGAACACGCTTTCCACTTCGGGTACGGTCTTGATGAGCCGGTCGGTGAGCTGGAGAAGCTGGCCGGCCTTGGCGGTCGAGATGCCGGGCAGCGCGGACGGCATGTAGAGCAGGTCGCCCTCGTTCATCTGCGGGATGAACTCGCCGCCAAGCTGACTGATCGGCCAGAGGCTGGTCGCAAAGACAAGGCCGGCGATGACCAGAGCTTGTTTCGGCCGCGCCAGTACCCAGTCGAGCGCGGGACGGTAGATGCGGGTGAGGACGCGATTGATCGGATTGGCATTCTCGGACGGGATGCGACCGCGGATCAGCAACCCCATCAGCACCGGGATCAGCGTGATCGACAGGATTGCAGCGCCCGCCATTGCATAGGTCTTGGTGAAGGCGAGCGGCGCGAACAGCCGCCCCTCCTGGCCCTGGAGCGAGAAGATCGGCACGAACGAGAAAGTGATGATGAGCAGGCTGAGAAACAGCGCCGGGCCGACCTCGACCGCTGCAGCGGTGATCACGCGCCAGCGCTCGGCACCCGCCAACGTTTCGTCCGGATGATCGTGCGCCCAATGTTCGAGATGCTTGTGCGCGTTTTCGATCATGACGACGGCCGCATCGACCATTGCGCCGATGGCGATGGCGATGCCACCCAGCGAGAGGATATTGGCGTTCAGTCCCTGCACGCGCATCGCAATGAAGGCGATGAGGATACCGAGCGGCAGGGTGAGGATGGCGACCAGCGCCGAACGGACGTGCCAGAGGAACAGCGCGCAGACGAGCGCCACGACGATGAACTCCTCGATCAGCTTGCTGCGCAGATTGTCGACCGCGCGATCAATCAAGCCCGACCGGTCATAGGTGGTGACGACCTCTACGCCGGGTGGCAGGCTCCTCTTCAATTCCTCAAGCCGCGTGCGTACCCCGTCGATCACCTCGCGCGCGTTCTTGCCCTGGCGCATCACGATGACGCCGCCTGCGACCTCACCCTCGCCATTGAGCTCTGCCAACCCGCGCCGCATTTCGGGACCGATCTGAATCGTGGCGACGTCGCCGAGTGTCACGGGGACGCCGCCAACCGTCTTGAGCGGCACGCTGCGGAAATCGTCCAGCGTCTTCAGATAGCCGGTCGCGCGGACGATATATTCCGCCTCGGCCATCTCGAGGACCGATCCGCCGCTCTCCTGATTGCCGCGCTTCAGCGCTTCAGTGACCGCCTCGTGGGTGATGCCGTAAGCGGCCAGCTTCTGCGGATCGAGGACAACCTGATACTGCTTCACCATGCCGCCGATGCTCGCGACCTCGGCGACCCCTGGCACGGTCTTCAATTCGTAGCGCAGGAACCAGTCCTGGATGCTGCGGAGTTGCGCGAGGTCGTGACGCCCGGTCCGGTCAACCAGCGCATATTCATAGACCCAGCCCACCCCGGTAGCATCCGGGCCGAGCGATGCCTTTGCGCCCTCGGGCAGGCGGCTTTGCACCTGGCTCAGATATTCGAGTACCCGGCTGCGCGCCCAATAGAGGTCGGTCGCGTCGTCGAACAGCACATAGACGAAGCTGTCACCAACGAACGAATAGCCGCGCACGACGCGCGCGCCCGGCACAGACAGCATCGTCGTCGCGAGCGGATACGTGACCTGGTTCTCGACGATCTGTGGGGCCTGGCCTGGATAGGTGGTGCGGATGATGACCTGGACATCGGACAGGTCGGGCAGCGCATCGACTGCGGTTGAGCGCAAAGCGCCCACCCCGATGACGATCAGCGCGAGGGCTGCGAGTAGGACGAGGAAGCGCGCCTTGACCGACGCCTCGATGATCCGCGCGATCACTTCGTGTCGCCCGTGATCGGCCGCGCGGCGATGCCGGTCAGGCTCGCCTCGCTGTCGAGCAGGAACTGGCCCGACGCGACGACCTTCTCGCCTGGTGCCAGTCCGGCGAGGATTTCGGTCCTACCACCTGCATCACGGCCCGTCTTTACCTCTGCTGGCCGATAGCGGCCCTTATCCTCGGCGAGCATGACCAGCGTCCGCGTGCCGGTGCGGATCACGGCTTCGCTCGGCACCAGCAGTGCGGTGTCGGACGTGCCGCCCAGATGGACGGTCGCGAACATGCCGGGGCGCAAGCGACCGCTAGGGTTGCGCAGCTCGATCCGTACCGTGAGCGTGCGGCTGTCGGCTTGTGTCGTCGGCAAGACAGCGATGATCCGCCCGGTGAAATGCTCGGCAGGGAAGGCCGCCAATTCGGCAGTCGCGGTCTGTCCCACCTTGACCGCACTGGCCCGTACCTCGGGTACTGCGGCATTAAGCCAGACCGTGGAGAGCCCGTTGACCTGTGCCAGCGTCTGCCCGGCGGCGAGCGTTACACCTTGCCGCGCGTCAAGCGTCTGGATGACACCGGCGATCGGACTGCGCACGGTGGTCATGCCGCGCCCGCGCGGCGTGCCACCCGGAATACCGAGAAGGCGCAGGCGCTGGGCTGCGGCCGCAGTGAGCGCCCTGTCGCCGGTCCGCCGCACGGCCTCATATTCCGCCTGTGCACCGCCCCATTCGGGCACCAAGATGTCGGCGATCGGCGCACCGCGCGCGATCACGTCGCCCGGCGCCCGATTATAAACCCGCTGGACGAACCCGGCTGCGCGCGACTGGATGATTGCTACGTCGCGCTGGTTGAAGTCGATCGTGCCGGTCGCATCCAGTGCGCCGGCCAGCATGCCGGTAGTCGCCGTGGCGATACGGATGCCGAGATTTTGCATTGCGGACGGATCGATCGAGATGCCGGGCTTGGCGGCCGGTGCCGTGGCACTCGCATCCGGATATTTGGGGATCGTCTTCATCCCCATCGACGAGAGCGAGTCCGGATTGTCGTAATGCTCCTGCGGCACCATCGGGTCGTAATAATAGAGTGGCTTGGGTTTAGCCGAAGAGGCCGGATCGGCAGTCGCCGATGTCAGCGGGGCTGTCGTAGCCGGGCTGGTCAGCCGCGCGGCCACGAACCCGATCCCGCCGCTGGCAAGGATCGCAAGAACGACCGCGCGGGACGCGGGCGTGCGGGGGACGAGATCGCGCGGGCTCATCGTGGGTCGCTCCGATAGGTGAGGGTGAGACGCGCACCGTCGATCGCGACCAATGCCTCGCGGTCGAGCGTTTCGAGGGCCGCATTGGCAAGCGCACTATGTGCGTCGACGACATCGAGCAGTCCGGCACGTCCGCCAGCATAGCTCGCGGTCTCGAGATCGACGCGCTCGCGCGCCAACGGCTCGAGCGTCTCCTTCGATCGCATCCACTGCGCATGGTGCATCACATGATCGGCAAGGCCCGCATCGAGGCCTGCCGCGAGTTGGCGGGCAGTATCTTCCTGCTGGGCGCGCTGTTTCGCCGCATCCGCGACGCGTGCGGCGATCAACGGGTCCTGTCGGTGCGATTTGAACAGCGGCAAGCCGATGGTGACGCCTGCCGAGACATAATCGCCAAAGCGCGGGTCGCGACGCTGATAGCTGACGTCGACACCGAAATCGGGGCGGCGATCGGCCTGCGCCAACCGGACGTCGGCATCGGCCTGGCCGACACGGGCGGCAATCGCCGCCAGCATGGGGTTGCGATCGAGCGCACTGCGCAATTGCGCGGGGTCCACCATGAAGTCTGGCACCGGGCCGGCGACCGCCGGGGTCGGATCTCCGGTCCAGCGGATCAGGTCTGAGCGCGCGCGCGCGACCGCGGACACCAGTTCGTCGCGGCGATCATCTAGGGCTGCGAGACCTTGGCGTCCGGCAAGCGTCTGCGCCGGGCGAGCGCTACCGGCCGACACCGCACTTGGTGATGTCCGTACCAGACGATCCAGCCTGCCGCGCACGGCATCGAGCGCCACCAGACGGCGCTCGGCATAGGCCAGCGTGATCCAAGCAATTGCGGTTTCGACCTCGACGGTGCGGGCTTCAGCGACCGCCTCCGCATCGGCGGCCGCGATATCGGTATCGGCACGTGCCTGTTGCGCGTGGCGCTTGGCGGCGTTCGGAATGTCCTGCGACAGCCCGACCCGCGCCCAGGTAAAATTGTCCCGATTGGGCTCGAACGCGAGCGGCCCCGAAACCGGGAAGCTGTCGACCCCGAGCGCGAGCTTCGGATCGGGGAGGGCGCCTGCAGCTCCACGTGAAGCACGCGCGCTGTCGGCACCGAGGGTACGAGCGCGTAGTGACGGTGCATGGCCCCTCGCTGCGGCGAGCGCCGCATCGAAGGTGAGCGGTCCAGCCGTGGCTGTGGTGGTGGTAAGCGCAGCGATCAGCGCGGCGCTCAGTATCGTGTATCTGGACATGGTTTCCCCGCTGGCAGATCGAAGCTCAGCGAAAGACCGACCGGCAGGGTCGAAGCCCTGCCGGTCGACTTTCAGCGCTCGATTAAGAACTGTGCGAGGCGCAGCAGGCCATAGCGCCGGACTTGGCCGTCATCATAGACTGGCAAACGTCGGCGTCGGTCATCGCAATGGCCGCCGGCACCCAAACGCGACGCGCCACGGCAAGCGGCGCGCGAGGGCCGGGAGCCTGGGTACCCGCCCGCCATTCATAATGACCGGCATCGGGACGCGGAGACGCTGATGCGGACGTGGCAGCAAACACGGCGACCATACCGACGAGGACGCCGGAAAACTTGATATTCATGGTAATGATTCCTTGATCTGAGCAGTTGCCGCCAGCACGCAAGCGCCTCGAAAGGGGCCTGCGGCAGACGGAATCCGGGTGTCAGATCAGGAAACTGGGTGGGTCGGGGTCGGGGCCGTAGGTCCGCCCATCAAGGCGCGCAGTCAGTGGCCATGCTGGATCAAGGCGATTGAGCTGGCGTGTCGTGAGAGTAGCACCTACCGGCTCGGTGATCGCCGCGGCGGGGCATCCCATCGCCGCGATGCATTGGAGCGTCATCTTCTTACACGGCACCGAGCCGTGCATCTGTCCCGCCGTCATGCCATCGCAGCAATCCATTGAGGCCATTGTCACCATCGACATGGTCTCGCTCTGAAGCGGACTCATCGCCATCGCCGTGGACTGTCCGAACAGGCCGACGACCGCGAACAATAACAAGAAAGGGCGAAGAAAGCGGGTCACGTCGTCGTGTAACCTAATGCAATGGGGTTATAAAGTCAATTCGCCCAAACGAGCAGTCGGTTACACGCCAAGATCAATGCCGTAGAATTAACCAGCTCTATCCCCCATGATGCGCGAAGACGCGGCCCCCAGCTGGGCCAAACGCGATCACGTCGTAGGCTTGCGGCTTTGCCCCTGCGACCTCCATGCCAGGGGAGCCCATCGGCATTCCCGCGACCGCTAGTCCGCGCACGCCGTTCGGGTGCTGCGCAAGCACGCGCTTCATGTCGGCGATCGGAACGTGTCCCTCAAATGCCATCCCGTCGATGATCGCAGTGTGGCAGGACGCGAGCTGCGCCGGCACGCCCACGCGGCGCTGGAAAACCGTGCGGTTCGCGTCGTCGATGATCTGGACCTTGCGGCCGAACTGCTGGCGAACCTGGGCTGCCCATTTCTCGCAACAGCCGCACCCAGGATCGCGGTGCATGGCGATGTCGGCCGCAGCCGATGCTACGGCGGGAACCGTCATCAACAAGGCGGCAATGATGCCGCGTAGGCCGTGCTTCATAGGTCAGCTCCGAATGAGAAACCCCGCCCTGCCGGGGGAATTGGGGGGAATCGACAGGGCGGGTAAGCACCCCTTACTGCGGGCGCTTACCGTGCTTGCTGAGCCAACCCTGAAGCTCGGCAATGCTCTTTTCCTGTTCCGCGATACCCATCTGAGCCATACGCTTAGTTTCGGCATCGTTAGCAACCCGCAAGGCGACGCGCGACATAGCGACAGCGCCGCGGTGATGTTCGATCATCTTGCGGGTCCACATTTCGGCCGCATCGCCCTGCTTGGCCGCCATCATCTTCTGGTGCATGTCCATCTCGGCCTGACCGTAGGGGTTGCCGGCCATCATCTTGGACATGTCGGCGCCCTTCATGCCGCCCATCTGGCTGTGGTCCATGCCCTGCATTCCCCCGCTCTGCTGTGCGAGCGCGGGCGTGGTGATCAGGGCTAAAGCTGCTAACGTCGGTGCAAATCGCATTGTCGATCTCCTCGGGTTCTAAGTCTTTTACGCGTGCGGGGACGCTACCCCTCACGCACGCCGTTAAAACGCGCGAGATGTCGTCCAGAAACGAGACTTTATTTCCAAGGGCGGCACGCCTGCGGCGCGTATATTACGCGCCAGTCCCGGCGATGCGACGTCGTCGCTTAGGCCACCGCATGTAGAGAAGGACCGCCCCGCCCAACCATAGAACCAGTCCGCCGATCGCGAAGGCGAGCAGCCAAGGTGTGTTGAAATTCTCGTGGTTCGTCCAATCCATAATGTGGAGGCCCCAGAAGAAGTCGTAGAGCCGCCATGTCCCGGTCCTCACTGCCATGATCCGGCCGGTGTCAGCCGCTACGAATACGCGGGTGGAGTCGGGATCGGTGAACGCAACGCGCCAAGCAGGAAGCGTTCCTCGGTATTCGGGGTTAGCGCGCTCGATCCGTTCTACCATTGCTGTCGGTCGGGCGCTGCCGCGCCACGCCGAGCGTGCAATCTCTTCGGCCTGGCGGGCTGTTAGTGCCGGAAGCACCGTGCCGGTCGAGGCGTCGAGCAGGCGCGTGCCTTTGGCAGTCGCGACCTCGGCGACGGGCCGGCCAAGCCACATGCGATAGGTTATCGCCTCGATCGGCGCACCGCTCGCGGCGACGATCGCCGATGGCGGCGCGAGCGCGATGCCGGTGGGAATGGCCGTCACGGCTTTGCGGTCGACGAGATGATCCCCATGCACCCGCTCGATCGGCAGGAAGCTCATCAAGGCGCCGCTCGTGAACCATAGCAGGAGCTGCGCGCCGATGATGATCGCAAGCCATTTATGGATGCGGCTCGCGAGCAGGTGCAGCCTCAATTTTGCGCTTTTCAGAACCGCCCCTCCATCAATGTCGTCGCCGGCATCATTTCATGCCTGGCATATCCCTCATCATCTCATCGTGATCGGCCGGGGCGCTCGCCACCAGCGCCTTATACTGCTCGGGCGTCATACCGGGGAGCTTGCGCACGAACGCGACCATATCCCAAATCAGGGGATCGGGATGGGTCTTGCCCCATGCCGGCATGGCGCTGAGCTTTACGCCGTGCTTGATGATCCAGAATTGCTGCGCGGGAGTGAGATCCTGGGCACGCGCGAGTTCCGGTGCCTGCGGATAGAGGCCCTGGCTCATTTCGGACTTCTCGACGCCGGGGCCGAGATGGCATCCGGAACACATTTCCCCATAAAGGCCCGCGCCGATCGACACGCGCTGCGCCGACGCAAGATCAGCCGGTGGCGCGATACCGCGGGCGTGCGCCTCGATCGACCGATCGCGCAACCGTTCGAGCACCGAATAGACCGCAGGCGTGTGCGGCTCGTCGGCCGCGATATTATACACGCCGAAATAGACGAATGCGGCTGTGCAAACGGCGACAAGAACCGCCACCACCGCAACGAAGGACAAGCTCGGCAAGTGCCGTTTCAGCGTGCCCGATGCCTCGTGTTGCATTACTTCTCCCCTCGACATGCCAGTTGATTATGCGCGCGAGCGCCTAGCGGTGCTCGGGGCGGCAGGCTCAGAACCACATGCGGACGCCGGCAACGATGCTGCGGGACGTGGCCTTGTCGCCCTCCGCCCGGACGTAGCGGGCGGTGTCGCCAAACCGGCGATCCCACGACACGCCGATATAGGGCGCGAACTCGCGCCGTATCTCATAGCGGAGCCTCAATCCCAGCTCGGCATTGGACAGGCCCGATCCGATCCGGTTTTCCGGCACGTCCTGAGCCGCGAAATTAAGCTCGGCGCGCGGCTGCAAGATCAGTCGCTGGGTGACGCGCTGGTCGTAATATCCCTCAAGCCGACCAAGCACATCGCCCTTGTTGGACAGGAACAGCGCCCCCTCCAACTCGAAGAAACCTGGTGCCAGTCCCTCAAACCCGACGGTCGCATAAGTGCGCTTCGGGGAAGGCCCCAAGTCCTGGCGCACGCCCGCTTGTAGATTGAAATACGGGCCGATCGTCCGGCTATAGAGCGCCTGCACCTCGGCAGTTTCGATGCCCTTGCGAAACGCTCCCTCGCCCTCACTCTTGACGAACAGACGGTTGATGTCTCCACCAAACCACGCTTCGCCGTCCCAGCGATAGCCGTCACGGCCGTTGCGGAATTGATACTCGGCTAGGTTCAACAGCACCTGGCTGAAGTTCTGACCGCCATGCTGCCGAAGATGATGGCGGCCCATCGCCATCGTGTCCGCCCCGTAAACGCCGTCGGCCGCGTGGTCAGTCGGGATAGGCGGGGGCGGTCCGTTTCCGGCGGGAAGCGCGGTGCCGGTCTGCTGCACCCCCTCCGTCGCCATGCCTGGCATCCCGGCCATGCCGGGCATTCCCTGCATGTCGTGGCCGCTGCTCTGGTCGGCTGGCATATTCATGCCCGGCATGGCCGAGTGATCCATACCCTGCATCGGCTGCTGAGCGCCCTGAGCGGGCGTCTGGCCGTTTTGGGGCATCTGCATCCCCGGCATCGCCTGCATGTCCTGCTGGGAGCCCTGCGGGGCATTCTGGTCCATCCCGGGCATGGTCGAATGATCCATGCCCGGCATGGTCCCGTGATCCATACCCTTCATGCCGGCCATTGGCGCGGCCCCGCGCTTCGCTGCTGGAGCCGCTTTCCCCCTTAGGGTTGCGGTGCGCGCGGTAGCCTTCGTCTTTGTGGCGGGCTTCCCCTTCGCTGCGGGTTTGTTCGCCGGCTTCTTCTTGGCGGGCATTGGCATCGTCATGCCCGGCATGTTCATGCCCTGCATCGACTGGGCGGCGACCGGAACGGTCATGCCAAGCATCGTGGTGGCGGCGAGCGCCGGGATCAGCCGGTTCATGCTGCCGCTCCCTCTAATGGCCGAACGGTGACGACACGCATCATGCCCGCGGTCATGTGGTAGAGATTATGGCAGTGGAACGCCCAATCCCCCGGAGCATCGGCCGTCAAATCGAAGGCCATTTTACCTCCGGGCGGCACATTCACCGTGTGTTTGCGCGGCGCGTGGTCGCCGTGGCCCGTGACCAGCTCGAAGAAGTGACCGTGGAGATGGATCGGATGCGGCATCATCGTGTCGTTGATCAGCGTAATCCGCACCCGCTCGCCGTTGCGAAACGGAATGGGATCGGCCGGGTCGCTGAGCTTCTGACCGTCGAAGCCCCACATGTAGCGTTCCATATTACCCGTCAGGTGGATCTCGAACTGACGCGATGGCGCGCGCACGTCCGGGTTGGGCGCGAGCGCCACGAGGTCACGATAGGTGAGGACACGGTGGTCAAGGTCTTCCAAGCCCTGCGGCGGCTCGCCACTCCGGTCTTTCGGCATCGGGGAAATGGTCTGCACGCCCGGCCCCATCTTGACGCCCGGCGCATTCTTCGGATCGCGCATGCTCATGTTCATGCTGCCACCTGAGCCGTGATCCATACCGGCCATGCCGCCAGCCTGGCTCGAGCCGCCCTGCATGGCGCTATGGTCCATTCCGGGCATAGCAGCGCCGCTGCTCATCTGGCCCTGATCCATGCCGGCCATGCCGGCGCCCGCCGCCACCTGGCTGTGGTCCATTCCGGGCATGGCAGTGCCGCTCATCTTGCTGTGGTCCATGCCCGACATGCCGGACATGCCTCCCATCGCAGCGCCTACCGCGACCGTCCCGTGATCGGTGGGCTCCTTCCAGCCGGTCAGCTTCCATAGGTTGCGCGAAGCATTCTGCATCAAGGTGGGGTCCGCCCCGCGCTTCACGACCGGACTCTCCTCCGACATGCCGGACATGCCTTGCATCCCGCCCATGCTCCCCATGTCCATGCCCATATCGGTCATGGTCAGCAGCGTGCGCGGACGGAGTGGAGGAACGGGCGCGATCATGCCCTCACGCGGGGCAAGCGTCGCCCGGCCCATGCCGGAGCGGTCGATCGCTTCGGAGACGAAGCTGTAGGCCCGGTCCCCGGGCATTACGATCACGTCGAACGTCTCGGCGACGCCGATCTGAAACTCGTCCACCTGAACGGGGCGGACGTTCTGCCCGTCGGCCTGCACGACGGTCATCGGCAGGTCGGGGATGCGGACGTTGAAGTTGGTCTGCGCCGCGGCGTTGATGATCCGCAGGCGAACGCGCTCGCCTGCCTTGAACAGCCCCGTCCAATTGTCATACGGCCCATAGCCGTTGACCAGGAAGGTGTAGGTCGAGCCCGTGACGTCGGCGATATCGGCGGGGTCCATCCGCATTTTGCCCCAGTCGATACGGTCCTTCAGGGGCATCTCCCGACCGGCGAGCAAACCCGCGAGGGTCGGGCGCTGATAGTTGAAATAGGCACCGCCCATTTGCTTCAGCTTTCGGAAAATCTGGTCGCCCGTCATCTGGCTATGGTCGGACAGCACGATCACATGCTCGCGGTCGTAGCCGATCGGATCTGTGCCGGCCGGATCAATCACGATAGGACCGTAAAGCCCGCCTTGCTCCTGCGCGCCCGAGTGGCTGTGATACCAATAGGTGCCCGCCTGGATGATCGGGAACTCGTACACGAAGGTCGAACGTGCCTTGATGCCGGGGAAGCTGATGCCGGGAACGCCGTCCATCGGAAAGGGGACCAGCAGCCCATGCCAGTGGATCGAGCTGTCCACGTCGAGGTTGTTGGTGACGGACAGGCGGACCTTCTGCCCCTCTTTCAAGCGAATGAGAGGCGCGGGCACCGTGCCGTTCACGCCGATCGCGGGCGTGGACTTTCCATCGACGGGAAGTTTGAAACTGTCGATCGTCAGCGCGATCTCAGCGCCTGACACGACGGGCAACGGCTTGACGATCCCGCCCGACACAGGCTGCGCCCATGCGGGCATATAGGCGGTAAGCGCCACGCCGCCGCCCGCTAGGGCAGCCCCGCGTAGCATCTGGCGGCGATCGAATATGCGGCTCATACGGTCCTCAAGGCTCTCGAACGGGAGTGTCCCTCTAGCCTTGATACGCGGCGCGAGCGCGAACCCCTCAATGCCTTTGCAGGGAAAGGCGAGGGCAGGTGGTGCTGCGGCCTTTCCCTGCAATCTTGCTCAGCGACAGAGCCGCTTAGTAGCCATATGGGTTGGAGTAGTTCCGATCATGGTCGTCGCCATGCTCGCGCCGGAGTTCGCGATGCTCGTCGCGGTGCTCGTGGCGAAGGTCACGATGAAGCCGACGGTGATCCCGACGCGTCAGCCCGTAGGCGTGCGCCTCGGCATGTTCGTCGTCGATGGCATCATGGCCGTCATGGTGTTCGTCGCGCAATTGCTGGTGCTGATCGCCATGTTGCCAGTCCCGTTGATACCGCCAATCCTGATTTTGGGCCATTGCGGGCACCGCGAGACCGAAGGTCAGCCCAATCCCAAGCGCGACTCTACTCAAAGCGTTCATGTCACCTCTCCTAACTGTGGAGGCGTTCTGCGGCTCCGCTGTTGAACCGGCAGTGACGTAGATCGTAATCGGCTGTTCAGCCCGCGGCTGAGCGGGTCATCGCCCCAAGTCGGTCTGCCAGGCTGCGCCGCGCTCGATACAGGCGGGTCTCTACGGCCTTCTCACTGATCCCCAACACCTCGGCCGTCTCGGCTTGGCTCAAGCCCTCGATCGTGCGGAGGACAAGCGGCTCCTTCAAGTTCGCCGGCAAGGTCGAGATGGCACGCGTCACCCGGTCCAGCTCCTGACGGTCGCCCGTGGCGTCGTCGATTGCCACCTGATCGTCTGCCACCGCTTCGGCCTCGGGGCCGATCGGCGCGGCGAACGACAGGAAGCGCCGCACGGTGCGCTTGCGCCCCCAATCCCGGCACTTGTTGATCGCGATCGTCGATAACCACGCGCGCATCGAACGATCGCCGTCGTAGCGAGGCAACGCCTGGTGAGCCGCGACGAACGTCTCCTGCACCAGGTCCAGCGCCTCGTCGGCTTCTCCGACGCAAGCCCTGACCATGCGGAAGACTGACTGGCGATGCCGACGCATGATCTCGGAAAAAGCGGCCTGCCTTCCTGCGATGCTGAGCGCTGCAAGCTCACCCTCGGTTAGCGTCGTCCAGTCGAGGCTCACGCACCAAGACTCAATGGACGTCGTCGGTGAGCGCCTTGACCACCGCCTGATCGAACTGCCCGGTCTGGTTCGGCCGGAGAAGCTGTCGCATCGCGAATATGTGCGCGAGCGTCGCCTTTTGTAGTTCGCCCATCGCGGCATGGCTCTGATCGACTGCGGCGGCGACCCGCGGGCCGTTGCCGTGCTCGGCCTCGATCGCCTCGGCAAGCCGCGCGTTGTCGGCTCTCAACTCCAGCTCGAACGCGCGCCGCTGCACCGCGAACCGCTGCTCCAATATCTGAAGGCGCGCCTCTTGGGTGGCGTCCAGCGCTAGCTTGTGATGCAGCACGTCATGCAGCTCCGCGCCGGGCTGCGCCCGGGACGGGAGAAGCGCCCGCCCGATGAACACGCCGATGATCGCCGCGACGAAGCACGCGATCACACCAAGCATGAGCCGGGTACGGCCGCTCACGGCGTGCCGACCAGCAAGGTCGATGGCGCGAGCGGCGACACTGGCCCAAGCGGGAATAGGAGAGATGCCGCGCTGGCCTCCTTCGCTGGAACGCCAGCGCCGAATATCCCCATGACGAGCGCAGCCGCGATCGTCATCGCGCCGAAGCCCATGCCGACACGGGCCACTGGCGCCGCAGAAATGCGCGCGAGCACCCTGGCTTCGATTCCGTCGAGGCTTTCGGGCACGGGTGCGTACGCGAGCCTCATCAATACTGCGTCGAGGTTGTTCATATCGTTCACTCCGCCCCTCTAGCATGAAATACGCGGGCGGGGCTCCTGTCCCTCACCCTCGGGTTGTGCGGGGTAGCCGGTCGAAGTGCGTACGTTGCGAGCTGCGCATGATCGGCGACCTGTTTGGTTAAACGCTACGCCCACGCCGGGCCGCAAGGCGAGGCGTCAGGGTTGGGTGGGTGGACAAAGGCCCGGTGGTCGAGCGACAGCCTCTATCTAGGCAGATTGGCTAAGCGACTAGTCGTGGACACGCGCGCATAGCAGACGAGCAGAGGCATTCCCCGAAAACTCAATACGGTCCAGCCGGATTTCGGAGAAGGAAACAAGAAGCGGTTTTGGGAGGCTAGGTATGCCGTTTCAACGTCCTTGGCCGATCGTGATAGCTCTCCCGTGGCGACCGTTTCTCGAAGAGGCTGCTAGGGTCCGACTGATTGCCTAAAAACTATCCGGTGATAGTCGGCAGCTTCAACTTTTGTCGTTTGGGCGGACTGGATTCAGTTGGTGTCGTCCGCAGGCCAGGTTTGCGGCCCAGGCCAATTTTCTTTGCCATGGCGCGACGCGCGGCTGAGTACGCTTCTGCCACCATCGGATAATCGGCCTTCAAATTATACCGGCGCCGATACTCTTCTTCGGTCAGGCCATGCCCTCCCAAATGGCGGCGCAAGGTCTTGTAAGGTTTGCCATCGATCATCGAGATGATGTGCTCCTTCGACGCGAGCGACTTGCGCACTGACACCGCCGGGGTGAACAGGTCAGCTGGAGGTTCCTCGACGCCTGCCGCATCTGGCTGACCGATCAGTTGCAGCACGCTATCTCGCATCGTGGCGAGAAACGCCGGCACGTCCTCGGCCGACGCGCGGGTGTTGGGATTACTCAACCATGCGATCGTCAGCTCGGTTGCGAGTTCGATAGCGCTTGGACCGGCGTCAGTCTCTGTCGTCATGAGCGACCCTTTGCGACGGGAAGCTTGTCCTTGAACGCCTTGGCGGGGACAAACACGACTTTGGTCGACGCAGCGATTTCCATTGGCTCGCCTGTACGTGGATTGCGTCCGGTGCGCGCGTTCGTACCCTTGCTGGAGAATTTGCCGAACCCCGGCAATGACACTTCCTCGCCGCGTGCAACCGCATCGCCGATACTGCCGAACACATGGTCGATCAGCGCGCGCGCCTTTACCGTGCTAAGTTCGCTTTCTGTTCCGACACTTCTCACAAGATCGTCCAGCTTCATGTAAAACTTTCCTTGCCGTCAAAGCGAATCAACGCACCGCAAAATAGCGGAGGCTTTGTGGGCACGAGTGAGCTGCTGTGTCGACCGATAATATATTCAGCAGAGTTCGATGCCCATGAGGTCGGAACAGTTTGGCTGTGCTCCGTGCCTCCACCCGCTACCAAGTGCGCATGCCAGGAATGTTTTACGCGCAGCGGCATCCGCGCCATCAGACTCCCGCAGGGGCTGTAGCATGCCCGCGCCGCTAACCCGTCGCCAAATAATGCGGCTGGGTGCATTGGTCGTTGGCGGATGGGCGGCCAGTATGGTGTTAAGGCGAACGGTGCCGATCGGACGTGACATCGGCAGGTCCAGCGCTTTGGCGAAAATCCTCGACGGAAAGGGTTTTCCGATGAGCGGGCCGGCTGATGCATCCCTGCATCTCGCTGTCTTTTCTGACTATCGCTGCCCAGCGTGCAGGCGTGCGTTCCCGGCGTTGGAAGAAGCAATACGCAAGGACGCAGACGTGCGCGTGATCTACAAGGACTGGCCCATTTTCGGTCCACCGTCGGAGCAAGCTGCACGGGTGGCGCTCGCGAGCGCCGAGCAGGGCATCTACCCGGCGGTTCATCGTCGGCTTATGACTGACAGTAGAGCTATTGACGATGGCATGCTCAGGAATGTCGTAACTGAGGCGGGTGGTGATTGGACCCGGACCATCGCCTATCTGACGTCGCACGACGAGCAAATCTCGGCGCTCCTTCGCACTAACGGTCAACAAGCTCTCGCGATCGGACTTCCGGGCACGCCGGGCTACCTTGCTGGGCCGGTGTTGGTCATCGGCGCGATTGACGAAGCGGATTTTACTCGATTGTTCGCTCGCGCGCGCGCTTCATGACGCACAAAGATCACATCCGCCTCTATCCAATGACATTGCGCTTGCATCGGCTACGCGTTCGCTGCCGACACGGCCTGTAATAGATCGATCATGCGCAGCGCTTCCGTTGCTCCGCGACACGATAGCGGTTCAGCCTGAATAAGCCCGCCCAGCCCAAGTATCGGTTGAAAGAAGCCCGGTAAACGCCCCCTGCATTGCGCAATGCAGCGCCTGAGCCCGCGGCTTGCAGGCTCCGCCGCGCCCCGAACGCCGCTAGGCCGAGTCCACCGATGTTAGTGACGACGGAGATGAAATCCACCGTCAGCGCAAACGGCGCGCCGACTATAATATTGTGTGCCAACCAGAAGGGAGCCCCGATCAGGAAGCCTACCTTCATCCGTATAGGCGATGGCTGATTGCGCGCGGCCATGCTTACTAAGCCACCGCAACCGGCCAGAAGCGATGATATGCCTGCCCATGTGATAAGAGCCAGCGCGGCAAGGACGACGAGGCTCGCGACATTGAGCGCAAGCCGCGTTCGACGGTCCCGTACGGTCAGCGCGATCATCAGCTGCGCTAGCGAGATGCCGCAAGCCACAGCTGCGGTCGAGGCGCCAAGGACGGCGAACTGAAATGTGAAGGCGGTCGCGCCTACGCCCTGGACGACGATCACCCGACGCAAACTGCGCAGGAACGGCCAGATAACAACGCAGCCCAGCCCGATCATGCCCAACAGAATGCTGGGCGCACTGCCAGCGGCCATCGCTACGGAAATAAAGGATGGCATGCTCTCTCGCGGAAATGTGGGACTACATCCGCATATGAAGATACGAGGTTAATAAGCCCTTCATTGTACGAGATGCGCACGGCTGCGGGTCAGATTCGAGCTCGGCGCCGAGAGTCTTTAGGTGGAAATGCTCGTCGATGTTGCGGGCAGGATGTCTTGCCATGCGCAGCCGCGTGGCTTGGGCGAAGAGGTATGCCAACCTCCTCGCGCGCCTCTGGACCCTGTGTCGCCTAGAGCCGTGAGGGGTAAACACCGCTGCCGCGTAAATCAAACGGGGCCTGTCGTGTTCAGACAACCTTGGGGTCGGCCTGCGGTTGGGGATCACGAGATGGCCGATGTTGCGACAGGTCGCGCCGAGCGAACGGCGGAGGATCGATCACGGTCCTTTCATATCCTAGACATTTTACGGGGTCTTGCCGCCATAAGCGTCATCACGTTGCATTACCCGCAAGCCTTCGCCCCCTTCGTAGCAATCGGAGCATACCTCGCGGTAGACTTGTTCTTTGTCATGAGCGGCTTCGTGCTCGCCCGCGCTTATGATGTGAGACTTAAAGACGGAATGGGGGGAGGGGCTTTCATCACTGCTCGGCTAATCCGCCTCTATCCGTTCTATCTGCTGGCCTTGGCGCTGGGCATCGTTGAACTCGCTTATTACTATCGAAACGATCATCTCGCAGCGGAGATAATGCTCTCCGGCATATTCAACGTCGCGATGTTGCCTTCGCCACCGGTGGGTATCCCGTATCAACCGCTGTTTCCTGCGAACTTTGTAGCGTGGACTCTGTCATTCGAGCTGCTCGCCAACGCTGTTTACGGCTTTGGTTTCAGATTTCTGACTGTCGAACGACTGAGAAAGATCACCAGCATATCGGGCTTGGTCCTTTTGGCATTGGTACTCATTCGCGGCAATCTTAATGGAGGAGCATATTGGCCTGATGCTCATCTAGCCGCAATCAGGGTCACCTTTTCCTTCTTTGTCGGAGTTTTGATTCACCGCGCTCGGGAGGAGGGAAGATTAGCAGCGCTGACTTCCGTCAAGCTACCCCAGGCCATCATCATCGTGATCACGATCGGCGCCCTTGGTGCGCCCATACCACCTGCCTTGCGGGGGCTATTTGATGCGGCCTGCGTGCTGTTTCTATTTCCGCTGATTGTAGCCGCTTCGGCTGGGCGCAACCCGGTTCCAAGTCGAGGAATCAGCGCTTTTCTGGGGGAGATTTCCTATCCCATCTATGTCTTGCAAATCCCCGTCTTTACGCTTGGGGTGATGGGCCTGCCCAAACTTCTATCAGGTCTTCCACAGTTACCTGCGCCATGGTCAGGGTTTGTCCTGTTGTCTGCACTCTGCATCGCCTCGTGGTTTATGGCCGCGCGCGTCGACATCCCGGCGCGGCGCCGGATGAACGCTGCGGTGCTGCGGCATCTCCAGCCTGGGTAGAGGCTTCATGATGCATAGGGATGACCTTTGATTGGCCAAGCCTGCCTATTCACATGCCACAATTCGAGAAAGCCTGACATGATCCAGCGCGCGAAGCTCCGTTTTCCTCATGTCACGCTACGGCCCGATCCGTCGCGTACCTTGGTCAGGCCATTCGAGCCCGGCTATCCGCGTGGCTTTGACGCTGGCACGACACGCACTCAGGAGACGGTCGACTTAATCCTATCGCTAGACGAGGCGGAATTGACCCGTCAGCTGGAGGGCGTCACCGCGTCACTCGACCAGAACCACCGCGACGTCGACGCGATGCTGCGGCGGCGTTTTGACGAGGTCGCGGATCACTTCGAAGGTGCCGATCGCTGCGACGACGCGCGACGCCGACTGATCGGAGCCTATTTCAGCCAGGAATATGCCTATGAGAGCGCAGCGTTGTTCAATCCCGGCGCCGTCCTACATCCCGACCAAAGCGGCGTTGTCGATGGCGAGGTTCGGATCATCCTGTCGCTGCGCGGGATCGGCGAGGGCCACCTTTCCTCGGTAACGTTTCGCACGGGGCGATGGAAACCGGGCGGCGCGTTGATCGTGGATGATCCCAGTTCGGTGTCGATGCAGCCGATCATCGAGCGTGCCGATACCGACGACGCGGTCCGCCTCCGCTATGGCGGCAGCGAGACTTTGTCGGAAACCGTGCTGTTTCCGGTGTTGCCTAGCCAACGCCAGGGTATCGAGGATCTCAGGCTGGTCCGCTTTGACGAAGGTGACGGCACGGTCGCTTACCATGGGACATATACCGCGTTCAGCGGCGCAGAGGCGCGATCGGAGCTGCTGACCACGACCGACTTCAGCACCTTCGAGATGCGCGCGCTTACCGGCGATGCCTCGACGGGCAAAGGGATGGCGCTTTTTCCCCGTCGGGTCGACGGCTTGTTCACGATGCTGGGCCGCCAGGACAACAAGAATATCTGGCTGCTGAGATCTGACGACATCCTCCGCTGGGGCGGCGGCGCCAAGCTGATCGAGCCGCGCTATCCCTGGGAGTTTGTCCAGATGGGCAATTGCGGCTCACCGATCGAGGTAGACGAGGGATGGCTGTTGTTGACGCACGGGGTTGGCACGGTCCGCAACTACTGCATCGGCGCCTGCCTGCTCGACAAGGGCGACCCCTCAAAGCTTCTGGCGCGTACACCTCGCCCGGTTCTGGCTCCCAGCCCCAAGCAGCGCGATGGCTATGTCCCCAATGTCGTCTACAGTTGCGGCGCGCTCGTTGTCGGCCGCGATCTGCTGCTCCCCTATGCAGTCGCGGACAGCTTTACCGCGTTCGCGACCACGACGGTCGACGATCTGCTCGCAGTGATGGAGTGAGCAGGCGGCGCGCTTTGAGGGATTTCCGCGCCAGATGCGTATCTATTAATATTGGCGGCTCTGGCGCGTCTGGTCAGCCGGTGTGTCCGGCCGGCGCCTGGGGTCGGCAGCAGCGTTTGAGGCCGTGCATGCGCCTTGCAGCCTCGGCGACAGTCGTGATCCACGCTCAATCGATGGAGGCTCCACATGTCACCGCAGATTTTGAAACTTTCGGCAATTTCCGGTCTCGCAGCGGCACTTGGCGGTTGCGCGACGTATGGTCCTCCGAGTCGTAATATCGCCTATTTCGCGGTGCCGTGTAACACACCAGGAGCTTTCGTAGCGCAGCCCTTGTCAGCTCCGGACGCGCCTCCAGCCGCGCCGGTCCCAGCGGCCCAGACGCAAGGTGTACGATCTTGCCTGATTGCAGTGCCGGCCCAAAATCTCGCGTATAACGGTCGCTATCGGGGCGGCGGGGGCTCTTACGACCCCTACTATGGCTATCCGGGCTATGGGTCACCCTTTTACGGTTCGGTTGGGATCGGCTTCGGACTCCACGGCGGTGGTTATGGACACGGCGGCGGCTTTGGCCATCGCGGTGGATTCAGCCATGGCGGTGGCGGCGGTCACGGCGGCGGTGGTGGTCACGGCGGTCACGGGGGCCATTGAAGCGCCGATCTGTTCGGGCTTGTTCATGCGGGAAGCTCGGCCGCAGAACCACCATCCAACTTTGCTCAAATGACGACCAATGGGCGTATGCGGAACAGGAATGATCCTGCGTGACACCCGACGTGAGGGACGATCGCCGTGCACGCGTAAACGTGAATAGAGCGCGCGCTAGAGCCGGCTTGGGGGAATGGCTTTATGAGCACGGCAGCTGACGGGTCGACGTCGCAGAACAACGTGGATTGCATCATCATCGGAGGTGGCCCCGCCGGGCTGACGGCCGCGACCTATCTCGGGCGTTTTCTACGCAACTGTGTTGTGATCGACGCGGGGGCGGGCCGCGCAAGTTCGATCCCGCGGTCACACAATCTGCCAGGCTTCCCAGACGGGATTGGTGGTGCGGATCTGCTGTCGCGTATGAAACGGCAGGCGCAGGCGTACGGCGCAACAATCCAGCAGGGCAGGGTGGTTCGCCTGGCGATCGTCGAGGACGGGTTCTCGGTCGCGACGGACACGACAAGCTGGCAGGGCCGTACCGTGATCCTGACGACCGGCGTTCGAAATCACCGGCCCTCGATGCCTCAGGAGACGCACGACGACGCATTGGCGCGCGGCCTGATCCGCTACTGCCCAGTGTGCGATGCTTATGAGGCGAAGGGCACCAATATCGCTGTGCTCGGCTGTGACGATCATGGCGCTGCCGAGGCTGAGTTCCTACGCCCCTACGGCGCACGCGTGACGCTGCTGACGCAACGCTCGCCCGAACTCTCCTGGCCGGACGAGGCGCGGCTAGTTGGGCTCGGTGTCGAAATAATCAAAGAAGCGGTCGATCAAATATCGATCGATGGCGATCAACTCGCGGTTCGACTGGCAGATGGACGCCAGCTCTCGTTCGACACCCTGTATCCTGCGCTTGGCTCTTCACCGCACACGCAACTCGTCGCAGAGATCGGGGTGAAGCTTAGCGAAGGCGGTTGCGTTGTCACCGACGCGCATCAGCAGACCTCGGTTAGCGGTTTGTTCGCGGCGGGCGATGTTGTCGAAAGTCTCGATCAGATCAGTGTCGCAATGGGCCAAGCCGCGCAGGCAGCGACCGCGATCCACAACTTGCTGCGCGGTAGCGGGGACAGGTGACCCTATTGAGATATTTACTGTAAGGGCTAGTCGCGGCGCTCGCACCCCGATCCGGTCAAGTCTCGGGATGCGAACCCAGGTCAATGGCCGCGATAGTTGTCGTGGCCGCTTTGGTAATGCTGGTTATACCCACGATCATACCCATGCTGCTGCTGATAGCCATGCTGGCGAGGGTAGTAGCCATTATTATAATAGCCGTTGCCGGCATTGTAACCATGGCCACCGCCACGATTATACCGATGGCCACCATTGCCACGGTTGTACCCATGGTTGCCATACCCGCCCTGAGAATGACGATCTTGATTCTGCCAACCACCGTGGTTGCGATCCCGGGCGAGCGCCGCACTTGGTGCTAGAACAGCAGCTGTAGATGCAACCAGTGCGGCAGCCGCAAACATTTTGCCAAACATTTCCATTCTCCTCATCGTTCCATTACGTGAGGTCTTGGTAGATCGTCCTGGTTGAAGCAGTTCTGAATGCATCTGTCAGCGACCATTCACGAGAGTTTCAGTGTCGAGACTGTCATCTTGTCTCGCAGAGCCGCACGTGTGAAAGGTGGCGTTGTCGCTACCCCTCACCGGCCCGCTGGGACAGCTGAGTATCAGCTCATTTTCGCTTGCAGCTCGGTGAGCGCCCGCTGATTGTCATCGACCGTCTTCCGAGCCTCTGCCAACACCTCGGCGTTCTTTGTGTGACGCATGATAATCTGTGACATCTCGATCGCGCCGCGGTGGTGAGCGGCCATGCTCTTCATCCATGCCTTGGCGGGATCGGGGTCCATCATTCCCTGCATCATCGCCTGGTTCATGCGGTCCATCGCGGCCGAAAGCTCTTTTTGCGCTGGCCCCATGTTCTGCATGCCCTGCATGCCCTGCATCCCGGGCATCGCCATTCCGCCCATCTGCGAGTGCTGGGCAAGTGCCGGCGTGGCGGCGACGGTCACTGCGGCGATGCTCATCATACCGAGAAGACGGGTCATGCTGGTTCCTTTCTTTGTGGTTCGATCCTCAACGAGCAAGCGGCAGTCCGGTTCACCTGGAGCGGTTTAGGCCGCAATGGTTGCTTGCGATTGTCATGCTTCTGGCCCCCGAGGGCAAACGGCTCGTGGCGCGTATCATCTTGTAGGCACGACGGTTGCACCGCCGCTGCCCTAGGCACGATCGGAGACGTTATGACCAAGATGAAAATCGCCGTGAGGCTCCTTCAGACCGCAGCTGCCATCGGTATCGCCACTGCCGGCATCAGCGTCGCATCGGCGCAGTCAAATGGCGGCTCGATGGCCGGTATGAAGATGGCGCCCGGATCGAAAATGGACATGAAGAGCAAGAAGGCCGCCCCGAAGAAGGCCGCTCATCACAAGGGTGGGCACAAGGCGGCAGCCAAGCACAAGTAAACGTCGATAGCTGCCAGCGGGTTGTCGGGAGCGTTCCTGGCAACCCTCTCGCATCCGTGACGCATGGGCAGGGGCCTTGAATGTGCTCTTGGCAACCGTGGAAAGGCGTTCCGCAGGAGCTTGCGCCCTGGACGGTTCAACTGATGACCTAGGGTAATTCGCTCGTGCTGTTGCAAGCGGAGAAAAGAAGCGGAGAAGCACATGGCTACCGGCCCCGCCAAGCAGGCAACCATCTACCGGATGGTGATGGCGGAACACACGTGCCCTTACGGTCTTAAAGCAAAGAATCTGCTGCGGCGCGAGGGCTACGCGGTCGAGGATCATTGGCTTACGACCCGCGAAGAAACCGATGCCTTCAAGGCGGAGTATGGGGTCAAAACGACCCCCCAGACATTTATCTCTGGCGAGCGAATAGGCGGCTATGACGATCTGCGCCGCTTTTTCGGCAAGACAGTCAGCGACCCCAAAGCCGTCTCCTACCGCCCCGTGATTGCGGTCTTTGCGATGACGGCGCTGATGTCTCTCGCCACGAGCTACGCCGTGTTCGGCACCCCTTTCACGATCCGCGCGGGCGAATGGTTCATTGCTTTTTCGATGTGCGTCCTAGCGCTGCTGAAGCTCCAGAACATCGAGAGCTTTTCCAGTATGTTCCTCGGGTACGATCTGCTCGCCAAACGCTGGGTGCCCTATTCGTACATCTACCCGTTCGCAGAAGGTGGCGCGGGCGTGCTGATGATCGCCGGTGCGCTGACCTGGCTGTCAGTGCCCGTCGCCTTGTTCATTGGCGCCATTGGCGCGGCCTCGGTGTTCAAAGCGGTCTATATCGACAAACGGGAGTTGAAATGCGCCTGCGTGGGCGGGGATAGCAACGTGCCCCTCGGCTTCATCTCGCTGACCGAGAACGTGATGATGGTGGCCATGGCGATGTGGATGGCGCTTGCTCCGGGCATGCTGAAGATGACGGGTTAGAGCCTCGTTCAGATCACTGCCGATGGGCAACAATCCAAAACACCACGAGCAATAAATCACTCAAGACGAGGTAATGCGATGACGCGATCGGCAAAGCGGTTTACGATAATAGTGCTGGGCTTTGTAGCACTGTCGACGGGCTCGCTCGCATTCGCGCATGAGGATCATGACGCGCTGGGCGCAGGTCCCGGGGCGGCCAATAGCGCGGCTCCTGCCAAGGCAGATGATCACATGGCCATGGGTTCGATGACGAGCCTCAACGCGAATATCGCCGGCGACGACATGGCGATGGGCGGCATGCACGACGAGGGCGCCAACAAGAACAAGAGCTTCGGCGAGCGCCTCGTGAGCTGGCTTGGCCGCGTCCATACGATGGTCATCCATTTCCCGATCGCGATGTTCATCGGCGCCTTCGCGGTCGAGCTGTTCGGGCTATGGCGCCAAAATCGCGACTACCAGCGCGCTGCGCACGTCATGCTCGTGGTCGGGGCGCTGGGGGCTATCGTGGCGGCGTTCCTCGGCTGGTTCGCTGGCGGCTTCTATCTATGGGACCGCAATCCGATCCTGATGACCCATCGCTGGCTTGGCACCTCGATCGCGGTATTCGGGATAGGCCTCGCCTACCTGGCTACAGCGCACCGCAGAGCGCCCGATCGATCTCGCACTGCATATTGGGGGCTGCTCGGTTTGATGACGCTGGCGATATCGGTACAGGGGTTCCTGGGGGGCACTTTCATGCATGGCGGCCTCAACCATCTGGCGTTCTAAGGGGAAAAAGATGATGCTTGGACTGAGGGTGGCTGTGGCCACGTCGCTGGTAGTGCCGATTGCGGTCGCTGCGCAGTCTCCGTCGCGCATGGCGGACACAAAGGCCGTGGAAGCGGTGCTGTCTGAGTACAAAGCGGCGATCGAAAAGCTCGACGCGACCGGGACAGAACGTCTCTTCGCGGCCGACTCCCAGATTTTTGAAACGGGCGGATCGGAGGGCACCTATGCGACCTATCTCGCCCATCATCTTGGGCCCGAGCTGGCGGCGTTCAGGTCGTTCAACTTCTCCGACTACAAGGTCAGCGTCCGCTTCGAAGGTCCGGTCGCGCTCGCGACCGAAAGCTATCGCTTCAGGATCGAGCCGAAGACCGGAGCTGTTGCTGAACGTCTTGGCGTCGCCACCAGCGTCTTGAGGCGCGTAGGGAGCAGCTGGAAGATCGTCAGCATGCACAATAGCGGTCGCAAGCCGAAAGGTGCCTGAGCGGTCAGCGTCGTTGATCCCGAAGCTTGCTGGGGATCAACGACGTGGTCTCTACCGCTTCTTTGCTGATTCCGGCGTAGTCGGCTCCGGAGTCGTGCTTGTTGCAGCATTCGTCGGGTGATCGTGTTCGGGGACACCCGCATAATGGTTCATCTGGTCCTCAGAAATGCTCGGCGTTTCATCTTTGGTGCCACACGCCGCTACAGCTAGAGGCAACAAGAGCATGGCCGAGATAACCCGTGTTCTTCTCATGTCACAATGTCCCCGCAATTCATGAATGCGCTGATGACCGCTGCGAGGGGGCGACTCAGAACCATGCACGGATACCTGTTCTCAGCGCCCAGCCCCCCGCATTCTCGCCGTCCAACCGGGCTAACCGGGCGGTCCCGCCAAGCTTGCTCTCGTACACGATCGCGACGTAGGGCGCGAACTTGCGGCTGAATTCATAGCGCGTCTGCACGCCCGTTTCGATGACCGAAAATCCGGACTTCACCCGGCGTCTAGGCGCGTCGTTCAGATAGAAGTCGGTCTCCAGCGTGGGTGCCACGATCAGTCGGTTGGTCATGAGCAGATCGAAACTCTGCTTATACCTGATGCTGACGTCGCCCTTGAAGCCGACGAAAGCATGCACCTGGGTTTCGAGCCGGTACGGCGACAGACCCTGTATACCAAAGACCGCATACCCCCGGCTATCGGGCTTGACGTCGTAGCGCACGCCGCCCTGGACATCGAAATAGGTGAAGACGTTGCGGCTGTAGAGCGCCTGAAACTCCAGCTGCTCGGTCCGCGGGCCATTCTTCTCCCCTTCGCTCTTGTACCAGAACTTGTCCCGGTCGCCTCCGACCCAGCCCTCGGCATCATAATTGCCGACGTTCTTGCCGCGCTGGCGTGAATAGTCCGCCTCGATGCGATTGTAGGTAAAGGTCCGCTCCTCATGACCCATTCCGCCCATCTCGATCTGGCGTTCCATGACGTCTTTTTCCTGCGGTGCAGGCGGACCCGCCGGGACCTCCACGGTCTGAGGTGCGGCCGGCGTGCTTGCCGCTGCCGCAGCTGCGGCAGCCATGATGAACCACATCAATTCGTTCCCGTCCCGTGATCCATCCCAGGCATCGACTGCATTGCAGGCGTGGGCATCCCGTTTGGCTGACTGACCGACGCCACGATAAGCTTCTGCATCATGCCGCTCTCCATATGGTAGAGCAGGTGGCAGTGAAGCGGCCATTCCCCGGCTTCGTCTGCGGTAAGCAGGATCGACTGCGTTTTGCCGGGAGCGATCGTCACGACGTTCTTGTCGGGCAGCCGATCTGCCGACTGCCCGTTTTCGACCTGGAAGAACATCCCGTGCAGGTGCATCGGATGCGCCATCATCGTCTCGTTGACGAAGGTAATGCGAACCCGCTCACCAAATGCAACCTTCATCGGCGGTGCCTCGCCGAACTTGGCGCCGTTAAGCGTCCAGATATAGCGCTCCATGTTGCCCGACACCTTGATGACGATCGTCCGGGTCGGTGCGCGGGTGTCACGCTGCGGGGCCAGTGCTCGCAAGTCTTTTACCGAAAGCACGCGCGCTCCATAAGGAGCGCCTGTGGCCCAGCCGAAGACTCGCCCCGATCCGTCAGTGTCGCCCTCGTCGGCAAGCGATGTCATCGACATGCCCGCCATGCCAGCCATGCTGCCTCCGCCACCACTCATATCCATTCCAGCCATAGACCCGCTACCGCCGGCCATCCCGGCCATCCCGGTATGCTGCATGGGCATGGCCATCTTGCCGCTGCCCATGTCCACGCCGGCCATTGCCTGACTATTGCCGGTCATCCCCGGCATGCCGCCATCGGTCATCGCCATCCCGTCCATGCCAGCCGTCGTGTCGGACCCCATGCCGTAATCGACGCGGGGGAACGGCGTCTCCTTCTTGCCGGATGAGGTCGCCTGGACCGCACTCCCCGATCGCGCAGGGGTGTTGCTGGCCATCATCGATGCACTAGCCATTCCTGGCATCTTCGTGTGGTCTGACGACGCAGGAGCTTTACTACTCATGTCCATGCCCTGCATCGAGCCGCCCGAGTGGTCCATTCCAGCCATAGCCATCGACTTGCTATCGCCCATGTCCATTCCGGCCATGGCGCCCGAGGTGGAATGGCTCGACCCTGCCTTCGAACTGGCTGAAGACTTCGCCGAAGCGCCCGCATTGCCGCTCATGTTCATGCCCGGCATCGAGCCTCCAGATTGGTTCATTCCAGCCATGTCCATCGATTTCCCGCCGCTCATGTCCATGCCGGGCATCGAGCCGCTGGAATGATCCATGCCTGCCATCGGCTTGCCATCGCCGCCCATCGACATGCCCATGCTGCCCATCTCACTCATCAACAAGACCTGGCGCGGACGCGGCGCCGGTGCCGTCACGGCCATCCCTTCCCGAGGCGCAATCGCCGCCAGCACGGACGCTCTGCGGTCAAGCGTCTCCACCCACAGCGGATAGGCCTGGCCTGCCTTGGGCTCGACAATCACGTCGTACGTCTCGGCAACACCAATGCGGAACTCATCGACCGTGACGGGCTCGACGGCCCGACCGTCGGCCGCAACGACGGTCATCGTCAATCCGGGGATTCGAACATCCATGAAGCTCATCGCCGAGCCGTTGATGATCCGAAGCCGCACCTTCTCACCGGGCGTGAACGGAAGGTAAGGTTTGCGGCTGCTCGGCTGCCCGTTCACGAGCAGCGTGTAGTTGCCAACGTCGGCGATATCGGTCGGATCCATCCGCATCTTGTTCCAGGCCGCACGGTCCGCCAAGGTCTTCTTCAAGCCGAATTTCGCAACATCGCGAAACAGCTCGGGCGTGGTTCGCTTGGAGAAATTGTAATATCCCGAATCACCCTTCAGGTTGCGCAATATCCGCTCCGGCGCGGTGCGCGTATGCTCTGAAAGCAGCACGACTTCATCGCGGTCCGCTTTGACCGCGATATCGCTGCCGGCTTTGGGATCGATGATGAACGCCCCGTATTGGCCTTCCTGCTCCTGGGTCGCCGAGTGCGCGTGATACCAATAGGTCCCGGTCTGCCGGAGATTGAAGGTGTAGGTGTAGGTCTCGCCGGGCTTGATGCCGGCAAAGCCATTGAACCCGGGCGCACCGTCCTTCGATCCTGGCACCAGCAGGCCATGCCAGTGGATCGAGGTCGTTTCCTTCAGGTGGTTGGTGACCCGAATAGTCGCAGTCTCACCGTCGGTGAACCGCAACACCGGTGCCGTAATTCCGCCATTGACCGTGATGGCCATATCTTTTCGACCTGGTTCGACCTCAACTTTCTGCCGGTCGAGGACGAGGTCATACGTCCGCGCTTCTGCCGTGCCGGCAAAAAGGATGGTGGTGGCCAGGAGGAAAACAGCTGTCCGACGCATATCGATGCCTTTATGTTAGAAAGTCCTGCCGTATGTTAGAAAGTCCTGCCGTCGCTGAGTTTAATGGTCAGTTCGGGCTCATGCATAAACGACGCGAGCACCCCAAAGGGCGCTTCACATTCTATTACGTGCGGCGCAGCCTGACCCCTCATCCACGTTTCGCACTGGTGCGCGAAGGTGACCGGATAATCGAATTTCGGAAACCTGAATTGCGCGGGCGAAGCGGGCTAGCTGCCCGATGGAGCTGCCCTTTGGCAAGCTTGGCAGCGCGTCACCTGGTGCGCCCGCCCAAACTCTCCAGGAGCTTTGTGCGGGCGCGATATAGCCGGGTCTCCACCGCCTTTTCGCTGATCGACAATATGGCGGCCGTCTCGGCCTGACTGAGCCCTTCGATTGTGCGAAGCACCAAGGGCTCCTTCAATGTGATAGGCAAGGCGGCAATAGCCCTTGCTACTCGATTCAACTCCTGCCGATCGCCGACCGCGTCATCGGGTGCCACCTGATTGTCCCCCACGGCCTCCGCTTCGGCGCCGATCGGCGTAGCCAATGACAGAAAGCGCCGAACAGTTCGCTTCCGTCCCCAGTCACGGCATTTATTGATCGCGATCGTCGATAGCCAGGTGCGCATTGATCGCTCACCGTCGTAGCGGTGCATTGCCTGGTGCGCGGCGATGAACGTCTCCTGCAACAGGTCGAGCGCCTCGTCCGTGTCACCCACACAAGCGCGGATCACCCGGAACACCGGCCGCCGGTTTCGGCGCATGATTTCAGCGAACGCTGTCTCTCGGCCGGCAATACAAAGTGTCGCAAGCTCCGCTTCGGACAGCGTTTTCCAGTCGAGGCTCACCGCCCAGGCTTAATGATGATCGTCGGTGAGCGCCTTGACCACCGCCTGGTCGAACTGGCCGGTCTGGTCGGACCGGAGAAGCTGCCGCATGGCGAATACGTGGGCGAGCGTCGCCTTTTGTAACTCGCCCATAGCGGCGTGGCTCCGATCGACCGCCGCGGCGACGCGGGGGCCGTTACCATGCTCTGTCTCGATCGCCTCGGCCAGCCGCGCATTATCGGCCCTCAGTTCAAGCTCAAAGGCCCGCCGCTGCACCGAGAACCGTTGCTCCAACGCTTCGACGCGGGCCTGCTGGTTCGCGTTTAGCGCCAGTTTGTGATGCAGCACCTCATGCAGTTCATTTCCGGGCTGAATCTGCGAAGGGAGCAGCGCCCGCCCGACGAACACACCGCTGATCGCGGCGATGAAGCACGCAATCACACCTACCGCCAGCCGGGCGCGCCCGTTCATGGAGTTCCGACAAGTAAGGTCGAGGGTGCAAGTGGCGACGTCGGTCCCAAGGGTGACAGGGGTGTCATTGCACGAGCCTCGCGTGCGGGAATGCCTGCGCCAACAATGCCAAACACGAGCGCCGCAGCAACCGTTATCGCCCCCATCCCCATGCTGGCGCTCGCTACAGGCCGCGCAGCGATACGCGCGAGCACCCTGGCTTCTATTCCGTCAATGCTACTCGGCAAGGGCGCCTGCGCCAGCCTGGTCAACATCGCGTCGAGGTCGTCCATGTCGTTCACTCCACCCTCTAGCATAGGTTACGCGAGCGAAGCCCTAACCCCTCATGGTGCCCAGCCGGTGCTAGCGAGCCGCGGGACGTACGAGCGAGACGCTTGCTGGCCGAACCCAATGAGGAAATGTACCCTTTAATAATTTTTCAATTGAGAATAACCGGTATTAACCAATTTCTAATTTATGCGTCGCTACCGTGCCCGATCTGTCTCCACCCACAGAGGCGATCGTGAGCAGCATGTCGATCAACAACATCATGGCCATCCGCAGCGCGGTTCTCGAAAAGAACGCTGCGCTTCGCAACGTCGCGAGCACCCCGCTCTCGTTGACCGGTCCCGGTGCCGCGGGCAAGCCAACCTTTGAAGCCGCAATGAACACTGCGCTTCAGAAAGTCGCGGATCCGAACTCCATCCGGAACGACAATGGCCCCGGGGGAGTGGCGCCGGTCGGAACGGCGCAGCAGGGCGGCTTCGCGTCGACATTCCAGTCCCAGTTGCAAAAAATGAATGCGGTGAATGCGCGGGCCGGCGCTCTGACGGTAGCATATGAGCGGGGGGAGGAAACCGACATCGCCAAGGTGATGCTCGCTCGCCAGGAAGCCTCGATCGGCTTCGAGGCGACGTTGCAAGTGCGCAACAAGCTGCTTTCTGCCTACAAGGATATCATGAGCATGCCGATTTGATGCCATCGCATCTCACGACCAATTTTCGAGCGAGACGCTCTGCGATGAAGCGATCTGAGGGGTAGCCGACGAAGCCGCGTATGAAGGAGAAGGACAACCAACACGAAAGAGACCTCCATGCGTCGCCTACCATTCCTGATCGCTGCTACCGCACTCGTCGCTTTTGCAGGCGCAGCCAATGCCCATCCCAAGCTGCTCTCCGCCAGCCCGGCCGCCAATGCGACCGTAGCGAAGCCCGCACAGATCAAACTCCAGTTCAGCGAGAAGCTGATGCCAGCGTTCTCCAAAGCTGACCTCACGATGGCGGCGATGCCCGGAATGGCAGCAATGAAGATGCCGAGCACTGCGGCGCTTGCGGCAGATGGTCGTACGCTGGTGGTTACGCCCAAGGGGCGGCTGGCCGCTGGGCGGTACACCGTCGACTGGCACATCGTCTCGACCGACACGCACAAGGTCGCTGGCAATTACGCCTTTACGGTAAAGTGAGCCGATGTCTGATTGGTCGCTGATCGGCGTCCGCTTTGCGCTCTATTTTGCGATGGCGGCGCTGTTCGGTTTATCCGCATTCAGCCTTTATGGGCTACGGGCACGCGAGCGCAGCAACGCGCTCGCGCTGCCCCTATGGTTGGTTGGCAGTGCGATCTTGAGCCTGCTGCTTTCAATCGGCTGGCTCGTCCTCATGGCTTCCTCGATGGCCGGAACGCCGCTTTGGCCGCTCGACCAGGAAGCGATTGGCGGGCTGCTCACGGGTTCCGCTATCGGTGCCGCCTGGAAGCTTCGGATGGTTGCGCTCGTTGTGGCTGCTTTTGCTGCGATGTTCGCCGCTCAGCGTAGTCTGTGGCTGTCGGGCGTTATGCTTGCCTCGGGCATAGCCCTTGGAACGCTGCCATGGACCGGACACGGGGCGATGGACGAAGCCGCGATGGGCTGGGTCCACCTCATCGCCGACATTCTCCACCTGATCGCCTCGGGTGCCTGGGTCGGCGCGCTGCTCGGCCTGCTTTTGCTCGTGTCACGTCCGGCTGCTGAGGTCGACGCAGCGCATCTCGGCCTGACGCACCGGGCGCTGCACGGTTTCGGCACGGTCGGGACGATTGTGGTCGCCACGGTCGTAGTTACCGGTCTGGTCAACGCATGGATGCTGGTCGGGATTGACAACGTCGCAGCACTTGCCACGACGCTCTACGGTCAACTCTTGCTCGCCAAACTGGCGCTGTTTGTCTTAATGCTGGGACTGGCCTCGCTCAATCGCTTTCGGCTGACACCAGCGTTCGAGCAGTCGATCGCCAATGCCGATCATCGTGGCGCGCTCGGCGCGCTACGGGGGAGCCTGGCAGCCGAAACCGCCTGTGTCGTCGTCATCCTTGGGCTGGTCGCCTGGCTTGGGACGCTCGCCCCACCTGCCTCGGCGATGTGATGATTGGCCGGGTGGTCTTCCCGACTCCCGGCCTTTCGCACTGATGGATCAATCCATCCTCTTCGACGAGTCGGGCAGGATGCTGGCGGTCTTGGCGCTCATCTGCGTCGTCCTGCTCGTGCCCATGATGATCGTCGGCTTGATCATCAGCATGATTCAGGCCGCTACCTCGGTCAGCGAACAATCGCTGAGCTTCGTGCCAAAGCTCATCGCCCTGGGGGTCTGCCTGCTGGTATTTGGAGGCGCGGCGATCGAACTGCTGACGGAATTTACCGTCGAGCTTTTCGACGTGATCGCTCGGATCGGGCATTAGCAAATCGGTCCTTGACGCGCGGGCGGCGAGCCGCCCGCGCGAGCGGGGATTAGCCCGCCATCTTGTCGCAGGCGTCAGCACACTTGCGGCACGCCGCTACGCAATCCTCCATGCCCTCGAGCCCTTCGCAGCTAGCCGCGCACGCCCGGCAGATCTCGGCGCACTCGCGGCAGATATGCTGGTGATGCGCCGATTTGCGCGCCATGAAGTCGATCGCGACCGCGCAAATCTGCGCGCAGTCGGCCATGATCTTGATATGCTCGGGCGCCGCGTGCTGGCCGCCCATCTCGAGGCAATGGTTCATCGCCATTTGAAGACAGGTCACATGGCAGTCGTGGCAGGCGTCCATACACGCCTTCATGGCGAGGTCGATCTGGTGCATCGGTCTATCTCCGTGTGAGCCCCCGCCTGCTCATAGATACGCGCCCCGCGCGATCATCCCTTGCCGCAATTTCGTCGATCGCGGCAAAGCTACATGGCCCAGCGGCCGAACAGCGTCGCAATGATGACCCCCGCGCCGAGCATGACGAGTGTCAGCACCGTCATCGCGATGATCTGCGGCCTGGTCGCGCGCGAACCTATCGCCATGTCGCTCATCCCCTGCATGGTATCGTGTTCCATGCCGGGCATGGGTGGCGTCGATCGCGGCTCCGCCGCGACCTCGTGCCCGCCATGCCCAAGTGCTCGCACCGTCCCCATGCCGTGCTTCAACCGGACGCCGACAAGCCATAGATTGATCGGATAGGCGACGGCGAAGCCGACGAGCGTCGCCAGCGACATGACGCCCCAAAAGCGAAGCGAGCTGGCGTGCATCGCGGCCATGTCCCGACTCATCAACACCACCATCGTCGGGATCATGCCGGCCATCACGGCATTCATCGACAGCCATTCGGGGATGAACGACATTCGGAGCGCTCGGGCATAGGAGCCGCCCGCCATGTCGCGCATGAACAGCGCCTGGAAGATAAGCAGCCCGAACGCGAAGCCGAACACATACTCCGCGATCACGTCCTGCCACATCGGCAAGCCGAGCGCCGTCGTGATCGCCGCAGCGGCGATGACGCCGGTCGCGTCCCCAGCCATGCAATGAATAGCCGAGCCGAACGCCTGCTTCCAAAGCGGCCGAATGAAGTCTTCATGCCGCTCTGTCGCCGGCTCCTGGCAGGACAGGACATAGGCTGCGGCCATGATCGGTCCGCCATAGAGCGTGACCAACAGCCAACCCCATTTCATCACCTTAAGCTCGGGGTTGTGCATGAAGGCATCCCAGGCGACGTAAGCGACGGAAAGCGCAGTCAGCGCGAACCATACGACCAGCACCGTATCGAGCCAGGGGACCGGGGAAGGCATCATCGTCACGGCAGCTCTCCTCCACTCTAAGAGGATACGCGGCTTCCGTTCCTAACCCTCGCCGGAGGATGTCATGCGAGCTTGCTCGACACCGCCTTGATCGCTTTCAGTCCCGATCCGAACCGGGCTATGGCCTCGCGGTTCTTCTCCAACTCGCTGTAGGGCAGGTAGGATATGTCGAGGTCGGCGACGCGACTGAACGCTGGCCGCTGCAACTGTGCGCGAACGTCCGCCTCGCGGGCGTCGGGTGCGACGAGGAACAGCCCCGCGGTCGCGTGAAGGTCGCTACCGCTGAGCGCAAGGTCGAGCATCCGCACGATCCCCGAATAGATTGAGGTCGAGTGCTCCACCTCGAACGCCGCTGCGACATGATCGCCACCCCGCTCAAGCCACAGCACGTCGATCAGGCGGATGGAGTCCGCCCCTTTGGAGGTTGCGATCGAGGTGGGCAAGCGCTCAAGGCACCCTTGCCCCAACGGCGCGCCGTTGAAGGGTCGGCTACGATCGTTCGATGCGATCCACACGTCATAGCCAAGCGCCAATCCTAGATCACGAAGCCATGCCTGGATTTCAGTATGGGTGCGCTCGTTCTCGCCTTCGCGTAACGCCGCCTTGCTGAGCGTACGCGCTTCCTCGCGCGCCGCCTCAAGCCTTTCCCCCCAACTCGCCAGCGCCGCGCCGCTGCCGTCGAGGGGAGGGGCCGGGTAGCGATCGGAGCCGATGTCGAACAGCAGCCCGCCGATCGCGCCCAGGTCGTTCGATAGCAGGTCGCGGTGCCGATCGTTCAAGTCGAGAACACCGGACCTCATTGCCAGAAAATGTTCCCAGTTCCCGAGCTTCACGTTCGCGCCGGTCAGCGCATTGTAGCCTTTCACGATCGCAGTGTTGAAGGGCGGCACCAGCGTCGGGTGAAGGAAGTAGAGCAGGTTCGCAACCGCCGGCCCAAGGCCCTTGATCTTTAAGCGGTCAATCGTGTGGATATGGCCGATGATCTCCTCGGCCGTGTCGCAACATGAACAGGCGTCAAGCAATCGGCCGAACGCGCGCTGGTTTTCCGGGCTCTCGTAAATATCGGGGATGCGGAGCTTGGGCTTCCACAGGAAGGCGTGATCGGCGCCTTTGAAGATTTGGCGCTGCTCGGCAACGGAATGGACGACAGTTTCGAGCGACGATCCACGGTAGGCGACACCGAACGTACCGCGTTCGATCTCCGCCACCACCTGGCCTATGCCGCGCCGGATCGAGCGGAAGTTCTTCAGTCGCTCATTCCAAAGGAACCAGCTCCGATAGGTTGCGCTCGGATCATCGCGCCATCGTGCAATGAGGCGTCGAACGAGGCCGTCGTGATCTTCATCAATGGTCCGCAAGCTGAGTTGAGCCGCCATTATTCCCCCGTGCGCTCGCCGCTGCGCTGTCACCTGCGGTTTTAGTCCGACGGGTAGATATCTTTTTCCGCGGGAAGGGCAAAGCTGATCCGGGCGTTCACACTCCGGCGCTCCACTCCTCCAGCCCGCTTCCTATAGAAGTGGCAATCGCCGCCATCAGCCGACCATCGCCAATGGCGTGGTCCAATACCTTATCACCATGGCGCTCGGCCTCGCGCAAAACCTCGCTCTCCGGGGGGATACGGGCCAACAGGATGCCCTTACCTCGCCAGCCGCCTGCCCGCATCGCGCGCAGGAGATCAATTCCGTCAACCTTCGGGGTATCGATGTCGATGATGATGCATTGTTGATCGCGCGGGCGGGGATCGGTGAGAAGGGCGACGCATGTGGCATAGGATCGGACGTTGTAACCCAAGGATCGCAGCATAATCTGGCGGGCATGCCTGGTCGCGGAATCACCGTTAACGAGCGAGACACCGACACTGGCGTTGGGGTTCAGGGCGGTCCGAGCGGGCATGCAAATTCCTTGTTGGAATAAGCGATTGCATGTCCGAGTGACTGCGTATGTACGTAGAAGGCGAGGCTACACCGCCTCGCCCAGCCCCGCAGCGAACGCAATGCGCAGCACGTCCGACAAGCTGCGGGCGGAAAGTTTTTCCATAAGGCTTGCCCGGTGGACCTCGACCGTGCGTGTTGCGATACCCAGCTCGAATGCGATCAGCTTGTTCGGCCTGCCGAGCACCATGCCATCGAGGACGTCTCGCTCTCGCGCCGTCAACGCCGCGATTCTAACGACCGCATCGCCAGCCGCCAAATGGTCACGTCCAGTCCGTGCAGCGTGTCTGAGGGCTGCTTCAATGGCGTCGATCAGCACTAGTCGCTCAAAGGGCTTCTCGAGAAATTCGATAGCTCCTGCCTTGATCGCTCGAACCGCCAGGGTCACGTCGCCATGCCCGGTGAGCATGACGACCGGCATCGCAATACCTTGCTGTGAAAGCCTGGCCTGAACCTCCAGGCCGTCGATATCTGGCATCCGGACGTCCAGCAGGACGCAACCTTGGCTTTTCCGGGTGACGGCTTTGAGAAAAGCCGTACCGGCGGGGTACGTTTCCACGGTATATCCGGCCTTGCGTAACAAGAAGCTGATGGATTGCCGGATCGCTTCGTCGTCATCGACGACATGCACGGTTCGTGGGTCATCAATCATTGGCGTCGCCATCGGCGGCTAGCGGCACGCAAAAATGGAACGCCGTGCCGCCAGTGACGACAGCGTCCGCCCAAATACGACCGCCATGCGCTTCGATGATGGTCCGGCAGATCGATAGGCCGAGCCCCATACCGTCCTCCTTGGTGGTCGCGAACGCTTCAAAAAGTCGCTCCCGGACGTCTTCGTCGATGCCGGCACCCGTGTCAGCGACCGTTATTTTCATCCACCCCTTCCGGTCGGGCGCGGTCGCGATGGTCAAATTCTTACAGGTCGTGGTGGCCATTGATTGTATCGCATTGCGGATCAGGTTCACCAGCACCTGCTGGATCTGCACGCGATCGACCATGACGCGATCGCGGCCGGCGGCGATCGTCATCGTAACCGTGATCCCGGCTTCGTGCGCACCGAGCAGGCCAAGGCTAGTCGCCTCTTCCACAAGCGCGTCGAGTTGCTCGATCTGGAAACCGGTGTCGCCGCCCTCCACAAATGCCCTTAGCCGCTTAACGATGGTGCCGGCTCTGAGTGATTGAGCGGTCGCCAGATCGAGTGCCTCAGCAAGCTCGTTGAGCATGGCGTCGTCGGTAACGCCGATCATATCGCGACCCGCCTCAAGGTAGTTCGCGATCGCGGTGAGGGGCTGGTTGATTTCGTGTGCGAGCGTCGAGGCCATCGTGCCCATTGCGCTGACACGGGACACATGGACCAACTCGGACTGAAGCTCTTTCAAGCGTCGTTCGGTCTCGTGTCGTTTGGTTAGGTCTCGAATGAACCCGGTGAATATGCGTTCGCCGGCAATGGAGGCTTCTCCTACGGCGAGTTCGATCGGGAAAGTTTCGCCATTTTTGCGGATGGCCGTTTGCGGCCTCACATGGCCAATCACATGTTTTATCCCGGTTTCCTGGTAGGTCCGGAGATGGGTGTCATGATCGTGCTTCTCCGCATCGGGCATCAACATGGCGACGTTGCGTCCCACAACCTCGGCCTCGACGTAGCCGAACAACTGTTCGGCAGCGGCGCTGAATGAGGAGACGATCCCGCTTTCGTCGATGACGATCATGGCATCGGGCACGGTCGCGAGAATCGAGCGAAGATGCTGTTCGCGCCGCAGGATCGCCGCTTCCGACGCCTTTTGATCCGTGATGTCCCGGATCACCTTGCCAAAGCCGCGAAGCGCGCCTGCATCGTCGCGGAGTGCTGTTATCGTTACGCTGGCGAGGAACTCCGAGCCGTCCTTGCGCACCCGCCAGCTTTCTTCCTCTACACGACCGAGAGCGCTGGCGAGCGCGAGGTCCGCCTGTGGTTTTCCTAGAGCCACGTCTTCCGGGGGATAGAAAATTGAAAAGTCGCGGCCTAGGATCTCTGCCTCGGCCCATCCTTTGATGCGCTCGGCGCCAAGATTCCAGATCGTCACGCGACCCTGCGGGTCTAGCATATAGATCGCGTAGCCGGTCGCGCCGTCGATGAGCAGGCCAAGTTCCTCGGCCATGGCGGAGTTGCTCCGCGCCATTGCCGCAACGGCGTTCGCGTCATTCGGGGGCAGCGCCTCCGTCATGCGAGGCGCGCAGCCCAATTCAATGCGTAGGCAAAGTCGATCAACGCCGCACCTCCGATGGTCTTGAAGGTCGCCGTTCAGCTCCGGCCTATCCGACACTAAGCGCAAATCACAGGCTAGGCCACTTAATCCCCTACCAGGCGGCAAGCTCTCCGGATGCCGAATAAATGTCGCACTCAACGAGGGGTCGGTGCGTGGCCTGCGTATTATCCGATGATGGCGGTGTCATTCCTAGCGGTCCATCTTTGATGGAGTTTGGTTCGCGACCCGCAGCCCCGCCTTTTGGCGGAGCATGTAGTTGCCGCCGCACTGGGCTCCTCGAGACTAAGGATATCGCAATGAAACAACACTTCAGCGCTCGCGCATCGACCATCGGCCTAGCATTTACCGCGATGTTGTTCACTCCAGCGCTTGCCGCTGCGCAAATGGCGCCGGCACCGTCATCGACCCCTGCACCGATGGGTGATGACAAGATGATGCCGATGGGCGACGGACAGATGGAGGGTGGCATGAAGATGCCCGCGAAGAAGCCCGGTTGTTGCGGCATGGGAGGCATGGCCGCCAAGCCAGCGCCGATGCCGATGCCGATGAAGGCTAAGCCGCATAGCCATCGTGCCAAGGCGAAGCCGACAGCGGCGAAGCCCGCTCCGAAGGCGCCGATGGCAAAGCCGATGTCCGACGACATGTGATCCTAGTAGGACTGGCATGAAGACCGGTAGGGCTCCGATAAACCGAGCGAAAAGTTCTTTTCTGCTGGGATTAGCTGCGCTGCTGATGACCACCGGGTCGTCGGCGGCGTTGGCGCAAGTGGCGCCGTCGGAGCACGCGTCGCACCATCCCGGCGCCGCGAGCCCCGGCCCGGCCAGCAATGCCCCTATGTCGGCTGCATCCGCGCCGCCTGCTGGTCCTGCCGGAATGATGGACATGATGAAGCCGTCGCCGGCGGCGATTGGCGCACCGGCGACGGTTGGAGGATGCTGCGGTGCCAGGGGCGGCAAGCCATTCTATCCAGCGATGATGGACTTGCCGGCACTCACGCGCGAAGCCCGACAGGCCATTCGTACTGAGGCAATCGCGCGTTTAGGTTCCGGCGGTCAGATGCTTTCGGCAGGGCAACTCGACCTGCATCATGCCCAATCGAAGAACGACCTCGCCGGCGCGCAAAGCGCGGTCGCTACAACCCGCGAAGGTCTATCGCTGGCCGAGAGTGGCATAAGCGCATTGCAGGCGCTCAACCAGTCGTGGCCGCCACGACGGATCGCATTGACCTGGTTCAAGAACGAGACCGCCATAGCCCCCAACGGAGACATGATAATGGACGGCGGCTTTCGCGATCTTTCATGGCTCCACGTCGCCGCAATGCTGATCCTGGCAGCCGCGCTGGGAACGATGCTGTTCCTGCGCTGGCAGCGCTTGCGACGCATTGGCGCGCTGGCTGATCGTCTCACTCCGAATGGCGATAGCAAACAAACAGCGGGCGTGGCGAGTGGGCCGCTTGGCGGTCAAGGCGTCGCTCCTCCGCCTTCCGCACCTCCCGCGGTACAAAGGCCGTGGAAGGGGGTGCTGAGGATCAAAGCGATCTTCGACGAGACACCAACGGTCAAAACCTTTCGGTTGATGGAGGCCAATCTAGGCCCGTTCCCTTTCGTGTTCCTGCCCGGTCAGTACGCCACGATCACCTCCGAAATCGACGGTCAAAAGGTCCGGCGCTCCTACACGATCTCCTCGGCACCGACGCAGCGGGAGTACATCGAACTGACGGTGAAGCGCGAACAACACGGCCTTGAATCGAGACACCTCCACGATCACGCAAAAACCGGCGATCTGCTTGAAATCACTGCTCCGTCGGGCAAATTCTTTTTTACCGGCGCGGAAGCCAAAGGTATCGTGCTGATTGCCGGGGGGGTGGGCATCACGCCCATGATGAGCGTGCTGCGCGACCTAACTGACCGATCGTATGAGCACCGAGTTCACCTCATCTGCGCTGCCAATTCACCCCAAGATCTGATCTTCCGAGAGGAGATCGCTTATCTGGCGCGGCGCCATCCAAATGTTACGATCGCCTCGATCGTGTCGAAGGCGGATGGGACGGACTGGACGGGTCCGGTAGGGTTCATCACACCCGATTTCATCGTCAAATGCGCGCCGGACATTGCGGAACGCCGGGTTCATCTCTGCGGACCGCCGGCAATGATGGATGCGGTCAAATATGCGCTGGCCCAACTCAAAGTCCCGCCCGATCAAATCAAGACGGAAGACTTTGCGCCGCCAAAGGGCGGTCCGGTTCCCGCGGACGAACCGGAAGAGCCGACGCCGGCAAGCGCAGTCGCTGCGGCACCGACCGGAGCTGGCGCCGCAGCGGTTAGCGCACCTTCGGCTCAGGCTACCGTCGAGTTTTCCACGTCAGGCAAATCGGGAACATTGGCTCCCGACCAGTCTGTGCTCGAAGCGGCCGAAGCGATCGGCGTCGTCATCGACTTTGAATGTCGAGTGGGAACCTGTGGGCGCTGCAAGGTGCCGCTAAGCAAGGGCTCCGTAACGATGGAAGTCGAGGACGCCCTGACCGCCGAGGAGAAGGCCGGCGGAACGATTCTGGCCTGCCAAGCGAAGTCGCCCGGCAATTTGGTCGTGGCGGCCTGAGTGACGGAAGCTGAAAAAGTAACCGTCGGCGGAATCATGACCGCCCTTGTGCTGATCGTTCCTGCGTTTCTGTTCCACGTCGCTCCCCGATTCCCCGGCAGCCTTGCTGGCGGCGTTACCGGAATAGCAGCCGCATTGCTTTTTGTGAGCCTGCTCAGCTATTGGATCGCCAAGCGCATCCCTTGGGTAAAAGAGCGCACCAAGAATACCGTTTCGGTCGGTGTCCTGCTGACGTTCCACGTTTACGCGGGCGCCATCGGCGCGCTGCTCGGCATCGTGCATTCAGGTCATAAGTTCGTAAGCCCGCTTGGCATCGCCCTGGTCGTCTCGATGCTGGTCGTGGTCGGGACCGGCTTCATTGGCCGCTACTATCTCGCCCAGATCGGCGAGGAGCTACGCGACCAGCAAAAGGCGCTCGGCGCTCTTCGCACCCGGTATGACGCGTTGGTCCGTGGCGAGCAGCCGATCGCTCGGTCGGATGCAGGCGATATCGACGAATTGCTCGGCGCGATATCGGACCTTGAATTTCAGCTCAGCGAGCGAGAAACCCTCAAACGCGTTCTGGCGAGGTGGGTAATACTCCACATCGTTTCGGCGATCCTGATGTATGCCCTGCTGATCCTGCACATCTGGAGCGGAATCTATTACGGCCTGCGGTGGCTCGCTTGAAGCTCCCCGGTGCCTTTTACCTCGTCCTGGCGGCTTTGGCGTTGTTCACCGCCATTGCGGTGCCGCTAGCGGTCGGTCGCTTCGGCAGCAACGCTGTTCCCGGTTGGACAGCCGCCGTCAGTCCAGGGCCATTGTCAAAGGCGCACGCATTCATCGGCGACAAATGCGAGAGTTGCCACGTGCCGGCTGGCGGGATTGCGGCCAGCAAGTGTATCACCTGCCATGCCTCTTCCCCTGAGCTTCTAAGCCAACCTGCAACGGCGTTTCACGCCAACATCGGAGAGTGCAGGGGTTGTCACGTCGAGCACAACCCCGCTGCTGCGCGGCCCATCAAGATGGATCATGCGATCTTGGATCAGGTGGCGGCGAAGATCACGGGTCACGAAGGCTCGCTCAACTGCTTCTCCTGTCACGCGACACGCGACAAGCACCAAGGATATTTTGGTCAGGATTGCGCGTCATGCCACGTCGTTAAGACTTGGAAGATCGAGGGATATCTTCATCCCAGTCCCCGGTCGACCAATTGCACCCAGTGCCATAAGGCACCCCCAAGCCACTACATGATGCATTTTTCGATGATGGACAAAACCATCGCAGGGAAGGGCCGCGCGCGCGTCGAGCAATGCTTCGCATGTCATCAGACCGACTCGTTCAATAACATCAAAGGAGTCGGCTGGGTGAAGATGCATTGACACGAAAGGCGCGTCGATTTGGTTCCGGCCATGACACTTGACCATACGACCGCTGTGGTCAGCTCGGTTGCTCACGGGGTTTCGGTAGGCTTTGAGGTTGCTGCCGTGGCGACGATCGTCGCGGTCGCGCTGGGTGCCGTAATGGTGCTGGGCCGGGCTTTGCGGCGCGGTGCAGACTGGACCGACGCGATGCTGTCGTTTCGCACAACCATCGGAAGAGGAGTGCTGCTCGGCCTCGAATTGCTGGTTGCCGCTGACATCATCGGCACGATCGCCGTAACCCCGACGTTCCGTAGCCTCGGCATTCTGGCGCTGATCATCGCAATCCGGACGTTCCTCAGTGCATCGCTATCAGTCGAGATCGAAGGGACACTGCCATGGCGCCGGACCAGGCCCCCAAACTGACCTAGCCCATCGCTGCCATGGTTCGGCAGCTTTTCGCGCAGCTCACGCACGCCGCCACGCACGTCTCCATGCCCGGCATACCGGTACAGGCGCGGATACAAGCCTCGCATATGTCGGCGCATAAACGGCACATCGCCGCGTGATGGGCCGAGCCGCGCGCCATGAAGTCGGCGGTTGTGGCGCAAATCTGCGCACTGTCGAGCATCGCGAGGATCTGCGCGGGAGACGACCGGTGAAGCGCCGGAGCGCGGCGAAGCTCGGTCGCGGTGGTAAGACACACCGTGTGGCACTTCTGACATTCGTCGATACAGGCGCGCATGGCTGCTGCCATCGAGGCCAGCTCACCTGGCCTCGCCGCGCGCGCTCCGGTCCCGCTCGCCATCGCTGTCATAGCGGTGAGACCGACGATGACCGCCCGGCGGTCCGGGTGGGGTATCGACTCAATCGCCATGATCTTCCTTTGCGGTTAGCCAATTAGCGGCTTTTGGCGAGGATCTGACGACATTGGTCATGCGTCAAGTTCATCGAACTTCTGCCCATTCCCTTTTGCTCGCTGTGATCGTGACGGTCATCGGTCCCCATACCGCTTTCCATCTTTTCGCAACTCGCACGTTGCTCTGCCGTCGAAGTCGTGGCGCAGGCACCGAGCAACACAAACGGCAGCGTGCCGGCAAGAAGGAGACGTTTCATAGTCGAATTCCTTGAAGATCGCTCCGGGTCATTCACGCACCGATAGAACCTCAACAACGAGCTAAAAAGACTCGGGATTTACATACCGCGGTGGCTCTTAATTGCAGAGCTTGCCTAGGCCGCTGCGGCAGTTTGCACATGTAGCGTGGGCCGGTCGCTGCCAAGGCAGCGGGCCTAGTTTCCGTCTGCGTAGTTTCCGATCCTTCAATGTGTTCTGACACTCGTCCAAACCAAGGAGGATCTTTGCAAAGCAATCCCGCCCATCCAAGGAATTCTTCATGACCGCACGCCGCTTTTTGATTGCAGCCGCGTTTCTCGCCGCGCCCCTCATGGGCGCAGTGCAGCCCGCCATCGCCGCGCCTGGCATCGGCCACACCTTCTTCATGCGCGGAAGCGTCGTGGATGTGTCGGGCAAGAATCTTGTCGTGTGCATCGGGCGGGCAGACGGCGCCGAAGCCGGTCAGGTTCTCAAAGTCTATCGCAATGTGTCGCGGCCCGGCCCGCGAAGCGGTGCGAGCTTTACGCGGACCGAAATTGGCACCGTCCGCATCGATTCTACCTTGAACGACCATTTTGCGACTGCATCCCCGCTCACTGGCGGCGTGAAGCTGCATGATATCGTCGAGCTCGAACGACCCGTTCGCTAGCCACATCGTGCCTTGAAAAGAGGCACGTCGCTGGTGCTATCGCGAGCGGCTAGTTACCCACTCGCGATGTAGCGACCGTTGAGTATGCCGACCGTCTCTCCTCCAACAGATCGCCAAGGGGAACGGGTCGCGGGCGCGTATCATTTAGGTGGGGTCGAGAATGGACGGGGGTTGACCTTGACACGATGTCAGACCCTACATGGCTTCGGGTCGAAGGAGTTACGCCATGAACGATCCTCATTCTCATTCCCATGCCGGGGGTTGCGGCTGCTCAGCGAAGCTAGCCGAACCGGCTGCTGAACCCTCGTCGTGCTGCTCGGGGGCGTCGACCGCGCCGGTGGAAGTCCAACAACACGGCAAAATGGGTGGCTGCTGTTCGGGGACTAAGGTGCCCGACGGTGCGGCCAAGGTGACGGACCCGGTGTGCGGCATGACGGTCGATCCGGCGACGACGGCGCACCATGCCGAGCACGCCGGCCATGAATATCATTTTTGCAGCGCCGGGTGCCGGACCAAGTTCGTCGCGAACCCAAACGCCTATCTCGGCGATAAGCCAAAGCCTGAGCCGATGGCGACCCCGGGGGCGATATGGACGTGCCCGATGCACCCGCAAGTTCGCCAGGAAGGGCCGGGGACGTGCCCGATCTGCGGCATGGCGCTAGAGCCTGAAGAACCCTCACTCGACGATACTCCAAACCCCGAGCTGGTCGATTTCACGCGCCGTTTGTGGGTAGCCGGCGCACTCACGATCCCGCTGCTGATCGTCTCCATGTTTGCCGAAATGACGGGCTTGCACGTCGTCAGCCCTGCCGCCTCGCCCTGGGTCCAGCTCGCGCTGACGGCGCCGATCGTGCTGTGGGCAGGCTGGCCGTTTTTCGAGCGGGGGTGGACCTCGCTCCGCACCCGCCACTTCAATATGTTCACGCTGATCGCGATCGGGGTCGGCGCGGCGTTCCTCTACAGCTTGGTCGCCACGCTGGCGCCGGGCATCTTTCCCGCGACGTTCCGGATGCACGGCGGCATGGTCCCGGTCTATTATGAGGCTGCCGGCGTCGTGGTGACGCTGGTGCTGCTCGGGCAAGTGCTCGAACTGCGCGCAAGGGCGGCAACCGGACGCGCGATCCGCGCGCTCATGGACCTCGCGCCCAAGACGGCGCGCCGGCTGCGCCCTGACGGCTCTGAAGAGGAAGTCGGCCTTGCCGACGTGGCGACCGGCGATCGGCTACGAGTCCGTCCCGGCGAAGCCATCCCCGTCGATGGCGTAGTGGTCGAGGGCCGGTCGTCGGTCGATGAATCCATGCTCACCGGGGAGCCTGCGCCGGTCCTCAAGGAAATTGAGGCGGCTGTCACCGGGGGAACGGTGAACGGAACGGGAAGCCTGGTCATGGAAGCCCGCGCGGTCGGCTCGGATACGATGCTGGCGCGCATCGTCCGCATGGTCGCGGAAGCGCAGCGTAGCCGCGCCCCGATTCAAGCGGTCGCCGATCGGGTGTCGGGCTGGTTCGTGCCGCTCGTCGTGCTGATCTCGATCGCGACCTTCGTCATCTGGTCGTTGGTCGGCCCTGAGCCGCGCATGGGTCACGCCATCCTCAATGCCATCGCTGTGCTGGTGATCGCCTGCCCGTGTGCGCTCGGGCTCGCCACGCCCATGTCGATCATGGTCGGCACCGGGCGCGGCGCGACTGCCGGCGTGCTGGTCAAGAACGCGGAAGCGCTACAGGGTCTCGAAAAGGTCGACACGCTGGTCATCGACAAGACGGGCACGCTCACGGAAGGCAAGCCCAAGCTGATCGCGGTCGAGACGGTCGGTGCGGTCGGAGAGAACGAGATGCTCGCGCTCGCCGCGGCCGTCGAAGGGCAATCCGAACATCCGCTCGCCCATGCAATCGTCGTTTCCGCCAAGGAACGCGGGCTGCAGCTCGGCACAGTCGAGGATTTCACCTCACAAACTGGCCTGGGAGTCAGCGCCACGGTGAACGGCCGTTCGGTCGTGATCGGCAACGCGGCGCAAATCAGTCGGATCGGCGCTGATCCCAAGCCGCTCGACGCCGCGGCCGATCGCTATCGTGGCGAAGGCGCAGGCGTCATCCTGGTCGCTATCGACGGGGCACTCGCGGGGCTGCTCGCGGTCGCCGATCCCGTGCGGCCATCGGCGCGCGACGCCATCGCCGCGCTCCGCAAGGAGGGCCTGCGCGTCGTAATGCTCACTGGCGACAATCGTGGGACGGCCGATGCGGTCGCTCGTGCCGTGGGCGGACTCGACGAGGTGCGGGCCGATCTGCTGCCGGAAGACAAGGCCCGTATCATCGGGGAGCTGAAAGAGTCCGGTGCCAAGGTCGCGATGGCCGGCGACGGCATCAACGATGCCCCCGCGCTGGCCGCTGCGGACGTCGGCCTTGCGATGGGCACGGGAACAGACGTGGCGATCGAAAGCGCGGGCATGACGCTCACGCGCGGCGATCTGTCGGCGATCGTGCGCGCGCGGAAGCTTGCCCGTGCGACCATGCGGAACATCCGCCAGAACCTGTTCTTCTCGTTCCTCTTCAACGGGATTGGCGTGCCGGTCGCGGCCGGGGTGCTTTACCCAGTGGCTGGCATTCTGCTCTCGCCGATGTTGGCCGGCGCGGCGATGGCTCTCTCGTCCTTCACCGTGGTCTTGAACGCGCTTCGCCTCAACGCCGTTAAGCTGTGAACATCGGGGCGGCGTCGGATGCCAGCGGCGTCTCCCAACGCATGATCCGCCACTACGAGAAGATCGGGCTTGTTCCCGCGCCGCCACGGCGCGGGAGCTACCGGGACTATGGCGATGCGGACGTTCACCGCCTTCGCTTCATTGCCAACGCGCGTGACCTGGGGTTTCCGATCGATGAGATTAGGACGCTGCTCGGCCTCTGGTCGGATCGCAGCCGTTCGAGCAGCGAAGTCAAAATGCTTGCGCAAGCGCGCGCTGACGAACTCGGACGTAAGGCGGCTGCGCTCGAAGATATGCGATCGACGCTGCTGGAATTGGTAAACCGCTGTCACGGAGACGATCGACCGGACTGCCCAATTCTTCGCCGCATGGCAGCTTGAAGCTGGGCCTACTCGCTACGGCGATGAGTAACGCCATCGCGCCATGGTCGTTGTGACGAGCGAAGCGTGATCCGCAGTGACGCTGCCCGGCCGCGTATCGCGTCCATCGTTCTTTCCATTTCGCGTGCGATCTGCGCGATCGTCTGCCTGGCCGCTACCCGCCGGCGTAGCTCGGCGTCGGCCTCATCCGTCCAGCGTAAGCCGCGCTGGCCGGTCATCCCAATATCTCCTTGTTACACTTGCGATCGTGGCCGGTATCTCTTTGAAACGGCCCGAGCAGAGTGAGCGAAGATATCGCGCATGATAATGTCCGGCCAGCGCTTAAGGTAGCCGCGAGGATAAAGCGTCGATCAGCCGGCATTCGGCGATCGTCGTCGCGTCACAGCGACCCCACGTGGCAACCTCATCACGTAACGCATGGAGGTCGGCGAGCTTGCGATCGATTTCCTCAATATGCACCACCGCCATCTCGTCGACCGCATCGCATGATCCGCGCGGATCGTCCGCCAGGCGGAGCAGGTCGCGTACCTGATCGAGCGTGAAGCCGAGGTCGCGCGAGCGCTTGATGAATGTCAGGCGTTCCAGGTGCGACCGGTCGTACAGGCGGTAATTCCCGCCATTGCGGCGAGGCGCGCCGATCAACCCTTCGCCTTCATAATAGCGGACGGTCTCTACCTTCAGACCGGTTAGTTTAGCAATTTCACCGATCTTCATGTGCGAGCCCTTGACCCTCTAGTGACATGAGGGTGCATATGGGGGGTCCGACACGCGAATCGAGTGGTATGATGGCGGACGACTGCTGTTCCAGGAAAGGCGACACGATCGCGCAGCTCGGCCGCAAGGCCGATCAGCGGCGCGTGCTGATCGCCGTCATGGTTATCAACTTCGTCATGTTCGTCGCCGAGTTCGGCGGGGGCGTCTTCGCCCGCTCGTCGGCGCTTATGGCGGACTCGGTCGATATGCTCGGCGATGCGGTCGTCTATGCCCTCAGCCTTTATGCGCTGAGCCGTGGCCCGCGCTGGGAAGCCGGCGCGGCGCTTGCCAAAGGCGGCATCATTCTCGTGTTCGGTATCGCGGTGGTGTTCGAGATCTTCGCCAAGATCGTGAACGGCGTGCCACCCTCGTCCTCGCTGATGCTGGCGTTCGGCAGCGCCGCGTTGGTCGCCAACCTGACCTGCCTCGCCATGTTGTGGCGCTTCCGGTCGGAAAACGTGAATATGTCCAGCACGTTCGAGTGTTCGCGCAACGACGTGGCCTCCAACGTCGGCGTGCTGATCGCGGCCGGGCTGGTCGCGATGACCGAAGCTGCATGGCCGGACATTGCGGTAGGCGGCATCATCGCGCTCATCTTCCTGCGCTCGGCATGGCGAGTTCTCGCCGGAGCGATTCCGGCATGGCGCGAAGCGCGGCCGGTGGCTCCGGAAGTTCTGCGATGATCGCTGTATTTGGCCGCATCATCGCCGCGACTATCCCGGCATCGGCGTTACTGCTACGGAGCGTCCCGTGCGACGCTTGCTGAACATCCTTGCCTGCTTGATGCTCGTCTGCTCCCTTGGAGCGACGGCGACGGCGCACGCGCTGGAACGGCCGGACGTCAGTATCAGCGCAAGCGAGACGCCCGGCGAGCAAATCGCTGAAGGCCATACCCCCGGTGATGCCGACCAGGTGCCGTCAGATGGCGACAAGGGCTATCCGCATCATCATGGCGGGTGTCACGGCGATCATGTCGCGGCACCGGTCAAGCTCGCAAGCACTGTCCTGACGCGCGACCTTCGCCTTGCACCGGTTTCGGCACGCCGATCGATGCTGCCGCTGTCCACGGCCGATCCTGCATTGAGGCCCCCCCAAGCCTGACGACCCGCTGACCCCGCCGGCTGCTGCCGCGCGGGGCGAACAAGGTTCGTTAGGAGTCATCATCGATGCAACGTACAATCGCGACCTTCATGGTCGCGGCGTCCCTGGCCAGTGTGGCCGGGGCGCAAACATCACCGCCGCCCGCTATCCCGGCGGCGACCACTTCGTCACAGGCAACGCCCGCCTTTTCGCTCGACGCCGCGCTTGGCGCTGCCGGCATGCCATCGGCAGGCACGCCCGTATCGGGCACTACCAATGGCGGGTCGGCAACTGGTCCCGCCGGTAGCACGCAACCCGCGCTGCCTTCGATTGGCGCCGCGACCGCGAACGTCGCGGCCGCAACCGCCGCAAGGCGGGTGGCGGGGCTGCGCCCCAATCCCGAGTTTCAGACGCAGGTCGAAAATATCGGCGGCAGCGGTGCCTACAGGGGTGTCCGGAGTTCGGAGACCACCGTCGGCGTGGCGCTGCCGCTCGAGCTAGGCGGCAAGCGTCCCGCACGTGTCGCCCTTGCGACGGCCCGTCTGACCCGCGCACAGATTCAGGCCGAGGTCGCGCGAGCCGATCTGCGCTTGAGGGTCACGCAGCTCTACATCGAGGCCGCTGCGACCGAGCGTCGCTTTGAGGTACTGGCGGAGCAGGCGGGGATTGCCAATAACGCGTTCCGCGTATCGAGCGAACGCGTGAAGGCCGGTGACGTCAGCCCGATCGAGCAACAGCGCGCAGACGTGCTGCGTATCAACGCGCAGGTCGCGGCCGATAGCGCGACCCGGCAGGCGCAGGCAGCGCGCGCCAATCTCGGGACGTTGCTCAATACAGCCGTAATGGGACCGCTCGACCGAGCCTGGTTTGAGCGGATCGATGGCTATGGACCACAGCGCTCCGTCGATATCGAAGGAACGCTCGCCCTCGTTGCGGCACAAGCCGATGTTCGCACTGCCGATGCGCAGGTTCGCGTTGCCCGCTCGTTGCGTGTTCCGGACTTGACGGTCAGCGCGTTCGCGCGACGACTGGCGGCAACCAACGACACCGCGGCCGTCGTCGGCCTTTCGATTCCGCTGCCGTTCTTCAACAACGGCAGCGCGTTCGTCGCACAGTCGCAGGCTGAACAGACCCAGGCGCAGGCGCTGCGTAGTCTGGCGATCGTCGACACCCGTCAGCAGATTGCCAGCGCGCAGACCGAAGTGGCCAATGCTGCCGCCACGGCACGGGCGGCGGGTGGTCCCGGCTTGGCCGCGGCGCAGGAAGCCGCGCGCATCGCTCGGATCGGCTGGAGCCAAGGCAAGTTCGACCAGATCGCGCTCCTCGATGCCGAGCGCACGCTGTCACAGACCCGCCAGACCTATGTCGATGCGCTCGCCGCGTACCACGACGCGCAGGCGCGGCTCGACCGGCTCACGACGCCGGCCCCCACGATTTCCGGAGATGAACGATGATGAAGGATAAGCGCCTGCTTGGCGGCGGCGCAGCCGTCGCGCTCGTCGCCGCACTCGGCGGTTTCGGCGTCGCACGCTGCACCGCGGACAAACCCGCCGCTAGCGAAGCGGCAGCCGGCAATACGGCCGCGCCCGCACCCGAAGAGAAAGCACCCGACACAGTGGCGATGACCGCGCAGGCGATCGAGCAGGCCGGCATCGCAACCGAGACAATCAATCCCGGGGGGCTCGGCGCGGAGATCGTCGCACAGGCGACGGTGAGCGCGTCGCCGCAAGGCGAGGCGATCGTCAACGCCCGCGCAGCCGGTGCCGTGACGCGGCTGATGAAGCGGCTTGGCGACCCGGTGCGTGCCGGCGAGACGCTGGCGATCGTCGAAAGCCGCGATGCGGCACAGATCGCGGCCGATCGCAGCGCTGCGGCTGCCAAGTCGACGCTGGCGCAAAAGGCGCTCGCGCGCGAAAGCTATCTCTACCGGCAGAAGGTCTCGGCGCGCGTCGAGCTGGAACAGGCGCAGGCGGAAGCCGCCTCTGCCGCGGCCGAAGCACGGCGCGCCAGCGTCGCGGCGGGTGCCGCGCGCATCACGTCCGATGGACGCGGTGTGCTGGTGTCGAGCCCGATTTCGGGCCGCGTCACCTCGGAGAATGTCAGCCTGGGCGCGTTCGTCCAGCCCGAAACCGAGCTGATGCGTGTCGCCGATGCGTCGAAGATACAGGTCGAAGCGGCGGTCGGACCGACCGATGCGCAGCGGCTTTCGCCGGGCGATCGGGCGATTATCGAATTACCCGATGGGCGGACGGTGGAAGCGCGGGTGCGCGCCGTCACGCCGGGCCTCGCCAACGACACGCGCTCGGCGACCGCGGTCCTCGATGTGACGGGAACACTGCAACCGGGGCTCGCGGTGCGGGTGCGGTTGCTCCCGGCCCGTGGCGGCACGTCGAACGCTATCGTGGTGCCGGAAGATGCGGTCCAGACGCTCGAAGGACGCGATGTCGTGTTCGTACGGACCGCCAAGGGCTTCCGCGCACAAAACATCACGATCGGACAGCGCAGCAATGGCCGCGTCGAGATCCTGAAGGGTCTAGCGGGCGGCAGCCAGGTCGCGACCAAGAACGCATTCCTGCTCAAGGCCGAACTCGGCAAGGGCGCGGGTGAGGAAGAATAGACCATGATAGCCAACCTCATGGCGCTCTCCGTCCGCGCCCGCTGGACGGTCCTAGCTTTGTTCCTCGTCATCGCCGGCCTCGGCGTGTGGCAGCTTACCAAGCTGCCGATCGACGCGGTGCCCGACATCACCACTAAACAGGTTCAGATCAATACGGTCGATCCACGGCTTTCACCGGTCGAGATCGAAAAGCTCGTTACCTACCCGGTAGAAATCTCGCTCGCCGGCATCCCCGGCCTGGAGACGACGCGCTCCATCTCGCGCAACGGCTTCAGCCAGGTCAGCGCGATCTTCACCGACAGCACCGACCTCTACTTCGCGCGGCAGCAGGTTGGCGAACGCCTGCGACAGGCCGCTGAGAACCTGCCGGACGGCGTGGAACCGCAGATCGGACCGGTAACGACGGGCCTCGGCGAGATCGTTATGTACACAGTTGGCTACGCCAATCCGGACGGAAAAGGCGCGAAGAAGGTGGCGGGCCAACCCGGCTGGCAACCCGATGGCAGCTACCTGACGCCGGAAGGCGAACGGTTGACCGACGCTGTCGAGAAAGCCGGTTATCTGCGCACTGTGCAGGATTGGATCATCAGTCCGCAGCTTCGCTCGGTGAAAGGCGTGGCAGGCGTCGATTCCATCGGCGGCTTTGCCAAGACGTTCGTGGTCGAGCCCGATCCGACAAAGCTCGCCAGCTTCGGCATCTCGTACAGCGAGCTGGGGCAGGCGCTTGAAAACGCCAACCTCGCGGTCGGCGCCAACTATTATAACAAGGGCGGCGAAGCCTATCTCGTGCGCGTCGACTCCCGCGTGCGGACGGTCGACGAAATCCGCAACGCAGTCGCGGCAACGCGCGGCGGAACGCCGATTACGATCGGCCAGATCGCCAACGTCCGCATCGGCGGCGATCTGCGCACGGGTGCGGGTAGCATGAACGGGCGGGAAGCGGTGATCGGCACGGTGCTGATGCTGATCGGGCAGAACAGCCGCGTCGTTGCCGAGCAGGCGTCGACCAAGCTGGATCAGGTCACTAAGACCTTGCCTCCCGGGATTCAGGTGAAGGTAGTGCTGAACCGCGCCGAGCTGGTCGGCGCTACGGTGGCTACGGTGCAGCGCAACCTGACCGAGGGCGCGATCCTCGTTGCGGTTGCGCTGTTCCTGCTGCTGGGCAACTGGCGTGCCGCGGTGATCGCGGTGCTGGTGATCCCCTTTTCATTCCTGATGATGGCCATGGGAATGAACGCGTTCAACGTCCCCGGCAATTTGATGAGCCTGGGAGCGCTCGACTTTGGTCTGATCGTGGATGGCGCAGTCATCATCATCGAAAACTGTCTCGCCAGATTGGCGCATCGACAGGAACATGAAGGCCGGTTGCTCGCGCTTCGGGAACGGCTGGAAGAGACGATGCGGGCAGCGCAGGAGATGATCAAGCCGACCGTTTTCGGGCAGGCGATCATCCTACTCGCATTCGCGCCGCTGCTGACCTTCACGGGCACCGAAGGCAAGACGTTCTCGCCGATGGCGATCACGATCATGCTGGCGCTGGTGGCGGCATTCGTGCTTGCGATCACGCTTGTTCCCGCACTGGTTGCTATCCTGATCAGCGGCAAGGTCGCAGAAAAGGACGTGTGGCTGATCCGCAAGTCGAAGGAGCGGTATCTGCCGCTGCTCGACAAGGCGATCGCGCGGCCGTGGCCGTTCATTCTCGGCGGACTGGCCTTTTTTCTGGCGGCAATCCCTGCATTTGGGCTGTTAGGGTCGGAATTCATACCCACCCTTGATGAAAAGAATATCGCCTTCGCCTCCACGCGCGTGCCCTCGGTCAGTCTCGAGCAATCGCTGCTGATGGAGCGCAAGGTCGAGGACGCGGTCAAAAGAATCCCCGAAGTCGCCTTGATGTTCTCCAAGACCGGCACCGCCGAAGTTGCGACCGACCCAATGCCGCCGAACGTTTCGGACGGTTTTGTTATCCTGAAGCCTCAGGATGAATGGACCGAGGGCGTTACCAAAGCCGATGTCGTCGCCAAGATTGAGAAGGCGACGGGCGGACTGCTAGGTAACCTTTACGAGGTCAGCCAGCCGATCCAGCTTCGCTTCAATGAGCTGATTGCCGGCGTCCGCGGCGACGTCGCGATCAAGCTCTACGGTGACGATCTCGACAAGATGTCTCAGACGGCGAATGAGATGGTGCGTGTCCTGCAGACCATCCCTGGTGCCACAAGCGTCAAGGCTGAACAGGTCGGTGGCGCGCCGGCGCTCGACGTGAAGCTCGACCGTGCGGCCATCGCGCGGCTCGGCCTCACAGTGCGCGATGTATCCGATACGATCGCGGCGGGCCTGGGCGGGCGTGAATCGGGATTGGTATACGAGGGCGATCGTCGGTTCGACGTCACCGTGCGCGTGCCCGAGGCGACGCGTGCCAACCTCGACGACATTCGGTCGCTGCCAGTGCTGCTGCCGGAAGTCGAAGGACGCCCCCGGGCACAGGTGCCGCTTGCACAGGTGGCACAAATCCGGCTGACCGAGGGGCTGAACCAGATCAGCCGCGAGAACGGAAAGCGTCGTGTCGTCGTTCAGGTAAACCTTGGCGGACGCGATGCGGGCTCGTTCGTGGCAGAAGCGCAGGCAAAGATCGCGAAAGTGAAGCTGCCGGCCGGCTACTACCTCGAATGGGGTGGTCAGTTCGAGAACCTGCAGGCGGCCTCGGCACGCTTGTCGATCGTCGTACCGCTCTGCTTCCTCGCGATCTTCGGGCTGCTCTACATGGCGCTCGGCGGGTTCGGCCGGGCGGCATCGGTGTTCCTGGCGGTGCCGCTGGGGCTCGCCGGCGGCGTGTTCACGCTCGCCTTAACCGGGATCAACTTCTCGGTGTCCGCGGCAGTGGGGTTCATCTGCCTCGCCGGTGTGGCGGTGTTGAACGGGCTCGTGGTGATGACCGCGATCCGGGATCACAGCGAAGCTGGGATGCCGGTCGCGGAGGCGATCCGGGCAGGCATGGCCGAGAAGATGCGGGCGGTCATCATGACCGGGTTCGTGCCCGCGATCGGCTTCGTGCCGATGGCGCTCGCGCACGGCACCGGCGCGGAGGTGCAGAAGCCGCTCGCCGTGACCGTGATCGGTGGCCTCGTTGCCGCGACCATCCTGACCCTGCTGGTGCTTCCAGCCATCGCCAAGGTCGTCCTGGGGGCGACGTCGAGCAAGCGAACCGAGGACAACGATCAACCGACCAGCACGCCTGCGGAGGCCACGGCATGACCATGATGAAGCTGCTGCGGGTCTACACCGACGAGACCGCCTATTTCGGGGACCGCAAGGTCTTCGAACTCATTGCCGAGCGGGCGCGCGACGCCCGTCTCGGCGGTGCGACGGTGATCGAGGCGATGATCGGGATCGGGCGATCGGCGCACACACACCGTCGTCATATCCTCGAGAACGACCGATCGGTGGTGATCGAGATCGTCGACGACGACGCAAAACTTCGGACCTTCATGACGAGCTTGCGCGACTTGAAGGGTATCGGCTTGATGACGCTGGAGGCGGTGGAGATCATCGACCTCCATGCCGACGCGGACGCGGACAATGACGGACGTTGAGCATGGCGGCGCGATCGGTCCAGTTAGCGCTTCTCTCGATGGTGGCCGCCCGGCGAATGCCGGGCGCGCCGCGATCGAGAATGTCGTGATCCTGACGGCATCGCCGCCACGCGTGTGGTCGGTCCTCACCGACTTCGCCGCGCATTCGCAATGGAAGCCGTTCACCCAGCTCGCGGGGGAAGCGGTCGAGGGTGGCGAGGCAACGTACAGCTTCCGCATCGGAGGGCTTGGGAAGTCTGTAATGACGGCGGCCGACATCACCCGTGTCGAAAAGCCGGTCGCGTTCGCCTGGACCGCGGGGGTGGCGAAGCTTCTGCAGTTCGAAGAGATTTATGAGCTGGAGCGCGATCCTGTCGGCACCCGCTTACGGCATAGCTTGCGCTTCCATGGCTTCCTAAGCGGGATGTGGACGGCGCTGCTGCGCCGGAAGCTACAGGCCGGGCTCGTGCAATCCGATCGGTGCCTGGACCGCCAACTTAGGCGGTTGGCGGCACAACCAGGCGTGAAGCCTCGGCCTGCGGCAATGCGTCACGGCGGGCGGAAAACCCGGAGGCACAAATGACACCCTTTCGGATTAAAATCGCGGGCGCCGGTGCCTGTCTCCTACTGGCACTCTCCGCCTGCTCCGAGCAGCCGCAGAAGGGGCCGCCAACCGAGCAGGAAATTCACGCCGGCGACAGCGGCGTGGCGAGTGGGGTGCCTGGCCGCCATCTCTACCGATGCGACGATGACCAGACGCTCATCGTTGATTACAAAGATCAGGGCCTCACGGTCGTGTTCCGGCGCGACGCGCGCGCGGTGCCGGCTGTCCTGACCGCGCCCATGCAGGGTCTTCAATATGTCGGTGAGGCCGAAAGCGCGACCTTCGCCGGCAATCAGATCAAGATCGAGGCACCCGGCAAACGCCCGGTTCTATGCACGAAGGAAAACGCATCGTGATCGATTCCATCGAAACCCGTGAACGCTGACGATGGCAGCGCTCAAGTTCTCCCTGATCCCCATGATGGCGATCATCATCGGCGCGCTCATCGCTGGGTGGCGCACGCCCGGCGAGAAGCTGGTCGCGGCCATGCAGCACCTCGCAGCCGGCGTTGTGTTCGCCGCGGCGGCGACCGAGATCCTGCCGCTGGTCATGCACGGCGGATCGCCGACTGCGACGCTGATCGGGGGCGCGATCGGCGTTGGCGTGATGCTCGGCCTCAAGGCGGCGGAAAGCCGATTTGAAGGCCCCGTGGCGCTGCTCACCGCGATCGGGCTTGATCTTGCGATCGATGGCCTGGTCCTGGGTCTGGCTTTCATCGCCGGCGAGAAGGCGGGCACGCTGCTGGCGGTCGCGTTGACCCTCGAAGTGCTGTTCCTGGCGCTGACCCTCACCAACGATCTGACGAGCCGATATCGAAAGATGAAGGCGGTCGGTCTCACCTGCGCGCTAGCGCTGCTGGTGCCAATCGGCGCGCTGGTCGCGCAGCCGGTGGCACTGCTGTCGCCGGTGTGGATCACCGGGTTCCTGAGCTTCGGCCTCATGGCGCTGCTCTACCTCGTCACCGAAGAGCTGCTGGTCGAGGCACACGAGAAGCCGGACTCGCCGCTCATCAGCGCGATGTTTTTCGTCGGCTTCCTCGCACTGCTGCTGATCGAGGAGATTGCGATGTGACTGACCTTATCGTGGGCGTCGATAGGCCCTGCAACAAATCGCGTCAGGAGAAAAAATTTTGATCGTCACGGCGCGGTGCGCCCTTCTGGCAGCCGCGGTTGCCCTGTCCGCGTGTTCCGGCGGCAAACCAGCAGGGCAGGTCGCATCGAATGAAGCGGGTGCTACCGATGCCATCCACGGATCGAACGCTGCCCACGGAAAAGCCGGGATGGGGATGCAGTCGACCGGCGATCCCGATTCCGACTTCCTGCGCGGGATGATCCCGCATCATGAAGGTGCGGTAGAAATGGCGCGCGCCGAGATTGCGAACGGAACCGATCCGAAGATCCGTGCGATGGCGCAGCAGGTGATCCGAGCGCAGCAAGCGGAAATCCAGACAATGCAGACATGGCTTGCCGAGCGGCAGGCCGAGAAGAAGGAAGCCCGATAATGGCGCACGATCACGGCGGAGCCGGGCACAGCCACGACCATACGGCCGGTGCCAACGCGAAGATGCTCAGATGGGCACTGGCGCTGACCGCGACCTACCTGGTTGCGGAGGTGGTCGGCGCCTTCGTGTTCAACAGCCTCGCGCTGTTGTCCGACGCAGCGCACATGATGACCGACGTCGCCGGTCTCATTATTGCGTTGATGGCGATCCACCTCGGCAAGAAGGCTGCCGACGACAAGCGGACGTTCGGTTACAAGCGATTGGAGATCCTCGCCGCGACGTTTAACGCGATGCTGCTGTTCGTCGTTGCCATGTATATCCTCTACGAGGCGATCCAGCGCTTCCGCGAGCCGCAGGCGATCCAGTCGGCCGGCATGTTGATCGTCGCGGTCATCGGCCTGATCGTGAACTTCGCCTCGATGCGGCTGCTGACCGCGGGCAAGGACCAGAGTTTCAACGTCAAAGGCGCATATCTGGAGGTCTGGGCCGACATGATCGGCTCGGTCGGCGTGATCCTGGGGGCGCTCGCGATCCGGTTTACGGGCTGGACCTGGGTCGATCCTATCATCGCCGTCGGCATCGGGCTCTGGGTGCTGCCGCGAACGTGGGTGCTACTCAAGGGCACGATCAACGTGTTGCTGGAAGGCGTGCCCGGTGGGCTGAAGTTGCCCGAAATCCGGTCTGCGATCGCCGCCATTCCAGGTGTTGCCGGCGTCCACGATCTGCACGTCTGGTCGATGGCGACCGATGAGATCAACTGCACCGCGCACGTGACGCTCGGCGAGCGTGTCGATCCCGATAGCGTCAGGGTCGCGGTCACGAAGACGCTCGATGAGCGGTTCGGGATCGAACATTCGACGATCCAGACCGAAGGTCCCTCCGAGTCCTGCGAGGAAAGGGAGCACTTGCACCCATGAGATCCGGAGATTGACCCGTAAGAAGGCCAACATTGGTCGGATGAACTGACGCCGAACTGCGTACGCGGATCCGTGCACGACAGTCACCCGAGCAGATTGCACCTGATATGGGGCGGACACAGGATGCCATCCGCGGCCGGGCAGCAACCCTACGCCTTACCTTGCCGTCGACGACGCGCCCGTGCCGCAGAGCGGTAAAACGCGGGCCGCGAATGGAGCGGCCAGTACCTCGGACGACCAGCGAGGATTAAAAGACGGGGGGGGGGCAGATAACGGCCCCCTTTCACGTTATTTCATGTGCAGCCTGGCATGGCCGGTGTGATCGCCGCCCTTGGTCCTGGCGCCATGCGTGCCACCCATGCGGTGATCGCAGGCAAGACGAGGAGTGTCAGCACCGTCGAAGTGATAAGCCCCCCGATCACGACAGTAGCGAGAGGGCGCTGGACCTCAGCGCCGGTACCGGTGGCGAGTGCCATCGGCACGAAGCCGAGCGATGCCACCAGTGCCGTCATCAAGACCGGCCGCACCCGCTCCATCGCACCGTCGGCGATAGCCTGGTCTTCGTTCTCGCCTTTCTCGCGATGCTTCTTGATCGCGCCCATCATCACGAGCCCGTTGAGTACCGCAACGCCCGACAGTGCGATGAACCCGACCGCGGCAGTGATTGAGAACGGAATACCGCGCAACAGGAGTGCGAACACTCCGCCCGCCAGTGCCATCGGCACAGCCGTAAACACGATTAGGGCGGGAATGAAGCCGCCCAGCGCCATGTAGAGCAGCGCGTAGATCGCAAGGAAGCAGATCGGCACGACCAGCATCAGGCGCAGGCGTGCTGATTGCAGGCTCTCGAAAGTGCCACCCCAATCGATGTACATGCCGGCCGGGAGTTGCATTGCAGCGATCTTCGCCTGTGCCTCGGTGACGAAGCCACCGAGGTCGCGCCCGCGCACGTTGACTTGTACGGTCATCATTCGCTTACCGTTCTCGCGGCTGATCTGGTTCAGCCCTTTAGTGTAGCGGAAACGCGCCACCTCACTGAGCGGAATCGAGCGGGCGCTCTGACCTTGCGCCGTGGGCAACATGACCGGGATCGATCCCAGCGTGTCGATGTCGTCACGCTGCGCGTCAGGTAGTCGCACCACGACCGAGAAGCGCCGATCGCCCTCGAACAGCAACCCTGCTTCACGACCGCCGAGCGCCGCCGAGACGGTGTTCGCCACCTCCTCGACCGACAAGCCTAGTCTCGCGACCGCTTGGCGATCGATCTGGACGTCGAACGTCGGTGCACCGTCGGTTTGCTCGACGCTGACATCTCCGGCACCCGGGATAGTGCGGATGGCGCCAGCAATCTTGCGCGCCTGCACGCCCATCGCGTCCAGATCGTCACCGTAAAGCTTAACCGCGACGTCGGCGCGGACGCCCGCGATCAGCTCGTTGAAGCGCATCTGGATCGGCTGCTGGATCTCCGTCCGGTTGCCGATCGTCGACTTCATCCGCTCCTCAATGCGACGGATGATATCCTCCTTGCTATGCACATCGGCCGGCCACTCGCTCTCCGGCTTTGGGATAACGTAGGTGTCCGACGCATTGGGTGGCATCGGGTCGGTGCCCAGATCGGCATTGCCGTTCTTGGAAAAAACCAATGCTACCTCCGGCAGGGTCTTCAAGACGTTCTCGATCTGCATCTGCATCTGCGTCGATTGGTCGATCGATGCCGACGGCACGCGGAAGTTGGTGACGGTGATGTCCTTCTCATCGAGCTGCGGCATGAACTCTTCGCCGAGGAAGCCGAAGCAGAACACGGCTACGACGAACACGCCAGCGCCGCCCAGGATAAAAGGCAGCGGCCGGGCAATCGCGCGGCCGAGGATCGGCGCGTACCGCTCCTTGAACCAGCGGACAGGCTTCACCTCGGTCTCGCTGACCCGGCCCTTGACGACGATCGCGATCATCGCGGGGACGAAGGTCAGCGACAGGATGAAGGCACAGGCGAGCGCAACCATCAGCGTGACCGCCATCGGCGCGAAGGTCTTGCCCTCGACGCCCTGGAAGGTAAGCAGCGGCGTGAAAACGAGAAAGATGATGAGCTGCCCGTAGACCGTTGGGCGAATCATCTCCTTGGCTGATGCCGTGGTGGTTTCCAGGCGCTCCTCAAGCGTCAGCAGCCGGCCTTCGGCCTGTTGCCGTTCGGCGAGATGTCGAAGTGCGTTCTCGACGATGATGACGGCACCATCGACGATCAGGCCGAAGTCGAGCGCGCCAAGGCTCATCAGATTGCCCGACACGCCAAGGCCGTTCATACCGGCTGCCGTCATCAGCATGGTGATTGGAATGACCGCCGCGGTAATGAGCGCGGCCCGGACGTTGCCCAGCAGCAGGAACAGCACCACGATGACGAGCAGCGCGCCTTCGGTCAGATTCTTCTCGACCGTCTTGATCGTCGCGTTGACCAGCTTGGAACGGTTGTAGACTGGTTCTGCGAACACGTCAGGCGGCAGTGCCTTGTTGATCTGTGTCAGCTTGTTGGCGACTGTGGTGGAGACGATGCGACTGTTCTCACCGACCAACATCAGGACGGTCGAGATGACGGCCTCCGAGCCCATCCGGCTTCCTGATCCGGTGCGTACCGCTCCGCCTATTACGACTTGCCCCACGTCCTTCACGCGCACGGGCACGCCGTTGCGGGTGGCGACCACCGCCTCTTGGATGTCCTCAATCGATTTTAGCCGGGCGTCGGCGCGGACGAGAAAGCTCTCGCCAGCACGGCGAACATAGTTCGAGCCCGCGGACAGATTGGCCCGCTCCATCGCGTTCGCCAGCTCGGTAATCGAGAGGCCGTAGGACGCAAGCGCATTGAGGTTGGGTTCGATCAAATACTGTTTGACGTAGCCGCCATTGGAATCGACCCCAGCGACGCCCTTCACAGTGCGCATCTGCGGCCGGATGATCCAATCTTGCACGGTGCGTAGATACGCAGCTCTGGCCAGCTCGGTGGTCAGCCGCTCGCCTTCGGGGGTAAGATAACTGCCGTCAGCCTGCCAACCGGGCTTGCCGTCTATGGCTTTCGCTCCTTTGCCGTCGGGGTGACGGAAGGCGATCGAGTAGAAGAAAATCTCACCGAGCCCCGTGCTGAGCGGGGAGAGGTTGGGCTGGACGCCGGCGGGCAGACTGTCCTTGGCCTGACCGATCCGCTCGGTCACCTGTTGGCGCGCGAAGTAGATGTCGGTCGCGTCGGTAAAGACTGCCGTCACTTGGCTGAAGCCGTTACGCGAGAAGGATCGCGTCATCTCCAGTCCAGGGATGCCTGCGAGTGCCGTCTCGACGGGGAAGGTGACTTGCTTCTCGACATCGATGGGGCCGAGTGTCGGTACGAAGGTGCTGATCTGGACCTGTCGGTTGGTGACGTCGGGTACGGCGTCGATCGGCAGCTTGGTGATTTGCCATGCGCCGAGGCCGATGACGATGAGGGTCAGGAAGGCGACGAGCCAGCGCAGTCGCACCGACGTCGATAGGATGCGCTCGATCATTCGTCGCCTCCCTCGTTCTTCTCGAGTTCGGCCTTGATGAGGAAGGCGTTGGTCGTGGCAATCAGGGTACCAGCGGCGAGGCCATCGGCAATCGCGACCATGCCCCCGGATCGGCTGTCGATGCGGATCGGCTGCGCCTTGAAGCCCTGCTGCGTGCGGACGAACACCACGGTCCGGTCGCCAAGCGTCTGAACCGCATCCTGCGGGACCGTCACGCCCGTCTTGGTGGCCCCGCCACTGGCGGCGATACGCGCTTGGACGAGCTGCCCCGGGATGAGCGTGCTGGTGCCCGCGGTAGGCGTCACCACGACGGTGGCGGTGCGCGACTGAGCGTCGACGACGCCGGTCGCCGAACGGACCCGCCCTTCAACCATACGACCGTCATTGGTGGTCAGTTCTACCCGGTCGCCAACACGGACGCGGGAAGCATCGGCCGGCGGCACATTGGCGGTGATCTGCAAACGGCGTGGATCAGCGACGCGGAACAGCTCGGTCTCGGCTGCGACGAACTGGCCAAGATTGGCACCGGCACTGGTGATCCGGCCAGAGATCGGGCTGACAATCGCGACCGAGCGTCCATCGCTCGATACGCGCGCAGCCCCTGCCGCGGCGCTGGCGCGACGCGCGTCTGCTTCGGCGACCGCAAGGTTAGCCTGCGCAGCCTCGTAGTCGGCGCGGGGTGACACACCTTGGGCGAGCAACGTGCGCTCGCGCGCGAGCTGCCGTGCGGCCAACGTCACCCGCGCGGATGCGGACGCGCGGTCCGCAACGATCTGCGACGCGTCACGGCTTTCGACCAGCGCGATAGTCTGGCCGGCGCGGACCGGATCGCCAATCCGCAGGAAGATGCGCGTCACAGTGCCCGGTGCGCGTGCAGTGAGCACGGCTTCGGCGTCGGGCGTCGAGTCCACGGTTGCGGAAGCAAGAATTGCGGCATCCAGTTCGCCCGGGGCAGCCGGTGCGACTGTAATCTGCGAGATAGCGATAGCTTGCGGCGTGATGGCGAGGACATCGGCCGCCTTCTTTGGCGCTTCCGCTACCGTAAGTGATGCGATGGGAGGGGGTGGGGCTTGGGTCAAGCGTGCAGCCCCGAAGCCGAGTGCGGCTGCGGCAACCAGCCCGACGGCGGCGCCAGTGTAGAGTCGATTTCTATCGGTCATTGGACCGGTTCTCCGGTGATGCTGAGGCCTGACAGGCGGGCGAGATTGGTGCGGGCGTCGAGACGCGCGGCAGCAGCATCAAGGATGACGCCGCGAGCCACTCCGAGATTGTGGCGGGCGGCGAGCAGCTCGATCAGCGGCGATTTGCCGGCCTCATAGGCGATGCGTGCGAGCCGATAGGCTTCGCCGGCCGTCGTCATCGTCCGCTGCGCGGCGGCTGCGCGGCTGTCGGCCGCCTCGATCAAGGCCAGCGCTGCGCGAGTGCCGGCTTGAGCGTCAAGCCGCGCGACGGCGGCTCGCGCCTCCGCGCCCTGCAACTCGGCGCGCGCCGCATCGATGTTGCCGCGATTGCGGTCGAAGAACGGCAGGGGGATACCGACGCCGGCGACGATCGCCGGCCCGTTTGCCACCCGGAGCTGGCGGATGCCGAGCTGCGCGGTGATATTGGGAATGGCGAGCCGCTGCTGCACCGTCACCGCTCTCGCCGCGGCCTCGCGTTCCGCCTCGGCGACCTTGACGGTCGTTGCCTGTAGAGGGTCGATCGGCCCGCTGGCAGACTTGGCGTTCAAGCGATCGAGCAGCGATTCCGACAACCCGGCAAAGGGTATCGGCGAGCCCGCCAGCGCCGACAGCCGCGCCAGAGCCGCCAGCTTCTGCGCGCGGGTCGTTTCAAGATCGGATTCGAGTGTGTTCAGCTCGGTCTCGGCCTGGAGCTGACGCAGCCTGGCCTCCTTCCCCGCACCGACGAGCGCGCGTGCCACCTTTAGGTCGGCGGTCGCCTTCTCTACCTCATCTTCGGCCAGGCGAACCCGCCGATCGGCGATCTCCGCGCCTGCATAGGCGCGTGCCAGCTCGGTAGCATAGAGCAGCCGCCCTTCGAGGGTGCGCGCCTGCGCGGCTGCGATGCCCGCCTCGCCTGCCGCAATCCGCGACGAACGCTTACCGCCCAATTCGATCGGTTGATCGATCTGGAAAGTGGTCTGCTGCTGGTCGCGGGCATTGGTCCTCAAATCGCCCGCGAAGTTCTCCGCATAGACGTTGACGGTCGGATTGGGCCGCGCGCGTGCCTGTTCGGCAAGCCCCCGCGCGCGCGCCACGTCGGCATCTAGCATGGTGACGCGTGGGGTCGTCTGGGCCTGGCGCAAGAGCTGCGCGAAGGGCGGCGCGGTCTGCGACCACGCCGTTCCCGCCGGGTATAGCGCCACGAGCAGACCGGCTAGCACAAGCCTGCGCCGCCGGCAGAATGAGCCGTTCATGATGTTCCTTCCAAGGGGTGTGAGAATGTCAGCGCCCAGCGCCGGCACGGCTCAGCCTTGTGGAGGTCGCAACAGTCCGGAAGGCGCGATCCCGCCACGCAAGCCGGTGATGCCGGTCGGCCACGTCCGATCGACGGCCAGGATTGGCCGCATCGGCGGAACGGCGGCATCGAAGGGGATCCATTGCCCGGCTACGTGGGCGAGGGCGTGGATAGGAGCGTCGGGATCGGTCTGGCTCGATCCGCTCAGACTATGCTCGATCGAAACCGATTGCACCGGATGGTCATAATGGACAACCGCACCGTGCCACCCCGACAGGCCAATCAAGCCAAGCATGGCGACGAGCGCCAGCACGGCACCGAGCAGCGCGGATCGGGATCGACGGGTTGGCATCCGCTTTAGGGTAGGCGGCACGTGTGTCCGCGGCAAGCATGTCACTGGCCCGGCCATTTCGGATGCCGGCGATCGATGACGTAGGGATGGGTCTTGCCGGCTGCGTGTTCCAGGTGATGCGTATCGTCCGCGGCAAGGTCGCCATGCGCATGGTCGAGCACGTCGGGATCGTTGGCAGGCCATAGCCACAGCGCCGCGACGACACCGATCGCGGACAACACGGCCATGGCGGCGAAGGCCGCCGCCATGCTGACGCGCGCGCCGAGCTGTCCGACAAGTGGATAGCAGACCAGCCAACAGACGTGGCTCAACGCGAATTGCGCAGCGAACAGCGCGGGGCGATCGTCAGCGTTCGCCGAGCGGCGGAGCAAGCGGCCCGACGGGGTGACGCTTGCCGAATAGGCGATGCCCATGACGAGCCATCCGGCGAGCAGGACGCGCCAATAGGCCAGTCCCGGCGTCATCGTCACAGAGATCGCAGCAAGGGCAGCGAGCGCGAGCGTCAGCGCGGCTGCGGCGACCATCATCACCGTTCGATCGGCGATGCGATCGAGGACTTTTGGCAAGGTGAGGGCAGCGGTGATCGAGCCGCCTCCAAAGGCGGCGAGCGTCAGCGCGACGTCGCGCTGGTTAAGCCCCATGCCTCGTACGATGACGACGGTGTTGACGATGACCATCGCGCTCGCCGCCGCTGCCGAGAGCGTCATCGCCAACAGGCCGCGAAGGCGCGGAGTCTTGAGGTAGATGCGTATGCCCCGCGTCGTCTTGTCATAGATGCCGCCCTGGTCTTCTACAGGGGCGGGCTTGGGCAGCACGGTTGAGACGACGAGCAGCGCCGAGGCGACGAAGCCGATCGCGGTGCCCGAAAAGAGCCAGTGGTAGCTCATCACCGTGAGCAGCCCTGCCGCCAAGATTGGGCTGGTCAGGCTCTCCATGTCGTAAGCTAGACGAGAGAGGGAGAGCGCGCGGGTGTAGTCGCGCTCCTCCGGCAACACGTCTGGGATCGTCGCCAGGAATGTCGGGGTGAACGCGGCGGATGCCGATTGCAGGACGAAGATCAGGACATAGACCTCCCAGACCTGGTTCACGAACGGGAGGCAGATCGCGACCGCGGCACGGATCACGTCCATGCTCACCAGCAAGGCGCGTCGGGGAACCCGGTTGGCGAACGCCCCGGCGATCGGCGCGACGCCGATATACGCGACCATCTTGATGGCGAGCGCGGTTCCCAGCACGGCGCCCGCGCTGCCGCCCGCGATGTCGTATGCGAGCAAGCCGAGCGCCACAGTCGCGAGGCCCGTTCCGATCAGCGCGATGATCTGCGCGAGGAACAGGTGGCGATAGGTCCGGTTAGCAAGGACGCTCAGCACGGGCGGCACTCCGACAGCCCACGCATATCGGGCAAGAGATGCGCGAGGCTCATCAGATCGCGCCGATGCGGCTGAGGCCGCTCAAGCCGGCATAGGCCATATAACTTGCGATCACGATCATCAGGCCGGCCGATGCGTACGGTGCCTTGCGCGCGAAATCGCCGAAGCCGGACCAGCGCTTCTGAATCTGGTTGACGCTGAGCGCGGCGATCACACCGGCGCTGACCATTGTCACCGCCAGGCCGACGCTGAACGCGCTGACCAAAACGACACCCAGCGAGAGGCGCTTGAGTTGGAGGCAGAGAAGGAGAACGGTGACGGCTGCAGGGCAGGGGATAAGTCCACCCGTGAGACCAAACAGCGCGATCTGGCCGGTCGTAACCTTCCGGTCGGCGAAACGGCGACTGATGTCGGAGGCATGCGCGCGCTCGTGGGCGTCCATGTAGGCATCGTCGCCCGTCACCTTGAGACCGTCCATCGGCGCTGCGTGATCATGTTCGTGTTCGGCGAAGGTGAGTTCATAGTCGTGGCTATGACCGCCATGCCCGAGCGACACCCGTGCCGCGAACGCGTGCGGCACCGGTATTTCTTCAACGCTCTCGAGGAAATCGCCACGATCGACGAACCGGAATGTCTGCGACCGTCCCTCGCCGCGGGTCGTGATGACGGTCACATCCTCGGCCGACCATCCGCCCTTGCCGAAGCGCGCGCGCCAGCGGGGCGGCACGCCGTCCTCGAAGATCTCAAGCCGCATCGTACCGTGGCCGGTATCAATTGATCGAACCTCGTCCTCGCCGTGATGATGATGGTGAGCGTGCGCCGCCTCCGCCTTCTGGTCCGCACGCGTGCGCCAGACCATCCAGAGGCCGATACCAAGCACGATGACCGCAGAGCCGAGTAACAGGTAAGGCTCGGTCGTCTCGGTGTTGATGCCGCGACCAAGATACTGTCCACCGAGCGCTATCCCCCAAACGATCGCAGTATGCGACAAAGCTGCGCAAAGACCGAGCAGCACGGCTTGGCCGACCGTGCCGCGCACCGCGATGATGAACGCGGCCATCATCGTCTTGGAGTGGCCCGGCTCCAGGCCGTGCAACGCACCGAGCAGAAGCGCGCTCGGGATGAATAACCAAAGGTTGGTGCTGCCCTGTTGAACGAGGTCTGCAAAAGAGGTCATCATGCTTCCCGATGTTTCAGGGCGTCCAAACGATAGCTGTGCTTGGGGGCCGAGGTCGGGCTCCTCTATCCCCCCAGGGGGATAGAGTCCATCCCCCTGGGGGGATGCTCGACAATCGTTCGAGGATTGCCCTACATAGGGTGACATGGCCCACAACGATCATTCCAGTCATCCTGCGATCATCAAGCGGCTGAACCGTGCGACCGGCCACCTTCGGAGCATCGTCAGCATGATCGAGGAGGAGCGGCCGTGCGTCGACATCGCGCAGCAGCTTCAGGCGGTCGAGAATGCTATTGCCAGCGCCAAGCGCGCTCTAATCAACGACCATATCGATCATTGCCTTGTCCACGCGGAAGAGGGCGAAGGGACCAAGGCCGCGGTCGAACAGTTCCGAGCAATCTCGAAATATTGGTGAAACGGCTCGGCACGAAGCCGAACGTCATCGCGACCAGCGATCTCGTCCTTCTGCAGCTTGGATGAGACCCTTGCATCGAAGGTAGCGGCTCGTGCCGAATGTCACGGCGAAGACTTTCCCTACCAATGATATCCACTATGCTGGATGTATGGAAAACGAATCGGCAATCTCAGCACTCGGTGCGCTCGCACAAGGGACACGTCTAGACGTGTTTCGCCTGTTGGTGCGCCACGAACCGGATGGCTTGGCGGCGGGCGAAATTGCCCGCCAGCTCGAAGTGCCGCAAAACACCATGTCCGCACACCTCGGCATTCTGGCCCGTGGCGGACTGGTACGATCCGAACGGCATAGCCGCTCAATCATCTACCGTGCCGATCTGGGTGGCCTGCGCGCGCTCACACTGTTCCTCGTTAAGGATTGCTGCGCCGGTAGTGCGGAGCTGTGTGCCCCGCTGATCGCCGAGCTTACCCCCTGTTGCTGAAAGGACGCCCCGTGGCCGTCGACATCGTCATCTATCACAACCCCGAATGCGGCACGTCGCGCAACACGCTCGGCCTGATCCGCAATGCCCGCATCGAGCCGCATGTCGTGGAGTATCTGAAAACCCCGCCCTCGCGCGCGCTGCTGGTCGAGCTGATCGACCGCGCCGGGATCTCGCCCCGCGAGCTGCTGCGCGAGAAGGGGACGCCCTATGCAGAGTTGGGCCTGGGCGACACGTCGCTGTCCGATGATGTGCTGGTCGACGCAATGATGGCGCATCCGATCCTTATCAACCGACCGCTGGTCGTCTCGCCGCTCGGCGTGAAGCTGTGCCGGCCGTCCGAAGCAGTGCTTGATCTGCTGCCGGGCGATGAGCTCGGCGCGTTCGCGAAGGAAGACGGACAACAGGTGGTGGATGCCTCGGGCCAGCGCATCGCCTGATGCTTCTTGCCGTCCTGATCTTCGTCGCCACGATCGCGCTCGTCATCTGGCAACCCAAGGGCCTCGGCATCGGGTGGAGCGCGATGGGCGGTGCCATCGTGGCGCTGCTCGCGGGCGTCGTCACGTTGTCCGACGTGCCGGTCGTGTGGGGCATTGTCTGGAACGCGACGGGCGCGTTCGTCGCGATCATCGTCATCAGCCTGCTGCTCGATGAAGCCGGATTCTTCGAGTGGGCGGCGCTTCACGTCGCGCGCTGGGGCAGGGGGCATGGTCGCCGCCTGTTCGTCCTGATCGTGCTGCTCGGCGCGGCCGTGTCCGCATTATTTGCCAACGATGGCGCGGCGCTGATCCTGACGCCGATCGTCATCGCCATGCTGCGGGCGCTGGGCTTTAGGGACAAGGCGACGCTGGCCTTCGTCATGGCGGCCGGGTTCATCGCCGACACGGCCAGCCTGCCGCTGGTCGTGTCAAACCTCGTCAACATCGTGTCGGCCGACTTCTTCAAGATCGGCTTCGGCACATATGCGTCCGTGATGGTGCCGGTCGATCTGGTGTCGATCATCGCCACGCTGGGGGCGCTGCTGCTGTTCTTCCGGCGCGACTTACCGGAAGACTATGACGTGGGCGCGCTGCGCGTACCCCGCGAGGCAATCCGTGACGTCGCGACCTTCCGCGCCGGATGGATCGTGTTGGCGCTGTTGCTCGCCGGCTTCTTTCTGCTCGAACCCCTCGGCGTGCCGGTCAGCGCCGTCGCCGCTGTCGGCGCTATCCTCCTGCTGGTGATCGCCGGGCGGGGCCACGTGATCCAGACCGGCAAGGTGCTGCGCGGCGCACCGTGGCAGGTCGTGATCTTCTCTCTCGGCATGTACCTGGTCGTCTATGGCTTGCGGAACGCGGGCCTGACCGACCATCTGGCCGTGCTGCTCGATCGTACCGCTCAAGGCGGCGTGTGGGGCGCCGCGTTCGGCACAGGCGTGATCGCGGCTGTCCTGTCCTCGGTGATGAACAATATGCCGACCGTGCTGGTGGGCGCGCTGTCGATCGACGCGGCCCATGCGACGGGCGCAGTGAAGGAAGCGATGATCTATGCCAACGTGATTGGCTGCGACCTCGGTCCCAAGCTAACGCCGATCGGCTCGCTCGCGACGCTGTTATGGCTTCACGTCCTGGGCCAGAAAGGCGTGCGGATCGGATGGGGCTATTACTTCCGTGTGGGCGTGACGCTCACCGTGCCGGTGTTGCTGGTCACGCTTGCCGCCTTGGCATTGAGGATCACGATCGGATGACAGCCCTGATCTACATCGGCGCGGCGCTTGCCGAGATCGCAGGATGCTTTGCCTTCTGGGCATGGCTTCGCATGGGAAAGTCATCCTTGTGGCTTGCCCCCGGCATCGTCTCACTGGTCCTGTTCGCATGGCTCCTGACCCGCGTGGACAGCGATGCCGCGGGACGGGCGTATGCCGCTTACGGCGGGATCTACATCTGCGCATCGCTTGCCTGGCTCGGCGCCGTCGAAGGCGTGCGGCCTGATCGCTGGGATGTCGGTGGAGCGGCGCTCTGTCTGATTGGCACTTGTGTCATCCTCTTGGGACCTCGAACCGCCTGATGCCTTTACGAACACTCTCCGACCCCGACCGGCTGCCCGCGCTCGATCGACGCTACGCGATCGAACGACCTGCTCTCGGCCTCGGCGCGGGTGATCCGCCGCCACGAATCCTTCTGCTCTACGGTTCCTTGCGCGAGCGGTCATTCTCGCGGCTGAGTGTCGAGGAAGCGGCGCGGCTGCTGCAATTCTTCGGGTGTGAAACGCGCATCTTCGATCCGTCCACCCTGCCGCTCCCTGACCAACACGCGGGCGATGATCATCCGGCGGTCCACGAGCTGCGAGAGTTGTCGCTATGGTCGGAAGGACAGGTATGGTGCAGCCCAGAACGGCACGGCCAGATTACGGGTATCATGAAGCTGCAGATCGACCATCTTCCGCTGTTGATGGGCGGAATGCGACCGACCCAGGGGCGAACGCTGGCGGTCATGCAGGTATCGGCGGGGTCGCAGTCGTTCAACAGCGTCAACACGCTACGCGTGCTGGGCCGCTGGATGCGGATGGTCACGATCCCGAACCAGTCGAGCGTTGCCAAGGCGTTCAACGAGTTCGACGATGCCGGGCGAATGAAGCCGTCCAGCTACTATGACCGGATCGTCGACGTGATGGAGGAACTGGTGCGGTTCACTGTGCTGCTGCGCCCTCATGCGGTCCAGCTCGTCGATCGCTACTCGGAACGGAAGGAGGCCGGCGTGCCGATCGACACCGCGACGGATCTGTCGAGCGTCGCGACCGCTCGTCAAGGATAGCACGCGCGATCTCAGGGCTGGTCGGCGCGGAAGCTGCCGCGCCTGCCCCGGAACTCGCCGACGACGGCACCTTGGTCCCAATGGCGCGAAAGGATGCCGCGCCGGGTAATGCTGCGGATAGCCGTGGCCGCCAAGGTCGCGCGCGCGGGCTCGTAGATCAGGCCCAGATCGCTTCTGCGTCCCACCCCGTCAGGAAACCGCCTTGGATGGGACTTGCGAACGGCATCACTGGGAACGCCTGCCAATGCCCCTTCACGCGGGACGGCCAGGATGTCCCAGGATTGATCCGCCCGACGAAATAGCTGGCCACGGCCGCGGCACCATAGACACGCGTGCGCCGCTCCAGGTCACTACCGATATGCACGAGCTGCGGTGCCTCGAACGGCTTGGGGACCAACGGCTGATTGACGATGCCTGCGTTCCACAGACGGGCATGATGCGCGCTGATGTTGCGCACGAACGCCAGCGTCTTGATCCAGCTCACCAGCGTGTTGGGAAGAAGGCCGTAGCGCTTGGCGATAGCGGCACGATCGTTGGGATGTGCCATCTCGAGCAACCAGGACAAGGTGCCGAAATCCCATGCCTCGACTGCCATCCAGATCGGCACGGGCGGGCTGTAGATGGCGTAGAACTCCTTGATCCAGTCGTCCTTGGAGCGGGCCATCGCGCCATCGGCTTTGGCGAGCCAATTTTGGTGGCGGGTGCCCCCTGCGGGCATCGCCTGGTTGGCACGATGGGCGTCGAGAAAGGCGGGCGAACGGTGCGCGCAAGGATCACGCTTGCCCATGGCGTGCGCGAGATCCACGCGCAGCGCGACCTCGATCCGTTCGATCGCGTCGAGGAAGAGGAGGCGAAGCTGCTTGTCGAACAGGTAGAGATCAACGGCGTGGCGAAACTCGGCGCCCGCTTGGAACTGCTCGGTGCGGACGGTCAGCGTCGCATCATTGGGATCGGGAACAATCTGCTGGAAGGGCTACCAATAGAGCGTGAGACGCCCGTAACCAATGCGCTGAAGGTGGAGAACCGCCTTCGCCTGATCGGTCACAACCAAGCCGCGCTGCACGAGGATCGCCAGCTGATCGGCGAAACTGAGATGGGATTTGGTGTAGGGCGGAAGCATCCGGCCCAGATATGAAGAAGGCCGCCCCTTGATGCCAGCGGCAACAGAGGGGACGGCCATGTTGCGTCGAATATATGCGTGGGCGCATGAGGACTCAATTAAAAGTGGAAAGCCGCTCGACCGCTGTGCGCGTCTGGAAGCCTTTGGCACGGCGCGCGCGATCCATGAGCGCGGGTCGATAGGCGGGCCTCGCCTATTACTCGACCGTTCCAACAACGCACCCTTTCGCACTGTCGCTCGCCCGGGAACGTGCGCTATCCCCCTCGCCAGAGCGTCTTTAAGACTCTGCGTAGCGTTCTTGCGGGATCTGCCGCGTTCATCACCTGCGACGCGATCGGTTTGGTAAGATCGACGCCCTTGTCCAATGTAAGGCGGCCTTTAAGGGCACCTACACCGCGCACTGTCTGAAAATTGCCCGTCTTTGGGTCCCGAACCCCGGTGCTCGTCGTGGTAGGCTGGATCTTGGCCATAGCTCGATATACTTCGTCGCTCGCGCTGACGAAAGGTGTGCCAAGTGGCACACCTGCTCTAACAAAGCCCAATTAACAGGCACCGGCGAGGCAGTTGCTCTTTTCCCTACGGTCTTTAGACACGCCATACCCGCGGCCGCTTATCAAGCGTGTCCGTTTCCCGAAAGGGTACTAGCAGACCGGGGCTGTCTTATGGGCGACCCCGGTCTCCCCCAACACTCGGTGGGCGACATCCCACCACCGTGCAGGTCATCGGTCGGCGAAAGCACGAAGCGATGACCGATACCTGTTTTGCAAAGAGGCTTCGTGTTCCGGACGGAACTCTCTTAGCGCTTTCGGGGACCGCACCATTCCTGCTGACGGGGATGCAGTTGTGATCGGTCGTCAAAAGCACGAACCGGAATGCCCATATGCGAGACGCACGTCTGTAGATGTCAGGCAAAAAGATGCGAGTTCGTGCTTTTGACGACCGATCTTGATCGACCCGCACTGCGCAGCAAGCTGAGTCGCGCAGCTAACACGACGAACTGCACCGGCTTTCCCTTATTCGTCTCGCGCGCCATCTTTGGTTCTCGATCGAGCATGTGCGCGACACAACGGACTATCGACAGCGCGATCATCCGGGCCTTTTGACGTGTCGCCAAACGGTGCCGAATGGCCACTAACCGCAACATCAGCGATCTGCCGACGATCGCAGGCGGTTGGAAGGAGGATGGAGTTGCAAAGCCGAAATTCGGTCGCCGCCTGCAGAACCCTTGGGACTTCTGGCTCAGGCTGACTAATATCTTGCGAAGTGAAACGAACGAACCCAGCTTCGTCTACTGCTGATAAAGTTGTAATATAAGGGTTGGCATCAAACTCGGTGGAACGCCCTCATCAAGCATCATTGCAAACATTTCATCGTCATCTGCCGTCGGTGCAAGTCCCTCGATCTCGAGGTTCGCGCGCGCTTCCGCCAGATCTTCACGCCAAAGGGCGATTTGATCCGGCGTGCCGCGTTCAAACGTCATCGAGCGGATCTGCCTTCGCATCTCTGTTAGATCGACATTTCCCATCGTGGATCCGCCTACGTACGTTTGAGGGTGTCCTTGAACCTATCCGACCGATGCAGATCGAAAAAGGAACGCGTGGGCGTTTGCAGCGCACCGTGTCGCAAAACTCATTCTGCGGGTTACCCTCCGAACGTCACATGCCACGCTTCATAATTAGCGATAACGCTGATTCCCGCTAATTACATGCTGGCTTCAATCTGGGCGGTCGCGTATCATTTCCGAGGGTTCCGGAACGGCCGCGCACGCGCCTGTTTCGGTTTGGACGAACGTAACGCGGGAGGTCGGCATGGCCGACGATGGTGGCATCGATAACGCGGCGCACGTCGATCCTTCGGATCTGGCTGGTATCGTGGCTGACGCGCTGGTCGTGGTCGACCAGGTTCAGTCGCTCGAGCCCTATCTCCCGCAGCTCGCGCCCGACGATCGCGAACGGGTCGACGACTATGTTCGCCGAGCCTCGGCCGACGCGACGTTGCGCGCCTACAAATCGGATTGGCGAATGTTCTGCGCCTGGTGCCAGGAAAGCGGTTATCGGCCGCTCCCAGCGACGCCGGCGACGGTCGCCGCGTTCCTGACGCTGCTCGCCGAGAGCGGGTTCAGTCCGCAAGAGCTCCGCCGCACGAAGCGCGGCAAGGTACTGCCGCGGAAAGCGCCTGTGCCGCTCGGCCGCGCGACGATCGGCCGACGCCTTGCCGCGATCGTCTTCGCGCACCGCGCGGCTGACGTTGAGCCCCCCACCTCTCAACCCGACGCGTCACGCCTCGAACGCGCGATGCGCGGCATCCGCAAGGATAAGCGAGGTGATCTGCCCGGGAAGAAGCGCCCAGCCGATGGCGACGTGCTCCGCGACATGGTGCGCGCGATCGTCGGCGAGGATCTGCGCAGCTTCCGCGACCGCGCGCTGCTCGCTATCGGGATGGCGGGCGCGTTTCGGCGTTCCGAGCTGGTGGCGATTACAGTCGGGCAAGTGAACGAGGACAGCCGCGGGCTGTTGGTTCGGATCGCGGCCTCAAAAACCGATCAGGAGGGCAAGGGCCACACGGTCGCGATCCCCGACGGGCGTCGGCTAGAGCCGGTCCGCCACTACCGGGCTTGGCTGAAGACTGCGGGCATTGCGAGCGGTCCGGTGTTCCGCAAGCTCACGCCGCAAGGCCGGCTCACCGATAAGCCGATGAGCGCCCAAGGCGTGGCGCTGGTGGTGAAAGCTGCTGCTGTCGCGGCGGGCTACCCGGCCGAACTCTTCTCAGGTCACTCTCTCCGCGCTGGCTTCCTTACCGAAGCCGGTCGCCAAAACGCTAATTTGTTCAAGATGAAAGAGCATAGCAGGCATTCATCGCTTGAGATGGTTGCGGAATATGTACGCGACCATGAGCGGTTTCGTGAGCATGCGGGCGAAGGCTTCTTATAAGCCGAACCAAAAGAAGCTATTCGTTCCTCTGCGGCGGCAGGAGATTCTGGCTTGGATCAGGGATATACTCGCTCGTGGCGGTGTGGACGATGACCACCGACCGGCCACTTACCCCCCGTCATGACCCTGCCGATCACTCGGAGGGCATTTAGAGCTTACGACAGGGATAGGCTTTCTTCTTGAATTCCTCATTGACGAAAATGCCCTTGGAATCTGCGTTCTGGAACTGCTCCCAGACATCCGGAATAACCTCGGAATAAACGTAGTGACCGCTTTTCTTAAAGATCACATGGCATTCCGAAGTCTCTTCGTCATAGCCGATCTGATCGACGCTTTTCGAGTCAACATAGTTCATTTCCACCACGACTTATCCTCTCACCTGCCGGCGCCAACAGCTCAGCGCATCGGCATATAGGTCTACATCCGGGCGCGGTTCAACACTCCAGCGGCCGCTGACCTTTGGGTCTGCCCCGCCATTGGGCGTTCGCGTTATCCGCACTCGAACCCGTGACGGGACGAACATGGCCTCCCCGACGAACAGGCCTTCGCCGGTTCGCAAAGACGGTAGGAGATCGACGAGACCGCCGAGATCATCCGGGAACGCTGCTGCCACCCGGCCCCGGTCGCCTGGATTCGTCGTTCGAAGGGCAATCATCGTTCCACATTGGCTGAGTACAGTTGCGTCGATCTCGCTCGGCCGCTGGGTGATCACCATCAGGCCGACGCCATACTTCCGACCTTCCTTGGCGATCCGTTTCAGAATGCGATGGCAACTGGAATCCTCGCCCTCCGGAAGAAAACGATGGGCCTCATCGACCACGATCAAAAGCGGCTGCGCCTTACCCGAGACCGCAAGTGATCCGGCCCACAACAACGTGTCATAGACGATACGGACAAGTAATCCGATAACATCGCCTGCGATTTCCGACGGCAGCTCGGACACGTCAACGATGGTAAGCGGCTTCGGATGGCCGACCCAGGAGGCGACCAGGGTATCGATGTCAGTCGTAACCCTGCCCTCGAGATCCGGGGCGTATCCACCTGCCGGGTGGAATAAGAACGCATAACGCGCGTCTGTGATACGGCTCCGCGCAAATTCCAATTGCTTGCCAATGCCGCGAGGCGAGGGGTTTTTCATCGGCTCCTTGCCGCCCGGCCCATGGATTGGGTAGATGTTTGAGATTAGTTGGGTCGGATCACCGGCCGTCTCGACCTGCGTCTTAACGCGCTGGCCAGCCTCAGTCCGAAAAGTCGACCTCTCGAAGTCATCGAGTTCAAACCACAATTGATGGACGCTGAAGGGAACGGGACTGTCCGCGGTAATTGAGTTCGGCGGCGGTGGGCTTTCGAGAAACGCCGCGGCGGCGCGCTTGAGTTCTTGGACGCGATCCCGGACGATCGCTTCGTTGCCAGACGACATTCCGCCAAAAGTGATTGAGAGCAGCTCGTTAAAAGGAAGAGCCCAATAGGGAACGACGAGCGCTTGCTCTCCTTGCCCAGGCGAAATGCGAAAGATGGTACGGTCCGTGGCATCCCCTCCATATTCGCCGTGAGGATCGATAACTAAGGTACGAGCGGACGGATAGCCTGGGGACGCGAGCACCTCCAGCATCACGGACACCAGATTAGACTTCCCGGCTCCCGTCGAGCCAACCACTGCACAATGGCGGCTTACCAATCGGTCAAGATCGAGGGTTGCAGGGATCCCACTGGCCGCCGCGATGTTCCCCACTACAAGTCCACCGCTATTTGGCGAGCGACTATAGATAATTCCGAGATCGACGTTAGTGACGAAATGCACTTCGTCCCCGACAGTGGGATACTGGCCAACGCCACGCTCGAAAACTCCGCCAGTCGATTCACCGAAAAGCACGACGGTCATCCACCGATAGCCCGCCAGGCCTTCGTCTTTTGCGTCATCTCGCTCGAGCTGCATTGCGTCTCCGCCGATACCCGGGGGGACTGCGTCAGCGCCGACTTGGGAGCAGACTGAGTATAGCTGAGTGTAGCCAACAGGAATTCGGAAAAAGCCCCCGATTTGGCCGACGCGGTAGGACTCACCCTCGACCAAGACGAGTGTGGTAGGCAAATCGCGCCTCAGCCTCACCCGGACGATACCGCCGGCAACCGACGCGACTTGCCCGATGTAGGTCGGATCCGAACTTGCCATTTCAAGCCGGTCCCGTGAGCTTGCCGAGAAACTCGGCGAAACATGCGAAATCTCCGAGTTTCAGAGTTCCGGCGCCGCTCAGTTCTTTCTCGGGCTCAGGCGGATCGAGGGCAAACGCCTGTGCTAGGTGGTTGGCGCTATGTACTTCCTCAAGCTTCCATTCACCGTGCCGCCCGCCAATGAAGCCGGCGCGCGGACCGAGCACCATCAGGTTCAGATATCGTTGCGCGCGTTCCGCCAAGACCGAAGACGAATCCGGATCGGCAAATTGAAGCGCCACAACATGAGGTCGCCGCTTCGCTTCCAACGCATCAAAGATGATCGCATTGATATGGTCGTCCGAAAAGCTATACCCGCAGACGAAAAGAATTGCATCGTCTCGGTCAAGCACACGGGTGAGACGATCGAGCAGGGCTGAATAAGGCTGCTTCCGCGATTCATCATATTTATGATGCGAGGGAAGGATCATTTCACCTTCATTGTGCGGCTCCGTGCGGATAACCCGCGACCTCCCGCCCACTGTATCCAACCGCCAATTGATAGAACCATGAATTTTCCAGAGCCGGGTCCATGCTGTCCCGGGTGCATTTTCAGGTCTGGTCAAACTGTCGTGGGAGAAAAATGGCCGATTGCATCCCACGAATCCATCAAACGCCGGGACGCGTTCGGCTTCGAGAGCCGTCTCGACGAGGACGTCATAGTTCGTCGTGAAGATCTCGACCGGATGGACTCTCGGCATACGCGCGATCCATCGCACAAATTGTTCATGCGGAAGCTGTTCTGGAAAACTCGACCGGTCGGGGTTCACCTGCGCGGCGATCGTTGCCTGAATAGTCTTTTCTACCACAAGAAGATCGGCAGAGACCAAGCCAGAGAGCGTATCTCCGACTCCGATCGCATGGACCTTGCGACGGACGCACGACAAGATGTCCTCAATATTGACAGGCCGCTTTCCGGTACTGAGCTCCTTCTCAATCGCATCATAAGCAGCGGCGAACCGGGTGCCCTCGTTCACTGGATCAAGTTTCTTGATTTCTCTCGCGCAAATCGCTGTGAGCTCTGCCACGTTCGGGATCAGTGATCGGGTTTTGGGAGGCTCGTCGTCGGCGGCGGCAGGATCGGGCGGAACCGCAACCCGAACAGCGCAGGACGTCCCCGCGCCCAACAGAAAGGAGACATTAGCCTCTGGCTGAGTGAGATGGTTGCGGAGCGATTCCAGGAGTTTGCGAGGATCGTGCGTTGTCATTTCACTGCTCCAAAAGCCGCAACTTCGTGCTCGACCGCCGGCCCGGGGGGGGTTAACGTCAAGCGATTGGCGTTCACATGTCGGAATGCGCGTTCACGGCAGGTCAGCAAGATCACCTGCATCCGTTCGGCCGCCTCGCTTAAAATTTCGACCATCAAATCGAGCCGAGCATCGTCAGCATATACCAGCGGATCATCGAGGATGAGCGACACCGGCCGTCCCTGCTCCAGGAGCATGTCGGCAAACGCAATCCGGGTCAGTACCGCCAGCTGCTCTTGGGTACCGCGCGACAGATCCCCGCACCCTTCGCTGATCCCGCCCCGCACCACCGCATCGAGCATCAGATCCTCAGAAAAGGATAGATCACAGCCAGGGAGCAGGCGCTCAATGTGCCGCTTTGCCCGCTTGGCAACGGGGCCGACGAACTTGGCCGACGTCTCGTCACGTGCCTCGTCTAGCGTTTCGCGCAGAAGCTTCAGGGTTTCGGCCTCTTCGGTGACGCGTTGCACGGCCGCGCGCGCAGCTTCAGCTTCCTCTCGGGCGCTTGCCTCGCGGTCGGCTAGACCCTTCCCGCCTTCGCTCTCGATCGTCCCTTCCAACCGAGCAATTTCCATCTCAAGCTTTGTCCGCGCTTCCCCCGCCGCCCTGCTCCGCGCATCGACCGTCTCGATCTTCCGCGCAATCGTCGCGGCGTCGTGCGCTGTTGCGTCGCGGATCGCATCTTCCAGCTTCACTGCCGCTTCGGCGGTTTGCTCGCGAGCACGAGCGAGATCCTCTGGCAGGCTCAGGAATTCCGGTCGGCTCTCGATCGCAGCGATCTGACCCGTAGCGTTTACGAGATCGCTCGCGGCACCCGCCTCAGCGGCGGCAAGCGGTGCATCCTCCTCCTCGGCACGCCGGAGAGCGGCGAGCGCGCTATCCTGCGCGCCTTCGGCCCGTGCAAGCACGGTGTCGGCCGCCTCCAGAGCATTCGTGAGGGCTGCGATATCGGGAAGTTCGCCTTCACCCGCCGCGGCTTCATCCGCGAGCTCGACGATGAAGAGCTTGAGCGCACTGGCGCCAGCAGCGAGCCCGATATTTTCATCGGCTGGCGTCGTCGCTTCGATCCGCGCCGCTATGGTGCGCAGTTCGCTCGCAGCATCCCGCGCAGCGTCGTTGCGTGCGCGCGCAGCCGCGAGGTCAGCAACATCGAGATCCGCCAGCGCAGACTGCTGCTTCTTCAAAGCCGACGACAAAGCCTCATCAGTGCTCGTCGCGCTAGCGGGCGGTGTGATGATCAGCTCAGCGCCACCAAGCCGAATTTGGGCCCTGCTGGTCAGAGTCCGCTCACCGGGACCCGCGGGTTCGCCGTCAATCAGAATGCCAGCAGTGTCGCCGGTCAGCGCGATGCGCGTCGCGCCCGCGCTCTGCGATGCACGAGACTCGGCAATCGCTCGCTCATTCGTCTCGAGCAGTTCGATCGTCTTTGCCGGGATCAATGTCGCCGCGAGGGTCTTGGCCTCGCCCTGAAGCCGTTCAAGCTCGACCAGCTCAGCATGGCGTTTGCGCGCTGCCGTAACCCCGGTCTTACGACGTGCCGCGCGCACGCGATCCTCGCCCGCGCCGAGAGCGGCGCGCGCATCCTGACGCGCCGTCCGGGCATTTTCGAGGGCCGCACGCGCATCAACGAGGCGCTGCTTGGCTGTAGCCAGACCCTCGCCGAGGTCCGTTCGACTGGCACGCGCCTTCTCCAGCGCGAGTCTCGCTTTGTCACAAGCTTCCGTCGCCGCGCGATGGCGCTCCGAAAGGTCTTCGAGCCCCTTCCCCTTCGCGCTGACAGCTTCATGCTCCGCACGACGGGTCGCCAGGATCTGCGCGGCGGCGCGCGCAACCTCCAACGACGCAACCAGATCCTTCCGCGTCTGGACATCGGTGTCGTCGGCGATCTCGCGCTGAACGACCTTCAGCCTGGCACGCGCGGCTTCGAGTTCAGCGAACGTCTTCTCCAACCCCGCGACCCTGTCAGCGGCATCTCGCGCGGCGGTCTCGGCGCTTTCGACCCGCTCCCGCACCTCATTTTGACGCTCGCGCTTCTGACCCGTCGGCGACCAGTATCGGGCAAACTGCTCGTCGACCCGGGTGCGGACTCGCTTGTACGCGGGGCCGCCCATGATCGAGCCAACTTCGGCTTCCAAGGTGGACCTGACCGTATCGCGCACGATTTGCCCGGGTGCGGTGACCGCAAGAGCGTCCGTTTGCGCCACCCAGAGCAGACCCAAGGCGCCATAGGTCTCGGCATCGCCTTTTTGACTGGTATCTCGGACGGACCCGAAAAGCGCATGGAGCCGGGCTTCGGCTTCTTCGCCTTGGGCCTTTCCCTGTGGTCCCGTGACCTCGATCGTGGCGCCGCGCAGGAACCGCTTGGTGACAGTCCACGGCGCACCATCGGCCTCGAACGACACCTGAATCTCCGGCCCGACTGCCTCGCCATAGGGCGCGAAGGATTGGGCGAGCTGGTTCTTTGTCCCATGGCGCACGAAAAAGGCCGCCCGAAGCGCCTCGAGCAATGTCGACTTGCCGGTTTCGTTGGGTTCGATGATGATGTTGAGACCGTCGGTGAGCCCCTCGATCGCCATCGGCTCGCGAAACTTGCGGAAGCCGTCGACGGCAATCCGGCGAAGCCGCAGGCTCATGCCTTCTCCTCCCGGCTATACTCGACGAACAGGCGCTCGAGCGCGCGTTTGGCGATCGATGCCTCTAGTCCACCGGCTTCGATCCGGGCGGAGAGTTTTGCGGCCGCTACGCCGAGCATGCCTTCGCCCACAAGTTGCGCGAGATCATCTTCGCTAGGGCGACCGACAAGGTCGCTGGCGCGAACATCGAGATAGCGGACGCGGTGGCCGACATCATTTTCAAGCCTTCCGAGCATCGCCACGCGATCTGTGAGAGTGGTGATTCCGGCGAGCGATAGTTCGAGCAGCGTCGCCGGCGGGTCGATTGACCCCAACAGCTGGTCACATTCGGCGTCGAACGCAGCCTGATCGTTCACGGTCCAGCTGCGCCTGATCCACTGAAAACGGCCGGTGCGGATCGGCGTGACGGTCGGCTCACGGCCCTCGTCGATATCCACCAGCAGGATTTGACCCGGCTCGTCGCGCTGGAAGCGATCGGTCTCAGGCGTGCCGGAATACCAGGTGCGCGCATCGACCTTCAGCATGCCATGCCAGTCGCCGAGCGCGAGATAATCGAGGTTGGATCGATGAGCACGGTCGGGAGCGATCTGATTCTTGGTCTCGCCCTGCGTCCCAAAATCACGGACTGAGCCGTGAGCCACGCCGAGCCGCAGCCGTGCCCCGGGCGTCGCCATGCCGTCGAACAGGTCAGTTGGATCATCGAGATTGTGCCGATGCGCGAGCGGCGCGGGCAATAGCCAGACGCCTGGCTCGATCTCCCGGGGCTGCGGTCCGGAGAGGACGGTGATGGTGGCGCCCACGCGCTGGCGCACACGATCCCATAGCCCGCCATTTCGAGCGAAGTCATGGTTTCCGGGAAGCAGCCACCATCGGCATGGATGGCGCTCCATCCTCGATATCGCCTGCACGATCGTGCGATCCTCGGGGCCTTCGGTGTCGAAGACGTCGCCTGCGACAAGGACATGGTCAACACCATGGGAGGTCGCTGCGCTACCGATCGCGTCGATCGCATCGAAGCGCGCTTCGGTGAGGGCTGCGCGCACCTCCGGCTCGAAGCGCCCATATGGCTTGCCGAGTTGCCAGTCCGCGGTGTGAATAAATTTCATTATGCTTTTGTAGCTTCGAATGCGCGCGCGCGATTGAGAGCAAACAAGCGCGCAAGTATCTCGTCATCGCCTAGAGCGCCCTCGCGCCACGCGTCCCCCCACCCGTAGGCATCGGCCACAGCCGCGTCCAGCGCAGCGTGGGCGTTCACCAGCCACTGCGGGCGTATGTTGTACAGGTTGGTCAGCGTGCGTTTTTTTAGTTCCTTTACGGCAACCTCATCCCTGAGAAGGATCCGATCGGGGAACCCGCTTACCACCTCGGCCACGCGCTCGATCAGGTCAGCGGGGTTCAGCCAGTTTGCGCGCAGCTCGTTCAGCCGCGCGGCAGCCGCGCCGATCGCCTGCGCGTGAGGATCGTCGGCATAGGCCGCTGCCGGGATGTTCGGGGTTAGGCCTTCTGGGAACGGGAAGGTCTCAAATCCAAGTGATGGCGTGTATTGCGGATCATTTCCCACACCATGCCACCCCCCCAGGGCGAGCGACCAAAGCTCATGGAATTTCGAGTGGAGCACGCCGAACGCAGTGTCGTCGTCGCGGCATACAATGACGACACGACTGTCGGGGACGACGCTCGGAGGCGCCCACACAAATAGCCGATGTTTGGCAACACGCGGTGTAAAGATCGCGCGGCTCAGCCCCGCCACTGCTTTCTTGATCCCCGGCACGGTCTCGCCGTGCTGCCACCAGAACAGACGTCGCCGGTCTCTGCGATTGGTCTCCCGAAAGGGCTTCACTACCTCATGGACATGCTCAAACGGCATTTCGTACATCGCCGAGTCGGCTTCGGATGTGGTGCCAAAGTCGATGATCCAGCGATCAGATGGCCTCTGCGTAATGTCCTGTCCGTTGAGAAGCGGACGTACGACGTCACGATTGTGCCGGCCATTGGGATTCATTGGTAATAGGAGCCATCGGCGGGCAAGATCGCCTTCGACGTCGAATGCACCCACCTTGACCGGGCCCTGGAAGGCAACGCTGCGATTTTCTTGCAGCCTGCTGGCAGATGTGAGGTCGACGCCGCCCCGTTCGGCGGACAGGTCGGCGAAGATGCTTTCGACGGAGGAGCCATCGAGTAACGATGGGCCGTCAGATTTGTGACCGAAGCTCACTAGCGACACCCGAACGGCGGCACCGTCGACCGTCCATTGCTCGTCGCTCCAAGCCTCAAAGATTCGGCCGTGCACAACGATAGGAATGAGTACCTCGCGGTTTTTGCCGCTGCGAATGCTGTTTGTCGATACCAGCCCGACACGCGAAACCTGTCCGCCCTCTATCATCGCCCAGGCCTTGGCGAACCAGTAGCAGACTAGATCGACGCCACCCGGCACATTAGGCCAAGCCTTGCGTAGCGCTCGCGTATACTCCTCGCCCAGCTCGCCGATCATCTTCTTGTTTCCAAGGAATGGCGGGTTTCCAACCACTGCATCTGCCGCCGGCCATTCGGCTGGCAAACCCTCGGCGTTCAGAACTGCATCCCGGCACTCGATCGTGTCCAGCGGCCGTAGAATCGGGTTTCTAGCCGCGTCGAACCCGTTGCGGCGCATCCACTGAATTTCGCCGATCCAAACCGAAACTCGGGCCAGTTCGGCTGCGTAGGGGTTCAGCTCGATTCCCAGCACGCATTCCGGACCGACGCGTGGGAAGCCACGCGGCAGACCTAGTGCCTCGGCGTCGAGATTGGCGCGATGTTCGATGTCTTTGAGCGACCTGAGCGCGACGTACAAAAAGTTGCCCGATCCGCAGGCCGGATCCAGTACGCGAAAGCCTGCAAGGCGCTCGATGAAATCGTTGTGGATCGCCGCGGCATCGGTCAGCGCGCGCGTACGCTTTCCCAAATCGGCGCCTCGAAGCAGCTTCTCCTTCGTCTGCCGCGGGGCGCTTTCTACAAGAGCCGTTAAGCGGGCCAGCGTGCGGGCCCATTCCGCTTCAAGTGGTTGGATGATCACGGGGCCGACGATCATCATGATCTTGTCGCGGTCTGTATAGTGCGCGCCGAGCTGACTGCGCTTCGCAGGGTCGAGTCCGCGCTCGAAAAGCGTACCCAGAATTGAAGGATCGATTTGGGACCAGTCGCGGCGCGCAGCGCTCAACAACTGCTCGATGTCGTCGCTGTCCACCGGCAATGCGCTATCGTCGACAAATAGTCCGCCATTGAACCATTCGATCGCGGTGAAGCCCACGGTGCCGCCGCGTTGCGCCATGGCTCCGAACAGCATCGATGCGTTGGCAGTGAACTTGGTCGGATCGCCGCGGCTCACCTCGAGCATCTTCGTGAATAAATGGTCGGGCAAGAGCCCCACATCCTCAGCGAACATGCAGAACACGAGCTGGTTGACGAAATGCGCAACCTTCTGCGCATCATGCCCCCGGTCGCGAAGGCGCTGCGCGATCCTAGCAAAATCGCGAGCCGTCTCCTCGGTGAGCTCCTGGCGAGACTTTTGCGGCTTGAATTGCTCGGGGTCGACGAACGCCGCTTTCAACCGATCGCGGACGGCACCATCGGTCAGATCCTCTAGTGCGAACTCGTGGGTCTCCTGGACGCTGTTGGTCCAGTTGGTCCGGATAACTATCCGACTCATGTCAGAAACGATTAGCAGCGGCGGATTTTCAAGTGCGACTGAATATTGCAGCAGCTGAGCGTTGGCCTTGTCGAGATTGGCGTGTCTGCCCTTATACTCCCATCCGAAACACTCGCGCCGCCACACGTCTGCCCAGCCATTGCCGCCACTCGTCTTGTTCGCCCCCTTCTCGAACGTGAACCAAGTCCCGGCGGGATCCGCAGACACTGGATCGAGCACGCCGAGAAGCGCACAAAGATCGTTGAAATGGCTTTGCGATGCCGAGCGCTCCTTCAGCTCAACGTTTCGCCACTTTTTGAGAAATTCGTAGGGTGTCATGCGGCCCTTAAAATTGATGTGAAGGGCTGCAACCTGCTACCCCTTCCTCTTCTGTAACCCATCGGTTCAGCTGGACAATGATTAGGCCTGCCGATGCCGATCGTTCGGATCACAGCGAAACAGGCGGCTTGGGTCGGCGGACCCGTTGGGGCATCCGTTCCACGTCGAGCAACAGACCCTGCTCGTCCTTCTTCGCATCGAGGAACTCCCCGAGGCTTTCGCCGAATCCGAGAACGAAGAAGGTCATAGCGTACGTGCCCAGCGCGACGGTCGGATCACCTTTCTCTAATTTGAGATACGTACTCTTAGCGACCCCGATCCGTTCGGCCATCATGACCACAGTGAGTGTGCGCTTCTTTCGCGCCAGTGCGATATCGGCGCCGAGCTTCGCCAGGCTGCGCCTCACGCGCGGCGGAAGGGTATCAGGGACGGTCGATCGCATTTAAGGTCTCATATACGCGCCCATGTCGGCGATAGGGTGCGTTATATACGTCTTTATTCGAATAGCCGATGCTATGGTTTTTTTAAACACGACACCAAGAGTTCCACAGCGCAAGTCGCAACACCCTCCCACTGTTACTGATCCAATGTTTCCTCATACCGACCTGCGCGGCGTAGCTGCCGAACGATGCCATTGAAGGCGGCTGTCACGCCCTGCGCCCGCCCAATCTCGTTTTCCTGGCGCGCAGCATCCCAATAAAGCTCGAGCGGCCAACGCTCTGGGCAGTGCGGGAGAAGGCAGCGAAGCGCCAAACGAACCTCCACGCCGTCCACGCGCGCGTCCGAGCAGCGGGTGACGCCACTCCGTAGGATATGGACCGAAAGCGCGATCACGACGCGCTGGTGGCGACCGATCTTTGCCATCGCTCAATGAAAATCGTGTGATTTGAAACGTATCGCGTCTTCGGGATCCATGCCCTCGGCATGAGGCGGCCAATAGGAGTTACGCGGTTCGGGCTTCCATCCCGCGTCACCTCGGTCGGGTGAACCAGGATGTTTGGCGCCGTCGCCGCGGCCGGTGCGATGCGGGAACGACAGCTCGCCGACACGGTGCAGCAGGTCGCCATGGTCGATGATCCGGTCGCAAATGACATGTATCACCTCGCCTTCCTTCTGCACCCTGCCCTTCATGCCGATCATCGACGCCGACATGACGGTGCGCCTCTGGCGCTCGAACCGGTCAGGCCAGAGGATGCCGTTGGCAATGCCTGTCTCGTCTTCGATCGTGATGAAAAGGACGCCCTTGGCCGAACCGGGCTTCTGACGAACCAGGATGATGCCAGCGACCTCGACATGCCGACCATCGCGTATGGTGGCGAGATCCGCGCACCTGGTTACGCCACGCCGTGTCAGATCATCGCGAACAAAGGTTAGCGGATGCGCGCGCAGCGACAGCTGCAGCGCCCGGTAATCCTCGATCACCTCACGGCCATCGGTCAGCGGGCGCAGCGCAACGACAGGCTCGATCCCTTCGGCGCTGATCGTCTCGGCCGCGCGGTCCGCGGCCGCAAACAGCGGCAGCGGCGCCTCGCCGAGGCCCCTCACCTTCCACAGGCCCTGCCGCCGGTCGGCGCCGAAGGCGTGAAACGCATCGGCATCCGCCAGCTTCTCGATCGCCGCGCGTTGGACGCCCGATCGACGCCACACGTCCTCGACGGAATCGAACAATGTCGTGCTGCGCGCTCCTACGATCGCAGCCCCATCGGCGTTCGAAAGCCCGCGCACTTGGCGCAGGCCGAGCCGCACCGCAAGGTAGCGGCCGCCTGTCGGCTCCAACGTGCAGTCCCAGCGGCTCGCGTTGATGCACGGGGGCCGGACCTGGACATCGTGCGCCTGAGCGTCGCGTACGATCTGTGCGGGGGCGTAGAACCCCATCGGCTGCGCGTTCATGAGCGAAGCACAGAAAACGTCGGGATGGTGATGCTTCATCCAGCTCGATGCGTAGGAGATCTTGGCGAAGCTGGCGGCGTGGCTCTCGGGGAAGCCGTAGGAGCCGAAACCTTCGAGCTGGCGGAAGGTGCGCTCGGCAAAGTCGCGCGGGTAGCCTCGGGCGACCATGCCTTCGACGAGCTTTTCCGAGAAATGCGAGACGCCGCCCGTTACCTTGAACGTAGCCATGGCGCGGCGCAGCTGGTCCGCTTCGGCCGGCGTGAAGCCGGCGCCGACGATCGCGACCTTCATCGCCTGCTCCTGGAACAGCGGCACGCCGAGTGTCTTCTCCAGCACCGCGCGCAGCTCCGGCCGGGGGTATTCGGGCCTTTCCAGCCCTTCGCGCCGGCGGAGATAGGGATGGACCATGTCGCCCTGGATCGGGCCCGGCCGCACGATCGCGACCTGAATGACGAGATCGTAGAAGCGTCGAGGCTTCATGCGCGGCAGCATCGACATCTGCGCGCGGCTCTCGATCTGGAAGGTGCCGAGCGTGTCGGCCTTCTGGATCATCGCGTAGACGTCCGGATCGTCGTCCTGCAGATCGGCAAGACCGACCCGAACGCCCTTCGTCTCCTCCAGCATGTTGAAGGCGCGGTTCATGCAGCCAAGCATGCCAAGGCCCAGCACGTCGACCTTCATGAACTTCAGGGAGTCGATATCGTCCTTGTCCCACTCGATGATCTGCCGGTCGACCATTGCGGCTGGCTCGATCGGCACGAGGTCGTCGAGCCGGTCGAGCGTGAGCACGAACCCGCCAGGGTGCTGGCTCATGTGGCGGGGCACGCCGATCAGCTTGCGGGCAAGCTCGAGCGTCAGGCGCAGCCGGCGATCGCCCATGTCGAGATTCAGCTCGTTGACCTGCTTCTCACCGACCCCTTCGGCCGACCAGCCCCAGACGAGCCCCGCGAGCGATGATGTCAGGTCTTCGGGCAGGCCCAGCACCTTGCCGACGTCGCGGACAGCGCCGCGCGCGCGGTAGCGCTGAACCACGGCGGTCAGCGCGGCGTGGTTGCGGCCGTAGGTCTCGTAGATCCACTGGATGATCTCTTCGCGGCGCTCATGCTCGAAATCGACGTCGATATCGGGCGGCTCACGGCGCTCGCCTGAAACGAACCGCTCGAACAGGAGTTCGTGCTTGATTGGATCGATCGAGGTGATCGCCAGCACGAAACACACGCAGGAGTTGGCGGCTGAGCCGCGCCCCTGGCACAAGATGCCGCGGCGCCTCGCTTCTCGCACGATCGCATAGACCGTCAGGAAATAGGGCGCGTAAGCGAGTTCGGCGATAAGCTTCAGCTCGTGCGTGATCTGATCGGTGTACGCTTGCGGGACGGCGCCATCGAACATCCGGTCGACAGCCTCCAGTGCCAAGCGCTCGAGCGCTTCCTGTGCGCTGAGGCCCTCCAAAAGCCGCTCGTGCGGATACTGATACGCGAGTTCGCCCAGATCGAAGGTGCACGCGCGCGCGATGTCGACGCTGGCACGCAGCGCGTCCGGATACGCCTTGAACCGCCGGACCATCTCGGCGGGAGACTTGAGCGCGCGGTCAGCGTTCACCTCACGGCGGTAGCCGAGCTCGTCGACGGTGCATTTCTCTCGGACTGCAGTGACCACGTCCTGCAGCAACCGCGCCTCGGGCGCATGATAGAGGATATCGCCAGTGACCACCGTGCGCACGCCGGCCGCAGCGGCTTGGCGCGCGAGCGCGTCGATGCGGACCGCGTCATTTGGCCGACGGCGCTGGTACAGCGCCATATAGCTGCGTTTGCCATACACGGCCTTCAACCCGGCGAGCGCAACCGCGTTATGGTCGCTCGCTTCCTCGGCGAGCAGGATGGCGACCATCCCTTCGGACCAGGGCTCGAGATCGTGCCAGTGCAGCTCGCACTTCCCCTTCCCCGCTCGCTTCTTGCCGACCGTCAGCAGCCGGGTCAGCCGGGACCAGGCCGGTCGATCGGTCGGGTAGAGCAACAGCCGGCGGCCGCAGGCCAGATCGACGCGGGCACCGGCGATCATCCGCACGCCAGTCGCCTTCTGCGCTTCCCAACCCCGCACCACGCCTGCGACGGAGCCGATGTCCGAAATACCCAAGGCTTCCAGGCCGAGCAGATTTGCAGCGGCGAACAGCTCGTCCGGGCTCGACGCGCCGCGCAGGAGCGAGAAGTGCGTGAGGACCTGCAGCTCGACATAGTCGGTCATGCGAACACGCCGTGCATCCACCAGCTGAGATCGCCGGTTTCGCTCTGAAAGCCGTCGCCACGCCGGAACACCCAGTAGCGTCCGCCCTTCTCATCCTCGACGCGGTAATAGTCGCGCACGGCCCAGGTCTCCGCGTCGCGGCGCCACCACTCGCCGTGAATGCGCTCGGGGCCGTCACCAGCGACGATCATGTAGGTTGTACCCCGCCACTCGAAGCGCCGCGGCGGTTGGTCGGGCATCAGCGCGATCACACGCGACAGCGGTTCGGGGCGCGCAAACAGACGGATCGGCCGGATCCAGGCTGGCCAGCTGCCCGGCGCCTCGACAGGGTCGGAGCGCGTTACCGCGCGCTCGGGCACATGGCTCTCGACCGGTGCCAGACGGAAGACCGCGCGTGGGCCGATCCTGCCGGCAACGACGTCCACCAACCGCGCCGGGTCGCGCACCAGAGTTTCGCCCGCGAGCACCGCGCCGAGATCGACGGCGTCGAGCGGCTCGGTGTGCGGTGCAACCAACGTGAAGTGCTCAAGTCCGAGGCCGGGTTCGATCCGCTCGATGCGAAGCTTCAGCAGCCGATGGAGGTGCGACACCTCACGTGTCGGTCGCGACGTCCCGACCGCCACGACCTGCTCGCCGCCATCGACGCGCAGCCCGGTCAACCGCAACGCGCGCGCGCCAAGCCCGCGCGCCTGCAGCAGCTCGGCGAGATCGCCGAGCAAGTCTCCCATGACGCGCTCGATCGCTTCTGCTGTGCAGATGGGCTCCAGCAGACGCCGTTCGGCGACCGGCGCCTCGGCATCCTCGCGCGGCGTGATCGGCTCTGCGACGCCACCCAGCGCCTGATCGAGCCGTTTGATCGTCGGCAGTCCAAGGCGCCGGGCCAACGGGCCTCGAGCGACGGGCAGGAGGTCGGCAACCGTCTCGAAACCGAATTTCCGTCCGGCGTTCAGCGCCGTGTCGGACAAGCGAAGCGAGGCGATCGGCAGCGGCTCCAACGCTTCGACGATGCGGCCCGGCGGTACGATCGTGACGTCCGCGCGACCGAAACGGGCAAGGGCGTGTGCAGCACCGGGGGTGTCTGCGACGGCGACGCGGGCCGTAAAGCCCGCGCGCGCGCAAAACGCGCGCAGTCGACGGCAGAAACGCTCTTCGCCACCATGCAGGTGGGCACACCCTGTGAGATCGAGCCACAGCCCATCACTTGGCGTGACGGCTGCGATCGGTGTCCAGCGACGCACGGCACGCAGCGCCAGCGTGTCGAGCAGAGCGGCGTCGGCGTCCGGCTCGGAAGGCCGGAAATCAAGATCCGACACCAGCGCGCGCGCGTGTGTTGCGGCCATACCGACGGTGATGCCAAGGCTCGTGGCTGAAGAGCAGGTGGCCACGACTTCCTCGCGGCGACCGACCTTGCCGACCAAGGCAAGCGGCTCCGCGTGAAAGGCAGCAACCGTCGCTTGCACCAACGCGGTGTGCTCCGCTGGTACGGGGCCACGATACGGGTGCGTCGCGGCTTCGGAACGGCGGCCGAGCTCGCGCATCGGCGGACGCGCGTGCGCGGGAAGCGCCGCGATCTGGCTTTCGGCATCCCCGCCTGCCGGCGCCTCGGTCCGCGCCCAGCGCGCGCCCGGACGCCATCCACCTCCGCGCGGAACCGAACAGGCGCCAGGATTGTCGTCGACGGGAAGCTGGAGCGCTGCGGGGCTAGGCCGCGGCATAGCGTACCGGTCCAACCGTCTCAGCCGCTCGATGGCCAAGTGCGGCAGGAACAGCGAGACGACCCGTCTCATCGCATCCCTCCACGATCATAGAAAATGAAGCGCCACTGCGCTGTCGGGCAAGCTCGACCAACCAGCGCGGCCGCCCGACACCCGCGACTGCGAGCCGGGCCGACGGAGCACTGCCAATCCTCCAGCGGGTCCAGGCAGCCGATGGTTCGGCAAGCGGATCCTGCTCGCGACCCCGCCTCCGCCGCAGAACCAGGACCGGGATATCCGCATCGGCCGCCACGAGTTGAAGTCGCCGGCTCGCCACCATCGACATCCTGCCGACTTCGGCGACCACTGCGGAGGGCGTACCATCGCGCACCGCGTCCTCGACCACGGCCAGCAGCGCGTCATCGTCCCGTGGCTGCGCGTGGATCACGTTGGCGGAGGCAAGACCTGCCTGCGCCAGCCCCGGCGCATACAGATCGTTGCGGTAACTCGCCCACAGCACTGGTCCGCCGACGCGAAGTGCCTCGCGTCCTGCCATCCCAGCGAGGAACAGCGTAGTGGCAGCATCATCGGCGAGCGAGCAGGTCTGCGCAGCAGCTTCATGCAACGCCCCGCCTCGCAGCCCTCCCCCGCCTAGCCGTGCGTCTAGCTCCGAAAGGCCGAACGGCATGACTCGGTACTCGCTGACAGGCGATGCAATTGCCTTGAGTTGGGCGAGTGTGGACGGCAACGAAGAATGGACGGCGGACATAACGCATAGACTCGGTGTGTTCCTCTTATGTTCCGCGCTCATTCCCAACAATGCAAGGCTTTTGGCGTCCCGTTTTGGTCGGGCGACGGACGTGTTCGCCCCCGGTTCGCAAGGGCACGACGATGCGGCTTGGACGAACTAAACCCAGCAAACTGCGGCTGCTCACATCGGATCAGACAGAGGGTGGCTTGTTAGAAATATGCGGGCTATTATCTAACGGGAAAGGAGCAGTCCCGTGACCGCAATGGCCGACAGAATCATGAAACGCATTCGCGGCAAGGGTCGCGGTTGGGTGTTCACGCCCAAGCATTTCATCGACTTCGGCTCGCGTGGCGCGGTCGATGTCGCGATTTCCCGTCTGGCACAATCTGGATCGATTCGCCGGCTCGGCCGGGGACTGTACGATTATCCTCGCCACCATGACACACTAGGCATCCTCAGTCCGGACACTGCGACCATAGCCGATGCGATAGCGACCCAAAGCGGTGACAAGCTGGCGCCCACCGGTGCCGCGGCTGCCAATAGCCTGGGGCTATCGACCCAGGTACCGGCGCGAACGAGCTATGCGACCAGCGGCCGTACACGCGTGGCCAAGGCCGCAGGCCGCACGGTGACGCTCCGACACAGTCGCGCACCGGTTCTCGATTCCGGCTCCGATACCGCCAACGCGGTGCTCCAGACGCTTGCGCAGCTTGGCAAAGCCCATGTCGATGCGGACGTTATTCGGCGGCTCGCGACACAGGTCGACACTCGAGCATTGAAACAGTTGCTCCAGGCACGACCTTCGATGCCGGGATGGATGGGTGATGTGATCCTCAAGATCGATACCGCGCACCATGGATGAATTTGCGCGCCGCAGCGCCAGCGACCGTCGCGTCTTTATTGAGGAAGCCGCAGCGCAGCGCGACCTGACGCCGATCGTCATCGAGAAGGATTTCTGGGTTTGCTGGACGCTGAGACGCCTCGGCACAGCGCCTGATCTGGAAGGCCATGTCACCTTCAAAGGCGGCACGTCGCTTTCGAAGGCTTACGGCATCATCCAGCGTTTCTCCGAGGATATCGACCTGACCATCCGCCGCACAGCGCCACTGCTCGATCAGGTTGCCTCACCGATGGAGGCCGGCATCGGCTCCAACGAACGCCAGCGCCGGACCAAGGCGCTGAAAGCTGCAGCGCAAGCCTATGTCGCCACGATCGCGATGCCGGCGCTCGCGGCGGCGGTCGAGGCTCAGCTTGGCCGTGAGGGATGGAGCATCGCCCTCGATCCGGAGGACCGGGACGGCCAGACGATCCTGTTCAACTATCCACGCACCGGCGGATATGCAGCGAGCGACTATTCTGCGCGTGACTATGCTGCCGATGACGAGACCGGCTACATCAAGCCGCGGATCAAGCTCGAATTCGGCGCACGAGGCGATCCCGACCCGTTCGAGAATCGCGAAATTCGCCCTTACCTCGCCGAGCAGTTTCCGGATGCCCTCCCGGACTCCTCGACGTCGGTCGAGACGCTCAGCGTCGAGCGTACGTTTTGGGAGAAGGCGACCATCCTTCACGCACTCCATCACAACGGCAAGATGCGCGATGGCTTGTCACGTCATTATTACGACATGCTGATGCTCGACCGGGCAGGCATCACCGCCCCAGCCCTCGCCGACCCGGAACTGCTGGAGCAGGTCGTACGCAACAAGAGCGTGATGTTCGCCGATGCGTCGGCGTCCTACGCAACGGCTATCCTCGGCACGTTGCGCCTGACACCCTCCGATTGGATCCGGCAGGCGCTCGCCAGCGATTATGCGGCCATGGCAGACATGTTCATGGTCGAGCCCCCTTCCCTCACCGGACTGCTGGAAGGGTTGGCCGGCCTCGAGGCGCGCATCAACGAGGTCGGCTCGGCATCCTGAAGGCTGTCGCCCACATCTAGTGCAGGCGTTCGCCTCTCGGCCCACGCGGCTCGCGCAGCGGCAGATAGAGCAGGCGGAAATATTCCTCGGCAAGCGCACGCGCCGTATCGGGCAGGAGCTTCTTCACAGTCCCTGTAAACGAACCCCCGAGAAAGAGTGGCTTGCCCGGTGCGCCCCTGGCTAGCGCCTGGAACTTGTCGAACATGAGCCGACCCAGCGTGCGGCCATTGTCGGTGCCGTAAAGATAATCCTCTTGATCCGGGCTCACCGTGATGCAGTCCCACTCGAGCTCAGCATAGGCGCGGGCGATCCGAACCATCACCATCGGACGGTTGAGCCTCTGACAGTAGTAATAATGGCTGTCGTTGCCGATCCGATCGCCCCGCCTGAACTCGGCATAAGGCAGGTCCGGCAGTGACCGTCCGGAAACGACGGCGCTGAACGGATTGCTCGGGGCCGTTTCATATCCAAATTCTCGTAAGCGGCGTTCAAAGTCCGCCGGGCTGGCGAGCGTGATGGCGGGCGGCAATTCGGCATTGGCGTCGATTGCCGCCTTGAGGGCGGCGTGTGTGCGAAACTGAAGGCCGCTGGCGATTGCCTCGGTCAGATGCGAGGACCGAACCCCCGGCATTTGGCTGCGAAGCGCGGTCTTGGCCGCAGCGACATTGGCGTCAGATAAAATGATCAGGTGCATGGCTAACCGTCCTCATTCGAGTAGACCGTCTGACGCCGATTACGAGACGGCCCGAATGGGTCGGCTGCAAAGCTACCTCTTGCTCCCTTTGACCCGGCGACAGGTCTGGTGGGAGGGACCGAACCTTAATCTATCACCCTGCCGGGCGATGACAAGGTGGCACGCGCGATCGTCCGGCCACTAGGCCCCCTTCAAATTCAAACAGAAGCTGGCCCAGTCGTGCCTCGCCAAAACTGCGTGCTATAGTTGTTCAGGTGTCGCGAGTAGGAGTCGGTGGTCGCTTGAAATGTTTCCGGGATCAGCGTTCGATCCTGTCCTGACTTCAAATATTCCCGAACCGATTGTAGAGCCGACGATCTAAGGTGTTCCCAAACGCGATAAAGCTTCTCCTGCAACTCATCGTCCTGCTTTGCGCGAGTGGGTTTTCGTGCCGGAGCCGACGAGGTGTAGTCAGGGCGCAGGTCAACTTCATGCAGGAACGTAATGCTACCATGCGTCCAGTCGCCTTCCGCAGTGGCACGCCAGCGGTAGTTGATCCGAACGCTCAGGTTGGGAGTGAAGCGCGTGGGCGTCCAGATCACGTCGTCGATCCAAAGGAGCTGCTGCTCACGCTCCTCTTCCTCCAGTCGGCTCTTCATGTCGCGCACCGCGGACACGAGCTCCATGCCCGCGCGCCGGACATCGTGTGCCGTCTCCGCGCGCTTCTTTGCCGCCTTGGCTTTATTGTGGACGATGATCGCCTGGTCCAGCCGGTAGAGCCGCTGGGACACAAACGGGCCGCAGCTGGCGAGGCGCAACGAGTGCAGGTCTCCGGATCTCGATTGCCACACAGCTTCGTCTACGAGCCGCTCAAGCTCTCGAAGCTCGATGCTCTTCAACGCCTCGGCATCGCCGCGTGAAATATACAGATTGCCCATATGATCGCCTCAGAACCAATCCATGCCGAGCGCTCTTGCATGGTCATTAGGCCGGGCCCGCAGCAGGCTGTGTTCAAGAGCGTCGATTGCCTGCAGCGCGAATGTCCGCGCGTCGTCCAGCGCCCGCGCGTCTGCCATGGCACCGATCTGCCGCCGCGCCGCATCGAAGGTCTCGCTAATCGTTGCATCCCGAGCAACGAACGCCTGCGCATTCGTCAGCATTGCGTTCGCGTTGCCGGTCAGAAGACCGGCATCGAATGCGTGTGCCCGTCCGATCATCGAGCGCGCTGCGGCCAAGGGTTCGCGCAATGTCTCTGGGAGCGGCATCGAAATTCCAACCCTGGTTTTCTGTGAAAAAAAACAGGATCGCCGCCGAGGCGCAAGTCCTGAATGGTGCGGCGATCTACTTTGATCAAGCCGTCGCGACACCGTCTGGCCAAGGCTTGCGTTAGGTGCCCTTCCCTATCTTCGCATTCTGCAGGAGCAGGATCGAATGCATGTCGCTCAGACTGTCCGCCATCGCCTTGGACCCGGACATGACGCGCGTCGCTTCGTGCAGGAAATCTGCTTCCAGGCGTGAAGTCGCAGCCACAAGACCTCCAAGGTCCATCGCCCTGACCGATGAGACATCCGACTTGCTAAGCACGCTGCCAAGCAGTTGGCCGATACCATTGTCCTTGCGCCAGTCTACAAAATCACGGCGTTCGAACGACTGGGTCAATAGATAGCCGTAGCGCAAGTGAACGGCACGAAAGATGTGGAAGATCAACCAGAGGCGATCTCCCGAGAAGAGACGATGCCGGTCCATTTCATTGCCATTGAGCTCCGTGAACAAGGGATTAGCAAGCATATCGCACTCAAAGGCGCGGACATATTCAAGCAGATTCGGGTGGTCCGTTCCGCGGAAGGCGAGGCCCGCCTCTTCAGCCGTGAAGGTGCTATCGAAGCCGACGGAAGTGCCGAATCTATCGCGAATCAGGAGCATATGCGCCCATAATCCCGTGACCGACGCTACGATGTGCGGGTGCATGCCCGCATTCGTCGCTGTGATGACGTCGACCGAGTTTTTGAGCGTCGAGTAAGCGCCCTGCAGGTCAGCCTTGAGCCGTTCAAGCTTTGCGTCGCTTCGACGATCGACTTCTTTAGTAATGAATTTAGTCAGAACGCCGGGAAATAGCTTCAGCACGAGCCAGGATGCGACGACCGGCCACCCGACTGCAAGCACGCTCAGAATAATACTTTTCATACGAGCAGCATAGCCATGACCCAGGCCGCCCCTCAAGCGGCTAGCTGCTGGCCACAGGTTCCTCCCGCCGCTCAGTCAACGACGCAATGATGTTGTTCAACCGTCGCAGCAGATCGTCGTAGGTGAGGATATCCATCATGTTCGCGTATTTGCGCTTTATGACTTCGAGGTCGAACATCTGCTGGCTGGTCAAAGCGGGGCTTCCGTCCGGTCCTCGGTCGCGCCCCATGATGATCATTGCCTTGGGGTTGGTGACGCGGAGCGTCATCGAGCCTGGCAGGACGGTGCGGTAGCGCTCAGTCAACTCACGCTCACCCGGGGCACCCCATTTCGACAGGTGAAAGAGGTACTTTTCTGCCTGCATAATGCTGCCTGAAAGCTCGCGCGTGGGGATGCTGTTGCCCCGGTAGAGTGACCGACCGACCAATGCGTTGTCGAACGGCTTTTTAATCTCGATCACGTCGATAGTGCCAGCCGCGTCGACCAAACACAGGTCGATGTAACGGTCACGCCGCTCGCCGGGTTTGCTGTAGAAATCGGCTATCTTGACGTTCTCGAGAACCGCCACGTATTTCGGAAGCACTAGCAGGATGATTTTGATGATCATCCTTTGCCAGTCGTGCTCCGAATAGTCTGTCGCGGTTTGGAGCCACGTCGTGATCAGGTCGCGCAAATAGACGTACTTGTCTATCTCCGCTTGGATGAGTTCGGCTTGCGGAAGGGCGCGCTCGCTGATCACCGAGCGCCTCCTGCTGAGGTAGGCCTCGTAGGTTTCGCGGGCGCTGCGCATACTGTCGAAGAACTCGCCAAGGATCAGCTCGACGCGTGCGCTCGCATAATGGTCAAGTTCCGTGGTGTTGGGAAACGTGCGGAGAAGCTCATAGAAGCTTGCTGACGGAATCGCATCGTCGCGGGCTCCGCCAATGACGATAGGCCCGTTGTCGGCTTTCACTTTCGCAATCCGGCGAAAGATTCCGACGTTGCGCTCGGCGACGAACAGCTTCCGCTCGAGCCACACACTTTCGTCGATCAGCACATCGTTCTCGATCTCGAACACGCGCCCGGGAATTTGGAAATATCCATCGCGGTGCGCGGCGAAGCGAAAGCGAAACGGCGGCGCGGGCTCAGGATCATCGTCGGTTCCCAAGGGCCCATCAAGCAAGTCATCAGCCGTAAAGGTGAAGCCGCGGCTGACCGTGACCTCGCCTGAGGTCTGAAGCTGATCGCGGACCCATCTCGGGGTGGTAAAATCAGGTGTGTAGATCAACACGACCGCGCGAGCGTTGACCTCAAAGCTAACCATTACTCAGTTCCTTAAGGTGTGCGCCCGTTGTTGCGTTGACGATCGTTTGCCATCGTCCACCCGATTGAGAAAGAAATTCGAGCCGCCGTTCGCGCAGAATGGCCCTAGCGCTTCTGATCGTCCGCGGCTGGTGGCAAGATCGGAGCACTGGATGAGCTGGCGCTCTCCCGTAGGTGCGCGCGCCACGCATCGTTCCAGTCGTCGTGGTACTCGGGCACGCGGCTGACCACTTCGCGACCGTTCGCGCCGAGGTGTTCGCGCGCCTTTTCCAATAGGCGATCGGCGGCTCTACCCCGGTCGCCGTAGACGATCACGCGGCGAACCTTCTCCGGGATCGCCACGAAGGCGAGCCGTTCCACGCCACCCAAGGCCCAAGTCGGCGTGCCGAACCATTCCATTGCCGATCGCGCATCTTCGATCCCCTCGGCGAGGCCGAGCTCCTCGGTTGCGGGAGCAAGCCGGATGGCAGCGGTGCCGAGCAGCCCCAGCGCGACCTTCGGTTTGGGAATGGGTTTGTGCAGCACATCGGCCGGATCGAGGAACGTCCGCTGGACGGCGACCAGACCGAGGTCGTCTTCGACCGCCGCGATCATCGCGGGCATGATTCGTTTGTCGACACCGGAGCCGAGGATCGTGGCCGGGTTGAAGCGCAGAGCCTTGGGAAACGGGGCGCTCAGACCACGGGCGACGAGATAGTCCTCGGCGAGCGTGCCAGCGATCGGCAGGCTGGCATTCCAGAGGCGCAACGCCAAAGCGCCCATATCGCGCTTGGGCTTCCCTGTCGGGATCGCCACGGCGGTACGGTCATGCAGTTTCCGGCGTTGCAGCGCCTTCAATACCTCCAGCGTCGTGCAGCCGGCGAAGCAGTGAAAGAGAATCGCGGTATCGCCGAGCCGAACAGAAAGGCTGGGCGAGCCGTCGTCATGCGCCGGGCAGCGACATTCACCGCGGGTGCCGCGCCAGACGCCCCCGAGCTGTTCGACGATATTCCTGGCCCGGATCTCGGCATCGAGCGGTAATCTCGCCATCGGGAACGTCCTGTGGGTCTGATAAATTTCGGTCACTCTGGCCTCCGCAAAACGCAACCGAGACCAACGGCATCCTCCCCTCTGTGACGGAGGAGAGACGGACGGCGGCTATCCGCTTCGGGTTCGTGGAGGCATGGTCGGCCAAGGTGCGCGGTGCAGTGCCGGCAACGCCGCAGCGCCGATTGATAAATGCTCGAAAGCACGAAGACGCAGCACAGCGCGCGTGCTCGACATTCCTATCCCGCTTAGCTGTAGCGTCCGGAGAAAAGATCGCCGAGCGCACGCCTGCGGAAGGCGTTCCACCAGCGCCGCCGGCGATGCTCTGGCCCGTCGTGGATCATGTGGCAGCGCGGGCATAAGGCAGCGAGGTTGCGCCAGCGCGGTCCGCTGAAGGTCGGATCGTGATTGAGGTGCGCGGTCGCCAGATAGACGGGCTTGCGCGTCATGCGGATCGCCTCGAGCGGTACGAACTCGGGCGCATGGCGGAGCTGGCGACCGCGACCGTCGCGCCAGACGTTGATCTCGGCGTCCCACCAGACCCCGTTTGCGCCGATAAGCTGCGCGACATGACGGCCATGCGGTCGCTGGCAATGTTCGCACCTGCCGCCGGCGCGCGTGAATCGCACGATATTGCTGATCTCCGGCCAGTCGATCGGATAGAGCCAGCGATGTTCGGGACGGATCGGCATTCAGCGATTCTGAGTCATCCAGCACCAGAACGAAAGGAGAAACTGCGCTACCCGAGAAAGTGGCTCGCCCGTGTCGACTGAGCAGCGCTGGATCAACTTTCTTCCCCTGGCGACGACCCAAGCGAGGATCGTCACCCGACCGGGCCGAGACCTTCGAGCTCGGGCGGAGCGAAGCGGAGCTAGAGCCGTGCCGCAGGCCGCTCCCGCGTCTCATCAGCCGGGCTCGGCTTCGGACTTGGTCAGGACCGAGAACGAGTCGACGATCAGCTCGGTACGGTAGGAAACCTCGTTGCCTTCGCCGTGGTTGCTCTCGCGGACCCGGCCGGTGACATGCACCAGATCACCCTTCCCGGCTGCTTCGACCTGGGGTCCGACATTGGAGAAGCACACGACGCTGTTCCATAGCGTGTCGGTCTTCCAGTCTTCGCCGTCGCGCCGGTTGTAATTGGCGGCGACGCTCACATAGGTGACCTTCTCACGCGCCGTGATTTTGCCGATGCGACCGATAATCCGAAACTCGGCAATATTCTGTGGCATGATATCCTCCTTCGTCGGTGTTGGGGTCGGATCCGGCTGGCCGGTGCGAGGCTAGTCGCGCTCCTCTTGGCGATGCCGAAAGTGGTGGCGCGCCAAATTCTCGGGCGTCGCGTATGTGTCGTAGGCCGTCGTCCAATCGCGCCGGATGGCCTGCTGCGCCGTCCGAAGCGGCACGCGTCGCTCGCAAACCAGTCGCCACAAGACATAGGCCAAGGCATTCTTGTCGGCCGCGTTTGCCTGGCCGCGCCGGGGCTGGAGCCACAGATCGCGCAGGTCGAGCGGCGCGCCGCCAAGCGAGATCGGGATCAGATGGTCGAGTTCGTAGTCGGCGAAGGACTCGCCCGGATGCTGCGCGTCCATCAACCGCCGTTTTATCGGCTCGGTAACCGCGAAGGCGGGGCGTGCCGATCGGGCATAGCCTGGTCGGCAGATCGTCGTGGCGATGTTCGCTTGGGTGATAGAAGGATCGACCGCCCCTGGCGTGTCGCGGGGCGGGAGGATGCTGGTTCGGTCCACCCGCAAAAGGGGATTGCGGAGCGCCGTCGATAGGCTGGAGACGGCATCGCAGAAGTCATGCGTCGCGGCGACGCTGCAGGTCGAAACCTCACCTCGCCTCACAGCCCGTTGGTCGTCGAATGGACGATACCAAAAGGCGATGGCGGTCAAGAGCGTCAACCCGCCCGATAAAGCTTGCAGCTTCAAGAGCTCATCGCCCGATTATCCACCCTTTTCACAGTCACCGCGGAACCACTCGGCTAAGTGAATTAGCTCAGTTCTGGCCTTGCTATCAATTCTTCAAGAGCCGTTCGAATCGCCTATCCTAGAGTTAGGGTGCAATAGCGGGCTTCTAGTCGCAACAGATTACGCCGTATTACTCCATATTCGTGCCTGTTTCGCTCCAGATATGGCGTTGTTTGATCATAGCTTGGGACCTAACCTTTTGATGCGGATGTCTTTCGGTCTCTGACATCTGCTCGGGTTAATTCAGTAACGGTGCATTGATGTGCTTCCGGCGAGTATCTTAGCGAAGGCAATTCAACTCTGCGCCGCCGGGCTAGCCGGGGGCGGAACGCCATCTCCCGCGTCGCTCGCGGTCTCCGTTCGTTCGGGTGCGGTCCTCGCCAGGCAGCCGGGCAACGCAGCTGACGCAGAGGCGACGGTCCGTGATCTGATCGCGCTGAGCGCGGACTTTAGCGCTGGACCATTGAAGATCGCGGGCCACGACTTTGCGCGTTACGGTATCACGCCGGCGACGGTTTTTGATGCCTGCGCGCTCACGCACATCGAGGACGACCAGGCTCCTATCGGCTCCGTGGGCGCGCCCTTAGTGTCGAACGTCGCGGCCATCGTCCGTCGCGCCTTCGGTGCGCGGGTCACCGACACGATCCGCCCGATGAATGCCAATTACGGCGCGCGGTATAGCTGGCACAAGTTCGGTCAAGCGGTCGATTTCGTACCCGCAGGCGGCGTCGACGCGATCGACCGCGACCAGATCCGCGCCCTCATGGCACAGAGCGGTATCCGTGTCATCGAGCTGCTCGGGCCGGGAGATCGCGGTCACTCGAACCACTGGCATGTCGCGTTTGCGCGACCAGGGCAGGTCATCGACCGGACCCGACCGATCGAAGGCGACGAGGACTGGCTCATCACCGCCTCACAAGGCGACGCGCCGTCCTCACCGACGCCCGTCGGAGTCGAGGCGCCGACCGCGCCTGCCTCGACCCTCGCCATTGCCGCAAAAGCCCCGCCGCAATGGGACGTGTTCGCGACCGAGGAATGGCGCGCAGCTCATGGAGGTGGCTCATGATCCGACATTTGATGACCAAGCTGGGCGGCACAACTGGCGCCATCGCGCTGTGCGCGGCCGGCGTCGTGGCGGTTGCGGTCCCGCAACCCGCGTACGCGTCGGACTGGGGGTGTCAGGTGGTCCTCTGCCTGGCGACGCCCGGTTCGCCGACGAAATATGCCGAGTGCGTCCCCCCGATCACGAACCTCTGGAACGCCCTCGCTATCGGCGGCTCGTTCCCGACCTGCACCGGGGTCGGCATCAAGACGAAAAAGGCCAAGCACGGCTACGACCTGACCGTAACGCAGGCCGATGGCGGAACGTCGCGGTACGCGCTCGACACCCGCTACCAGACGGTGACGCAGCAATGATCCACGCCATCGCCGCGATCACCATGCTTGCGCAGCAATGCGCGCCTGAGATCGCGACCGAGGCGGTTGTTCCCCTCGTCGTGACCGAAAGCGGCGGCGACGATCTGGCGATCAATATCAACAAGGGACCGCGTGTCCGCGCCACGTCGATCGCGGACGGCGCCGCGCTGGTGCGGCGGTACATGGCGGCCGGCTATACGGTCGATGTCGGGTTGGCACAGGTGAACTCCGCCAATTTAGCGCGGTTGGGCGTTACCGTCGAACAGGCCTTCGACCCCTGTACGAACCTGCGGCTCGCATCCTCGATTCTTCGGGCGGGATATGGCCTCGCGATCCAGCATTATACGGGGCTGGACGCGATCTCCGCGACCTATTCGCTCTACAACACCGGCACGCTGACGCGCGGTTTCCACAATGGCTATGTCGGTCGCGTCTGGTCGGCCGCGAGCGGCATGGGGACGATCCAGACACCCCCGCCCATCCCGGGCTCGGCGTCGGCGTCGGCGTCGGCGCCGACCGCCACGCCCGCCTCGGCAAAGCAAGGGATCGCCGAAGCTAGCTGGGTGGTGGGGCAGATCGATTCCCGCGCGGTTCAGGTCTTCAAATGAGCGCGGATAACAGCGTTGCTCGGGGCGGCCTCGACGCGCAGACGCAAGCCGAACAGGCTGCGTTCCAGATCCCGCCTGAGGTGGCGACACGTTATCAGGTCCGGATCATCGAGCCGTCCGACGGCAGCGAGCGCCGCGTCGGCATGTTCCTGCCGACAGATCGTGAGAATCCGTCGATCGAGATTGCCGGCGATCGCATCATTGCTCGAAACGAGGATCCCGACACCGTCTCGGCCCTGGTCACGATCGCCAAGCACAATGGCTGGGCGGGGATCGACGTCGAAGGTTCGCCTGAGTTTCGTCAGGCCGTGTGGACGGCGGCGTCGCGCGAAGGCCTGACCGTGCGCGGCTATGAGCCGAGCTTCGACGAACAGGCGCGAATGGAAGAGCTGCGTCGCGCCGATGCTGCACGACGCGACCGTGAGGTGGCGGAGAAGCCGGCGCCGACTGTCGAACCAGTCGCTCCGACGGCGGCTGTCGGGGCGACGGAGGCGACAGTCCTCGCGCCGTCGGCCGACGCGGAGAGGAACGGCGCGCCTCAGCCGTTGCCAAGCGGAAGCAGCACCGAATTGTCCGACGCCGACAAGCGCCTCCTGTTGACGGTGAGCGTCCACACGCAGGATCGCAAGGCGCTCTACGCGGCCGTCAGCGAGGACATGGACCCCTTGCGGAGGGAGGTTCAGGCCGAACGTATCGATCTGAACAGGGATGCGCTGAACGGGGCGCTGGAGCGGGCCTTGGAAAGCCCGACGCTGGTCAGCGCCTTCTCAAGGTCCGGTTATGAACCCGACGATCTCCGCCAGATGGCGCGCGAGGGAGCGTGGGACGGCGAGATCGCCGATGCGATCTACCTCGTCCGGTCCGGGCTCAACCGGCACGAAGTCGCCAAGGAAGCGGGCGCGAACGTGTCACTTGGCAACGAGCTCGCCGGCCAGCGCGAAGACCGCCGGGTCACGGGGTCGACGGTCGCGCCCGAACGGCAGCCCGAACTGGAACCACTCATCGTCCGGGAGGAGCGCCTACATCAGGCCGCTGCCGAGCGACGTCACGAGAATGACGAACTGGCCGAGCTGTTCCTGCATGGCGGGGAGGAGCGGATTGCCGCCGAGCCGCGCCTCGCCAACGCGCTGCAGGCGCAGGCGGCGATGGATCAGCATCTCGGTGCGGCTTTCGACGGGGACGCGGACCGGATGACGTCCGCGAGCCTGGAGAGCCGCCACATGATCTCGGACGTGCTGCGGCGCGGCCTGGATGTTTCGGTCCGCGAGCCGACGCCTGTTCGGCAGGTCGAGCCGATCCGCCCCACCCACGATCTCGAGAGGTAAACCCCAAGCCATGGAGACCCGTATGAAGTTCACTCAAGGCATGGGCCGGATGTTGTCCGACGCCCGCGCGCGGCAGGTCATCGGCTTTGCCGGTGCGCTCGCCCTCATTTCGATCGCACAGCCGGCCTTTGCCGATGGAACAGCGATCGAAGGTGGCCTCAACACGATCAAGACGTGGATGACCACCGTCGCGTCCGTCGTCGGTGTCATCGCCGTCATGGCGGTCGGCTATGCCAAGCTGACCGGCCGGATGGATTGGGGAAAAGCGGTCACGGTGCTGATCGGCATCGGCATCATCTTCTCGGCCACGACGATCGTCGGCTGGATGAGCAGCTCGGGTGGCTGACGCGAATAGGCTCGCCGAGGATAAGGTGTTCCTCGCCCTGACCAGGCCATCGGTGTTCATGGGATTGCCGCTCGAGGCGATCCTGCCGATCATCATGGTCTGCATGGTGATCTGGGGGATTTTCCACAATCCGTTCTACCCCCTGGCCTTGTTCGGGGCGCTCTACTTCCCGGCGCGCATGATCTGTCACTACGATTTCAATGCGTTCCGGCTGTGGGGCCTGTGGTTCCAGACCGGCTTTCTAGCCAAGAACCGCAAGTTCTGGGGAGGCGGTAGCTACTCCCCCGTCCGCCTCGCCAAAGGCGTGAAGCGGAAGCATTTCGGCAATGACTGATTCCAAGCTGAGGCATAAGAAGATCGCGGTTCGCGAGACGGATGACATCAAGTTCATTCCCTACACGCGGCACGTCGACGACACGCTGGTTGCGCTCGAGGACGGCTCGCTCATGCGCATGTACCGCGTCGATGGGCGGCCGTTCGAGACCAGCGACGTCGGCGACCTCAACACCTGGCATAACAAGCTCAACATCGCGTGGCGCTCGATCGGTGACGATCGCGTTGCGCTGTGGACCCATCTCGTGCGGACAGCGACCGACCCCGTTCTCGGCGGCGACTTCCACTCCGACTTCGCGCGAACCTTGCAGGAGAAATACGCCGACACGCTGAAGGAGAAGGTCCTCTACCACAACGAGTTCTACGTCACGATCATCGTCCGGCCGTCGAGCATGGCCGGCGAGCAAGTGACGCGGCTTTTCTCCAGGCGAAAAGCGAACGCCGAGATCGACAATCGCGCCCTCACGATCATGGCGGACAAGTGCCGCGACTTCGAAACGCTGCTTGCTGATGTCGTTCCGGAGCCGCTCTCGATGTATGAGCACAACGGTATTCTATTTTCACGACCGATGGAGGTACTTCACTTCATCCTGACCGGCGACCGCATCCGCGTGCCGCTGCTCGACGGCAGGCTAGGCCAAGCCCTGTATGCCTCACGCGTGGTGTTCGGTCGCGAGGCGGCCGAGATCCGGCTTCCGCACAAGTCGCATTATCTCGGCATGTTCGGCGTGCGCGAGTATGTCGCCAGCACGCGGACCGGTCAGTTCAACAGCCTGCTCACGCTCGACTTCCCGTTCGTGCTGACCCAGAGTTTCGCGCCGTTGGTGAAGTCGGTCGCGAGCGAGCGGTTCACCAAAAAATACAAGCAAATGGTCTCCTCGGACGATGCCGGCGTCAGCCAGGCGGAGGAACTGCTCGACGGCGTCGACGATCTCATGGCGAACCGCTTTGCCATGGGCGAGCATCACCTCTCGATCGCGGTAATCGACGAGAACCCGAAGCGGCTGCTGGAACGCTTGTCGATCGCACGATCGGCAGCGGCCGATACAGGCATGGTGATGGCGCGCGAGGACGTCGCGCTGGAGGCCGCCTTCTGGGCGCAGCTTCCCGGCAATTTTCGGATGCGCGCGCGCCCCGCGGTCATCAACACGCGCAATTTCGCAGGCTTGAGCCCGTTCTACACCTTCCCGGCAGGCCGCAAGTCTGGAAACCACTGGGGCGACGCGGTAACGCTGCTCAAGACGCGCGCGGGCTCGTCCTTCTGGTTCAATTTTCACCGTGCCGACATCGGCCACACGCTCATCATCGGGCCAACCGGTGGCGGCAAGACGGTGCTGCAGAACTTCCTGCAAGCGCAGCTCGAAAAGACCGGCGCGAAACAGGTGTTCTTCGACAAGGACCGCGGTGCCGAGATCTTCGTCCGCGCCTGTGGGGGCACCTATCTGGCGCTGCGCGACGGCGAGCCTACCGGGTTCGCGCCGTTGAAGGGTCTCACCCCTTCGCCGCACGACATTGCTTTTCTGCGGCAGTTCATTCGTGTCCTGGTACGCCGGGACAACCGCCCGCTCAGCGTCGCCGAAGAGCGACTGATCGACGAGGGTATCGAGGCGGTAATGCGGCTGCCGGCGCCGTCGCGCTCGTTCAGCGCGTTGCGCGAGATGCTGGGCTACGCCGATGCCGAGGGCATTGGTGCGCGGCTGGAGCGCTGGTGTCTGGGCGGCCCGCTCGGCTGGGCTTTCGATGGTCCACAGGACGAGGTGTCGATGTCGGCGCGGTTCATCGGCTTCGACATGACGGACTTCCTGGAGAACTCTGAGATCCGCACTCCCACGATGTTGTACCTCTTCCACCGCGTCGACGAGCTGCTGGACGGGCGGCGTGTCGTGGTTGACGTCGACGAGTTCTGGAAGGCGCTTCAGGACGAAGCCTTTCGGGCGTTCGCGCAGGACGGTCTCAAGACCTTCCGTAAGCGCAACGCCTTCATGGTATTTGGCACGCAGTCCCCGGCCGATGCGCTGCGCTCGCCGATCGCGCACTCGATCATCGAGCAGACCGCGACCAAGATCTTGCTTCCAAACTCGGACGCCAAGCGATCGGATTATTGCGACGGGCTCGGCCTGACGGATGCGGAGTATCGGCTGATCCGTGAAGACCTGACGCCGGAGAGCCGGACCTTTCTGGTCAAGCAAGGGCATACCTCGATCGTTGCGAAGCTCGATCTCGGCGGGATGCCCAATGAGCTGAAAGTGCTTTCTGGCCGCGAGGAAACCCTCGTCGCCATGGAGGAGGCCATTGCCCTGGCGGGCAACGATCCTGCGGCGTGGCTGCCGCATTTCTATGCCAACCAAAGGAGAAGCTGACATGTCGCTCAAGCGCATCATCATGGTTGCAGCCGCGCCGGTCGCGATCGTCGCGTTTACGTCGCCGGCCGCTGCACAGGGCATCCCTGTGTTCGACACCTCTACCTATGTGCAAGCGCTCGCCCAGGTCCAGAACACGATCAAAATGGTCCAGCAGGGCGAGCAGCAGATCCAGACGGCGACGACAACGCTCAGCTCGCTTCAGAAGCTGACCAACGTCAACGCGCTCGCCCCGCAATTGCTCAACGCGCAGGTGCGCAACATCCTGCCCAACACGACGATCGACGCCTCGACGTTGCTCAGTGGCGACCTGTCGAAGATTGGTTCGCTCGGTTCGCTCGCATCGAGCATCCAGTCTCGTTACGCGCTGCCGGCAACGTCGTCCTCCGACGCAGACCTGGCGTACAACCAGGCGCTCAAGGATGCGACCAGCTCATCGGCCGCCACGGCCGCGCTGGGCGAGAATACGCTCAGCATCGCCCAGACCCGGATGCAAGGCCTCGACCAGCTCCGCGAGCAACTGTCGTATGCCAAAGATCCCAAGGACGTGATGGACCTCCAAGCCCGGATCTCGGTCGAACAGGCACAGCTTCAAAACGATATGCTCAAGATGCAGGCGATCCAGATGGCGCAGGCCGGTCAGGCGAACATGCAGATCAGCGCAGCGCAAGTGGCGGCCGGTCGCGATGAAGCAGCATTCTTCAGTGCCAACACGATCAGGAAGTGATCATGCGCAAGATACTATCGCTCTGCTCGTTGCTCGTCGTCTGCGGATGCCAGCAGAACGTCGTAGTGCCTACCCCCAAGGAGCTGGTCGCCAGCCCGCAACTCCTCGCGCAGTGGCAGGCGAAGTGCGATGCGGGGGAGTACAGCCATCTCCCGGCGGATCAGAAGGCCAAGATGTGCGCGACGACCGGAGACGCGACCATCACGGTCGCCCAGACCAAGGCCGGTAACGAAGAAGTCGACTTCTTCAAACAGAACACGATCCGCAAGAAGTAGATTTACCCGCTGCGCGTTGATCGCCGAAGATCGGAACCTGACGTAATGGCTGCCGGCCCACCCAACATCATGACGCTGTTCACGACGATGTATTCGTATGTGGAGACCGCCATAGCGACCTCGGTTGCGAGCTTCGGGTCCGGGCTCGTAAGTTTCGTTGCCGCGCCTTTGGCCCTGGCGGCGATCATCTACTTCCTGCTGCTCGGCTTCGCCGTGCTGCGAGGTGCTATCCAGGCCCCGCTCCGCGAGCTGGTATTCCAGGCTGGTAAGGTCGGGTTCGCCCTCGCGGCTGCCAGTGCCGTCGGCTATTCGGCGTTTGTGGTGAACGTGGTCACCAACTTGCCGAGCGAGATCATCGCGGCTGGATCGGGCACGCCCGTCACCAACCCGGGCACGACCTTCGATACCTATGTCGCCGATACGGGCAAGCTCTCGGAGAAGTTGGTCAATGCGAACCTGAAAGTTCAGTCGCAAGAGCAGAAGGGCATCACCGACTTTCGCACGCCCGTGATTCAGCTCAGTGCCACGCTGATCACCTATCTGTGCGTCGCCGTCCTCTACATCTTCGCGTTCCTATCGGCGTCGATAGGCTTTTGCATCGTCATTTTTGCCAAGCTGTCGGTCGCGATATGCGTGGCGCTCGCACCGCTCGCGCTGGCGTGTCTGCTTTTTAACTCATCCCGCTGGCTGTTCGACGGGTGGTTGAAGCAGACCGTCAATTTCATCCTGCTGATGGTCGTCATGGCGATCATGACGAAGTTCATAACCGGCCTCCAGGAAGCCGCGATGGACGGAATCATGGGGTCGATTCCCGAGGATGGCTCGTCCTTCGTCATGGCGCAGAACGGCTACACCGTCCTGAAAGCTGCCGTGATGCTCGTCGCGACGATCGCCTGTGCGGCGATCTACATCGTCGGCACGATCTTCTTCTTTCAGTCGCCAGCCATCGCTGCGGGTATCTCGGGTGGTGCGTCCTCTGGCGGCCATGGCTTCCTGCAAACCGGCGCGAACATGTTGACCAATCGGCTCATGTTCCGGCGCGCGACGCAGGCGAACCGTCCTCCGCCAGGAGGAGGCGGCACGGGCGGCTCGGCGTCTCGGTCCAAATAAACCGGCTAGCCAGTCCCGAACCATGAATCACGAACACCGCGGGCGCGGGAACTTACCAACGGAGACCGTATGAAAAGGCTGACCATCCTGGTGATAGGCGCGGTTGCGCTTGGCGGCTGCACCGGGACTCATATCAAACCCGTCTCGGTGTGCGACGGCAAGCACCGGCGCCCCGCCAATCTTTACGGGTCGATCCTGCCGAGCTTGCCGGTGCCACTGCCGGCGTCACAGCAGGGCGCAGGGCAGTCGATGGTGGCGCCGCCATCACGCGAGCTAGCACCGGCGCCTCTTCCCGCACCGACCCCTACGCCCGGTGCCGGAGGTACGCCTGCCGCCCCAATCGGACCTGGGGCCATGAATATCCCGCGATCGGCGCCACGCACGTCCGCGCAGGACGTCGCGCCGACCTACTCCTCCTGCTGAAGGGATCGACGCCATGGGCGCGGTGAAGGCCGAAGATAAAGAGAAATACTACGAGACATCGAGGACGTGGGAATATGACCGTATGCGTGCGGCGATCCAGTCCAAGCGGCTCGCCTGGGGCGTTGCGGCGGCTGCGTGCACGCTCGCTGTGGCGTCGGTTGCGGCAGTCGCGATGCTCAGCCCGCTGAAGACCGTCGAGCCCTATGTCATCAGGGTCGACAAGAGCTCGGGCGAGACGCAGGTCGTGACCGCGCTCAAGGGGCCGCAGCCGCGCACCTATGAAGATGCGGTCAACCGCTACTTCATCTCGCAATATGTGCGGTTGCGCGAAGGCTGGCTCAACGATGCCGCGCGCGAGAACGCCTATACGGTCATGCTCACCAGCGATTCCGCCGAGAGCGCTCGTTACCTGAACAGCGTTCAGGCCAACAACAAGAACGCGCCTTCCAACATTTACGGCGACAAGGGCTTCGTCTCGATCTCGATCCGGACGATCAGTTTCCTCAGTCCTACCGTGGCGCAGGTCCGCTTCACGAAGATCATCACCTTCGGGCAGAACACGCCGATCGCGCAAAATTGGAACGCGATACTGACCTTCAGATACACGACGGCGCCGGAGCATGAGAAGGATCGGAATCTCAATCCGCTCGGCTTCCAGGTCGTGAATTATCGTTCTGACCCGGAGGCGTGACATGAGCGATCAGCCAAATACGTCGGCCAATGGCGACCGTGTTGCAGTCCCCTTCTTGCCAGCGCTGCGCAAAGAGCTGGGTCTGCGCCTGTCACCGCCGACGACGGCGTTGGTGCTGACGGAGGATGGCGCCAGGAACCGCTTCTGGCGCGGGGTCGGGGCGGTGTGGCACCGCCTCGTCGCGTTCTCGGTTCTGGGTGCCGCGGCAGTCACGCTCGCGCCACAGCCTGCGTTCGCGTCGGAGACCCCCGTCCCCGGGGCCAAGGACGCGCGCGTTCGCAACGTCAACTACGATCCGGATCAGGTTGTGACGATCGTCGGCAGTTTCCGGCACGCGATCGAGATCCAGTTCGGGCCTGGCGAAACGATCACGCAGGCCGCTCTGGGCGATACCGTCTCCTGGCAGATCGCGCCCGTAGGCAATATCGTCTTTCTCAAACCCCGCGAGAGGGCTGGAGGCACCAACCTGATCGTCGTCACCAACGCGGGCGGCGTGCCGCGCACCTATCATTTCAACCTCGCACTAGGGACGGGCGCCACGATGTACGGCGTGCGGTTCCGCTATCCGCGCGAGGAACGGGCGATGGCGGCGTTGCAGGTGCAGCTTGCCCAGGTCCAGGCCGCCAAGGCGATCGAGACGAGCATCACCACCGCCGCGCTCGACCATGCCGTGATCGAGGGCACCCGGAATATGAATTATACCGTGCAGGGCGACGTCGCGCTGCAACCCACCGAGGTCTCCGACAACGGCGAGTTCACCGTGCTGCACTATCCAGGCCACGCCGACATTCCCTCGATCTTCGCGATCGACGTCGACGGGACCGAGACGATCGTCCCCTACGATGTTCGCGAGGATTTCGTCGTGATCCATGCAGTCTACCGGCAGCTGCGCCTCCGGCGCGGGGCGACGGTGCTGTGCATCTACAACGACGCGCCGCTGCGCAACGAGCGCGGCGATCGAACGGGCACCGTCTCCAATGTCGTCGAACGCAAAGTGAAGGGGCAGTAACATGGTCGGGACCGTCATTGACCGCGGAGGCGATGTTGCTGCCGACACCGTTGCGCCAGGCGAGGTCGATAGCCCGGTCGCGCGTAGCGGCGGGTGGGGCAACCTAGCGTTTATCGGTGCAGGCATCGGCCTGCTGGGCGCCATAGGCGGCATCGTGATAGGCTATGGCGCGTTCCACCAGTCGGCCAGCACCGCGGCTGCCGCGCAGCCCGCGAAAGCCAGTGACCGTGCCGTGGACGACGTGATGGGATCGCCGAATGCGCAGCGCGCGGCGCTCGCGGGTCAACTCGGCCAGCCCGGCGCGGCGCAAACCGACATCTTCGGACGGCCGATCGCCGCAGCCCCGGGGCCGCAGGTCGCCGATGCCAACGGAAATCCGCTGCCGGCAACGAGCGGGACAACCTCCCCAACGGCGAACGGACAGCAATCTCCCGAGCAGCGACGTGCCGAGCAGGCACGCGCCATGGCCGATGCGGCGCGGCGGTCGCCGATCATGGCCTTTGGCAACACCGGGCTGGCCTCGGCCGCCCTTCCCGCCTCCGCCGGTGCCGACGCCCAACAGGGCACGGACCTCGACGACCGGACGCGCGGCGGCCAATCCACTGTCGCGCGGCGGGGCCTCGGTGCCAGCGGCTTCGGAGCGCCGGGTGAAGACAATCCGGCCGAGGCGGGCAAGGGATCGACCGACTTCAGCGATCAGCTCGGCCATGCCGCGATCCAGACGGTCCGGGCAACGATGGTCGCGGACCGTAACCTTCTGCTGAGTGCGGGCACGGTCATCCCCTGCACGCTCCAAACGGCGATCAACTCGACGCAGGCCGGGTTCGTTTCCTGCGTCATCAATCACGAAGTCTATTCCGAGAACGGTCGCATCGTCCTGCTCGACAAGGGGACCAAGGTCCTCGGGCAATATTCCGGCGGCATCACGCAGGGGCAAGCGCGCCTGTTCGTGCTGTGGACGCGCGCCCTGACGCCGCGCGGCGTCGCGATCGACCTCGGCTCACCGGCAGCGGATAGCCTTGGTCGGGCCGGTTTGCCCGGCGGCGTCGATACCCAGTTCTGGGCCCGGTTTGGCGTTGGGCTCGTCATCTCGGTGTTGGAAGATGCCTCGCAGATCGCCGGTCGGGCGCTTGCCAACGAGGGGAGCAACACCACGCAGGTCCCCGGCCAAACCGGGCAGACGGTCCTTCAGCAAACTATGAACATCAAGCCGATCTTGAAGAAGAACCAGGGCGACACCGCGGCGATCTTCGTCGCCAAGGACTTCGATTTCCGCTCGGTCTATGACGTAGGATTGAGGCGTTAAGGCCGTGGCATCCAGTCCGACGTCGCTGATCTACGAGCATAATGCCGAGCCGATCCGACGGCACCTTCTGCGCGACGATGTGACCGAGCTGGTCATCAACGAGCCGGGGATGATCGGCCTTGAAACGCGGGGTGGCTGGGAGTGGCACGAGGAGCCCGCACTGGACAATGCGGCCCTCATGACGCTGGCGAAGCTGATCGCGGGGCTGACCAAGCAGGATATCAACTCCGAATATCCGATCTGCTCCTCGGTCTTGCCGGGCGGCGAGCGCGCGCAGGTCGTCGTCCCCCCGGCGGTCGAGCAAGGCTTCATCTCGATCACGATCCGCAAAGCGTCGGGCGTGACGATGAACATCGACGATTTCGAGCGTGCCGGCCTGTTCAGCGAGGTCCGCGCGCACGGCCTGTACGAGGAGGTCGACCCCGATCTGCTGCGACTGCGCGAGGCGGGCGACTGGCGCGCCTTCTTCAAGCTGGCGGTCGAAGCCCGCAAGAACATCCTCATTTCCGGCGCGACGGGCTCCGGCAAGACGAGCTTCTCTAAGGGTCTCATCAAGCTGATCCCGGACTATGAGCGGATCCTGACGATCGAGGACACGCGCGAGCTCGTTGTACCCCAGCGCAACCACGTCCACATGATGTACGCCAAGGATGGGAAGAGCCTCCAGAAGGCGGGCGCCAAGGAGTTGCTGGAATCGGCGCTGCGGATGCGGCCCGATCGCATCCTTCTGCAGGAGCTGCGGGACGGCACCGCCTTCTTCTACCTGCGCAACGTCAACAGCGGTCATCCCGGTTCGATCACCACGGTCCACGCAAACACGGCGGAGGGCGCGCTCGAGCAGCTGACGCTGCTGGTGAAGGAATCGGAGGGCGGCAACGATCTCGACCGCCACGACATCCGGGCGCTGCTGCGCTCGCTGGTCGATATCGTCGTGCAGATGCACCGCCTGCCACCCGGCGAGGGCCAGCCGGCGCGCTATCGCATGACCGAAGTATGGTTCGATCCGGCGAGCAAGCCGACCGACTGAAGGGGGTATCGGCATGAACGGAAAATGGGTGCGAAGCGACGAAGGGTCGCAGCCGGGCGCGATCGCGTTCCTCGGCATCATCGGCCTGGCGCTGAGCGCCACGATCGGCGCCCTCGCCGTCCTGTGGCGTGCCCACCTCCTCAACGCGCATACGCCCTGGATTAAGGTGCCGGCCGCGCTGTGGGCGCTGAAGGGCTATCCGATCGTCTATCAGCCGTTCCTGATCGGCGTCGGGATCGGCCTCGTCCTGACGGTCATCACCATTCTCTCCACGCTGTTCAAACGGCAGAAGCTCCACGGCGAGGCGCGCTTCGCACGAGTCGGCGAGGTCCGCAACGGCAAGATGCTCGCCTCGGCCGGCATCGTGCTGGGCAAGTTCGGCGGCAAGGTGATGCGCTTTGGCGGACCCGAGCATGTGATGCTGGAAGCCCCAACGCGCGCCGGCAAGGGGGTGGGCGTCATCATCCCGAACTTGCTCGACTGGCTCGATTCTCTCGTGGTGCTCGACATCAAGCAGGAAAATTACGACAATACGGCGGGGTATCGGCTGAAGGTGCTCGGGCAGCAGGTGCTGCTCTTCAACCCGCTCGATCCCACGGGCCGCACCGTGCGGTGGAACCCGCTGAGCTACATCAACCGGCATGATCCGGTGGAGGTCATCAACGAGCTTCAGAAGATCGCGGCAATGCTCTATCCCGATCCGCTCACGGGCGAGAAGTTCTGGGCCGAGGGCGCGCGAACCGCTTTCCTCGGCATCACCGCATATATCGCGGCAACCGTCGACGATGGGGAGGACGCCCTCCCCTTTACGCTCGGCGAGGTGTACCGCCAGTTCGCGGCCAGCGACGCCCAGCGGCGTTTCCCGAAGATCATCGCCGATCGTAAGAAGGCCGGTAAGCCCCTGTCGGAAGGGTGCGTATCGGCGATCAAGGATTATACCGGCTCGTCGGCGAACACATTCTCTGGATTGCGCCAGTCGGTTACGTCCAAGATCAACGGCTGGCTGAACCCATATGTCGATGCGGCGACCTCAGAGAGTGATTTCGATCTCAGTGACTTTCGGGACAAGCGGATCTCGCTCTATCTCGGCGTGTCGCCGGATGACCTGGAGCGGGTTGCGCCGATCTACGGCCTGCTCTTCCAGCAACTCATCGACCGCAACGTCCGCGAGCTGCCGAAGGGCGACAAGCATCAGATCAAGGTGCTGCTAGCCCTGGACGAGTTCGCGAGCCTCGGCAAATGCACCGTGCTCGCGAACGCCTTCAGCTATGTCGCCGGCTACGGGTTGCGGATGCTGCCGGCATTCCAGTCGCTCGAACAGATCCAGGGCGTCTATGGGGACAAGGTGGCGGCCGACATCGAGCGGAACTGCGCGGTGCGGCTCGTGCTTCGTCCGGCCGGTTTGGCCGAAGCGAAGAAGATTTCGGACCAGCTCGGCAGCTACACGTTCAAGGCTCGCTCGCGCTCGATGGGAACGTGGGGTGGCGGCGGCGGCTCCACCTCGGACTCCGATCAGCGCCGGCCGCTGATGCTCCCTCAGGAAGTCGAGTTGCTGCCGGAGGACGATCTGATCGTTTTCCGGCGAGGCATGTACGCGACCTATGGAAAGAAGGTCCGCTACTATGCCGAGAAGAAGCTCTCGGCGCGGACCAAGATACCGGCCCCCGAGATGCCCCAGATCCGCGTCGACCCGGCGGTCGCTGCTAACAGCCTCCGCGTGATCGAGGCCACGCAGGCCCCGGATGACGTCAATGCCGCCTCGTCAGCGCCAGGCGCCGCGCCGATGGCAGGAGCGGTTGCGACTAACGGCGCTCCCGCAGTAGGTCGGCATGGATTGAACCAAGCCGCGATCAACGCCGCCTTGGCCGTTCCGTCAAACGAGCGTGTCGCCAAGCTCTTCGACGGCGTCCTCATGGTGCGAGGCAGATCTGGGTGACCAATGGGAATGCCTTCTCATCGAGTTTTAAAGTGGGAACGAGCAAGGTTGTCCCCGGAGGGCGTCAGTTGGGGACTTTCCTGCCAGACAGCTTTCAGGATTGGAACGGTCGAAAGCCGCCGGCACGTGGTGTCACAACCGTTCGAGACTGTTGAAAAAGGATCGCGTGGGATCAGCGTGGTGGATGACAGGTGACGCCGGGCACCGGAGGATGCGCCGCGTATCAGGCCGGCGCG